>NZ_CP150166.1:1914865-2582231 GCF_037963765.1 Sporosarcina sp. FSL W8-0480 | reverse complement strand
TGAAATTTCAAGGCAGGTAGTAGAGCCGGGAAGTATTGTGTTGGAAAAGATAGCTGATGCATTTGGAAAAGAGGTTATTGATCAGAATGGTGGGCTTAACCGTGAAAAGTTAGGCAGCCTTATATTCAATGACCAACTTAAACGTGAAAAACTGAATGCAATCATGCATCCGGCTGTCCGTCAAGAAATGATCCGCCAAAAGGAATCATGGCTCGAAAAAGGGTTTAATACGGTCATAATGGATATTCCATTACTATTTGAAAGTAAGCTTCAGTCCTATGTCGAGAAAATTATTGTCGTCTCTGCAACGCCTTCTATCCAACGGGACCGTTTAATGGCAAGGAATAATTTAACTGGTGAAGAAGCGGATGCACGTATTAACTCACAACTGCCGATTTCTGAAAAGGAAAAAGGGGCGGACGCTGTTATTAATAATAACGATTCATTAGAAGAAACTGAACGCCAGCTTGATGAAATTTTAGCGAAATGGCTCGTGTTGCCATAAATGTATTCTCTGAAAAGTGGAACATTGTTAATTGGCTCACAAACTCTTTCCACCTAAGTAAAATGTGCTATACTAATTATCGGATAAAATATAAAAAGTATAACATATAGCAGGGGGATAATTTACATGACTACTTCGATAGCGATAAATGGTTTTGGTAGAATCGGACGTATGGTTTTCCGCCAAATTATTACACAGGATGACGTGAATGTAGTTGCAGTAAACGCATCGTATCCGGCTGAAACTTTGGCCCATTTGATTAAGTATGATACAAATCATGGAGTGTTTGACGGAGAAGTCGTTGCTGAGGAAGATGCGCTGGTTATTAATGGAAAGCGTGTCCAATTAATAGCAGAACGCGATCCATCCAAATTGCCTTGGAAGGACCTTGGTGTCGATATCGTTATTGAAGCGACTGGAGTTTTCAATTCCCGTGACAAAGCTGCACTTCATATTGAAGCGGGTGCGAAAAAGGTCATTTTAACTGCACCTGGTAAAAATGAAGATATCACAATCGTTTTAGGCGTGAATGACGATAAGCTTGATATCGAGAAGCATGATGTTATTTCCAACGCAAGCTGCACGACAAACTGTCTTGCACCTGTTGTAAAAGTGCTAAACGACACATTTGGCATTGAAAACGGCTTGATGACTACTGTACATGCGTATACAAATGACCAAAAGAACTTGGATAACCCTCATAAGGATCTTCGTCGTGCACGTGCATGTGCACAATCGATTATCCCGACTTCGACAGGCGCTGCAAAAGCATTATCGCTCGTATTGCCTGAACTTGAAGGGAAAATTCATGGTATGGCACTTCGCGTTCCAACACCAAATGTTTCGTTAGTTGACTTAGTTGTAGATGTACAAAGAGACGTAACGGTTGAAGAAGTGAATGAGGCATTTAAAGAGGCGGCGAATGGCGCGCTATCAGGAATCCTTCGTTTCACAACTGAACCTTTAGTTTCTATTGATTTCAATACAACAACTGAATCTGCAACAATTGACGGTTTGTCCACAATCGTAATGGGAGACCACAAGGTGAAAGTTCTTGCTTGGTACGACAACGAGTGGGGCTATTCTGCACGTGTTGTCGAATTAACTCAAAAAGTTGCAAAAGCACTAAAAGCTTAATTAACATTAGATAATGTGTAAAAGCCGCCTAAGTCCCCGCTTGACTTGGACGGCTTTTTTCTCTTTATTTATTTCTTTAGGATCCCCTTCGATTTTTTCGACAAACTTCTGTTATAATCAATATACTATAGGGAAATTCGGAGGAAGACGAAATGATATGTCCAGCTTGTCATTATAATGGCACAAGGGTAGTCGATTCCAGACCGGCTGAGGAGAATCGATCCATTCGAAGACGCCGTGAATGCGAAAAATGCGCATTTCGGTTCACAACTTTTGAGAAAGTGGAAGAAATGCCACTGATTGTCGTAAAAAAAGACGGCACACGGGAAGAATTCAATGGAGAAAAACTGCTTAGAGGATTAATAAGAGCCTGCGAGAAAAGGCCTGTTGAATTAGAAGCATTAAAAAACATAGTTTATTTAATAGAAAAAGAATTAAGAAGTTCCGGAGTTGTTGAGATCAATTCAGAAGACGTCGGTGAAATGGTGATGGGAAAATTGGCCGATGTCGACGAAGTCGCCTACGTACGATTCGCTTCTGTTTACAGACAATATAAAGACATTACAGTTTTCATCGAAGAACTAAAAAACCTCCAAAACAAAAAAGATGGAAATTGATTTTTGATATTGTAGTATGTGTTGAAAATTATTTAGGATTTGAGCGTAAATCGTTTATTGCGTATACCTAATAAGGAGGGGTTCCGAAATGCTCTATCAAGAACTGCAACCAGTAGATACATTCAAACTAAAGATGGCAAGTCCATTCTCGGACTATGACCGGCAACTCCTCACACTATTTTACCAACCATTAATCGGCCCACAAGCAATGAGTCTCTTCATGTCTTTTTGGGCTGATGCGGAACGGGAAAAAGACAATGAGTTTAACCATTATTATCTTATGAATTTATTGACAATGCCATTAGGACAAGTTTTCGAAGCAAGAATATCACTCGAAGCAATCGGCTTGTTGCGCACATATTGCAAACAAGATGGTGATGATCGATCCTTCATATACGAACTGTTAGCACCGATGGATGCAAAATCATTTTTCGATGATCCGCTTCTATCCACCTTCCTTTTTAGTAAAATTGGGGAGCAAGCGTACCGCGGATTAAGGAACCGTTTTTTGGATGAGAATTTACTCGATGATTCATATAAAGAAGTTTCACGTACTTTTCTTGACGTTTATAAACCTATCCGTCCAGGGGCAATCGAACAATCGGATGAAATTGGCGATATAAAAGGCCGAAATGAATCGAAAGGTATTCAAATCGCTCATTCTGATTTCGATTTTAACCTATTACGTTCCGGTCTTTCGGAACAAATGGTTCCTAAGTCGTCCCTTGCTTCAGTGCCCAAAGAATTGATAGAGAAATTGTCATTTCTTTATTCTCTTACACCGATTGATATGCAAAAAGTAATCATGATGGCGTTAGACGAAAATTTAAAGCTTCCTGAAAACAGAGTACGAAAAGCAGCTGTCGATTATTATAAGACGAACATTTCGCAAAATGTGCCAACGATTGAAAAAGTCTTCACGAAACAACCAGACACTCCACTTGAAGAGCCCAAATCGCGTGAGGATAAATTCATCTTCTATATGGAAAATACCGCCCCTCGTGAAATGTTGAAAGATTACACGGGTAATGAACCACTTCCGGTTGATGTTGAACTTGCCGAGCGGTTAGTAACTATCCATGGCTTTGAGATTGGGGTTGTAAATGTGTTGCTGCACTATATCATTATCCGTAACGACGGTAAAATCACGAAAAACTATGCTGAAAGAATTGCTTCACATTGGGCGAATAAAAAGATTTCGACAGCAAGAGAAGCGATAGAAATCTCACGGAAAGAACATGATCAGTACATTAAATGGCAAAATGAAGGAAGTAAGAAGAAAACGACATCCCGAAAGCCGACTAGAGTGGAAAAGGTGCCGGAATGGTTTCATCAAAAGGATGAAGAAAAAGAACAGAAACCGATTTCCAATGATGAACCATCGATCGACAACGAACGCAAGCGACTTCTACAGGAAAAACTTAATGCAATATCAAGCGGGGTGAAATAAAGTTGGAGAGAATCGGAAATGCAATGAAGCGAGTATTCAATACTTCGGACTTAACAGCAAGATATGAACAATTAAGGAATGAAGTGATGGAGTCCCCAGGCGTCCAACAGTTCATCACCGACCATTCAGATCAAATTGATAAGTCTGTAGTCGACAAAAGTTTAGGGAAATTATATGAATATACTACTGCCTCCCATCGATGTGATAAATGCCCGAATATCGATGGCTGCGTCAATGTGATGAAAGGGTTTGAGCCGAGGCTTGTGCTCAGCCAGGGGTTCATAGATCTCGATTATATAAAATGTCCGAATAAACTTGTCGACGATGAACGCCGAAATATATCCAGCATGATCAATAGCATGTACATGCCTAAGGATGTCATGGAAGCACGCCTGAATAATCTGGATCTCGAACACGATGACAGTAGGTATATTGTTGCTGAGGTTACAGCACAATTTTTTGCTGAAATACGCGACGAAGAAAAGTTGCCTGAAAGAGGTCTTTACATTCACGGTCCATTCGGGACAGGAAAGTCCTTTATTTTAGGCGCAATCGCAAATGAGCTTGCCAATCTTCGCATTCGGACCGTTGTTGTATATCTCCCCGAATTCTTACGGGAAATGAAACAATCGATCCAAGATCAGACGTTAAATGAAAAAATCGACTTCGTAAAAAAAGCAAAAGTTTTAATGTTAGACGACTTCGGGGCGGAGTCCATGTCTGCATGGGCCCGTGACGAAGTAATTGGGACGATTTTACAATACAGAATGGCAGAAAAACTTCCGACATTCTTTTCGTCAAATTTCAATTACGACGAACTTCAACACCATTTAACGTACACTCAACGTGGCGAGCAAGAAGAAGTCAAGGCAGCACGAATTATGGAACGCATTAAAACTGTTGCAAAACCTGTACAATTGAAGGGGAAAAACAGGAGAAATATGTAGGAGGATTTATCCACTTGCAAAATTCTTAAACATTCCTTATACTAATGGATATTATATTCGAAAATGTGTTGAAGAGGACATGAGTCGGTTAATCCACTACCAGAGAACAGGGTCATTTGGCTGGAAGCCCTGAAGTGAAGATGATCGATTTACCACCTTGGAGCAGCGTCGGCGAACTTTTTTAGTAACCGATGACGGACCCGGCCCGTTAGCCGTTTCGAGCTTCATCTTTCCAGCTTTATTATGTATGCCTGGATAGAAGGAAGAAGGGTGGAACCACGAGCAACAGCCTCGTCCCTTTATTGGGATGGGGCTTTTTTGTCGTTTTTTATTAAGGGAGATTCGTTGATTGAAGCGGAAGGCGGCGACTCCTGCGGGAAAAGCGTCAGCATAAGACCCCGCAACGAAGCGTAGCGGAGTGAGGAGGCTGAAGCGACGCCCGCGGAAAGCGTCCGCCTGCAGCGAAAATCAACATTTTATAATATAAGGAGTGTTTGCAATGACAGAAAATATTCAATTGAAATTTCCAGATGGTGCGATAAAGGAATTTCCAACAGGCACAACAACAGAAGAAGTAGCAGGCTCCATCAGCCCCGGCCTTCGTAAAAGCGCATTGGCAGGTAAAATTGGCGACAAGCTTATAGACCTTAAAACACCAATTCATGAAGACGGAGACATCGCAATCATCACACCGCAATCTCCCGAAGCCCTTGAAATCCTACGTCACAGTACAGCTCACTTATTAGCACAAGCTGTAAAACGCAAATTCCCTGACGCGAAATTAGGAATCGGCCCAGTAATCGACAACGGTTTCTACTACGACATCGATTCTCCAACGCCAATCACAGCCGAGGATCTACCTGAATTAGAAAAAGAAATGAAACGCATCATTGGTGAAAACTTAGCCGTAACACGTGTAGATGTCTCCCGTGAAGAAGCGGAAAATCGTTTCAAAGAAATCGAGGACCCATACAAAATTGAACTGTTGGAAGCAATACCGGAAGGGGAACAAGTATCCATCTACGAGCAAGGCGAATTCTTCGACCTTTGCCGTGGAATCCACGTTCCGTCTACAGGCAAACTAAAGGAATTCAAACTGTTAAGCATCGCAGGTGCATATTGGCGCGGAGATTCTAAAAATAAAATGCTCCAACGAATTTACGGAACAGCTTTCTTCAAAAAAGAAGAACTGCAAGAACATCTTCGCATGTTAGAAGAAGCGAAAGAACGTGACCACCGTAAAATCGGGAAAGAATTGAATTTATTCACAAACTCACAAAAAGTAGGTCAAGGTCTACCACTTTGGCTACCAAAAGGTGCAACAATCCGACGCATCATCGAAAGATATATCGTGGACAAAGAAGTAAAACTTGGTTATGACCATGTTTACACACCAGTTTTGGGAAGCGTAGAACTATATAAAACTTCAGGACACTGGGGCCACTACCAAGACGGAATGTTCCCTGTAATGAGCATGGACAATGAAGATCTCGTTCTTCGTCCGATGAACTGCCCGCACCATATGATGATCTACAAAAACGGCATTCACTCATACAGAAACTTACCAGTACGTATCGCTGAATTAGGAACAATGCACCGTTATGAAATGTCGGGAGCACTTTCCGGACTTCAACGAGTCCGCGGAATGACTCTAAACGACGCTCACATCTTCGTCCGTCCTGACCAAATCAAAGAGGAATTCAAACGTGTAGTCCAGCTCATCATCGACGTATACAAAGACTTCGGCATTGAGGACTATTCCTTCCGTCTATCCTACCGTGACCCGGAAGACACTGAGAAATACTTCGACGACGACGAGATGTGGGAACGTGCACAAAGCATGCTAAAGGAAACAATGGATGAATCAGGACTTCCTTACGTCGAGGCAGACGGCGAAGCTGCATTCTACGGTCCGAAACTCGACGTACAAGTGAAAACAGCAATCGGCATGGAAGAGACATTATCGACTGTCCAACTCGACTTCCTTCTACCAGAACGTTTCGATCTAACTTACGTAGGAGAAGACGGCAAACAGCATCGCCCAGTCGTCATTCACAGAGGCGTAGTCTCAACTATGGAACGCTTCGTTGCATTCCTGATCGAAGAATACAAAGGCGCATTCCCAACATGGCTTGCACCGGTTCAAGTCGAAGTCATCCCTGTTTCACCTGAAGCCCACTTCGACTACGCAAATGAAGTACGAGAAAAATTAGTAGCATCAGGATTCCGTGTCGACCTTGACAGCAGGGACGAAAAAATCGGATATAAAATCCGCGAAGCACAAGTCCAAAAAATCCCGTACATGTTAGTCTTAGGCGACAAAGAAGTCGAATCGGGCGAAGTGAACGTACGAAAATACGGCGAACAAAAATCCGAAAGCATGCCATTCGACGACTTCCTAAACCTAATACAAGCAGACGTCTCCCACGAAAACGAATAAAATGAACGCGGGAATAAAAAAGTAAATCAGCAACTAATTTCGCGCCAAATGCTCTTAAACAAATAAAGGCACTTAAAAATAACTATCAAAGTAGCATTTATGCGTATTTGCAGGCATTTATGAGCTTTTAAAACGATTTATGCGTAACTAGTCACCAACTTATGCGTATCTACAACGATTTATAAGCTTTTCAATCGATTTATGCGTTTTTAAAGAGGTTTTTCTAAAGAAGAGATAATAAGTATTAATACTTTCCGTTGATTGAAGCGAAAGGCGGCGACTCCTGTGGGATTAAGCGCGATTGGTGAGACCCCGCAGTGAAAGCCGTTACGAAGAACGGCTTTTGCGAGTAAAAGCGCAGCGTTACGAGCACCTGGGATGGGATGCCTTAATTTCTGCAAAAGGCGCAGAAATACGGCAAATCGAACTCTTCGTGGTTCGATTGGCTCACCCGCGCCCCACGGAAAGCGTCCGCCTGTAGCGGAAATCAACTGTTTGCTAATCAGATTTTAAAAATAAAGTTGACAATGAATAAATAAGATGATAGACTTATTAAGGTTAATGAATACAGTTTGTGGTATAAGAAGGAGCTGCCCGCTTCTCACCTGATCGACGCATAACGTTGTTGACAGGTAGCACATCAGTGAACGTGCCGCGCATCCATTTGCGCGTACACATAAGCGGGTAGACAAACATCATGTTTGTCTACTTTTTTTATTGTCCGGCTCTTACTAAACGAATGAACTATGGGACCGTCGAACACTGGGCGGTATACCCAAACCGTGTATTCGTGAGACAACATTCGGAGGTGGATTACTATTAGCAAAGACATGTACGTAAACGAGGGCATCCGTGCCCGCGAGCTTCGCCTTATTGACCACAATGGCGACCAGCTTGGAATCAAATCACGCAACGAGGCACTTGAAATCGCAGCGCGTGCGAATTTGGACCTTGTCCTAGTCGCACCAACAGCAAAGCCACCAGTAGCCCGTGTTATGGACTATGGAAAATTCAAGTTTGAGCAACAAAAGAAAGAACGTGAAGTGAGAAAGAACCAAAAAATCATCAACGTCAAAGAAGTACGCCTAAGCCCGACAATTGACGAACATGATTTCCAAACAAAACTTCGCAACGGTATCAAATTCTTGCAAGCAGGGGACAAAGTGAAAGCGTCAATCCGTTTCCGTGGTCGTGCAATCACGCACAAGGAAATCGGTCAACGCGTTTTGGACCGCTTTGCAGAAGAATGCAAGGAAGTTTCAACGGTTGAAGTCAAACCGAAAATGGAAGGCCGGAGCATGTTCCTAATACTTGCCCCGACTGCCGAAAAAAAGTAACACGAACGATTTAGGAGGAACAGATCATGCCAAAAATGAAAACTCACCGCGGATCCGCGAAACGTTTCAAAAAAACAGCGACTGGTAAAGTTAAACGCGGCCGTGCTTACACAAGTCACCTTTTTGCCAACAAGTCAACTAAAGCGAAACGCCACTTGCGCAAAGCTTCACTTGTTTCTTCAGGCGACTACAAACGCATCCGTGAAATGATCACATACATGAAATAATTTGTAAACCATTAAAACATTCTTTAGGAATAGCAGGAGGTAATGAACTATGCCACGCGTAAAAGGTGGAACAGTGACGCGCAAGCGCCGTAATCGAGTATTGAAATTAGCTAAAGGCTATTTTGGATCAAAACATAGACTTTATAAAGTAGCAAACCAACAGGTCATGAAATCATTTAACTATGCATACCGTGACCGCCGTCAGAAAAAACGTGATTTCCGCAAACTTTGGATTACACGTATCAACGCGGCTGCACGTATGAATGGTCTTTCATACAGCACAATGATGCACGGTCTTAAATTGGCTGGCATCGAAGTAAACCGTAAAATGCTTGCTGACCTTGCAGTAACAGATGCTCAAGCATTTGCACAACTTGCAGAAACAGCAAAACAATCAGTTGCAAAATAATTTGATTGAATTTTAAAACCTCGCGCCGAATTACCGGACGCGAGGTTTTTTAGCATATATAAAAATAAAAGAAAAAATAGTTCTTCTTCCTTTGTCTGTTCAATAAAGTGTAGAATAGGGGTAGGGGAGTTGAGATGATGCAGGCAGTGATAATTAGTTGGATTGTATTCCTATCCATATGGTCATTTGCAGCAATGGGATATGATAAAAGACAGGCAAAAAGAAAAAGAAGCAGAATCCCGGAGAAAAATCTTTGGATATTAGCAATTTTTGGTGGGGGAATTGGTGCATATATCGGAATGATGGTATTCAATCATAAAACGAGATATACCAATTTTCGCATCGGATTTTTAGTACTAGCGATTATCTACATAAGCATCATCGTGTATAGCCTCGGTATCGACCTATTTGGAATGGATAATCGAAATTTATGAAATTGAAAAAAGCCCGTCAGTACTCAACGGGCCTTCATTAACTTTTCAATGGGATTTTTCCAGCTGATTTCAGCTTTCGGATAGTTTGAATGGATTTCAGAGGATAAAAAATGGAAGTCGTCTTTCGAAAATCCTTGTAGCTTCGTTTCATCCTTTACCCAAACAAAGATCGAAACGACTTCAAAGGAATCTTCAGTTGTCCCTAAATACTTTTCACCTTCAAAGAGGGCACCTTTATATGTGATAAAGAAATTCTTCCTTACATTTTTAACATCATCATAAAAATAATATTGTTCTTGTTCATACGCCTCGTCCAGTTTCCGTTTAGGGTCGAATAAATATCGAATGCCCCGATAGAATAGATAGACGATGAATGCGATGATGACAAAACGGATTATCAAGGCCATAATAGCATCCCCTCACAAATATAGATATAGTCTTATACCTATACGGATGAGAATCAGTTTGGTTTCAGGATATTTTTATTTTGGAGGATTTAAATGAACTTTTCAACCTTATTTACGATGCAAAGAGAATTAGATACTTTCATACAAACAAATCAGGACGTTAAAAGAGATGTATTTAAAGAAAAAGGGCTTGCCCTTGTCGTTGAGCTCGCAGAATTAGCAAATGAGACAAGATGCTTTAAATTCTGGAGTACAAAAGGTCCATCTGAACGAGCAGTGATCTTAGAGGAATACGTCGATTCCATCCATTTTATTTTATCACTCGGCATAGAAAAGGGTTTCGATACTCTTGATGAATGGCCAGTGGGCGAAGTGAATGGTGAATTGACAGAAGTCTTTATCCATACGATTTCCTCGATTCAGTCATTCATCAATGAGCCTACGCTTGGAAACTATGAAAACTTGTGGATTCATTATGGTTCAATAGCTTCAAAGCTTGGCTTTTCTTATGCGGAAATAATTAATGCCTATATAGAGAAGAATGAAGAAAATTATAAGAGGCAACATACAGGCTATTAATTATTTAATAGAAAAATAATTAATATTGACATGGCGACCTGTGGAAAATATTATAGAGATAAGTAAATAGGAGGAGGCATTACCGTGAACGATTGGAGTAAAGAAGACTTTGGAGTAAGGCTAAAGGCCCTCAGGGAGCAAAGAGGCTTATCAATGATGGCCTTTGGCGCGGCAATAGGTACATCAGCAAGTAGGATTAAAGATTGGGAGAAAGGAAAGAATGCCCCCTCAGCTGCCTGGATTGCGAAAATCTCAGACAGATTTAATATTTCAACTGATGAACTGATTTTAGGGGATCCAAATACATCTCGTGCATTTACTACAAATAGTTCTTCAAATGTCGATATGCTCTATGAACGATTACGTGAGAATTTAAGTATCGGCAATGTTGAAGATGAGCAAGATGGCAACTTAACAGAATTATATAGTTCAATCGACGCGATGAATAAGGACCGCTATCGTAGCGGTAGAGGTAGACGGCTTGCAGAGCGTGAACTACTTACAATCTTGACTGAATTACCTAAAAAAGATGTGTTAGAATTATTGGAGCTTGCCAAAATTAAGAAGCGTTGGATTTAAAGAGTAGTGATACGAGGAAAGTTAAAAGCAATACTTATCATTTTAATACTTATACTTTTAGTTGGCTTATATCTTTATAAAGAAAATTCCTCGATAGGAGTCACCTTTCACGAAATAGAGTCATTAAGGCTACCAACGCACTTCGATAATTATCGGATTGTTCAATTGTCGGATATCCACGATTCGGAATTCGGCGAAGACAACTCAAAGCTTGTGGATAAAGTGAAACAACTATCCCCGAACGCGATATTTATAACGGGGGATTTTATCGATGGAAATCGATACGATTTGGAAAAAAGTTTGAAAATCATTACACAGTTACAATCCGTTGCACCCTTTTTTTATGTGACTGGTAACCATGAAGTTTCCACGAATGATGTTGAATTTATCAAAACACAGTTAGAACAGTTAGGTGTACATGTGTTGACCAATGAGTCCTTACTTATTGGTGACGAAGTAAAAATTGCCGTCGGCGGCATCGATGATCCGCTGTCCAGTATTCAAACAGAGGATCAGTATGTGGAAACGGCTTTGGATATAGCTTTTGAAAATGTCCCGGATGATATGTTTAAAATGCTATTATCACACCGTCCTTATGAGTTAGATCGTTATGTGTCAAGGAAAATCGATCTTGTCTTCAGCGGCCATGCACATGGGGGACAGATCAGAATCCCGGGAATTGGTGGAATAATTGCCCCCGGTCAAGGATGGTTCCCTGAATTCACTTCAGGCATCCACGAAAAAAGTGGTACCCATCTAATAATTAGCCGTGGTCTTGGAAATAGTATTGTTCCAATCCGAGTATTCAATCAACCCGAAATTGTAGTAGTTACATTAAAGTCACTATCAACTAAATAATCATAGTCATAAGCGCAAAGAATAGTCTTTGCGTTTTTTATTATATGTATGAAAATATTTTGATAATGTTGTATGATAGAATTGCAGACAATTTGTGAATTGTCATGATTAAGTTAATCTTTTAAGGGTCATAGTTTGGGATTTAATCTATACTGAGAGTAAAAGGGAAGGGTTGGGGTTATTTTGACGGAAAAAGCAAAACCATTGACAGATCTATCAATTGCAAACGCGGCAGTCATGAAGCCTATTTTGGAAATCGCGGAAAATGCGGGTATTCCTGAAGAGGCAGTGGAACCATATGGTCGTTACAAAGCGAAAATCGATGTTAGCAAATTGCCTGTTGCCCAATCGTTTGGGAAGGTGGTTTTAGTGACAGCAACAAGCCCGACACCGGCGGGAGAAGGGAAATCCACTGTAACTGTCGGCTTGGCTGATGCATTGTCAAGGTTAGGTGAGAAGTCGATGATTGCTTTGCGTGAGCCGTCACTTGGTCCAGTTATGGGAGTGAAAGGCGGCGCAGCAGGGGGTGGGTATGCACAAGTATTGCCAATGGAGGAAATTAACCTTCATTTCAACGGTGATATTCATGCAATTACAACAGCAAATAATGCGCTAAGTGCAATTATAGATAATCATATTCATCAGGGGAATGCACTGGGTATCGACCCAAGAAGGATCACTTGGAAACGTGCACTTGATATGAACGATCGTGCGTTAAGACATATTACAATCGGCCTTGGAGGTCCTACACAGGGGGTTCCAAGAGAAGACGGATTTGACATTACGGTAGCTTCAGAAATCATGGCTGTATTCTGTTTAGCTACAAGCCTCAGTGACTTGAAAGAGCGTCTATCACAGATGGTGATCGGATACACCTATCAGAAAGAAGCAGTTACTGTTAGAGATCTTGGTGTTGAAGGTGCACTTACATTATTGTTGAAGGAAGCTTTCAAACCGAATCTTGTACAAACAATTGAAGGGACTCCTGCTTTAATCCACGGTGGCCCATTCGCGAATATCGCGCATGGCTGCAACTCGTTGATGGCAACAAACACTGCAAGGCAACTTGCGGATATCGTCGTGACGGAGGCTGGCTTCGGATCAGATTTAGGTGCAGAGAAGTTCGTGGATATTAAAGCGCGTAAAGGTGGATTTGCACCAGATGCAGTCGTAGTTGTAACGACAATCCGTGCTTTGAAAATGCATGGCGGGGTAAATAAAACGGACCTTGCTGCAGAAAATGTCCAAGCAGTAATGGATGGAATCGTGAACTTGGAAAAACACTTGGAAACAGTCAGGGCTTTCGGAGTTCAACCGGTTGTAGCATTGAATCGCTTTATCACTGATTCCAGAGCGGAACTTGACTATGTCCTGAATTGGTGTAAGGATAAGGGCGTACGTGCCGCATTGACGGACGTATGGGGCCTTGGAGGCGAAGGTGGATTAGACCTCGCAAAACATGTGTTGGAGCTTATCGATGAACCAAATGACTTTGCACCACTATATAATGTCGAACAGTCTGTAGTTGAAAAAATTACGACTATCGTGCAAAAGGTGTATGGCGGTAAAGGTATCGTCTTGACGGATAAAGCAAGAAAAGATCTGATACAAATTGAACAAAATGGTTGGGATATCCTTCCTGTCTGCATGGCTAAAACACAATATTCGTTTTCAGATGACCCTAAGAAACTTGGAAGACCGGAAGACTTTACGATTACAATCCGTGAAATCATTCCAAAACTTGGAGCTGGATTCCTTGTTTGCCTAACGGGGGACATTATGACAATGCCAGGATTGCCAAAAACTCCTGCAGCACTTCATATGGATATCGATGAAAAAGGAAATGCAGTAGGATTAATGTAATAATTAAAAACGGAATTTAAAAGGGCTGCCGGGAAAATGGCAGCCCTTTTTGCATCTTATAATGCTTTGTCATCAACCGAGTTTAACCAGTCTTCGATAGATCCTACTACCGATTCGACACAGCCGTCTTCAAATGGTGAAATGAGGTTTGCTTCCCCAACAAGATCCGTGAATTTCTTAGAACCGCCCAACTTGCAAAGGTGCAAGTAATCATTCCAAGCTTCTTCCCGATTTTCGAATGAACGCTTCCAGAATTGGAAAGCACATATTTGAGCCAATGTATAGTCAATATAATAGAATGGCGCTTCATAAATATGAGATTGACGTTGCCAAATCGAACCTGCTTCAAGATATGGATTACCGTCATAATCCCGCATTGGCAAATACGTTTTTTCGATTTCTTTCCATGCAGCCTTACGCTCTGCAGGCGTCATTTCTGGGTTCTCATATACGATGTGCTGGAATTCATCAACTGCAACTCCGTATGGTAAAAATAACAATCCGCTGCTTAAGTGTGCGAACTTGTATTTTTCCGTTTCTTCTTCAAAGAATAGCTCCATCCATGGCCAGGTGAAGAACTCCATACTCATCGAATGGATTTCAGCACCCTCGTGCGTTGGCCAAACATATTCTGGAATTCCGATGTTTCGGCTGCAATATACTTGGAAAGCGTGGCCCGCTTCGTGTGTCAGGACATCGATGTCACCGGATGTACCGTTGAAGTTCGAAAAGATGAATGGCGAATCATAGTCATCGATGAATGTGCAATATCCGCCTGTCTCTTTCCCTTTCTTTGCTTCAAGGTCAAGAAGGTGCTTGTCCGTCATATACGTGAAGAATTCATTTGTTTCCGTTGAAAGCTCAGAATACATCTTTTTACCGTTTTCAATGATCCAATCTGGTGAGCCCTTCGGTGTAGCATTTCCGCTTAGGAAGTTAAGGGATTGATCATAGAACTTTAATTCGTCTACACCGATGCGGTCCGCTTGGCGCTTGTACAACTTCGTTGCAAGCGGCACAATATGATCGCGGACTTGGTCACGGAAGTTCTTTACCATTTCGGCATTATAACCAATTCTGTTCATACGTGCATAGCCTAACTCTACAAAGTTAGCAAATCCAAGCTTCGTTGCGATTTCATGTCTGACTTTGACAAGGTCGTCATAAATACGGTCGAACGCTTCGCCGTTTTCCGCGTAGAACGAGTAGGACGCCGTCATGGCTGCTTTTCGTACATCTCGATCTGTAGATTCCGCATAAGGTCCCATTTGTGCAAGGGTTAATGTTTTCCCATCGAATTCGATTTGAGCGGAAGCAACGAGTTTTGCGTATTCAGTCGTTAACTTATTTTCTTTTTGAAGCAATGGAAGGACTTCTGGCGAGAAGGATTTAATTGCATTATCTGCCAAGGCAAATAATTGTGAGCCCCATTTTTCTTCAAGCTGATTGCGGAAAGGAGTTACGACCAATTCCTTGTAGAAGGCTGTCCCAAGCTCCTGGAATTCAGGTCCGATTTCATCAAAGAATTCTCGCTCTTGTTGATAGAACTCGTCATTCGTGTTGATGGACGAGCGGATATAAGCCAAGTTGGCATGTGTGGAATAATTACTTCCGATGGCATTCAGCTTTGCGATAACTTCGTTCTGTTCCTCAAATGAATTTGCGGAACGGAATTGTTCAAGCAATTCGTTGAATTCACTTTTGATGCTTTCCATGTCCGGTCTTGTGTACTGATACTCTTCAAATTTCAACATACTCCTACCCCCGTTTGTTTAATGTGAAAATTATTCACTATCTTCATTGTTCATCAATCAATTAGAAAATGCAAAAGAAAAATTGGGGAAATTAGGATTTATTTAATATCGTCCTATCGGAAGGCCTTTAATTGTGCTCTGCATTCGAGTTTGTTGTAAAATAAGGGGAGTAAATAATGTAAGGGTGTGCGAGATGGAAGTTATTGAATACAGTATGGAAGAACTGATCGATCCGACAGGGATTCTTTCAGGAAGACGTTTTGAATTCCGGATATATGTGAAGTTCGACGAGGAAGATGAGCTTTACACGGAGCAAGGGACCGGTGTCCGGGTTATCTATGCGATAGATGGTGAGGAAGGTAAAGTTGCGTCCTGCAATCTGTTTGAGCGGGAAACTGACAAGGTACTTGACTTTGCACTTGAAGAGGACGAGGAAGCTGCAATTGCGGCATTCTGCGAGGAGCATTTAACGGAAGACTACTAAACACATAATGTGTTTTTATTTGAAAAGTAGTAGATAATGTGTAGAGTAGATAGGTGAGGATACACCAAAACAGTTTTCGCATGCATCCTAAGTCAAAGAAAATTGGAGTGTTTATAGATGAAGAATGAAATAGTCGATATTACAATTATAGGCGGGGGACCAACTGGACTTTTTGCATCTTTTTATGCAGGCATGAGGGAAATGTCCGTTAAAATAATCGATAGTCTTCCTCAACTTGGTGGGCAGCTTGTCGAACTTTATCCGGATAAATATATTTATGATGTCGGTGGTTTTCCTAAAATCCTTGCAAAGGATTTGGTTGCAAATCTTGTAACGCAAGCACATTATTCTAAACCTGAAATCCACCTTGGGGAAACTGCGATTTCCGCTGAGCGTAATGGGGATCATTTTATCCTCAAAACGGATAAAGGTACTCATTTGACACGTACGATTCTGTTAACGGCTGGAATTGGTGCATTCCAACCACGTAAAATTGGTTTGGCGGAAGAAAGTGATTTTGAAGGAAGCACTTTGCATTACGGCATAAAAGATCTTTCTTTATTTAAAGGTAAAGAAGTACTTATATGCGGTGGTGGGGACTCGGCTGTCGATTGGGCGCTAATGCTTGAAGATATTGCTTCAAACGTGTCACTTGTCCATAGACGCGAACGGTTTACTGCTCATGAAACAAGTGTTAACCAGTTGATGTCTTCAAAAGTGAATGTCCTTACTTCACGTGCCGTTAAATCGATCGTTGGAGAAGGCGGTAATGTAAAAGAAGTCGTTCTTGCACAAAAAGATGGCCAAGAAGAGAGAGTCGCTGTCGATCACGTAATCGTCAATTACGGTAATATTTCATCACTTGGTGCGATAAAAGAGTGGGGACTTGACATGGATCGAAACTCCATCCTTGTCAACTCACGGATGGAAACGAATATTGAAGGGATCTATGCCGCGGGTGATGTAACAAGCTACGATGGTAAAGTGAAGCTGATAGCTGTTGGATTAGGGGAAGCCCCTACTGCAGTAAACCATGCCAAAGCATATATCGATCCGAAAGCAAGACTTCAACCATTGCACAGCACAAGTGTATTCAACTAAAAAAACCGGCCAATGCCGGTTTTTTTTTTGAACTTTATAATAAAAATGATATTACCAAAATGATCAGAAGTGGCCCAATCAAAACCAAATATCCGATTGGATTGCCGAAATTGATCGTCCAACCGACCCCGAACCTCTTTTCAACAAAGATGGATGGGTCGTTTTTGTTTACATAAAACACACCGGCCTTCCAGTACTGGTCATCATCCAAATCCGTAATGCCCGGTGTTTCCTCATCGACAACCTCGGTATGGATACGAGAACCCCCTTGACCGACTTTGAAAGCGTAAAATGCGGTCGCAAGCAAGATGACGAGTAAGAAGGCAAGCGGTAACACCATCATTATCATTGACCCTGCAAATTCACCATGAATTGTTGTCATCTGGAAGAAACCGAAAAGGATTGTTATCAATATAGTCGTTAAAAACATGAACCAGCTTGTATATTTTCGAAAGGATAATTGCTGGATGCGGGATGACTTTCTTCTTGCAGCGTTTAGCTTTACACCGGATTTCTTTGTGAACGTATTGATCGCCACCATCATCCCTTGCATGACAAGTAAAATTAGTAAAAGTGCAATGACGGAGAATGGATTTTTTTCTGTGAAGGCATCGGGTTGACCATCTGGACCCCAATGGGTAGGAATCATGTCTGGCATAGCTGAATATTGGCTAATGGTATAGGCGATTAGTCCGATCGTAATGGCCATTGGCAACGCGAAGATTATTGAAGGAAGCATTTCATCATTGGAACGGCTCGCTAAATCGGCAACTCGAACCTTTTTAAGATTTTCTCCCCATTTCATCTCCCGTTTTCGTTTTGTCGTTTGTATATGGAAATATAAATAGAGAATCATGCTTACAAAGAGAATGCCAAACTGAACAATGAGTCCACTAATTACTATTTTTTCCTCCTGCAAATCACTACCAAAACCTTGAAATACTAATAGAAGTATACCAATCAATCCAGTTAACAGAATAATTGTTGAATAGATTTTTTTGTAGCTGGACAATTTCTCGTCTTCAACATTCGTTTCGGGTATCGTTACACCGAATACGATAGTTTTTTTAAGCAATCGTGGAATTGCGGCTTGAATCAGTGTTAAAAAAATAATGATTGCAAGAAATATGGATACTGTCATTCTTTTCCCTCCCTAATTTCTGAAATGATTGACGTTGCGATTGATAAAATTTCTTCCTCATCCATTCCGTAGACAATCGATTCTGCAAGGAGCGGTTTCATAAATTGCTTTATATGGTCGACTTGAGACACGCTTGGTCCACTGTTTGAAATTGAGTTAATAACAGCACCCGACTTGGGAATGATTTGAATGATGTTTTTCCGTTCTAATTCATGATATGCCTTGTTTACTGTATGCATGTTAACACCGAGATCAGCTGCCAGGGAACGGACCGATGGCAAAGCTTCGGAAGGTTGTAATGTTCCAGCTGCTATCAACTCGATTAATTGATTAGCCAATTGTGTATAAATCGGTATTTCCGATGTCGGTTCGATTTGAATGAACAATCTAATCCCTCCAATCTGTTCTAATCTTATTATAACAAGTGATTCTCGAAAAAGATAGAAAAACCCTTGAACAAATTGTTCAAGGGTTTGATAATAACTCTGAAACTGTGACGAATTGATAACCTTCACTTTCCAAATAGGTGAGTGCAGCATCGAGGCCGTCTGCTGTCGATTGGTGGATGTCGTGCATAAGAATGATGCTGCCATCTTTTGTATTTTGTTTTATGTTCTGAATCATTTTTTGTGAGTTACGATGCTCCCAGTCACGTGTGTCCACATCCCATAAAACGGTGGGCAGACTCAAATGCTTGCGTACTTTTTCATTCACTGCGCCATATGGAGGCCTGTATGCTGTGACTTCTGCTCCGGTCACCTGTTCAATTATTGCTGTCGTTTCGTTGATTTCTTTTGCCATCCGCTCAGGAGTCAATTTCGTTAAATCTGCATGATTCCAAGTATGGTTAGCCACTTCATGGCCTGCATCGAAAACTTCTTTAGCAATTTCCGGATAATACTCTACCCGACTGCCTAACATGAAGAATGTTGCTTTTGCATTATGCTTTTCAAGTATTTCTACTATTTGTCTTGTCACCTTTGGGTCGGGACCGTCATCAAATGTTAAAGCTACTTTTTTTCCATCTGTAATGGTTTCAGTTGACTCTTCGGAATCCTCAACTTCAATAGCGTCTTCTGATTCGGTATTCTCAGTCGTAGAATCCTCTTCCTTTTCAAGTGACGAGTCATCCTTCGAAGATTCGACGCTTTTCGGTTTAAATGTATCCAACAGAAGGTTAGCTGATTTATTCATAGATAAAGAGATGATAATTGGTCCAACGGAATCATCAGCTATCGTATTTTCGTCAAAGTAAAATATAAGTGAATCATCGGTGACCGCGTAGTACTGGAAATTTCCCCAATTAGGTTCTGTATATTGTTCCAATTGTTCCAAGTGAAGATGCTTCGTTAACGCTTCGTCGGTTTGGATTTCCGCTAATACCCAAGCAGACAATTGGCGTAATCGATCAATATCACCTTCTAACAAATCAGCTATCGAATAGCTATCTCCTGTTTCGGGATTTAGATGGAAGGTACGAATTTCTGTAGTTCCTTTAGTTGAATCACTGAAATTACTGTTATTGACGAGTACGAAAGAATAGTTACCTGAAGAATGTGTTAAGGTTTCGTAGGATATATTCAATTCACCTTTTGTGTTTTCATCAAGAAGACTTTTGTTTTTCATCGTTTCCATATATTCTTCTTGGACGTTCGTGACATAATTTAGAACTCTTTCATTAAAAGAATCAATTGTACTTTGAGGATATTGTATAGCAAAGGGGGCTTTTTTGTCATTTGATGTTTTGGTTACGATTTTAATGCCTGGATAATTGGAATCTATCACTTCGGTTTCTATTGAATCCACCACAGGGTGTTCCTTTTCAATGGGAGTTGAAGCGGTTTGATTTTTATTTGGTGATAAGGTTAAAAGAATAGCGGCAACTGTCAATAGAATGATAGTTGATGAAAAGATAATATCGATCCAAATGGAACGTGTTTTATGGCGTGGTTTTTTCATATTGCGGGACTCCCTTATTGAAATTTCAAAAGACCGTGATCACTCAGACCTTCTATTTTGTTAGACGTGGATATGTAGTGGATAGTTTCAGATTCTCGAAAATAATGTCGAATCTTCGATACTTATAGTATACACCATCATTGCTATGAAACAATTAGATTTAAAAGGAAAAGATTATATTATTTTATAAAAAAATCTTACGCTTGGAGTGCAGGGCGGCGACTCCTGCGGGAAAAGCATGAGCTGAAGACCCCGCAGGAGCGAAGCGACGAGGAGACTAAAGCCATGCCCGCGGAAAGCGTCCGCCCGGAACGGAAAGCATTTACATTGGTCAGTTATAATTAATAAATGCTTTTTCAATATCGGGTTTTGTGGTATAATGTCTGAGGCCCGGATCTTGCAAATACGGGTGAGCTGTCATGTGTTTACAATTAAATAGTTGTAAAACCGATCAGGCTGTTAATTCTACTGCAAAGAAAACAAACAGAAGGTGGTCGAAGAAATGGAAAAAGGAGCATATCGGGTATTGTTGTACTATAAATACGTACACATCGAAGACCCAGAAACATTTGCTGCCGAACATTTGGCGTTTTGTAAGGAACATGGATTGAAAGGTCGTATTCTTATTGGAGCGGAAGGCATTAATGGTACTTGTTCAGGAACTATTGAACAAACCGATGCATATATGGCTATGATGCATAGCGATGAGCGCTTCAAGGATCTTTGGTTCAAAATCGACGAGGCAGATGGACATGCATTCAAAAAAATGCACGTACGTCATCGAAAAGAAATCGTTAACTTAAGCCTTGAAGAAGATATCAATCCTTTGGAATTGACAGGTCAATATTTGAAACCTGAAGAATTCCTGAAAGCAATGCAAGATGAAAACACAGTTGTGTTTGATACAAGAAATGATTATGAATATGATCTTGGACATTTCAGAGGGGCGATTCGTCCGGATATTGAGAATTTCCGCGATCTTCCTGAATGGGTCCGTGAAAATAGAGAACTGTTTGAAGGGAAAAAAGTCCTTGCGTATTGCACGGGTGGAATCAGATGTGAGAAATTCACAGGCTGGATGAAGCGTGAAGGATTTGAGGATGTTGCGCACTTGGAAGGCGGAATCGTAACATATGGTAAAGACCCTGTTGCGAAAGGCCAACTATGGGACGGTCAATGTTATGTATTTGACGAAAGGATTGCTGTTCCGATTAACCAAGTTGAACATGTCGTTGTTGGTCGTGACCATTTTGACGGTACACCATGCGAACGCTATGTGAACTGTGCGAATCCTGAATGTAATAAAAAGATCCTTTGCTCTGAAGAAAATGAGCGTCTATATATGCGCAGCTGTTCGGACGAGTGCCGTGTGCACCCGCGCAACCGTTATTTCGTTGAGATGAATATGACGGTCGAAGAGTTCGATGCACGTATGGAAGAAATCGAAAAGCGTCGTAGCGAAGAAAAAGTTGCAAACTAATGAAAATGAAGCTGTCCTGAAAGTCATGTTATGACTATCGGGACAGTTTTTTTTAAGGTAAATGAGCGGTTTCCGGGATAAACGAGCGGTTTCCGGGATAAACGAGCGGTTTCTGGAATAAACGAGCGGTTTCTGGAATAAACGAGCGGATTCCAAAAACGCTAAACATAAGCAGACTAAAAGCTATTATCAGTATAATTCTTAAGGATATAGCAATAGTTAAGTCTTTCATAGAATCCTCTCCTTTCACTTATAGTGCAGCACTTTATAAGCAATAAGATACGAAATTAATCCGATAATAGGGATTGATGCAGTTGTAAAAAGTGGGAACCAAATATGATCGACGAAATAATTAGGGATCCACATATATGAACCAATCGCTAATAGTGAATAGACAAGTAGAATGGAAAATGCGTAACTAACTGCTTTTCTAGTATTAGCGACAGCTCTTTCATCAGAAACATCATATTCGAATGTGAGGAATGAACGTCTATCGGCATTTTTGTTTCTCCAAACTGTAATAATTTGGATGATGTTGGCGACTAAAAAAAGAATGGTGGTTATTAATACAAAATGACCTGGCCATGGTGAAATGTACAAGCTGAATTCATTAATAAACCCTCGTTCCATCTGAATGAAACTTTGCTCTATCTTTAAGTAATCGTAGACCATTACAGATAGTGAAATGAGCAACATGATTCGCAAAAAAACAGCAATATTCATTTTCAATTTTCACTTCTCCTCCTTTGAAAATATTTCCTCAATCGGCAGCTTGAACACTTCTGCGAGGTTCATGGCAAGAAGCAGGGAAGGGGTATAGCTCCCTTTTTCCAACGCGACAATAGTCTGTCTCGTCACACCAACCTGATCCGCCAACTCACCTTGCGTAATATCAAAACGTGCACGTAACTCTTTCACACGATTCTTAATCAAACCAAAGCCTCCTCTGCTGAATGGAAACTATCACTCGTATGTATAGTACACTTTACAATATGTAAAGTCAACCATACATATGTGAGAAAAATAAAAAAAGTCCTACTGTATTTAAAATGGTTGTTGGCAATCGAGAGATGGTATACTACTATCACAGAAATAATACTGGAGGAAATGGATTTATGGAATGGAAGAATATTTATCGTGGATTTCTCATTGGAATCAGCGACTTGATTCCAGGTGTGAGCGGGGGAACAATAGCGTTCATACTTGGTATATATGATCGATTGTTAACCGCAATCAGCGGATTTTTCAGTAAGGACTGGAAGAAGCATATTGGATTTTTATTGCCACTCGCAATTGGCATCGGATTGACATTATTGCTCTTTAGTCGGGTAATCGACTTCTTATTAAAAAATTATCATCAGCCTACACAATTTTTCTTTCTTGGACTAATCATTGGGGTTATTCCGTTCATCTCAAAACAGGCAGGCATGAAGAAGAATTTTAAATTTGGACATTATATCTTGTTGCTTATTGTTGGAGCGGCTCTTGCTTCTACAGCTTTTATGAGCCCGGCTGATTCAACTGTGATTACTTCGTTATCGATGAAAAATGTGTTGGGCCTTTTCTTTGCAGGATGGTTAGGAAGCATGGCAATGCTCTTACCAGGTGTGAGCGGCTCATTTATCTTACTTCTTCTTGGTGTATATTCGACTGCGATAAATGCACTTTCTACGCTCAATTTACCCATTATCATTGTAATCGGGTCGGGTGTAATAGTCGGCTTTATCGTAAGCAGTAAAATAATCCGTTTTCTATTGGAAAACTACACCTACGCAACATTCGCATGTATTATCGGTTTGATCATCGGTTCGGTATTTGTAATTTACCCTGGAATACCGGAAAGTGGAACCCCGTTCGTGATGAGCGTAATTGCACTCATCACGGGGCTGATCGTAGCCAATATATTCAATTCGGCAAGTCCTTCTAAATGAAGGCAGTCATAATCACAATCCAGGAAATATGAATGCTGATTACCACAACATAGACGATTATCGCGATGACGATTAAGTTTTTCAAATATGTTGATGGTTTCACGAGGCGCATCAATGTGAATAAGAAAAATGGCAGGCTTAGTTTTACAAAATAAAAAAGAGCAATGCTCAAATCATATATGTATCTCATGAATGGATTCGATTCTTGGATATGACCATTTCGTAGTCCGAGATCAGTGAAGAGGGCATCCATCAAACATAAACAAAATAGAAGAAAACATGTATTCAATAATCGATCCTTGGATTGTGGAAGAGTTTTTGCTGTTTCCATCTTCATCACCTCTCCTTGTTGTAACGGTTTATAACTGTTAGGATATGAAGTGGATGAGGATTTTATTCCAACTCGGCCAATTATTTGGATATAAGATATTTTTAAAAAACGCCAACGATAGGGGAGGGGCCCCGTACGTTGGCGTTTTGTTGTTATTTTACAGCTTCTTGTTCCAATACATCACTCATCGGAATGCCTAATGCTTTCGCGACTCCTTCTCCGTAAGCTGGATCAGCATAATAGCAGTGTCGGATATGTTTGCACTTAATTTCCTTAGGTGCATCACCTAAATTTCTTGCGGTATTTCCAAACAGTCTTTCCTTCTGTTCATCGTCCATCAAGTTGAACAATTTGCCAGGTTGTGTGAAGTAATCAGCGTCATCCTCACGGAAATCCCAATGTGCAGCATCTCCATAAACTTTTAGTGGCGGTTCTTTGAAGTCCGGTTGCTCTCTCCATTCGCCAAAGCTATTTGGCTCATAAGAAGTTCTGCTACCGTGGTTTCCGTCAACGCGCATTGCTCCATCGCGGTGGAAACTATGGAATGGGCACTTCGGTGCGTTTACTGGGATCTGATGATGGTTTACACCAAGACGGTATCTTTGTGCGTCACCATATGAGAACAATCTTGCTTGTAACATTTTATCTGGTGAGAAACCGATTCCTGGAACGATAGCTGCAGGAGTAAAAGCCGCTTGTTCAACTTCTGCAAAATAGTTATCAGGATTACGATTCAATTCGAACTCTCCAACTTCAATAAGAGGGAACTCGTCCTTATACCATACTTTCGTTAAATCGAATGGATTGTAAGGCATGTTCAATGCTTGGTCCTCTGTCATCACTTGGATATACATCTTCCATTTCGGGAAGTCCCCATTATCGATTGACTCAAGCAGGTCACGCTGATGCGTCTCACGGTCAGTACCGATCAAAGCAGTTGCTTGCTCATCTGTTAGGTTTTTAATCCCTTGCTGGGAACGGAAATGGAATTTGACCCAAACCCGCTCATTGTCGGCATTGATCATACTGTATGTGTGGCTGCCGAACCCGTGCATATGACGGTATGTTTCTGGAATTCCGCGGTCACTCATAACGATTGTGATTTGGTGAAGTGCCTCAGGCAGGGATGTCCAGAAATCCCAGTTGTTCGTTGCGCTACGCATATTTGTTCGTGGATCACGTTTAACGGCATGGTTCAAGTCAGGGAATTGAAGTGGATCCCTAAAGAAGAAGACAGGTGTGTTGTTTCCAACCAAATCCCAGTTACCTTCCTCTGTATAGAACTTAAGAGCAAAACCACGGATATCACGTTCAGCATCAGCGGCACCACGTTCACCGGCAACAGTAGAAAAACGTGCAAACATCTCTGTTTGTTTTCCAACTTCGGAGAAAAGCTTGGCCCTTGTATATTTAGTAATATCATTTGTTACTGTAAATGTTCCATAAGCACCTGATCCTTTTGCGTGCATACGACGCTCAGGGATAACTTCGCGATCAAAGTGGGCAAGTTTTTCAATCAGCCATACGTCCTGTAAAAGGACAGGACCACGTGGACCTGCTGTCATAGAGTTTTGGTTGTCGACTACTGGAGCACCAGCTGCGGTAGTCAATCTTCTTTGAGAATGATTATCATTATTTGTCATTGATAATGCCTCCTTGACTAATAGTCTTGTATCTTCTTCTTAACTATAGCATAAGTAGTAAATGAATACTACAGTTATTTATAATAATTATTGATAGAGAATCGGTATTTATATCTGAATAATAGGAAGTTCGAGAGTTATCAATTATAATTATATGAAAAATGAAGGTACCCAGAAAAGGATACCTTCAATAAATCGCTTGCTTAATTGTTAGAACGGGAATATGATCCAATAACCGATTGATAAACAAATTACTGTTGAAACACCAGTGCCGATTGCAGCGAATACCATATATCGTCGCATCCCCATTCCGGCACTTCCCGACAAATAACAGATGATATGTCTCATTCCAGGGACAAAATATCCCAAAGTTACTGCCCATGGCCCATATTTTTCAAACCACCGATCCACGCGCCGAAGTCGGGTGGGGGATAGACGAACCCATTTTCCATATTTAATCAACATCGGCTTCCCGATATTACGTCCCAATGCATAGGTGAAAACTGTTCCTGTCATCACACCTAAAATGGTAATGATCAATGCCGCAGGAAAATTTAATGTCCCTGTAGAAGTTAAATGTCCAATGAATGCAACTACAAGTTCGTCAGGAAGAGGTAATCCGAATATACCTAAAGCCAAGAAGAAGTAAACAGCAAAATAACCATAATGAAGTATAAAGTCATTGAATTGCAGCATATGATTGATTCCCCCCTCTATGATGATTTCCGTAATCCTATGTGCGGGGAGTAAACATCCATTTTCCAATTGACTGACCCAATTTTACCGCGGTATCTGTCGAGATAGTAGGTTGGAATGCGTGTTTATTCTCAAGGAATAAAATGACCGTAGAACCAAACGAAAAGTAACCGAACTCTTCTCCTTTTCGGCATTCTTTCGATGAATCATTTATATGGATGCTATTGACATTGAGTGCACCCACCTTAATCATTGCAATTCTGCCATGCGAAGTCGATAGTTCAGATATGAGTCTATAATTTGTAGCGAAAGGTTGATTGCCAAGGCGCAGCCCTAAATCGTTTACTGGGAATGAAGTTTTGCCAAGCGCGTAGCGCGATAACAAGTTGCCGTCATATGGATAGTGGAAATGATGATAATCCCTTGGTGAAAGGTAAAATACATAAAAGAATCCTCCTTCATAGACATTTGCTATCTTTTCATTTCCCAAAATTTGTTTTATACTATATAGATAATCTTTGATAATGAAAGTCTGATTTTTTTCGATTGTACCGGAAGCACTCAGATATCCATCTACCGGAGATATTAATGTTTCATCTTGCAAGTCGATTGGACGTGCACCTTCTTTTAGATTTCGCGTAAAATAGGCTTGAAGGCTATCATAATGCTCGATGGGAAATTCAGCTTCGTCCTCATTGATAGTATATGTTCGAGCGAAAGGTTTTATCAGCCTTTGACTAAACCGAGAGCTTGTTACGGACTTTAACAGTGATGAAGAAACAGGATGCCCGGTTAGTTCAACAAAGTATTTAAATAGTGCTTTTTTCATTCTATCAGTCTCCAATACTTTGATAAATACACCATACTAAGATGGGGGAATTATTATGTTTTTATCGAGATACCTCGATTATACTAAAATTAAAGGTCAATTGGCTAATGCAATTACTGTTATAAATCTTAGCTTCGGAATAATTGCGATTATCCTCATAGCACGTGAACTAAGTCATATGAGTTTAGTTTTCATATTCCTTGCTGCTCTTTTCGATCGATTCGATGGAATGGTCGCAAGACATTTCAATTCAGAGTCTTTGTTCGGAAAAGAACTTGATTCGTTAAGCGATTTAGTTTCTTTCGGTGTTGCCCCGGCGCTTTTAATCTATATGACTGACTTATCCGAGATGCTTTGGGTAGGGATTGCGGCTACAGTATTTTATATTGTTGCAGGTGCAATCAGATTAGCTCGTTATAACGTCAAGGAATTTGACGGTGCGTTTTATGGTGTGCCGATTACAGTGGCGGGTGTACTTTTGACATTATGCTATTTCTTGAGTCCATACATCGGACCTCAGTTTTTCGTAATCATCATGGTCGTACTTGGATTTGCAATGATTAGTAATATACGTATTGCCAAAATATAAAGTTGACAGGTGGGGGAGAATTCCTTCATCTGTTTTTTTGTGCCCCAATAGTTGACTGTATGGGCATTTAGGCCTGTTTTGAAAAACTTTCAATCACGAGTATCCCTTTTGCTCTTTTCTATCTATATAGAAGGTGAAGGGGGAGGTCTGAATGACATACTATCTAAAGGAATACGCACGCTTCGCAACAATTGAAGAAATGGACACAGCGGCTGAACAGCATTTGATGAAACATTGGGATGACCTTACTAAGTCGGATCGCGAGGTTCTTGAAGTGATTCGTCGGTATTCGGTAAAGTTCGGTGCAGCACATTTGAAACATGGAACTATCGAGGAGATTATTGGCAAGTCGAACGCGACTGTGAGAAGGGCAATCCACAAGCTTGTAAGCTTAGGAATCATCGAGAAAATCCACTACATCCGCCCAGTAATGAGCGGACTCGGCGCCAACATCTACGTCATTTTACCTTTCGATGAACAGGGGAAAATGAACGACCGTGATCATGACAACAAACCGCATGAGGATAAGGAAAATGAGCAGTTTTCAGAGGACCAAGCACTTCTTTCTAAATCTCTATTAAAATCTAAAGATCTTAACTACACGTCTCAGCAAGAACCGTCAAAGTTATCCACAAGTCTATTTAGTCGGATGAAAGATCTGCTTGCTGGAACAATTGGTGATAGTAAACTAGCCCGTGAGTTCTTCGGAATTCATAGGGCTATCTCTGGACGGATGATGAAATATGAAATTTATCAAGAAGACGGACATGTATTCGATAACCTCGCTTATCGTGCGTTGATGATCACAGTGATGGCGACGAAGAAGAAAGTAATCCGTAATTTGCCGGGGTATTTCAAGGGTGTATTGGATAAATTGATTGATGAAACTTACTTTAAGGACATCTTTATGCTATTTGATAAGCCGGTGCAAGGGTATATCTTTCCTTGAGCCAGAGAGTTTTATGTTAAAGTATATTGAAGATTAAGAAACCGTGTTCTTCTACAGGTTTACTTACTTCATGGCGTGGCGTACTTAGTTAACTTCTCAAATTCCTTGTCCGAGATAATCCGATGAGAATAAGATAAAACACTATAATTTGCATTCCCACCGCTACCCGGAAAACGAATCGTCATACGTATTAACTTATATGGCGGATTATGTGCACCTTCAAAACCGATAACTCGTAATGTGACATCGTATTGGTCACCATTTGCAGATATTTTCTCGATTCTTTCATTTTCGAATAATTGGGTATCACCGTGACTTTCCATAATTTCAAGGATTGTCCAACCAAGACTTCTCAGAAACGCGCCCTCCAATATACTTGGTGGTCGGTCTTGGGGAATTATTTCAGTATCCGCATTTGCATTAGTAGTCCCGCCGAAAATGAGTAGAAGAAGAATCATTGCAGGGAGAATAGTTTTATTCAAAAAAACACCACCTCTTGAAATATAATTCCCTAAATGATGGGGTTTATGCGGATAGGGTAATTATCGTAATCAGTGGTTACTAAATTAATAGGAAGTGTTCATGTGCAAACAATAGACTTTACAATCGAACCCTTAGAAGATTTCAAGCAAATGCAGTCCTTGTATGAATCATTAGGATGGAACGCCATTAATTTGACGATTGGCGAGTTAGAAGAACTGTGTATTCGAAGTTGGTGTACAATATACGCCTTTGATGGAGAACGATTAGTGGGGACGGGACGCGTCATATCAGATGGAGTTATTACTGGAATAATATGCGGATTAGGCGTTCTACCGGAATATCAGCGCAAAAGTATCGGTAAAGAAATATTGACTCGTCTAATTCAACATTGTGAAAGTAATCGGGTTATTCCACAACTACTGTGTGAAGAGCATTTGGAGTCTTATTATGAATCTTTCGGATTTAAGAAGTTTGCGATTGGTATGTCGCGTAAAATAAATCGATAGTAGGGGATATAAAATGACAAAACGCGGGGCTGGCATTGCATTTGTTGCGATATCTGCTTTATTAATTTCGGTTAAGTATATAAGTGCTGCAATTTTTGGTTCTGGAGTTTCAAGTTGGGATAAGGAGTTATTTGATGCGATGCTCTCCTATGTTGGAAATACGTTAAACATTTTTAGTCTATTGTCATTACTTGTGGGGGTTTCATATATCGCATGGGGAGAGTACGAGGAATTAAAACGTAAAAAGGAAACTAATATGTAATCTTTAACAATCGATCGGAACTGTGCAACTATTCTGTCGGAGATACGTATAACATATAAACATTGACTATTCATGGTGAATTTGAGGGGAAAGAATGAAATCTATAGGGAATTTATGTATCTTATTGGGGATAGTATTAAGTTTGGTAGGTTTATATTATAAGCTTGGAGGAACAGATTCAATTTATTTCCAATATGCATTCGCGATAGGCATCATCTTGTTTGGCATTGGCATTCTATTAGATGGAATAGCTAATATACGAAGGGGATAGTATATGAAGGCGAAATTGGAGGAAGCAAATGGATGAAAATGACGAAACTCCTGAAGAAAGAAGAGAGAGGCTAAGGCAAAAAGAATTAAGGCATCCCTCCAGTAGTATTCATGGAAGTAATCTGTCTGATCTTGTCGGTGGTTTAGGTTGGAAGGGGACTGGAATAATGATTCTTGTATTAATAGCTGGCTTTTTGTTGTATTCCCTATTTTTCCAGTAACCATTTAGTTGAGAAGGAGTTAAATGCTCGAAGGGAGGAAGGATATGTTTTTACTTTTTTGGCCTTTCATGCTCGCTTCAATTGTTTTTTCATTGGTTGCCTTTACTAAGAAAAAGCCACTGTTTCTTGTTATTTCTTGCTTGTTAATCACACCATTTTCACTTTACATTGCCGCAACACCGCTATTTAAATGGTGGGGGCTAATCTTGCCGTTTTTTTATCTTGCTTCGGCTATCTCACTTAGGAAAAACATTATGTGGTTATCGGTTTTGTTAACCCTGCCAGCATTGTTAGTGATTGGATGGCTTGGTTTGGTTGTTATTACTCAATAAATAACATTTTAATAGACAGTTGAAAATCATGGGGGGAGAGGGGGGCTTTAAATGTACACTGATTTTTATGGTGGTTTCAGTTCGATAGTTTTAGGTTGGTTGTTTTGGTGGATAGCTTTGTTGTTTTTTCAACGGCTTGCGAATCGTTACCCTGAAAAAAATACTTGGAAGAAGGATATAATTTTAACTTTTTTCCAAAGTATATTCGTCATAATTTTACTTCCAATCATAGCCTATTTCATTCGATCTAAATAAATATGGTGTTTGAATACCGTTGGATGGTAGTTAATGAACGAAACTCCAAGACCCCCCTGCAAATTAGGTTTTTGGAGCTCCTTTTAATAGTCATACCTGCACTGTGATGGCCTTCACTTCATTAATTTTGTGAAGCGTCACAACAAGATTTGCCTAATAGTTGGAATTTATTGAGGGAGGTTGGCCGACAATGTTATTTATGATATTTGGAGTCATTGCAATAATAGCGACTCTTATAAATCTTTATATGTATAGTATTGGAAAGGATTATAAGATTGCTATGGCGATGGGATTATCATTTACAGCACTAACCCTTTGTGCAGAATACAGTCTTGTGTCGGTATGGGTTAAAGCGGAAGATTGGGCAGCGTTAATGGATGTAGTACCCGGTATGGAAAAGGCATTATGGTTTTTGACAATTGTTTCTATCTTACTAAATATAGCACCTATACTTTTGGAGCGGAAAGGTAAGAAATGAATTCAATGTTTGTTAGAGGAACGGCAGAAAATTTATTTCATCAATTCCTTAATCGGTCAAATAAAAATCGGCCTTTGCTAGTCGGTATAGACGGATTAAGTGGCGCTGGAAAAACTACCTTTGTCAAAGAGATTAAGCAAGAATTAAAAGGCTTTAACTGTGAGGTCAAGATATTTCATCTTGATGAGCATATTGTTGAAAGAAATAAGCGCTATCATACTGGATATGAAGAATGGTACGAGTATTATTATTTACAGTGGGATATTGGTGAAATAATAAACAGATTGCTAATGCCTCTGCATAACAGTAACCATCTTGATTTATCGTTCTACGATAAATCCGATGATTCGATTTCTCATAGACAGATTGAAGTATTTACGAATAGTATCATCCTCATCGAAGGAGTATTTCTACAAAGGAAAGAATGGAAGAGTTTATTTGATTATGTCATTTACATAAACTGTCCCTTTGAATTAAGGAAAGAGAGGGTATTAGGTCGTGATTCTTACATTGGAGATTATCATGACAGATTTAAAAAGTATACGGACAGATATTGGCCAGCGGAAAAGCACTACCTTGACACCATAAATCCTATCAGCATTGCAGATTTAGTAATAAACATTGAATAAGCATATTTCGGACTATGTGCAATCTAGAGTAAGGCTATTAATTGAACAGTTTTGTAACCTTCTCAAATGGAACTCGTTTTAATTTATATGAAGATTCCATTGCTTTGAAAATGAGAGGGGATAACCAAATGACAAGAAGAAAAATTATTATAGTAGTAGTCGCGATTATATTATCTATTATTTTAATTAAAGTTTTTAAGAAAGAATTATGGGATGTTAATGAAGAACTATTGAAACAAGAGGTATTGAATATTGGAAATTCCGTCGAGTCAGTGAATTTATCCGATGTCACTCCATTTGAGTGGGATTTAGTGTACTCTTTTGCCCCGTACACATCTAAAGAGATAATCTATCAAACCGTTGGCTATAAGTGGGATTCTATCAGTGAAACGGTAAACGGTGGGATGAATCAATTAGTTTTCATGAAAGATGAAAAAGTGGTTTGTTATTTATATGGATATCCTGCAAATAATGGTTATGGAATTTTCTTTACCGGTGAAAGTAAATACGATACCGCTGTACTTAGTGTCGAAGATGATTTGATTTTCCAAGTTGAAAAAGGGGATAACGTTATTCTTCTGACAAAATACGAATGACTTGTCTGCAATTATAGTGAGAGTGCCACTTGTAGAAGAAAAAAGCATTATCGCTCAAGAATCCAGGTAAGTGCTCAAGAAAGCAACCGTGCGCTCAAGAATCCAGATAAGTGCTCAAGAAAGCAGCCGTGCGCTCAAGAATCCAGATAAGTGCTCAAGAAAGCAGCCGTGCGCTCAAGAATCCAGATAAGTGCTCAAGAAAGCAACCGTGCGCTCAAGAATCCAAATAAGTGCTCAAGAAAGCAGCCATGCGCTCAAGAAACCAGATGCGCGCTCAATCGGTGATTAGCATGCCCAAAGTGGTGATAAAGTGTGATTTAGTGGTGATAACCTTTTCCCTGATTCGAAATCTAAACAAATTCACCCCTATTATAGGCAACACCGTTGATTGTAGCGGAAAGCGTCCGCCTGAAGCGGAAATCAACATGTTTAGCTATTCAATCCTTTCATAATTCATTCCCTTGGTGCGTTAGGCAAATGTCTGTTATTCTATAGGAAAAGCATCTTGTTGAAAGGATGAATTACATGTCAGGTCCAGCATTGAGGCAATTGCAAGCGCACCGAGCAATTCACGAGGGAGGATTATCCGGCGCAATCAGCAAGACGGAATTGCTTATTGAATATCTGCAACAAGGGGATATGAAATTGGCGGATCGTGCTGCTGATGAGTTGATCGATTATTGGAAGTCAAGAGTGATCAGCCATGCGGATGCGGAAGAAGAAGGGTTTTATAAAGACATCCGAACTGAAAATCCGGAACTTGAAGAAGCAATCATCCAACTTACAAGAGATCATGATTTAATCAGGATCATTGTAAAAGATATTGAAGAGCTCCGTGAACCAGAGAAAATCAGCCCAACTGTACTGCAGAAATTCTATGCATTATTAGTTGTTAATGAAATACATAGCCGCGACGAGGAACGATTGCTGCTTGAGAAATAAAACGAAAAGCGCCAACGTAGGTGCTTTTTTCTTTGATGAATGGAAAGAGGTGATCCCGATCGAAAAAGCATTGTCCGTATTATCTTCCTACTTTGGATTTACTTCCTTTCGGACAGGCCAGGAAAATGCGATTCAAAATGTTTTGGAAGGAAAGGATACACTTTGCGTCATGCCGACTGGCGGAGGTAAATCCATTTGCTATCAAGTCCCGGCTTTGGTCATGGAGGGAACAGTTTTAGTCGTATCCCCATTAATTTCATTGATGAAGGACCAAGTCGATGCACTCCATCAAATTGGAATCCCGGCGGCATATATTAATAGCACATTATCAACGGAGGAATATTTCGGTACGATGGAAATTGCTATGGAAGGTGGGTATCGTCTTCTTTATGTTGCGCCCGAGCGTTTTGAATCCCAATCTTTCGTACAGCAAATTAACCAAATGAAAATTCCTATGATCGCGATTGACGAGGCACACTGTATTTCTCAGTGGGGACATGACTTCCGGCCAAGTTATCGAATGATGAATCGAGTGATTCAATCATTTGAAAAAAGACCAGTTGTTTTAGCCCTCACTGCTACAGCGACGCCTGCCGTCCGGGACGATATATGTGAACAGTTGCATATCGAAAGCAATCATACTGTAATGACTGGATTTGAGCGGAGCAATCTTACGTTTTCCGTCATTAAAGGGCAAGATCGAGAGAAGTTTGTTAAAGACTATGTGAAGAAAAATGAAGGCGAAGCGGGTATTATTTACGCCGCCACTCGTAAAGCCGTCGACCAAGTTCATGCGATGCTTGAACGGACCGGGGTGAAGGTGGCGCGCTATCATGCCGGCCTCTCGGACGTTTTTCGGCAAACGGAGCAGGATCGGTTCTTGATGGACGAAGCGACTGTCATGGTGGCGACAAATGCCTTTGGAATGGGAATTGATAAATCGAATATCCGATACGTCATTCATTACCAAATGCCAAAAAACATGGAAAGTTATTATCAAGAAGCGGGTCGTGCGGGCAGGGATGGACTGGATAGTGAATGCACACTTTTATTTTCCTCCCAGGACGTGATTACACAGCGTTTTCTGATTGACCAATCACAGGATAGTCAACGAATCCCTGCTGAACTTGAAAAATTACAGTCGATGATCGATTATTGCCATACTGAATCCTGCTTGCAAAAGTTCATCATCGCTTATTTTGGTGAAAGTGAAATTAAGGATTGTGGCCGTTGCGCAAATTGTACGGATACAAGGGAAAGCTTCGAAGTTACGGTCGATGTTCAGAAAGTATTGTCATGTGTCATTCGAATGGGACAACGATTCGGTAAGACGATGATTGCTCAAGTTTTAACGGGTTCCCGTAATAAGAAAATACTGGAGTTCGGATTTGATAAATTAACCACTTATGGGTTGATGAAAGAACGGAATGCGAAAGATGTCTCTGATTTTATCGAATTCATCATCTCCGAAAACTATTTAGGAGTTGAGAATGGCCAGTTTCCGATTATTTACGTCACTGAGCAAGGGAAGGATGTATTGACCGGAAAGGTGAAAGTGTTCCGTAAAGGATCTGTTGAAACAAAACAGATTACAAAGGACGATCCGTTATTTAACCAATTGCGTGCACTTCGCTTGAAACTTGCCCAGGAAGCGGGGGTACCTCCTTTTGTTGTCTTTTCCGATAAGTCATTGCGTGATATGGCTGCAAAAATGCCTGTTACAGAAGATGCGTTTTTGGAAGTCAACGGGGTAGGGGCTGCAAAATTAGAAAGATATGGGGAAGCGTTCATGGATGAGATTAAATCTTATTCCGCGGAACTTGTATAATATAAAAAACAGGTGAAGGGAAAGTTTCCCGCACCTGTTTTTTTGATTAATTAATCATTCTGCTGTCAATTGCAGATTTCTTTTCATGCCAAGAATTGTATACAATGCAACTGCCAATAGGATTATGCCTGTAAGCATGAATCCACCTTTGAATGTCAGATCCAAGAAACCGATTAAACTTGAGCCTGCAACGACCCCAATCGAAAAGAATGCATAAAAATAACCGTACGCTTTCCCTCGAAACTCAGCGGTAGATGAGTCGATCAGTAATGAATTAATCGATGGGAATAGGAAAGAAAAGCCGATTCCGTAAAGCATCATTGCTACATAGTGAAGTGAAAGCTCCGTAACCTGACTCAGGAAAAGCATACTCAACCCCATCATGGTAATTCCGAAAGCTAAAGTGATCATTGGACGTACCTTGTCAAAAACACGGTTGATCGGCAATAAGAAAATCAGTATCGCGACGATTCCGAACGTACTAAGCAGCATTCCAGTCGTTTTAGCATCAAAGCCAAGTGCTTCGACTTTTAGAGGTAGGACCAATGCTAATACTCCCTGTGAAAACATAAGGAAGAATGCTCCCGCAAATGCTCTGACCATTCCTGGATGCTTGAACAAATACCGTACCCTGAAATGCTTTGTCGATTTACCTTGTTGTTTTTTCTCATATGTAAATGAGCGTAAAAGGAAAAAAGCGAAAATGGCAAGTATGAACATAATAATCCCATTCACTGACATGATGAAAGGTGCACTTGTTTTCGTTGCCACAATTCCGCTATAAGCTGGACCGAAAATCGCGGCCATTCCTACGAAAGCACCTGAAATTGCAACACTCCTACCTCTTTTTGACTCTTCAGCACGATTTGCAAGAAATGTAAAAGCGGCAGGAACGATTAATCCTTCCATAAAACCATGGACAAATCGGATGCCTAATAGCGAAGTAGGTCCGATGGCAAGTGTATATAGTAGCAGTGATACTCCTGACGCAAACAGGCCGACTAACAGAATGATAAACGGTCCTCTTTTATCTGTCAGAAAACCCGAGATGACATTTCCGATTGTATTAGAAAATGAATACATCCCCACCGCCAGACCAGTCATGAAAGACGATGCGCCTAATGAAAAGGCAAATGGACTCATGATCGGAAGCTGTGAAAACAAATCGAAAAATGAGAAGAAAACGATTAAATAAACGAACGCACGCATGTAATATCCTCATTCCATTTAGTTATATCTACCCTTCTACTGTACCATTTAAATTGAAATAGATAAAAGGATAGATTTTGACAAAAGAAATATTAGCAAATTAATAGGAGTAACGTTAAAATGTAAGAATACTTTGGGCGAAAGGGATGTTGTTAAAAATGGACTCGGAAATTCGAATTGGAATCGTTGGATACGGCAATTTAGGTAAAGGTGTAGAATCAGCGATCTCTCAAAATGGTGATTTAACACTTTCGGCTGTCTTTACAAGAAGGAATCCAGCAGAGCTGAAAGTGAATAGTGAAGTTCCCGTTCTTTCGTTGGATGACGTTGAAAGCTATGTAAATGACATCGATGTTTTAATTCTATGCGGTGGATCTAAAAAAGATTTGCCGGAACAAGGTCCCGCACTGTCGAAATTGTTTAATACAGTTGATAGCTTCGATACACATGCGAAAATTCCTGAGTATTTTGAAGCAGTCGACGCTTCAGCCAAGCCGAACGGAAAAACTGCAATCATTTCGGTTGGCTGGGATCCGGGTTTATTTTCCATCAATCGTCTATATGGTGAATCAATTCTTCCGGAAGGCGCAACCTACACATTCTGGGGCAAAGGTTTAAGCCAAGGTCATTCGGATGCTGTCAGAAGGATCAAAGGAGTGAAGGGAGCTGTCCAGTATACAATCCCTGTGGAAGCGGCTGTCGATAAGGTGAGAAGTGGCTCCCAACCTGAACTCACAACTCGTGAAAAACATACACGCGAATGCTTTGTCGTTCTTGAAGAAGGAGCTGATGCAAACCAAGTTGAACAGGACATTGTGACGATGCCCGATTACTTTGCGGACTATGACACGACAGTGAATTTCATAAGCGAAGCGCAATTGAAAGAGGAGCATGGAGCGATGCCTCATGGCGGATTTGTCATTCGTAGCGGTAAAACAGGCGAGTCTAACAAGCAGGTAATGGAATTCTCACTGACGTTAGAAAGTAATCCTGAATTCACTTCAAGTGTACTTGTTGCTTATGCACGTGCGGCTTATAAATTGAATAAAAACGGTGAGACCGGCGCAAAAACTGTATTCGACGTTGCACCAGGATTACTATCACCGAAGAGTGCTCACGAACTCCGTAAAGAGTTGCTATAAATTTCTTTCAAATATCTATTATTTCATCTATACTGAAAATGGAGTTTTATTTAGGAGGGCGAAATGAATGGGGAAACAACTTGATGAAACATTGGTAATGTTAAAAGACTTAACAGATGCGAAAGGAATTCCTGGTAATGAACGCGAACCTCGCGAAGTAATGAAGAAATATATCGAGCCATTTGCGGACGAAATCGAATATGATGGACTCGGTTCTTTAATTGCGAAGAAAACAGGTGTTGCAGAAGGCCCGAAAGTAATGGTCACAGGCCATTTGGATGAAGTCGGATTTATGATTTCCAAGATTGACGACAAAGGATTCCTTTCCTTCCAAACAGTTGGCGGATGGTGGTCCCAAGTCATGCTTGCTCAACGGGTTACAATCGTGACACGTAAAGGGGACACAGTAACTGGTGTAATCGGTTCGAAGCCACCACATATCCTCTCTCCGGAAGCACGTAAAAAGCCGGTAGACATTAAGGACATGTTCATCGATATCGGTGCAACTTCCAAAGAGGAAGTTATGGAGTGGGGAGTAATGCCTGGCGACATGGTCGTTCCGTACTTTGAATTCACAGTCATGAACAATGAAAAATACTTGCTTGCAAAAGCTTGGGATAACCGAATCGGTTGTGCAATTGCAATCGACGTCATGAAAGCATTGAAAGACGAGAATCACCCGAATATCGTATTCGGTGTAGGCGCTGTTCAAGAGGAAATCGGATTACGTGGCGCGAAAACAGCAGCTGCGAAAGTGAAACCGGATATTGCATTTGCAGTTGATGTTGGCATTGCTGGAGATACTCCTGGAGTAACTTCTAAAGAAGCGTCAAGTAAAATGGGCGATGGTCCTCAAATTCTTCTTTTTGACGCTTCAATGGTGTCCCATAAAGGTTTACGTGATCTTGTCGTTGACACAGCGGAAGAGCACGGCATCCCTTATCAATTCGATGTGATTCCTGGCGGCGGAACAGATGCTGGATCAATCCATGTGAGCGGTAATGGTGTTCCATCACTCGCAATCTGTATCGCAACTCGTTATATCCACTCCCATGCAGCAATGTTGCATAGAGACGATTACGAAAATGCAGTGAAGCTGATCGTTGAAGTCATTAAGAAGCTTGATAAAGACACTGTACACCGCATTACATTTGAATAAGTGGTTTTTTAGAGACCGTACCCTTTTGACGAGGGTGCGGTTTTTTGTATTTTAAAAAACACCTGCCATTAATAAAAATTCATTTGACTTTATATTTATGCATGAATATACTATTTCTAACATCACATTATGAGGAATGGAGATGATCGATTTGGTGAAGATGCATTTATCGGCAGTGAATATCGGGCATAATATAGAGGATCAGTTAAAAGGGCGCGACATGTTAACGTTATTAGATTACACAAATGAAGAAATCGCCTATCTATTGCACAAAGCATTACTCATGAAAAAAGAAACACTCTCAGGCAAAATGCCCCCCATTTTGCCGGGGAAAACTCTCGGCATGATTTTTGAAAAACATTCCACAAGAACAAGAATTTCATTCGAAGTCGGTATGGTTCAGCTTGGCGGGCATGCAATGTTCATGAACGCAAGAGACTTACAAATTGGCCGTGGCGAGTCGATACATGACACAGGAAAAGTATTATCAGAGTACTTGGACGGTGTGATGATACGCGCAAATTCCCATGGGGCTGTAGAGGAGCTGGCAAAGCATTCATCAATCCCAATCATCAATGGTTTGACGGATCTATTCCATCCATGTCAGGCACTTGCGGATTTATTGACAATGGTAGAAGTGAAAGGCTCGATTTTCGGTAAAAGACTCGCTTATGTAGGGGACGGAAATAACGTTGCACACTCATTAGTCATCGGCGCTGCGAACATGGGCATGCATATTGCAGTTGCTACACCTGTTGGATTCGAATTCAACCAAAAACTTTTCACGCTTGCGCAAAAAATTGCTATTGCAAACGGTGGATCGGTGATTCAAACGTATGATCCAGTTGAAGCTGTCGAAAATGCGGATGTCGTCTATACGGACGTCTGGACCAGCATGGGGCAAGAAGAAGAGGCGGCACATCGTCTTGAGGCCTTTAAGGATTTTCAGATTAATGACAAACTGGTCAGTCATGCGAAAAATGATTACATGTTTTTACACTGCTTGCCTGCACATCGGGAAGAAGAAGTAGCCACTTCTGTAATCGATGGCCCGAACTCCTACGTGTTCCAACAGGCAGGAAATCGATTGCACGCTCAGAAAGCTGTGTTAGCTACTGTTTTAAAATAACTTTGCTGAACAATGGACCTTAGGGGCGTAAGAATGGACCCTGAGAGCGAAAGAATGGGCCTTTACCGCGAAGAATGGACCTTGAAAGTGAAAGAATGGGCCCTTGCCGCAAATAATGGACCTTGAGAGCGAAAGAATGGACCCTTACCGCAAATAATGGACCTTGAAAGCAAAATAATGGACCCTACCCACAAATTTGAATCAAATTAAAAAAGGGTGGAAATCGAAATGATTTCCGCCCTTTCCACTTACAAGTTATGCCCTTGAAAATGCTTGTGCAAGTTCGCCAGTGATCTTAGTCTTCTCCTGCTCATCCGCATTGACCCACAACTTTTCAAAAAACACACCAAGGCCTGGCAGTAAATGCTCTTCTCCACGCTGCAGTGCATCTTCCACGACGTTGCGTATATCAGTCGCTGAGTTATTCGTCATGTTTGCAGTAATTGCGTCGCGTATTTGAAAATTCATGATATCATCCTCCTGCACTCATTTTGCACACAATTATCGCCAACTATACGGACATTTGTTACACTAAAAGAAAAAGGATGTCTTATAATAAATGAAAAGAATCGAATCGACACAAAACGCACTTGTAAAGCATTGGAAAAAACTTGCAACCTCTAAAAAAGACCGCGATAAATCGGAAGAATTCCTCGTGGAAGGATTCCATCTCGTCGAAGAAGCTCTAAAATCTGAAGGAACTGTACTTCATTTAATCGTAAGAGAGGATATTGAACTTCCTACAAACTGGAACATCGACAACCTCCAAGTGATCGAAGTGACAAAGGCGGTTGCGAAAGAACTGATAGAAACAGAACAATCGCAAGGCGTTTTTGCGCATTGCCGCCAACCTAACTATTCAGAAGCTACGACAGATTCATGGAAAAAATACTTGTTCATCGATGCTGTGCAAGATCCCGGAAATATAGGTACAATGATTAGAACAGCTGATGCTGCAGGAATTGATGCCGTAATCCTTGGAAAAGGTTGTGCAGATCCATACAATCCAAAAACCGTTCGATCCGCCCAAGGTTCCCATTTCCATCTTCCAATCGTGAAAGGTGAACTTGGCGATTGGATAGAAAAAGTAAAATCGGCCAATATTAAACTTATAGGTACAGGTTTGCAAAATGCCGTTGACCATTATAGCGTCGAACCGTTAAACAAATTTGCACTTATCGTTGGAAATGAAGGAAGCGGAGTCTCCGCCGAATACTTGTCGAAATCAGATACGGTTGTGAAAATCCCGATCTACGGCAAAGCCGAATCACTAAATGTAGCCATCGCGACGGGAATCCTTCTTTACGCTTACGGCAAGCAATGATAATGGCAAGTTGAAGTATTAAAGAAAATCAGGTATAGTAATGCTGTAAATAAAATTAAAAGCTGTGACCGGGAAAAGTAGACCGTCTAACAACCGACAGGAAATTTGCACCGTGACTGAGAGTGCAAATAGGCGAATGACCGTCGAAGTTCACCCCGAGAGCTGCCGCTTGGACCAGTTTTTACTGTAAAGGCGTGCCGGTAGAGGGCCGTTAATCCAAATGAAGTGATTATGCATATGCATGCATAATAATCAGGGTGGTACCGCGAACTCGTCCTCGTCCCTTTTTAGGGGCGGGGATTTTTTATTTTGTGTTTTTATTTCGAAAGGAGAATGAAAATGGAACAACAATTACAGCAGTTGAAAGAAGAAGCGTTAACAAAAATTCAAGACGCTTCAACTGTCAAGGAACTGAACGACGTCCGAGTCGCTTACCTCGGTAAAAAAGGACCTATCACGGACCTACTAAAAGGAATGGGAAAGCTTCCTGCAGAAGAGCGCCCTAAAATGGGAGCATTGGTAAACGTCGTCCGTGAAGCAGTGACAGAAACACTCGAAGCACGCATGACCCTACTTGAAGAAGAGGCCATCAACGCCCAACTCGAAAAAGAGGCAATTGACGTCACATTGCCGGGACGTCCGATTCAAACAGGCAATCACCATCCATTGACAAGAGTCGTCGAGGAAATCGAAGACTTCTTCATCAGCATGGGCTATGAAATTGCAGAAGGTCCTGAAGTCGAGAAGGATTACTACAACTTCGAAGCGCTTAACTTACCAAAAGGTCACCCAGCTCGTGATATGCAGGACTCCTTCTATATTTCTGAAGAAGTACTGCTCCGTACGCACACTTCACCAGTCCAAGCGCGGACGATGGAAGCTAAAGGCGGGGAAGCAATCAAGATCATCTGCCCTGGCAAAGTGTATCGTAGAGATAACGACGACGCGACACATTCCCATCAATTCACGCAAATTGAAGGCCTTGTCGTAGGCGAAAATATTAAAATGAGTGATTTAAAAGGGACGCTCGATCTTTTTGCGAAGAAGATGTTCGGTGCTGATCGCGAAATCCGCTTGCGCCCAAGCTTCTTCCCGTTCACTGAACCATCCGTCGAAATGGATATTTCCTGCTTCAAATGTGGTGGAGATGGATGTAATGTATGTAAGAAAACTGGCTGGATCGAGATTTTAGGTGCTGGAATGGTGCATCCGAATGTATTGCGCATGGCAGGATACGACCCAGAAGCTGTTACTGGTTTTGCATTTGGAATGGGGCCGGAACGGATTGCAATGTTGAAATACGGTGTAGAAGATATCCGTCATTTCTATACGAATGATGTTCGGTTCATATCACAATTCCATCGGTCAGAAGCGTAAGGAGGAGAAGACATGTTAATATCTACAAAATGGTTGAATGAGTATGTCAATATAAAGGGCATTAAGCCCGAAGATCTTGCAGAAAGAATAACGCGTTCAGGGATTGAAGTCGATTCCATCATCGACCGTTCTCACGGTATGACGAATGTTGTCGTAGGTTACGTAAAGGAATGTGTGAAACATCCTGAAGCGGATAAATTGAACATTTGCCAAGTTGACGTTGGGGAGGAAACGACACAAATCATTTGCGGAGCGCCAAACGTCGCCCAAGGCCAGAAAGTAATCGTTGCACGCCCAGGTGCTGTTCTTCCGGGCGGAATGAAAATTAAAAAAGCAAAACTTCGTGGTGAAGAATCGAACGGTATGATCTGTTCTTTACAAGAGCTTGGTATAGAAGGGAAGCTTGTACCGAAAGCGTATGCTGAAGGAATCTATGTATTGCCTCAAGATACGGTTCCTGGCGAAAGTGCACTTCCATTGCTTGGACTTGACGATACGGTGCTTGAATTCGACTTGACGCCAAACCGTTCAGATGCCCTAAGCATGTTAGGTGTCGCATATGAAGTAGGCGCGATCTTATCACAGGGAATCGCACTTCCAGAAATCAATTATAAAGAGTCTGCGGAAAAAGCGGAGGATGTGTTGAAACTACGCGTGGATGCTCCTGCTGACAATCCGATGTATGTGGCGAAAGTCGTGAAAAATATCAAAGTTGCCGAATCTCCACTTTGGCTTCAAAATCATTTGATGGCTGCAGGGGTTCGTCCACATAATAACGTTGTCGACATTACTAACTATGTCTTGATGGAATACGGCCAACCGCTTCACGCATTCGACTACGACCGCCTTGAAACTGGCGAAATCGTTGTCCGTCATGCGAAAGAAGAGGAATTGATCACGACGTTGGACGACGCGGAACGCAAACTGAATACCCATAACTTAGTCATTACGAATGGTAATGAACCAGTAGCAATTGCTGGTGTAATGGGTGGAGCCAATTCAGAAGTTCATGACGGGACGACAACAGTTGTCATCGAATCAGCTTATTTCGCACCATCCTCTGTCAGAAGGACTTCAAAAGAAGTTGGTTTACGAAGCGATGCGAGCACGCGCTTTGAAAAAGGCGTCGACCCGAATCGTGTGCAGGAAGCGGCTGAACGCGCTGCGCAACTAATGGCAGAACTTGCAGGCGGGGAAGTTTTAGCTGGTTCAGTTATTTTTGATGAACTTGATAAAACGCCGGAACGCATCACAATCTCCCCTGATTACATCAATAATCGACTTGGCATGAAAATCTCAATGGATGACATGCTTTCGATCTTGGAACGTCTTCGTATACCGACGCAAGCGGTCAACGGTCAATTGGTCATCGATGCGCCAACACGCAGACAAGATTTGCGGATTAAGGAAGATATTATTGAGGAAATCGCCCGTATGTATGGATACGATGAAATTCCAAAAACGCTTCCTGTATCAGAATCCACTCCAGGAGGACTGACACCATATCAGGCAAAACGTCGAATTGTCCGTCAATACCTTGAAGGAGCAGGTCTATATCAAGCAATCACATATTCATTGACTTCGAAGGAACATGCGCAAAGCTATGCATTGGAAACTGCACCAGTAACACAATTGCTAATGCCGATGAGTGAGGACCGCAGCACTCTGCGCCAAAGCCTCATTCCTCATCTTTTGGAAGCGACAACGTATAACGTCGCTCGCCGAATCGATTCAGTGGCATTGTATGAAACTGGATCTGTCTTCTTAGGCGAAGAAGAGGATGGATTGCCACGTGAAGTGGAACATGTCGCTGCTGTCCTGACTGGAAAATGGGTCGATCATGCATGGCAAGGTGAAACGAAGAAAGTGGATTTCTTCGTAGCGAAGGGAATTGTTGAAGGAATGATGGAGCGTCTTGGACTTTCTGAAGGCTTATCATTCGAAAAAGCTTCTATCGAAGGAATGCATCCTGGACGTACTGCAAACATTCTTCTTAAAGGGGAACGTATTGGTCTAATTGGTCAACTACACCCAATAGAGCAGAAGAAACGTGACCTGAAAGAGACGTATGTTATGGAATTGAATCTTGAGCATATCCTGTCTGTCGATACAGAGGAACTTTTATATAAACCTGTCCCACGTTTCCCATCCATTTCACGTGACATTGCACTAGTTGTTGAAAGTGGAACTTCAGCAGGTGTTCTTGAAACAATCATCCGTCAGGCTGGCGGCAAATTGTTGAAAGACGTAAAACTCTTCGACCTATACGAAGGCGATAACGTCGAGGAAGGCAAGAAATCACTTGCATTCTCATTGACATATTTCGATCCTGAACGTACATTAACAGACGAAGAAGTCGTCAAAGCGCATGAAAAAGTATTAAAAGCTTTAACTGTAGAAGCAGACGCACAACTTCGTGGTTAATCGAATAGAAATAAATAAGACCGCCATTGGAGAGAACATGACTCCAGGGCGGTCTTTTCTATTGGAGTATTTTGGGTCACAACTAATATCTATCGAATCCATTGATATATCGATTGAATCCGGCAATATATCGATTGAATCTCCACATATATCGATTGAATCCACGATTTTATCACCAATTCATGACCTTTGAACTACCCGCGTGTATAAAAAAAGTGTCGGGTACCAGGGTCCTCATTGAATTCCGAGTTGTTTCGGAACCGTTCGCTAATTCCTTACATTAAACCCGATATTCAAATTCAATTTATATGATTTGGGCTCAGTGGATTCATCAGCTTTCTCAATAAAAAAGTTAGCAAGACCATTAACAACATAATTACCCTCAGGAAAGCCTTTATTACTAATCGTTTGAATGAATTCTATCTTCTCTTCATCATCATTATCGCTATAACCACCCGCAAATCGATACTTTTCACGCAATGGTTCGCCTTTTACCAATGTTGTTCTTATCAATGGCTCATCCATTGCATAATCGATTTCGATTCCTCTTGTTAGCTCTTTGATCGGAAATTCAAAAGGCGATGCGGCATGGGAGATTTCTATGGATTCCTGATCTCCTATATACGTTAACTCAGCAAAAATGGCGGTATCCCCAAATTCGGAGTAAACATCTTTCTCGGTGTATAATCTGTAGATGAAGTCATCCGCTTCAACACTTGCGTCATGTGGATAGCTAATATTGTTTGACCGCTCTTCGCCCATCATGTTTTTGTTAGATGTGCAAGCTGACAGAAGTGTAAGAAGGAGGAGAACGGGAAAAACAATCCTTTTTAGACAGATCATTCTTTTAACCCCCTTTTAAGTGCAGCAATTTTCTTCGCTTTCTGCGCATTTGCAAAATGCCATTTGGTCATCGATTTCAACGTATCCTCGCCACTCTTTAATAAAATCTTCGCTGCCGCTTCATCCACAATTTTTCCTGCACCTTTAGGAAGTTGAACACCAGCCATATCACTTAGTCGGTCCATCTCCTCTAAAAAAGCAACCCTCGCAATAATCGACGCAGCTGCAACAGCCACATGCAACCCTTCCGCTTTCGTTGAGAACAATACATTCTCACGAACAATTTCCGGTTCATTTTTAATATGATTATAATAAATGCCGCGTTCAGCGAATTGATCGATAAGAATATAATCAGGCTTTTCACCATTCATCTTCCGTAAAACATGTTTAAGCGCCTGGTTATGAAGCAAAGCCTTAATCTTCCCTTGCGACCATCCCTTCGCCTGCACCTCGTTATACTTTTCATTCGTTAATGTAAGGACACTATGAACAAGTGCAGCCTGCAAATCTGGAGCAATCTGCCGCATATAATCATCATTCAACTGCTTCGAATCCTTAACCCCCAATTCCCTCACCAGCTCGATTTGCGCAGAGCTAACGAAACAAGCCGCCACTGTAACAGGCCCAAAGAAATCGCCTGTCCCAGTTTCATCAGACCCGACGACCGACAACTCCGAGAAATGCTCCGGCAAAGTCTCACCTTTAGCTGCAGATTTCGCAACCGTCGCTTGCCCATCCGAACCACCCCATAAAGCAGCCTCCCGCATCGCCCCTCCACCCTGAAATAGAACCTTACCCGATTTATAAGCCGTAATCGCCGCATCCGGCAACTTCGCAGCAAAAACAACCCCAGGCGCATTCCGCGTAACTTTAAACGCAGCATAATGCGCCATCAACCCCTCCAACCTCACCTTATCCATCTGCAACACACTATTACTCATAAACTCCGCCCTTTCCATAACCTTCTATCCATATTGTACAATAATCCAAGAAGTAGATGCTTGTATGAATATGCATTTAATTAAAGTGACGCTTAGTTGATTGAAGTGTAGGGCGGCGAAGTGCAAAGATGTGCTCTCAACGCTTCGCTTTTGTTCGCAAAAGCCGTTCTTCGTAACGGCTTTTCCTGCGGGAATAGCATGAGCTGAAGACCCTGGACTGAGCGAAGCGAGGGAAGCGGCTGAAGCCATGCCCGCGGAAAGCGTCCGCCTGCAACGTAGAGCAACGGTGTACCTACAATAAATCGCCCCTTCTCTTTCCAACTAAAACCGTTTCATGGTATGATTGAGTACATAGTTTTTACATTGGAGGTTAAGGCAGTGGCAGACCAACAGAAGACGCGCCTTACGGTTGACATTTATGGACAGACATATACAATTGTCGGCAGTGAATCAAGCTCTCACGTTCGGCTTGTCGCTTCGATGGTTGACGAAAAAATGAGGGAAATCAGCTCACGCAACCCTTATCTCGACAGTGCCAAAATTGCTGTCCTAACCGCAGTGAACAGCGTACACGACTATTTAAAATTAAAAGAACGAATCGATCAATTAGAAGAAGAATTGAATAAGCTGAAGGGTTGACGGGTGTATATGCTTGATTTACTAATAGTTTTCCTCCTGCTTGGAGGGCTGATAACCGGATTTAGACGAGGGCTCATCGTACAACTTATCCATATGACAGGCTTTTTTATAGCACTAATCATTGCGTACATATACTACAAACAGTTAGCGGATAAGTTCGTCCTATGGATACCATATCCTGGCGTCACAGCGAGCTCGAAACTTAGTTGGACAGTGGAACAATTAGATTTAGATCAGACGTTTTACAGATTATTGGCGTTTGTACTCATATTCATCGTCGTTAAATTTGCATTGCAGTTGATCGCCTCGATGTTCGATTTCCTTAAGTACCTACCAGTCTTAGGGTTTGTTTCACGTTTTGCTGGTGCGGCTCTTGGATTTATTGAGTTTTATATTGTCATATTCCTATTACTCTATCTATTGGTCATGTTGCCATTAGAATTCATCCAAGGGTTTATAGGTAAATCGATATTGGCGAATGCCATGTTTGAACATACGCCATTATTTTCAGAGATGGTGAAGAAATGGTGGTATATTTACACTACCAAATAACAGATTGCGGCTTCCCAAAAGTTGAGGGAAGCCTTTTTCACAGAATACGATTGGTTGAATGGAGGAGTGGTTTACGTGAATAAAAAAACGATCATTCGCACGTTCGAAAAAATTGCTCTATATATGGAACTGTTAGGGGAGAATCCGTTTAAAGTCGGAGCATTCCGAAAGGCAGCCAATGTACTGGAACTTGACCCGCGCAGCCTATCCGAGATGGATGATATTTTATCTTTGAAAGGGATCGGAAAAGGGACAGGCGCTGTCATTATTGACCTCATGGAAAAAGGGGAATCCGATTTACTAAAGGAGCTTGAAAATGAAGTCCCAAGCGGGTTAATTCCATTGTTAAGGGTTCCTGGATTAGGGGGAAAGAAAATTGCGAAGCTTAGAGAAGCGCTTGGAATTGACTCCATCGAATCTTTAAGAAATGCATGCGAGTCGAACGAAGTGAGCAAGGTTCCTGGATTTGGAAAAAAAACCGAGGAGAAGATTTTGCACGAACTTGAAGTCCTTGGTACACGAAAAGGGAAACTACCGGTTTGGCAAATCGAATCCGTTGTACTATCAGTCGAAGAGGTATTGGGAAATATCCAGGAAATCACCCGCTACTCAGTTGCTGGAAGTTTCCGTCGCGCTGAAGAAGAAAGCAGTGATGTAGATTTTATCGTAGTGACGGATGAACCGGCTGTTGTTCGGGAAAAGCTGTTGGAGACCCTCCCGATTGAAGAAACAGTCGCGGCTGGGGATGCCAAACTATCAGTTGCTTTAGACATGGCCGATATAGTCGATGCAGATTTCCGCTTTGTAACGGATGATCAGTTTGCGACTGCGCTGCATCATTTCACCGGTTCGAAGGATCATAATGTGAAAATGCGTCAACTCGCTAAGGCGAAAGGTATGAAAATAAGTGAGTACGGTGTTGAACTTGAAGATGGGACTATGAAAACGTTCGAATCCGAAACGGAGTTTTTCGCTTTTTTTGATCTGCCATTCATTCCGCCTTCCTTACGTATGGACGGGCGTGAAATTGAACGAACAGAAGAGATTGCGCAGTTGGTTACATTTGAAGATATCCGCAGCGATCTCCATATGCACACTACTTGGTCCGATGGGGGGTACTCCATCCGTGAGATGGTGGAAGCATGTCGGAAAAAAGGCTATTCGCATATGGTAATTACAGACCACACCCAATATTTACGAGTGGCGAACGGTCTGACGCCAGAAAGACTTCGGGAGCAAATCGCAGAAATTCGAAAATTGAATGAAGAATACGATGATATCGAGATCTTTTGTGGTACTGAAATGGATATTTTACCGGACGGTCGCCTTGATTTTGATGATGACTTACTTCAAGAATTGGATTTTGTTATCGCATCCATTCATTCGAATTTTAATCAATCTCAAGAGCAAATCATGGAAAGACTACATTCAGCTATCAGCAACCCGTATGTTCATATGATTGCACATCCTACGGGTCGAATCATCGGACAAAGGGAAGGCTATAATCCGGATGTCCATAAACTGATTGAATGGGCAAGTAAGTACGATAAAATCCTTGAATTGAATGCCAATCCGCATCGATTCGATTTGGCAAGAGAATATTTAGAGGAAGCGCAGGAAGCCGGTGTAAAGATTGCTATCAACACCGACGCACATGCGATTGATCAATTGGAGCATATGGAAATCGGTGTTAAATATGCTCAGAAAGCCTGGTTGAAAAAAGAGACGGTCGTGAATACGTGGCCGCTTGAGCGTTTCATCGAAGAAATTATACGGAAGTGAAAGGGAGTGTAAGACATTGGAAAACCGTGTCTTGAAAACACTTGAATTTGATAAAGTCCGAGACATCGTTGCAACATACTGCACATCTACTGCCGGACGGTCTTATATGGAGAAATTAGTTCCACTAAGTGATTTTGATGAAGTTGTTCGTCTACTAGAAGAAACGGACGAAGGACTTGCCATTCTCCGTGTTCGTGGAAATGTCCCGATGGGGGGCATCAGCGACATTCGTCCGCATGCAAAACGGGCGCAAATCGGCGGGGTACTTAGTGGTTATGAATTGATGGAAACCGCTAATACGATTCGTGCAAGCCGGATTTTAAGGCAGTTCATCGAAGCAGTAGATGCTGATGAAGATATTAAGATACCTCATTTTCTTGCCAAAAAAGAATCATTGCCGATCCTTACGGGACTTGAACATGAGATTAATGCCGCAATAGATGACAACGGTCATGTCGTTGACAGTGCCTCAGGAACCCTTCGTTCGATTCGTCAAAGTCTTCGCATTCAGGAAGGCCGAGTACGCGAAAAGTTGGAAGGGTATACACGTGGTCGAAATGCTGCAAAGATGCTTTCTGATTCAATCGTAACCATTCGTAATGATCGATATGTCATCCCGGTTAAGTCGGAGTACAGATCACATTTTGGTGGCGTCATCCACGATATGTCCTCATCAGGACAGACATTATTCATCGAGCCGGACGCAGTTGTTCAAGCAAATAATGAAATTCGCAACTTGAAAATGAAAGAGAAAGAAGAGATAGAAAAGATCTTACAAGAGTTATCGATAAAAGTTCAGGCAGTCGCACATGATCTGTTTGTCCTTGTTGATGTGTTATCTGAAATCGATATTATCCTTGCCAAAGCGAAATATGGTACTGCCCATAAATGTACGAAGCCGGAAGTGAACAATGAAGGATATATTCGTTTGGCGAGAGCCCGTCACCCTTTATTGCCGATAGATCAGGCGGTTGCGAACACGATTGAATTCGGCAAGGATATAACAACGATTGTTATTACGGGACCGAATACCGGCGGAAAGACGGTAACATTGAAAACAGTCGGATTATGTACATTGATGGCACAGGCCGGACTTCCAATCCCTGCTTTGGATGGCTCTGAAGTTGCCGTATTTGAATCCGTCTATGCCGATATTGGCGATGAACAATCTATCGAACAAAGCTTGAGTACGTTTTCATCCCATATGGTGAACATCGTCGATATCCTGAAGAAATTCGACTCGCGTTCATTACTTATTTTCGATGAGTTGGGATCAGGAACCGATCCTCAGGAAGGCGCTGCGTTGGCAATTTCCATTTTGGATGAAGTTCATGGAACGGGTGCGAGAGTAATGGCCACAACGCATTATCCGGAGTTGAAAGCCTACGGTTACAATCGTCCGGGTGTGGCAAACGCAAGTGTGGAGTTCGATATCGATACGTTAAGCCCTACTTATCGTTTATTAATCGGTGTGCCCGGTCGAAGTAATGCATTTGAAATTTCAAAAAGACTCGGCCTTCATGAACATATCATCAAGCGCGCCAAAAAATTTACTGGCACCGATCGTGGAGAAGTCGACTCGATGATTGCGTCGTTGGAGTCAAGCCGTGTTCAATCTGAAAAGGATGCGGAAAAGACGCATGCTTTACTAATTGAAACGGAAACCTTAAAACGCGAACTCGAAACGAAACTCGCAGAATTCGAGGAAATGAAAGAAAAGCTTGTTGACAATGCAAAAGAGAAAGCCAAGAAAATCGTCGACAACGCTCGAGTTGAATCAGAAGCAGTCATCTCTGACTTGAGGGCCCTTCGCCTAAACGCTGGGGCAAGCGTTAAAGAGCATGAACTGATCGAAGCCCGTAAAAGACTGGAAGGCGCTGCACCAGAAGATAAAAAGAAAAATATCAAAGCAAAAGCAGCCCCGCGTCCATTGGAAGTTGGCGATGAAGTAAAAGTCATCACATACGGCCAAAAAGGTACTTTAATCGAAAAAGTATCCGACAAGGAATGGATCGTCCAAATCGGCATCTTAAAGATGAAGTTAGACGAAACCGTTCTCGAATACACAAAACCGGAAAAGATGAAAGACCCAGTCGTATCCGCCTCCGTCCGAGGAAGGGACTCCTACGTCAAACTGGAACTCGACCTACGTGGCGAACGATACGAAGATGCATTGCACCGAACAGAAAAATACTTGGACGACGCGCTTCTTTCCAATTACCACCAAGTCTCAATCATCCACGGAAAAGGCACAGGCGCCTTACGCCAAGGGGTACAAACCTATCTAAAAAACCACCCCCGCGTAAAAAGCTACCGCTACGGCGAAGCCGGAGAAGGCGGACATGGGGTAACTGTGGTGGAGTTGAAATAATGGTTTATAGATTATAATTCATCTATGTGTAGGGTTTTTGTTGATTGAAGCGAAAGGCGGCAAAGTGCAAAGATGTGCTCTCAACGCTTCGCTTTTGTTCGCAAAAGCCGTTCTTCGTGACGGCTTTTCCTGGGGGATTAGCGGGACAGGTGAGACCCCGCAGTGTCGCGTAGCGACCGAGGAGGCTCACCGCCCGCCCCCCGGAACGCGTCCGCCTGTAGCGTAAATCAACGATATTCATGTTTTCACATTAAATTTGAAACCTTTCTCGTTCTCATTCGTATACGGTAGATTAAACGAATGACAAAAAGGAGCCATTATATCAATGACAGAAACAGGATTTTGGAGTCACCCGCTCGTCGAAACAACAGGCTACTTTAGCGTCGTAGTCCTTTGCCTTATCTTTTCGATGGTATTATTCGAACTGGTCACCAAATATAAGAACTGGGAAGAAATCAGAAAGGGAAATGTGGCAGTCGCTTTAGCCACAGGGGGAAAGATATTCGGAGTCGCCAATATCTTTCGCTATTCCATAGAACAGCACAACACGCTTCCGCAAATGATTGGATGGGGCCTGTTCGGATTCATCCTATTAGTCATCGCCTACATTCTTTTCGAATTTCTCACACCGAAGTTTAACATCGACAAAGAAATCGAAGCCGATAACCGTTCAGTAGGATTTATTTCCTTAACAATTTCGGTTGGCCTATCATTTGTAATTGGAGCAAGTATTTCATAGGAGATAGACAATGGAGAAATTATCTAAAATATTACTCGTCGTTTGTGTTCTCTTTATCCTTGTAGGAGTATATTGGATGTTTACAAATACGCCTTGACTGAAAAGTTATCAGTCAAGGCATTTTTTCATAGTCAAAGTAATATTCTATTTGAAAGCGGATTCATTTATCGATATAATAAACTAAGAAGGAATTTTCAAAGAATTTGATTATGAAAAGGGGGTAATATAATGACGGAGAAACCATGGTTGAATCTGTATCCCAAGGAAATACCAAGGACAATCGAGTATGATCGGATTCCGTTGCAAGAATTCCTGACCAGGGCCACGGAAAAGTTTCCTGATAAAACAGCCATGCACTTCATGGGGAAGAACATTAGCTATAGTGAGTTCCATGACTCAGCATTGAAATTTGCAAACTATCTAAAGTCCCTCGGAGTCGAAAAAGGCGATCGTGTTGCCATCATGCTGCCGAATTGTCCGCAAGGTGCAATTGCTTACTTCGGTATTCTCTATATTGGGGCAATTGTTGTTCAAACGAATCCTTTGTATACGGAAAGGGAATTAGCTTATCAAATGTCCGATTCAGGGGCGAAAGTAATTATTTCGCTTGATATTTTATTCGGAAGAATTTCTAAGGTCGTAAAAGAGACGAAGTTGGAGCATGTGATCATCACGGGGATAAAAGATTACTTGCCATTCCCGAAAAATCTCGTTTATCCATTCATACAAAAGAAAGAGCACGGCATCGTAGTGAAAGTGGAGCATCGAGGGATGAATCATCTTTTTACTGAAATTATGAAAATAGCAAAACCGGAATTAGTTTCATACGAATTCAATTTTGATGAAGATATTGCGTTGCTTCAATACACGGGTGGAACGACTGGACCGCCAAAAGGGGTCATGTTGACGCATGCGAATCTCATCAGCAATGCGCAAATGTGTAATGCATGGCTGTATAAATGTGAAGAAGGCGAAGAGACCTTATTGGGAATTCTGCCATTTTTCCACGTGTATGGAATGACAACAGTATTAATCCTTTCTGTCATGCTTGGCAATAAAATGGTCTTGATGCCTAAACCTGATTATGACATGGCTTTAAAGCTGATCGATAAACAAAAGCCTACCTTGTTTCCGGGTGCTCCGACACTTTATATTGGATTATTAAACCACCCGCAATTATCGAAATATGATCTTTCATCTATCAAGGCATGTCTGAGTGGATCTGCGGCATTGCCGGTAGAACTACAAGAAAAGTTTGAAAGGGTTACTGGAGGTAAATTGGTTGAAGGCTATGGCTTAACTGAAACATCTCCAGTTGCAATTGCTAACTTCCTCTGGGAAAAGAGGCGTGTCAAAGGTTCCATCGGTGTACCATGGCCTGATACGGATGCCTGTATACTTGGTCCCGATTCATCAGAGCCTCTACCGAACGGAGAAGTTGGGGAGATTGCGGTGAAAGGTCCGCAAGTCATGAAGGGCTATTGGAACCGACCGGAAGACACTGCAGCTACTTTCCGCGATGGATGGTTTTTAACCGGTGATTTAGGTTATATGGATGATGAAGGACATTTCTATGTAGTTGATAGGAAGAAGGATATGATCATCGCAAGCGGTTTTAATATTTATCCACGTGAAATCGAAGAGGTTCTTTATGAGCATCCGGCAATCGTTGAATGTGTTGTTGCGGGTATTCCTGATCCTTATCGCGGGGAGACTGTGAAAGCCTATATCGTATTAAAAGAAGGGGAAACGGTATCGGAAGAAGAATTAGATAAGTATTGCCGGGAAAGCTTGGCGTCATATAAAGTGCCAAGGGAATACGAATTCCGAAAAGAGCTTCCGAAAACAGCGGTCGGCAAAATATTACGCCGTTCGTTGATCGACGAAGAGAAAAAGAAGATGGAACTCGAATTAAAAACTTCGTGACGAAACACTTGACGATAACCGAATAAACGATTATTATGAAAATATGAATGAACAGTCATTCATATTTTCTTCTTTTTGGTGGTGAGAACAATTGAAACGCGAGAAACCAAAATATAAGCAAATAGTGGATGCGGCTGTCATCGCTATTGCTGAAAACGGCTATCACCAGGCGCAAGTGTCGAAGATAGCAAAGGAAGCTGGCGTGGCGGACGGGACAATTTACCTTTATTTTAAAAATAAAGAGGATATCCTCGTATCTGTCTTCAGAGAGAAGATGAGTGTCTTCGTTGAAAACGTTAAAGAGATCCTTGCAACGGAAATCACTGCAACAGAAAAGCTTTACAAGATGATAGACAACCATTTCCATTTGCTATATAGCGATCGCCATCTTGCAATTGTAACCCAATTGGAGTTGCGCCAGTCCAATAAGGATCTCCGTTACAGGATTAACGAGGTGCTTAAGGAATATTTGGTTTTGCTCGATTCCATTTTAAAAGAAGGAATTGAAAAAGGTGAATTTGACGGACGGATCGATATCCGACTCGCACGGCAAATGGTTTTTGGCACGATAGATGAAACAATCACCTCTTGGGTAATGAATGATCAAAAGTATGATTTATTAAAACTAACACCGGAAGTACACCGCCTTTTATTGAATGGCATGAAATCTTAATAGTACTCATGGCGAAAACATCGTCTTGTTGGGGAAGGGACGGGATAAAATGGAGTTCTTGAAAATCGATAGGGAAGATGGCGTGGCAATTGTATCAATCAATAGACCGCCAGCAAATGCGTTATCAAGTGGTCTTATCAAAGAGATTGATAGAATGCTCGACTCAGTGGAGAATGATGATTCAGTAAGGGTAATCATCCTTCATGGAGAAGGGAGATTCTTCTCTGCGGGAGCTGATATTAAGGAATTTACGACCGTTTCATCTGGAGAAGAATTCACTAAGCTTTCGGCCGCAGGGCAAGACGTATTTGAAAGGCTTGAAAGCTTTAAGAAGCCGGTAATCGCAGCAATTCATGGCGCTGCCTTAGGTGGCGGGTTGGAGCTTGCAATGGGCTGTCATATTCGAGTTGTAACTGAAAAGGCAAAGTTAGGCCTGCCTGAATTGCAACTTGGATTAATCCCCGGATTTGCCGGGACACAGCGCCTGCCTCGATATGTTGGGGTGGCAAGAGCTGCGGAAATGCTATTGACAAGTGAACCGATTACGGGTGAGGAAGCTGTGCGCTTCGGCCTTGCAAATCATGCGTTTTCAGAAGAGGAACTACTTCCGAAAACAATGGAAATGGCTAAGAAAATCGCGAAGAAAAGCCCGATTGCCATGAAAGCCGCTTTACAGATGCTCCAATTTACCAAGCCGGATTCCTACTATGAAGGCGTCAAGGCTGAAGCCGATTCGTTCGGAGAAGTATTTGTTTCTGAAGATGCCAAAGAAGGCATTCAGGCGTTCATTGAAAAAAGAGAACCACATTTCAAAGGGAACTAAATAAGCCAAGGAGGTATGCAATATGAACATTTATGCATTGGTTAAACGTACATTTGACACAGAGGAAAAAATCGCAGTATCAAACGGCAAGATTGTAGACGACGGCGCTGAATTCATTATAAACCCATATGACGAGTACGCTATCGAAGAAGCGATTCAGGTTCGTGATGCGAATGGCGGAGAAGTGACTGTCATTACAATCGGGGACGAAGAGGCTGAAAAACAGCTGCGCACGGCGCTAGCGATGGGTGCTGATAAAGCAGTTCTCATCAATACTGAGGATGACCTCGACGAAATGGACGAATTTACAGTAGCCAAAATCATCGCGGAGTACTTGAAAGATAAAGACGCTGATTTAATCCTTGCTGGAAACGTTGCGATTGACGGTGGCTCAGGACAAGTCGGTCCACGTGTTGCGGAACTATTAGGCATCAATTATGTTACAACAATCACGAACCTTGAAATCGATGGCACTTCAGTTAAAATCGTGCGCGACGTAGAAGGGGATTCCGAGACAATTGAAACGTCCCTGCCTTTATTAGTCACTGCACAACAAGGGTTAAACGAGCCACGCTATCCTTCCCTCCCAGGCATTATGAAGGCGAAGAAAAAGCCACTTGAAGAGCTTGAGTTGGATGATTTGGACATCGATGAAGATGATGTTGAAGCTAAAACTGAAACAATCGAAATCTATCTTCCACCACAAAAAGCAGCCGGACGTGTTCTTGAAGGCGACATAGCTGATCAAGTGAAAGAGCTTGTGGGACTTTTGAATAAAGAAGCAAAAGTACTTTAATGGAAATTCATACAGTAACGGGAGGGACTCAATATGTCTAAAAAAGTATTAGTACTTGGTGAAGCTCGAGAAGGAGTATTGCGAAACGTTTCATTTGAAGCGATTGCTGCAGCGAAAACGGTATCTGGCGGCGGCGAAGTCGTCGGCGTATTATTTGGAGATGCTGTACAATCATTAGGCTCAGAAATGATCACATACGGTGCAGATCGTGTCCTCACGGTTGAACACCCTCATTTGAAACACTATACATCAGATGGATATGGCCAAGCTTTCATGGCTGTATATGAGCAAGAAAAGCCAGACGCAATTGTTTTCGGACATACGTCTTTAGGGAAAGACCTATCTCCTAAGATCGCTAGTAAGCTTGCATCAGGTTTAATCTCTGATGTTACAACTATTGAAGGAGAAGGGGACGATGCAGTATTCATTCGTCCAATCTATTCCGGTAAAGCGTTCGAAAAAGTGAAAAACAAAGAAGGACTTCTTTTCATCTCAATCCGACCGAACAATATCGCACCATTGGCGAAAGACGACAGCCGTTCAGGAGATGTATCTTCAGTTTCAGTTGACATTACGAATCTTCGCTCAGTCATTAGCGAAGTTGTCCGTAAATCTACTGAAGGTGTCGATTTGTCAGAAGCGAAAGTTGTTGTTGCTGGCGGCCGCGGAGTGAAAAGCGCTGAAGGCTTCGCACCACTTGAAGAGTTGGCAAAATTGCTTGGCGGTGCTGTAGGAGCATCACGCGGAGCATGTGACGCGGACTACTGCGACTACTCTTTACAAATCGGTCAAACAGGTAAAGTCGTAACACCTGACCTTTATATCGCAGCAGGTATCTCCGGCGCCATCCAACATATGGCTGGAATGTCCAACTCGAAAGTAATCGTAGCGATCAACAAAGACCCGGAAGCAAACATTTTCAAAGTAGCAGACTACGGTATTGTAGGAGACTTGTTCGAAGTCATCCCTATGATGATTGAAGAGATTAAGAAAATTAAAACTAACTAATAGTAGAAGGCTTCCTATACTTATAGGGGCCCCGGACTGTAGAAAACGCTTGATTTTTAGCGTTATCTACAGTCTTTTTGCGCTCAAGAATCCTGCGCCGCGCTCAAGATTCCGTATCCGCGCTCAAGAATCCTGCTCCGCGCTCAAGAATTTCCATCCGCGCTCAAGAATCCGTGTCCGCGCTCAAGAATCCCGCGCCGCGCTCAAGATTCCGCATCCGCGCTCAAGAATCTCGCGCCGCGCTCAAGAATTTCCATCCGCGCTCAAGATTCCTGCGCCGCGCTCAAGATTCCGCATCCGCGCTCAAGAATCCTGCTCCGCGCTCAAGATTCCGTGTCCGCGCTCAAGAATCCCGCGCCGCGCTCAAGAATCCGTATCCGTGCTCAAGAATCCCGCGCCGTGCTCAAGATTCCGTATCCGCGCTCAAAGAATCCCGTGCCGCGCTCAAGAATCCGCATCCGCGCTCAAGATTCCTGCGCCGCGCTCAAGATTCCGCATCCGCGCTCAAGAATCCCGCGCCGCGCTCAAGATTCCGTATCCGCGCTCAAGAATCCCGCGCCGCGCTCAAGAATCCGTATCCGCGCTCAAGAATCCCGCGCCGCTCTCGAATTACAAAACGAACATCATCTAAGTGGCGGTTCTTTTTCATTGCATGAAGAAGGAATCTCTGTTGATTTGTGGAATAGAGAAAAGAGTGGAATATAAATACCAACTCGACTTATTGTCCATGCAAGAAGTTAATTAACTACTATTTGAAAGAGGGATAAAAATGTTTGCATTTGCCTCTATGGTGTCTTTTCTTATCTATATTTTAATAATTGTTTTTATCGTTTATTTTTTCATCACCGTAGTGTCGTTTATGAAAAAGAAAAATCACAGTGATGAACTACTACTTCAGAAAATTGATGAATTAACACAGAGGTTAGAAGAACTGAAAGAATATAAAAGGGGCTAATCGGTTAATAGCATTGAAAGGAAAGGGTGAGCGTCAATGACTCGCTATATGGAAATATTTAAAGAAATTGTCGATATCGTACACCATGATTACGCAGGATATGAGGAAAAACGAGGCTGGGATGACCCTGCCCATTATCTTGAAGAAATTGAAAGATTGATAGCCGGCCGGCAAATCACACCTAAAGTTTTTACGGATCTCGTCAGCGAATATCTTATGGCTTTTCAGGATCGGCATATGTACTTCAATCTGAAAGGGTCGGAAAACGTAAAAGCGAGCACTCGCGGTTTCCGGACAAGAAGGTATGAGGATGCGCTCTATGTCGTGGAGACTTGCGAGGAAGACAGGTTTCCAGCCGGTTCCAAGATCGTTTCGATTGATCAACAGAAAATCGAAACGATCAGCAATTCGGATCGAAGCTTCTTGCGGGAGACAAGTGCAGAACGCGAGGATTGGACATATCTTCTCAATAAATCGTCATCCATTGTAATAGAGGATAAGAACGGAAAACTATTAACCTTCGATTTGAAAGATTACGAACCTGTTTCCAAAAAATTAACACCCTCGATGGAGGAAATTGATGACGAGACGATACGAATCACTTTACCAAGCTCCGCCAACGTTGATGAGACTATGGAATTCGTGAAGAAACTTGAGGGAAAGCTGAAGGCATGTACAAATCTGTTCATCGACGTACGAAAGAATGGTGGAGGAAACGGAAAATCTTTTTCGAACTTATTGCCGTACATTTTCCCGCCAGATGAACACCCAAGCACGGAAGGTGAGTTGAAGGAATTCAATTACACCAATCGAAACTCGGATCTGTTCATCCAGCTCTGCCAGCAACTAAGAAAAGAGATCACTGATGTTGAGACACTGAAATTCTTTGACTCAATTGAAGAAGAGTGTGAAAAATATCGCGGTCAAGGTTTTGTGACAATGGACTTTTCGGATGAATTGGAGGCGGAGGCCTTAAAGTTCGAAGGTACTGATTCCCCTAAGAATGTAATCGTGATGACGGATGTCTATTGCGCAAGTGCAGCCGAATACTTTGTGGAAATCTGCATGGAGTCATCCAAAACCACTGTAATCGGACGCGCCACGATGGGCGTCAATGACTACAGCGATTTGCTCATCAAAGAATGGGATGACATGTACTCACTCTATTACCCGATGTCCCGTCGCGTCCATAAGACGCCGAACGATCCATTGCACGGAAAAGGGATCCGACCTGATCATTATATCCCTTGGACACCTAAGCATATTGATGAAGATTTGGATCTTTTATATGCGTTGGACATGTTAAGGGAAAGCAAGATTGCGGAAGGATGATTTGCAGGCAACCTCCATGTTTTATAAAAGATATATAATGGAGAAGTGCTTAGTTTTCCAATGAACTAAGCACTTTTTGATTATTATTCGTTTTCTCAAATAAAATGTCACCATTTGGTATCTTCAATTGTGTTAGTAGTGAAAGGGGTTGAGTGACGTTGCAACAAGTAGTTTGGTCGACTGAACTAGATGTTGAGCGAATTGTCGAAACATACGGCAATATGCTGTTTAGGATATGTCTCGTTCTATTGTCCAATGAGAAAGATGCGGAGGATGTTGTACAAGACACTTTTATTACGTATTTAACTAAATCACCAATTTTCAATGATGCAGAACATGAGAAGGCATGGTTGATAACGATTGCCACGAATCGCTGTAAGAATATGAGAAGGTACAACATAATCCGAAGGCATATGAATATCAACGACCTGCAACTCTATAGTAAAAGGAAGGAAAGTTATGGTTTACTCGATCAGCTTATAAGATTGCCAACTAAAGAAAAGATTGTTTTGTTACTTCATTATGTGGAGGGTTATAAAGTCGACGAAATAGCAAAAATACTTACCATTACTTCGTCAGCTGTGAAAAAGCGGTTACAACGGGGTAGAGAGATTCTTCGAGAAAGATATCGAAAGGAGAATGAATATGGACTTTGAGAAGATCAAAGATGCGGTTACCTCTATTGAAATGTCGAAAGCCATGGAAGAACGTTTGAAAGAGAATATAGGAAGGAGAAAATCGGGACAAGTACTTTTTAAAAGGTGGATTCCGATAGCGAGTGCATTTGCAATCCTATTGGTTATTATGTTGGGAGTTCCATACTTTAATAAGAATGGAGAACTCCAAGTTGCAAATTTTACAATTACTGCCTATGCATTGAGCGATAATGAGGATCAACTGAATACACCGATAACATCAGAAAAAGCTGCTATTGAATTAGCAACAGGAGTTAGATTTGGTCTTGTAAGTACAAGTGGTGGTGGGGTTAATTTGATTTTTACAGATGTGATGCTCAAAATAGCTGGAGAACAGATTGACTCAATTACTTATACAATGAGCGATGGTAAATTTATAGAGGATGTTAAATTTACATATGAAAAGTATGTAGATAGAGAATGGTTAGAAGCAGAAAAGATCTATATCATTGGTAGAGAACCTGGTTCGGATATTTACGAAGGTATAAAGGAAATTGGGAATACCTACACAGTTATCTATAATGAACAGGAAAACTATAAATATACACTTGCAATTCCTCACGATGGCAATAATGTAATAGCTGAAGACGTAATCATTAATGTAAAAGTAACATATACAGATGGGACCTCTGAACAACAAGACATTCTTGTAACGCAAGATGGAGATAGTAAAGAAGTAAATTCAATTTCGTTGAAGCTTAATTAACATAATTAAGATGATGGTCTTACAAGTTCTTTGTTGAAAAAGCTACACAAGGATCAAGAAACCAGTCTTCAACTAACAGGTACGATTGTGGGACAATATAATTTAAAGAGGTGGCAATCGCCGCCTTTTTTCGTTGGGAAATTCACATCAATTCTTAACTTGGATTTCTGTCCCCCTGGAGAACAAACACCGTAAAAAGAGAATAGATATAATAAAATGATAATTTAGAAGGGTTCGAGAGTTTTTGTGGTAAAATAAACGAAAAGTGCTTTTCGAGGTGGCCTGTATAACATTGAGCAAGATTGGCAGATTAATTATAAGGATAATTGAACCCTATTAGAAGCGAATTGCGTAATAAAATTAGGGAGGGTAGAATGGTGAATTTATACTTTTATGTAGTCACCCCGTTATTGTCTTTTATTGGAGGTTTTTTCTCTTATATCCTGACATTAAAAATTGTTTGGGACCAATCAATGAGTGGTGGTGACATGAAAGCCGTTTTATTTTGGGGTGGCATTGCATTCTTTTTAGTTGCAACTCCAATTTATTTAGGGATTATCTACTTTATTGATAAAAGGTGCACAAAAATAATAGGATTACTCTATCCTATTGGATGTATTCTTGTATTTTTTATACCGACATTTTTTATAACATTATCTTTTGGAAGCGTGAACCCATTTTCCCCGGAAGCAATGTTATTTCACTCTTTTTTTATAACATCAGGACTAATTTTTGGACTCTGCAGCTGGGGATGTAAAAGAATTAAAGCTATATCCGTTATTTAAGTAGCAGACATTTTAAAAGAAAAGATGGGGAAAGGGGATATGAAATGGAAATTAACGTGATTGAGATACTATTTTTCATCGCTATTCTTTGGTTAATAGTCATCGTTTGGAAAATCAATCGCCGTGTTACAGGGATAAAATACATCCTTACGCAATTGTCCAAACAAAACGGCGTCCCGGAAAACCCGATAAATGATGAATTAAGGAAATTAATTAGCCAAGGAGAGGCTATCAAGGCGGAAAAAATAGCACGAAAAACACTGGGGCTTTCCATGCTGGAAGGAATGCAATATGTAGATGATTTGAAGAAGGGGGGAAATAGTTGATTTCATTTTTCAAAACGACGCAATTGTGAAGTAAGCCGGACAGGACGCGCCCGCCTGTCAGCGCTGCGCTTCGCCCTTGCCCTTGGGGACGGGAACGGCGTTACGAGCAGATGCAGCGAATTTATATTTTCGGAAGTAGGGAAGAAAAATGATTGAATTAAGAAAGATTACTCACGATAATTTTGACGCAGTGTTGAAGTTAAGCATAACAGATGAGCAGAAAGGAAATGTGGATTCCAGCATATATTGTTTGGCTAGAGCCTATGTGAGGATACTCAACGACGAAAAACCTCCTATGATCTTCGCTATATGCAACAGTGATGAAGTCATAGGATATGTCGATATTGGATTTTACGAACTGACGGAAAGTTCACTTCTACTTGAAAAATATGGAGATAAATATACCTATGGAATTAATCGCTTTATGATTGATAAAAAGCATCAAGGCAAAGGATTTGGCAAACAAGCAATGATGAAAATTATTGATTACATAAAGTCGTTTCCACAAGGAAAAGCCGATGCAGTTGCTACATCATATTGGATGGTAAACGAAGCCGCCCGGAAGTTGTTTACGTCTGTCGAATTCGTTGAAACAGGAGCGATATGGGACGGACAAACAGGGGATGATTGGAATGCAGAAAGAAAAGATATAGAGTATGCTGAAGTAGGTGCCAGACTCGGATTATAAAGCTAACAACAATTTGAATAGTGCATCGCACAGTATTAGACCAACTATGCGAAGTCAATAGCAAAAATGCAAAAAGAGAGCACAACATTAGCCGTGCAAAAAAGCGCACGATTCAGGGACCCGTAATGTAGTGTAGTATACTTTACTTCAATTACAATCTTCAGCAATTGCAGGGAGGGGACTTTTAGTGTCAAGATTTGTTGATGACTTAGCAGGTGCTGTATATGACGTTTTTAAATTTATTATATGGTCGATTGGCTATTTACTGGCAGGGGCGATAATTGTTACAGTCCTAATGTATTCGTTTGTTGGGATATTTGGTTTGTTTCAGTAATCATAATCAAGAATCAGGCGCGATTGCTTAATAAGTATCGCTTATTTCATAAACAGTGCCTTTAATTTCATAGATTCTTTGATGATAAAGTTAAATTCGAAAGGACAATATCAATAGACTTTGATCGTAACTTTACAGCGGATATGGTAGATTTTACAAGTCTCATGCTAGTCATTCTATTTGTGAGGCTAATCCTATCTAACTTCTTTAAACATGAAGAAGAAAAAAGAGGAATAGCGTTTGTAGTTTGTGACATGCTATTGCTAATAGTTAATTGCTACTTGGATTAGTTTAACCATTACATCCGCTAAACTGAGCAATGGTAATACATTTTTAAAGAACTCTTTTTTATGGTTAAGACCACCAAACGTTGCATTTTCAGATGTACTAGGTCTTACACACTCTGCAAGTGCAGTTAAGGTTCCAGGCACACAAAAATTTAAGTATAGTTACGTTGACGGGCAAGGTACAAAATATCGGGATGCAAAGTCTATACAGAACAATGCTCAAGGAGCTGCTGCATATTTTGATTTAACATGGATCGCTTCGAACGGGTCTCCATTGGATCAACAGGGCTACCTTTCATTTGAAGTACAAAAAGGGAACTCACAAGACATTAGGGCAAACGCTTACGGACATTATGATCATCTTACAATAGCGCTTTCTATTTCACCTAGTATTGGTATTAAAACGGGTTCAATATCTGTCGGCGGTGTAACTACAACTACTAAAGCAACTTCACCTATGATACTATTCGATTACTAAGATTATTTGAAAGAATGGTGTAATAAATGAGAATGATAATTCAGTTACTATCAGGCATGGTTGGTTGTTTAGTTATATTTTTAATATTTGTTAATATATTCAAGGAAGACTTAGGACCATTTTTCAGTCTGGCCGTTCCTATTGGATTAATCTTAGGATTGCAAATCGTTATTCTCGATAAGATTAATAAAAAGTCTTGAGTCAATTTGCCTCCTTTGCAATCTACGTTGAACACGAGACTAGGAGTAGAGCATTATATTCTGAGTCGCATAAACAGCCCTTTTCTTCAACATTGAAAAGGGCTGTTTTAATGTACAAAAAAATAATATTTTCGAGGATGCGGAAGAAATGAATTGATATATGACTGCACACTTGTAACGTTAAACTAGAAACAACAGTTTTCAACAAATTATTGCGAGTACAGAGTTCTCGTTAAATTCTATATTGTCCTAGAATCCTTTATGTAATATAACCCCATGAATGCACAAAACAATCGTTTCAGGGCATACCAAAAGTTCCAACCAAAGAACTTTTATTATCCAACTCCAAAAAGAGAAGTGAAAACGATGGCTTCTATTTGTTGCGATTGATATCGGAAAATTTACACACAAAATGTTAATTACAAATGTATATCAAGACGTTCTAGTGACCCCATTTGAAATGGATGCATCTCTTACTTGATTCAAATTGTTGGTGGCTAACCACTACCTCAGGGTGGCCGGTGCAAAGATGCCGATCTTTACTGACACGGCAATTGTTGTGAGAAAACACTAGGGAAGTTTTTTTTGATGAAGAAGGCAATAAGATCGAACTTGAGTATCAGGTGAATGATTTGGAATTAAAGGTTATCACTTATGTTAATGGAGAGGTTACAGACTACTCCGTCAGAAAAAAAAGAAGGAAATGAGTATTCATCAGTAATCACTAACTATATATTAGACACTGATTCAAAATTCTCAGCCTCTTCTAAAGACAGTATGGGACAAGTTAAAGAGGTTAAAACATATAATGCAAACGATTTGATACAACAGGTTGAATCGGTTCAAGAAGTATTGACACCGGATGATATGACTATAAATTCAATCCCAGGAGGTATGACGTGGGTTCAATCTATGTATCACGACGGTTGGAAATTAACTGGCCATCTATATCGGGAAATCATTACGGATAGAATAAATTATTATGCATTCGATTTTTTAGCGGATACTGCTTTGTCAGTAATTGGTACAGCAATTGCTGTAGTTTATGACGCAGTTATTGTCGTTGTTGCTACACTTCTTGTTTCCCTTGGGGTTGGTTTTTCTGGTGCCAATACTACTGCCCCGCTTGCTGGTTGGTACGAAGCTGATAAGTCACATTATAATTATTTGGTACAAGTGGATGGATATAATGTTCATCGCCATTCCCATCAGATAATAAGCGTTATCTATTATAATCAGAGAAACGGAAAAGAGCTTAGATCAAATAAGTATTCAAGTACACATTTACCGGAATATGACATTCTTAATATAGGAATTCGAAAAGCAGCTGGTTTTTAATCTTGATATGCCCCATTCTAATTACTTGAACACGTCTGAAATAGAGAATAACCATGATGTTAAGTGACTTGGTATGAACTGCACTCCAATTATTAGACACGTGTTCTAAATGGACCTCCCGTTAATTGTCGTGAATCTAATAAAAATCCCGAACGACAGGTAAGGGTTCCTATTTTGAGAATAGTTATGTCCCAGTCTCTTTTTATTGAAATCTTAAGACTACATTTTTAATCTTTTATCAAAAAATCAGAAACTTCTTCGGGCAATTCAGTTACTCGAATAATTTCCAGTTTCTTGCCTCCTGGCGTTGTTTCAATTAAGAAAGTCTTATTACCGTATTCCAATAAAGTATATTGATAGATACCATAAACAGCTTGCCGTTCACTTATAGTATTATAATCCTCAATTGAAAGATTTGACTGATTTCCATCTAACATAAGTTTTCCTGCCTTTTCGAAAGTGCCCGAAAATGCCAATGCTTGGTGTAACTCCAAGGAGTCTCTAGGCTTAAATAAATAATAATCCACTATTGGTAAAAGGATAATTATCATCGCCAGGAAAAAAATAATTAGTTTATAGTGTTTTACACTCAAATTAACTCCTCCTATAAGAATTATTAAAGCTTCTATTACAAGTGTTAAGATTATTATGAACTATTATACTATATCTCACTGCAAATAGATTTTAAATATTCAAGTTAGTAGCAAAGTAATATATATAATTATTAAAAGAGGTTATTTAGTACCCTCTTTTAAACCAAAATGATTGAATTTCAGCATTTTGGCCGCTTCTACCTTAAAAAGCTGATATTTTTTAAGAAATTACACACTCGTATTTTTTCCATTCTTAAACTTCCTCAAGAAATTCAACTTAATTGGTTTTCAACAAGTACTAACAAAATTTGATGAATAAAGCGCTCTATCCTAATTAGGATAGAGCGCTTTGCTGTCAATCAGGTCAAACATTATCAACCGTATTCAATTTCTATTGTTAAATATATTGCCCAAGAGCATCCGATTTCCAGGAATGAATCCCGTGTTTCTCCCCCGCGAACACCTTTTCTGATTCAGCCTATGAAATGTACCACCCTTGCCATGTATTTTACCAACAAACGACAAGAATTGTACCAGCAAATGAAAATAGTTTACCAGCACGTAAATTTCATTCGCGCCCATTGCATATGTGATATGAGTACAGGATACATCATGTCTGTGGAAAGCTGCCGATTCAATAATTTGCAACTTTACGCCGAGTGACAGGAATGATAGCCTCGGCGGGACAAGCTGGCACGTGAGCAGGTTTCCCGCTCTGAGTCATGCCCTGCGGAGGCTCGGTGTCAAGTTATTAACAAGCACACATTCAGCCGTGTGATCATGTTGTTAAAACATCCCGTTCCCCTGTAGATACGCCTTCTTAGGTGAATGGTACACGACTGTTGTGTGGTAAATAACTTGGCGTTCAATGGTAAAATAGATGCCACAGGTGGTAAAAATGCGTGGCAGTAATCATTTTTCCAAGTAAATCGTTGGGGTCACGATATTCTGGTGTAGTCAAGAACGCATGATTTCATAGATGTCAACCTTGTTTAAATGCGAAGATAGGTTAGTTGCACTTTCCATTTTAATCACATCAACAAAAAACGCCTAAAACCCATACATACCAAGGGTTTTAGGCATTCTGTCGTTTATTGTAGGTCGGGTTAGTGGGTTTTATGCGAAGCACTTCCATTTCCATTTTTGATGGGAATGAACGGAATCCCCTTATCTAAAGGGGATTCTTACATCCATTCATCGTACATTTCCTTACGTGCATGGTCATATAATTTCGCATAGATCCGGGTCGTCTGGAAATTCGCGTGGCCCATCAATTCTTGAATACATTCCAAAGGCATGCCTTTTTGCGCCAAGTGTGCTGCAAACGTATGCCGCATGGTGTGCGGTGACACCTTAACACCCAGACTTCTTGAATAGTAACGAAACCATTCGCCCACGACATTCGGATGCTTCGTCACGCCGACAGTATTAGATAAGACGAAAACATCGGGTAAATCATCCGTCCGGCTATCGAGGTAGGCTTTCAAGTGTTGTTCACACTCCGATGTAAACAGGACATAGCGTCCGACATCCCCTTTTCCATTCGGAATCGTTATCGTTCTTTCCGTCCAATTAACATCCGACTTTTTCATCGCAATCAGCTCACTGATTCGGACACCTGTGCAATACAATACTTCCATGACTGCTCGCTCTTGAATTTTCCCCTTCAGCAATTCCCGTAGGGCTGTTAACTGTTCCTTTGTCAAGTAACGGGGAAGTTTTTCCTCCCTATACACGAAGTTGATGTCTTTGGCTATGTCCTGTGGGATGAATCCCTCTTCCCGGCAAAAACAGAAGAAATTCTTTAAAGCCTTAATCTTATTATTTAAGGTGGACGGCAGGTATCCTTTTTCGGTTGACAGAAAGGTCAACCAGTTCCGTATATCCCGCTTTGTAATTTTATCGATAGCCTTGTCCTCGTATTGGAGGAATTGGTTGATGTCCGAACAATAATTTTTAAGGGTTCCAACTTTGAACCGATGTTGATACTCCGTTCGGAATTGATTTAGACATGTTTTTGCATCCATCTTTCCCATCCTCCTTATCCCATATACTTACGATACATCGAGATGATTTCCGCTTTCGGGAGCCTGGCATAGATCTGTGTTGTCCGTAGATCGGAATGCCCCAATTCATCCGCGATGAACATGAGGTCAGCCCCTTTGGCCAGCAATTCCGTCGCGAAGGTATGGCGAAACCGATGGGGATGGAGGGAGCCTGATAGCTCGGCAGTTTTCCCCAGCATATTCATCCGCTTCCCGATCCAATTGGTTGATAGTCGGGTGACATTGGCCTTACTCGAAACGAAAAGGGCAGGGTGACTATCCGTCCGGGATTCCAGGTACCGTTCCAACAGAAGACCAGCTTTCTCCGTAAAGTGGACTTGGCGAATCTTTGCTCCTTTCCCCATGACACGCGCTGTCCGGTTTTCAAAATCGAGATCCGTTTTATTTAGACGATGTGCCTCACCTACGCGGCAACCTGAAGTCACGAAAAATTCCACGATCGCCCGATCACGGAGAGTGAAATGCTCAGCCTGTCTGCGGGTAATCGCAATCTCCTCTTTGTTCAAGTATTTGGGTATCGGCTTCGAATTCCGTGGAAACCAGCGTGATTTAATCGGTGATTTCACTAGATACCCTTCTTCTACACAAAACGCATAGAAAGTGGAAAGGGCGCATAGATGAAACCTGATGGTATTTTTCGTTCGTCCCGTATCGTGCTTGATGAACCATTCTTGAATCAAATCCGAATGGAGATCCGCGTAGGATTCATTCTGCTCTTTAAAAAACTTTTGATAAAAATAACGTAGGTTGTTGATGGTGTGAAAACTTTGGTTGGCTAATTTCAGACTTAATAGATATTCATTGATCACTTTTTGGTTTTCTGGATTTGGTAATTCAACTTTTAATACCCAATATGTTTTCATCGGCTTCCCCTTCTTTTATCTTTGATAGCTTCATATTGTTTTTTGCGTGCATGTTCCATGGGCAGGTATAGATACGCGTACTGTTGATGTTTATTTGATCAAAGTAGTTCTTGGATGTGACTTTTCAGCACATTCCACTCGGTCAAATGCGCCACAAACATATGGAGTATCGTTGGTGGTGTAACCTTGAAATCGGGTGTTACTGTATATTCCCTATTTACATTTTTCCTCGCTCCATTTTTAAATTTTGAGGGCTAAACGGTATCAATCGGCAGTGTCATACGGCGAGATTATGTCCATGGATTTATACTAAGCACTTGATGGGATGTTTTAATAGGTTTCTTGTAATCTGAAGTATTCATTCATTCATTCTATTGATATTGATCATACATTTTCTTACGGGCATCATTCATGAGGCGCGTATATATCCGTGTGCTATTGAAATTCACGTGCCCGAGCAAATCCTGAATTTGACTCGGCGGCATCTTTTTTTCTGCTAGATGTGCCGCGAACGTATGCCGCATGGTATGGGGGGTTACTTTAAAGCCCAACGTCTTCGAGTAGTCCCGAAAATTCTTTTGAACGCCGTCCTGATCCAACCGTTCACCCTTTTCATTGCAGAATAAATAGTCGCTCACGATCTTTCGTGTTGCCAGGTACGTTTTTAGGCGGACAGCACATTCATACGTAAACAAAACGAATCGTTCTTTGTTTCCTTTCCCTTCTCGTATCCAAATTTGACAGGTATCCCATTTCACATCAGATAGCTTGATATTCAACAACTCACTTATCCTGCATCCAGTTGCATAAAGGGCCTCCACCATTGCGCGCTCCTTTGGATCTGGCCTGGTCAACTCCTGGAGAAGCGTAAGTTGCCGTCTGTTTAGATAGTAGGGCAAGGAATCATCCAGTTTCGGTGATTTGACCGTGAAGGTAGGATTTTTCTTCAGCTTGTCCTCTTCCATGCAATAGCGATAAAACGATTTAAGCGCGGTTAGTTTCAGGTTGATGGACTTTGGCTTCAGCCCTTCATCTTCCATTGATGCGAGCCATGCACGGATATCTGTGGTTTTGATTTCATCATAAGGCTTCGAACGGAAAGTAAAAAATTGTTGCAAAGAGATTCGGTAGCTTCTAGTGGTTTCTGGACTGAAACGTGCGTGGTGTTCATTAAAAAACTCTTCAATGACTTGATTCAATTTCTTCACCCCATTATATTTTGATAGGTAATCATCATTTCTTCGCTTGGAATCCGTGCATAGACGCGCGTGGTGTTCAAGTCCACGTGCCCCATTTCATCCGCTATAAACTCCAATTCCGCGCCTCTTGCCAGCATGTTTGTTGCAAAGGTATGACGACAGGAATGCGGATTCAATCTTCTTTTCAATCCAGCCTGATTGCCTAAAGATGTAGTAATTTTATAGATTCCTTGTGCCCCGAGATGCTGTTTAAATTTATTCAGAAATAAAGGCTCGCTTTCGTCCGCTGTACGAGTTTGCAGATATTCACGTAATACAAGGGCACACTCTTCAGAAATATGAACATGTCGTATTTTCTTTCCCTTTCCTACTACTTCTACCGTTCGTTTATCCAAGTTCACATCTTGAATCGTTAATTGGGCCACCTCAGAGCGACGCACACCGGAAGAAAAGAGAAATAGAATAACTGCTCGATCCCGGATCGATAATTTTTCTGCGGCTAACTTGACTCGGGCATATTCTTGCTCATTGAGATAGTTTGGTAAGGAGTTGGGGATCTTAGGTCGCCAACGATTTTTTATTACTACGGTCTCCATATACTCTTCTGCCAAGCAGAATGTGAAGAACGAGGAAAGACATGCAAGTACCAAGTCAATGGTCTTTGGTTTTTTATTGATTGAATACTGAAGAAACCAGGCCAATACATCTTCGGCAGTTAACTCTCCTATTGGTACGGTACACTCAGCTAAAAACTTCTCGATGATACTTCGATACTTTGAGACCGTCGCTTCTGCTTTATTTTCCAGCTTTAAACTAAGCAGGTATTCGTTGAAGATTTTCCTCGTCTCATGATGAATTAGTTGATTTTCGCTAACCCAATACTTTTTTGGTGGTGACATATGACATCTACCTTTCTGTTAACCTTGGAATATTATATTCTGTTAACAGTGTTAGCAAATATTTCTTTTTTAAACATAAAAAAATAATCTTTTTAAAACTTAATAGGTCAAAAAAATCCTTTGTCTGGATTAAAATGTACTGAAATAATTGTAGGTAAAGTAACATGGAAGGGACTTTATGGAAGGGGCTTTATGCTGTCGTCAAAGGGGAATTTGCCAAAAAAACCTATCAAAAGTATGGCCACGGAATCTCTTTAAATCACTATGTATTTATTAGATACAGGGAAGGGGGCAGGGAATGTATAATCACATTTTGACGGTTACATGGGGATTATATAGGCATTCATTATTATATAAAAATATCCCTGTGAGAATTCCTATCCACAAGGATTTCTCTTGTACTTAGTTTATAAATCGCTTGTGAGAAAATTGATTGCTATTATATACAATCCACTTTTCCAACTTTCATTGGAGTGCTCTATTTTGCCATTCAAACCAGATCCCTGTGCAATCGCTACAATGGGCTACTCAAATATTTTTATTTACATCCCTACGAGTAAAGAAGGTGATTTACGACAGTTGGAGCAAAAAGTCTTTTTACAGTATCAACTCTACTATTTTACTACCATTATTCCAAGTCGGAATAACTTCATTCGAAAAAATGATAGTCTGCTCCCCATTATCTTTAAGCTTGAACAAAGCAGATATTTATCAAATAATTTAAGTATACATATAAATAGAACAAAAAAGCTTGCAGCGATTTCCTTCAAAAAGCCTTTAGTGAGTATTGCGGACAGAGTGAGCTAATAGTGCGGATTTTCGCGCCACACTTTGCGTACATCTGAGCCAGTGGGGCAAAGGTTCGTTCAAAATTTAAATGTTTTGCCTGCACACCGGGGGAATAGCCCTTTTTAAGTGTATGATTTCAAAGTGGCATGGGCTGGTTAATAGTTGACAACGATCCTACGCTGGCTTATGTCTTTAGCAAGAAACCAGCAACATACATGCTGACTTTTCCAGCCAAGACGATCATGCCAGCAACTCGTTGCCAAGTTGTTAGTTCATTGATTGAGGGCCTTATCGACTCATTATCTCCCTTTGTTAGGATAGATGTCGTGGATAGCAGTGATTACGTATTGATTGGGCGGCCGTGTTACTGCGGGACAGAGAGCCATTGTTATCAATAAAACGTAATGTCATTAGAACAGAACACGTTCTAGTTGTATTTTGCAAAATCATAATGCTTAAGATTGCAATTGCAACTACACAATGTTGCAATTTGAGCCTTTGTAGGTATGAGTACCAAGCCAAGAAGCCAGCTATATGAAGGGCTGGCTTTGCCTGCGAAGGCTATCATATAACTTATCAATAATCCAACAAAAAAATGTCTGTTGTTGTATAAAAAAAACATTAATTTACAATACTAAACAGTACTAAATGCTGAAGGGATTGTATTTATTGAAGAAAATAACGTTAATTATCTTAATCGGGATGTTTTATCTTATTTTTGCTGAACCAACTATTTTAGCGGGAGATTCAATAGTGAAATCAGTGATTGGAACATATGATTCCGTAGAAGAATTAGATCCTAATTACAAAACAGATGATTCAGTTGAAGAAGTAGTATTCGGTAATAAAACAGACGATTCAGATGGAGAAATAGTCTTCGGTTACAAAACAGATGATTCAGATGGAGAAATAGTCTTCAGTTACAAAACAGATTTTGCGTCATTATCTAGCTTCCTTAATATATCCGAAACAAAATATTTTCAACTAAGAAAAGACAAAAGCATGTTAGAAATCGCGGAATTACAAGGTATTTCCGAAGAGGAGTTACTCAATTATATAACTTTGAAAAATTTTGAAGCATTGGAAACAGCATATATAAATGGTGAAGTCGATTTGTACTTTGTAATGACTTATGCGCTATATTTAAAAGATGATCTCAATTGGGAAATTAACGCCAAAAGACAATAGGAAAAAATTTTAACAGGAGGGGAATGCCCTAAAGACCTATAATTCAGACGTGCTTAAAGGTTCCCTTTCTTTCACTGTGTCGGTGTTAAAATGACTTAGGCTTATTTCTAATAGCGATATTTCACTAATTTCATACTGTTTCACTTCCCAACTTTTATTTATTATGGAAGTGATAATGCCTCATAATTCCGGATTTAATATTTCACTCAATTTGATATCGTAATTTTTTATATAAGAGGAGAAACCTGAAATGACTTAGGTAAGGTTATCGTTGCCTGAGTGGACTGCCAAATTGTGCACAACGTGTTTGGTCTTAATATCAGAAAATGGGGATCACACCTGTTAGTTCCACATACTTGTATGAACTCCTGATAGGGTCATCCGCAATTTTATGATATAGACTGCTTTTGTAAGTTACCTTCTTTAGTCTTCTGATCGGTTGTGTACCATTTTGCTTGCTTATTATATAGATTGAAATATTCTCCCTTAACTTCCATTAAATAATCATGTTTACCCGATTCTACTATTTCACCCTTTTTGAAAACCAGAATAATATCAGCAATTTTGGCTGAAGCCATTCTATGAGATATGAAAAAAGTGGTTTTATCTTTAGTAAGATGTTCAAACCTCTCGAATACTTCCAACTCGGCTATTGGATCCAAAGAAGCAGTTGGCTCGTCTAAAATAAATATTTGTCCATTCTTAAATAGTGATCTAGCTAATGCTATCCTCTGCCATTGTCCCCCTGAGATATCTTCTCCTTCCTTAAAAATTCTTCCTAAGAAGGTTTCATACCCATTTGGAAACTTTGATGTAAAATCATGAACTCCAGCCTTTTTAGCAACCTCTTCTATTTCACTCATTTCCAAATCCTTGTTAATGTTTCCGAAGAAGATATTTTCTTTGACGGTATATGGATATTTGATAAAATCCTGAAAAACAACAGAAATATTACTGTATATTTCTGTATCCTGTATTGAGCAAATTTCCGTATCATCAAAATAAATTTCCCCTTTTGTTAAGGGGTAAAGTCCACTTAAACACTTTACAAATGTAGTTTTACCGGAACCATTTTCACCAACAATTGCAACTTTTTGTCCAGGTTTGACGTGTAAACATATATTATTTAAAATTTGAACATCACTATTTATATATTTATAGCTAACATTTTTAAAGGTAATTCCTTCACGTAATTTAGGGAAACTCTTTATACCTTTAGGTTTATTATCATCAGCGTGTGTAAAGTTGGTAAATAAAAAATAATCACTTATGCGTAATGCCTCTTCCTTGAATGCGCCAAGGCGCTTAGCAATCCCATTAAACGAAGACTGTGTATTTTGGACTGCTTGACCTACTGCAACAAACTCTCCTACAGTCAAAGACTGATTCTGTATTAATAGTATTATAACTAATGCCGCTAACAGATAAAAAAATGCTGAAATTCCTTCACCGACGATTGCATATATTTGTCCTTTTCGCATTAATAGCAATGTTTTAGATAGCATTTGCTTGCTTTTGTTTAACCATTTAGATATAAAATATTCACCAAGCATAAATAGACGTATTTCTTTAGATGTATTTCGATCACGCATCATAAATTGAAGGTATTGGATCTCCCTGAATATAGGTGTGTTATGAAAAGCAAGTAAATACTGTTTTAACCCTAATTTTCTTTGTATTAACAGTATCGGAAATGCCGCTAACAGACTCATAGTACTTAAACTCCAGTGAATAGAATATAGGTATATAAAGAGACTTATAACTGTGATGGTACCTTTTAGAATTGTTATCAATCCTCGAATAGGGTTTAAAAACCTTCCTCCTAGATTAGCAGAAATTCTGTTTAATTTGTTGTAAAAGTCCGGTAAGTCAAAGTAGAAAATTGGCACTGATATTACCTTTTGCAAAACAAGTTGTTGAAGTGTTATTTCTAATCTTTCCTCTGCCTTTCTGTCAATGTAAATTTGAAACTCCTGAATAATAGAATTTATTAAAGACAGGGAAAACTGAAGAATTAGCCAAGTTAAAGGAATTAGATAATCAGTCGATGATTTCTCAATTAAAACCATTACAGAATTAATTACTTTTTGTAGAACCCATACTGTTGAGATGGGAACAAGACCCAGTAGTATGCTATTTAACATACTTAATATTAGCCATGTTCTTTCATTTATCCAGATTATATCTAATGATTTATACACATACTTTATTTTAAACACCTTCCTTTCGATTTAAAAAAGACAGGGCGCCGAACCCCGTCTTTACGTGTAAAAATTCCCGTTAACATATACATCCATAGTTAGTAATCTTAGTTTCATAAATAGTTCCTTCTGCATCCATCAAGCGACATTTACTATACAAGTAGTAATAAACAGAATTACATTTGTCTATACTGCAGTACTCATAACATAACCATTCCATATCAGTTCACCTCCCTTCAAGTTATATAGATCTATTGCCTGACATAGCTAAATGGGTTAATAATTCTAGATGTCTCCTTCCAGCTGGTACTCCCCCTTTAGCTAAGACAACGCCTTTGGATGACAAAAAATAGGCAAATGGAAATAATGAAATTTTGAACAACCCAATATGTTCTTCTGTAAGGAAAATTATTGGTATTTGATTATTTAGATCACCAACTTTATTAATTATTTCACGTTCATTTTCACCTTTCATAAAAATCACAACTGATAAGTTAGTGTGATCTGTCACGTAATTTGAAATGTCACGTAAAACATTTGCACAGGCGCCGCAGTTCACAGAAAGATATATTAATACTGTTCCAATCTTTTTTGGTTCCAATAAATTTACGTTTTCTTTTTTTAATCCGTTTAAGTTTGTAATTGGTGTTTTCATTCCTTTATCTAGACCTAACTCCTCCATATCGAGACTAGGTTTTGGGGGAGCTAACTTCTTAAATAATATTAAAACTGATAATGATAAAATGATTATTATTATCCAAAGTATTGTATAAGAGTAAAAAAACATTAAACCCTCTCCTTCAAAATGAATTGGCTTTTATTGCTTTATTGTAGTTATTAATAGAATTTACTAAAAGATAAATAACTATTATGCCAGAATTAGATAGTAATGAATGCCAAATCTCAATAAAAGTGTTTGACCATAAAGGACTATTTGCTTTTAAAAGGAGATAAATTGATGGAATAGCTAAAATTAATACATGGATAAACGTTTTTAATCCGATAATATCTTCAGTTAAATTTCCAAAACAATTACATTTGATTTTTTTTGCGGTTTTCAAAGTATATAGAATTACAGTTATAAAACATACAGATAGTAATAAAATTAACAGAAACCCAACGTAGGGCTTATTGGTAAAGAGCAAAATAACACTTATTAATTCTAATAACGGGATTAAATAAGCTAACATATTAATTAATTTACGTTGAAAGCCTAGGTTAGCTATTGTTTGCTTAAAAGAATTTAGATCTTTTAGTTTGGAGATACTGCTCAAAGACAAAATAACAATTAAAAAAGAATGTAATAGTAAATTCACCTATTTCTCCCCCTCATAGTAATTGGCTATTCCCCTTACCTTAAGTATTCTACATCAGTAACTACAAATCCTTCTGGAAACTTTGGAATTTTTTAAATTTTTTCGATTTGCTTGCGCCGACGTTACCACCAATTTGGAATTCACAGAATGGACCAATCATCTTTGAAAATGAAAAAATGACAGCTAAGTTAGCTGATCGTTTAACACATCGATCTTACATCCACCTGATAAATGGTATATCTTATTGATTTAGACAAAGTCCTTGACAATCAACTCAGGGGGGAAGGCGCGCTATGTTTATGATGATTCCCGGCCTCCCTTGATGTCAGAATCATAAACAAAACCCGTAATTCATCAACATTAGGAAACCAAGAGGATGAAGTGGCCAAGGGCCATTTTTGATTTCTTTCCGGACGTTAGGAAAGGGATCTTCCTTTCCCCATTTCAGGTTAGTTGCACTTACCGGTGGGAAGTCCAACGCATTAGTATAAGGGGTCAGGACACTTCTATAAGAAGTCCACCGCGTTCTATGGGAAGTCAGGCACTTCCATGGAAACAGTCTTATAATAAGTAGAAGCAGATATTTCGCCCGTACGAAATCATCATGCTATAATGCAGACATAGTTGGATTTACTAAAGGAGGAAGATTAAAATGGCTATAGTTCACGCGACTGATGCAGACTTTAAAGACCAAACAAAAGACGGACTTGTACTTGTTGACTTCTGGGCAACATGGTGCGGACCTTGTAAAATGATTGCTCCTGTATTGGAAGAACTTGACGGCGACCTTAACGGAAAAGCAAAAATCGTTAAAGTTGATGTTGACGAAAACCAAGCAACTGCAGGCGAATTCGGAATCATGTCTATCCCAACTCTTGTTCTTTTTAAAGACGGAGAAATCGTGGATAAAGTTGTCGGGTTCCAACCGAAAGAGCAACTTGCAGAATTGATCGAAAAACACGCGTAAGACTTTATTTAAACCGGGAACCTTTACAGGAACCCGGTTTTTTAGTAGGTGAGAACGATGAATGAAATCATTGAGCATAAATTGTCCTTACTGCCTGATCTACCGGGCTGTTACTTGATGAAGGACCGTCAAGGCACAATCATTTATGTGGGAAAAGCGAAAATCCTGAAAAACAGGGTCCGCAGTTATTTCACCGGAAGCCATGATGCCAAGACGCAAAGGCTTGTGGGTGAAATCGAGGATTTTGAATATATCGTTACTGGCTCCAATATAGAAGCACTCATACTTGAGCTGAATATGATCAAACAATATGATCCGAAATACAACATCATGTTAAAAGATGATAAGACGTACCCTTATTTGAAAATCACCGCGGAACGTCATCCGAAGTTAATCGTAACAAGACAATTGAAAAAGGATAAAGGGAAGTATTTCGGCCCTTACCCGAATGCGACGGCCGCCCATGAAACGAAAAAACTGTTAGACCGGTTGTATCCTTATCGAAAATGTCATCAATTACCTGATAGAGTATGTCTCTATTATCATTTAGGACAATGCCTTGCCCCTTGTGTCAACGAAATTGGCGAGGAAACGTATAAGGAAATGGTTGATGATATTAGCAAATTCCTTAATGGCGGCTATAAAACTGTGAAAAATGATTTGACTGAAAAGATGTCCGCCGCCGCAGAGAATTTAGAGTTTGAACGGGCAAAGGAATTCCGGGATCAGATTTCAAATATTGAAGCCGTCATGGAAAAACAGACAATGATGATGAATGACTTCACTGATCGTGATGTATTTGGCTATGCAGTAGAAAAGGGTTGGATGTGCGTACAAGTGTTTTTTGTCCGCCAAGGGAAACTGATTGAAAGGGATGTCTCGATTTTTCCGCTTTATCAGGAACCGGAAGAGGAAATGCTAACCTTTATCGGGCAGTTTTATGGAAAATCAGGACATTTCACGCCAAAGGAGATTTTATTGCCAGAAGGCGTTGATCGGGAAATTGTCCAACAGCTGTTAGACGTAAATGTGTTTATCCCTCAAAGAGGAAAGAAAAAGGACCTTGTGAAGCTGTCGATAAAAAATGCACAAATTTCTTTGAATGAAAAGTTTCAGCTCATCGAACGTCAAGAGCAACGGACTATCGGGGCTTGTGAAGACCTTGGGGAGGCTATGAATATTGCAACCCCTCTACGAATTGAAGCTTTCGACAACTCACATACGGGGGGAGTCGATCCAGTATCCGCGATGGTATCATTCATAGATGGCAGACCAAATCGCAAGGATTATAGGAAATACAAAACGAAGACAGCCGCTGCCCACGACGATTATGGAGCAATGCGCGAAGTGATCAGAAGGCGGTATATAAGAGTATTGAGGGATAATCTACCGTTGCCGGACTTGATCATCGTTGACGGTGGAAAAGGCCAGATGGAGATTGCACGTGAAGTAATTGAGGATGAATTAGGATTGTCCATCCCGATAGCAGGACTTGCCAAAGATGAAAAGCATCAGACGGCACAATTGTTGTATGGGAATCCTATAGAAATCGTCCCTTTGAAACGAACAAGCGAAGCTTTTTATCTGCTTCAGCGAATTCAGGATGAAGTGCATCGCTTCGTTATTACGTTCCATAGACAACGAAGGGATTCGAGTTCATTGACATCAGCTTTGGATGGGCTGCCGGGTGTTGGTCCGAAAAGGAAGAAACTTCTATTAAAGCATTTTGGTTCAATGAAAAAAATACGCGAAGCATCCGTAAATGAGTTGAATGAAGCGGGCCTTCCCTTAAAAGTTGCTGAAAGCGTAAATCAATATTTCAAGAAAGATGAATGAAGGGAGCTGCATCTCGAAAGATGAGCTCCCTCCTATTTCAAATTTTCGTCTTTATATCCCATTTTACTTGGAACCGAATATGATTTTCTTTCGGAACCTTTTCACCATAGCACTCTGTAAGTACACCGTTGAGCTTCTGGAACTGTTCGGCAATGAATCCAGCTTCAAGTTGATAGGATCTTTTTTCCAATAAAATCTGATCTTCTTGGTTCAATATGAAAACAGCTTCGTCTTTGGATGTTTTCCCAGGGAATGGTGTTAGGGTACCCCAACCGGCTTCCGCAAAGAAATCTGGTAATTCGTCAACTGAAAAAATCGGGAATTTCCGTGCAACGTCTTTTCCTGCCCAGTAAAGGATGTCATCTTCATGTTTACCTAATATACCGGGAAGGACATGATCGCGTATGATTTCGTATCCGAGTCGGGTGGGGGCGCTGTGTGTAGTATGTTTGTCCAAAACATGCAATCCTTTCGGGGAAGTCTAAATATTTGATGATTTTTTAATGTGTCTATAAAAGTTCACATCACCTTGACCTCCTCAAAAGCGAGGAGTACAATGAACATGTTATCATATTGTACCATGAAGAGACATGCCGAAATCGTTCCTCATTTGTACAAAAAGCGAAACTTTTCGGGTCATATCTCATTCACAAGGGAGGGTAAAAGACTTGTCGAGAGAATCAGATTTTTACTTGCGCCGACTGCATTCTTTGCTCGGAGTTATTCCGGTTGGGTTATTCGTAGCTCAGCACTTGGTGATCAACCATTTTGCAACGCGCGGTGAAGAGGCATTCAATACTGCATCCAATTTCATGGGGAACTTGCCTTTTGTCCTGTTCCTGGAGTGGTTCATTATCTATATACCTTTAATGTTCCACGGATTTTATGGTGTGTACATAGCTTTCACCGCGAAAAATAATGTTCAGCGCTACGGTACATTCCGTAACTGGATGTTCTTCTTGCAACGCATTACGGGTGTATTCTTAGTCATATTCATTGCATGGCATGTTTATGAAACAAGGATTCAAAAGGCGCTTGGCGCAGAAGTGAATTTCGATATGATGGCTAACGTTCTGTCAAATCCATTCATGTTAGTGTTTTATATCGCTGGTGTATTAGCAGCGACATTCCACTTGGCTAATGGACTTTGGTCGTTCGCTGTCACATGGGGAATCACGCAATCTCCACGCTCACAAACGATTGTTACATATATAACAATTGTCGCATTCTTAGTTCTTTCCGTAATTGGTGTACAAGCTCTACTAGCATTTGTGTAAGAGAGAAGTATACGGTAATTTTTAGAACATGTAAAATTTGAGGAGTGAAATATAATGGCAAAAGGCAGATTGATTGTCGTCGGCGGCGGACTTGCAGGCTTGATGGCAGCTATCAAAGCTGCGGAAGAAGGAGTCGGGGTTGATTTATTCTCACTCGTTCCGGTTAAACGCTCCCACTCCGTTTGTGCACAAGGCGGCATTAACGGCGCAGTGAATACAAAAGGTGAAGGTGACTCTCCAGCAATTCACTTTGACGATACTGTATACGGTGGGGACTTCCTTGCGAACCAGCCACCGGTTAAAGCGATGGCTGAAGCAGCACCAGGAATCATCCACTTGATGGACCGGATGGGTGTTATGTTCAACCGTACACCTGAAGGATTATTGGACTTCCGCCGTTTTGGTGGTACATTACATCACCGCACGGCTTTCGCAGGCGCAACGACTGGCCAACAGCTTTTATACGCATTGGATGAGCAAGTTCGTCGTCATGAAGTCGCTGGACTTGTTCAAAAATACGAACACTGGGAATTCCTTGGAATTATTATGGATGACGAAGGAATTTGCCGTGGTATCAAAGCACAGAACATGAAAACTATGGAAATCAAAGCATTTCCTGGTGACGCAGTTATCATGGCTACAGGCGGACCTGGTATTATCTTTGGTAAATCAACGAACTCAGTTATCAACACTGGTTCAGCGGCTTCCATCGTTTATCAGCAAGGTGCTAAATATGCAAATGGTGAATTCATCCAAATCCACCCTACTGCAATTCCGGGAGACGATAAACTTCGTCTGATGAGTGAATCTGCACGTGGTGAAGGCGGTCGTATTTGGACATACAAAGACGGTAAGCCTTGGTACTTCCTTGAAGAAAAATATCCTGATTACGGAAACCTCGTACCGCGTGATATTGCGACGCGTGAGATTTTCGATGTCTGTGTAAATCAAAAATTGGGTGTTAACGGGGAAAACATGGTATACCTTGACCTTTCCCATAAAGATCCGAAAGAACTTGATATTAAACTTGGCGGTATCATTGAAATCTATGAGAAATTCACAGGTGATGATCCACGCAAGTTACCGATGAAAATCTTCCCGGCTGTCCACTACTCAATGGGCGGACTATGGGTTGACTATGAGCAACAAACAAGCATCCCTGGATTGTTTGCAGCAGGAGAATGTGACTACTCTCAACACGGAGCTAACCGTCTTGGAGCTAACTCACTTCTTTCCGCTATTTATGGTGGCATGGTTGCAGGGCCGGAAGCTGTTAAATATATGCGCGGCGTAAAACGCACTGCTGACGAATTGCCATCCACAATTTTTGAAACTGCTATTAAGGAAGAGCAACAGCAGTGGGAAGCGACATTGAAGATGGATGGAACCGAGAATGCTTATATGCTTCATAGAGAACTTGGTGAAATCATGACTGACAACGTGACAGTTGTTCGTTACAACGACAAGCTTCAACAAACGGATGATAAAATCCAAGAGCTTCTTGAGCGTTATGAAAATATCAGTGTTACAGATACGCAACAATGGTCGAACCAAGGTGCTACTTTCACACGCCAATTGAAAAACATGCTGTACTTGGCCCGTGTTATCACTCTCGGAGCGCTTAACCGTAATGAAAGCCGTGGCGCGCATTACAAACCTGAGTTCCCGAACCGTGATGATGAAAACTTCTTGAAAACGACAATTGCAGAGTTCGATGGAAAGTCTGCGCCAATCCTTTCTTATGAAGAAGTAGATGTTTCCTTGATTCCACCTCGTAAACGTGACTATTCTGCGAAGAAGGAGGATTGACACAAATGAGTGAGCAAACAGCTGTGTTAGATCAGAAAGTATCAAGTAAAACAGTAAAGTTTGAAATTCAACGTCAAGATACACCTGACTCAAAACCATATTGGGAAAGTTTTGAAATCCCTTATAGACCTAATATGAACGTCATTTCCGCATTGATGGAAATTCGTCGTAACCCAGTCAATGCAAAAGGGGACAAGACGACACCGGTAAACTGGGACATGAACTGCCTTGAAGAAGTATGTGGTGCATGTTCAATGGTTATTAACGGGCGTCCACGTCAATCTTGTACAGCTTTAGTTGACCAGTTGACACAACCGATCAAACTTGAACCAATGAGAACATTCCCTGTTGTCCGTGACCTTGTTGTCGACCGTGAATTCATGTTCGATTCATTGAAACGAATTAAAGCTTGGGTTCCAATCGATGGAACGTATGACCTTGGTGAAGGTCCACGTATGCCTGAACGCAAACGTCAATGGGCTTATGAATTATCTAAATGTATGACATGTGGTGTTTGTCTTGAAGCATGTCCGAACGTCAATGATAAGTCTAACTTCATCGGACCAGCATTATTGTCACAAGTTCGTCTGTTCAACGCACATCCAACTGGCGCGATGAATAGAGACGAAAGACTTGCTACAATCATGTCAGACGGCGGTATCACAGAATGTGGTAACTCACAAAACTGTGTCGTCGCATGTCCGAAAGGCATTCCATTGACAACATCAATCGCTGCGATGAACCGCGCGACAACTGTACAAATGTTTAAAAACTTCTTCGGAAGCGACCATATGGTTGACTGATTTTAAACTTGAAACTGCCAAGAAAGTCGAAAACAACTTTCTGCGGCAGTTTTTTTATTTTAAAAAGGTTATGAGAGGGGTTGCGCTCAAGAAGTTCGTTTCGCGCTCAAGAATTCTGCACAGCGCTCAAGAAACCCGTTTCGCGCTCAAGAAGTTCATCAAGCGCTCAAGAGGTCCAACAAACGCTCAAAGAATGATTAAGTCCATATAATTGTGTAAATAGGAAAAGGCCTTTTCCATCCCTTGTGATAAAATGTTTTCAACCACGATAAACATTTGGAGGAATGGAAAATGGCCCAACTTAATTTTAACCTAGATATGGATGTTTTAAAAGACTCTGTGATGAATTCAAACATTGATGCTGTCGTCAAATCCACAATCGTTTTAGTCCTGAACGAATACATGGAAATGGAACGGGATGAGTACTTGAACGCTGCGTCCTACGAGCGTTCTGCCGACCGTGTAGATTATCGAAACGGATATTATGAGCGTGATTTTACCATGAGTATCGGAAAGATTACTTTGAAGGTTCCCCGTACTCGCCAAGGTGATTTCGCTCCCTCAGTCTTTGAAAGATATGCGCGATGTGACCAAGCCCTTGTTCTATCCATGCTTGAAATGGTTGTGAATGGGGTGTCAACACGAAAAGTCACCAAGATTGTTGAACAGCTTTGCGGTAAGAGTGTGTCAAAATCATTCGTTTCCTCCCTTACAGCGAAACTGGATCCCATTGTCAATGAATGGGCAAATCGTCCTTTGAATACAAACTTTTATCCTTACTTATTTGTGGACGCAATGTACATTAAAGTTAGGGAGCACAACCGTGTAGTCTCTAAAGCCGTCTACATCGCTTTGGGAGTGGACAAGGAAGGTCGTCGGGAAATCTTAGGGTTGAAAGTAGATCATAACGAAAGTTATAAGAGTTGGTCCTCCTTTTTCCAACATCTTATTTCAAGAGGTCTACAATCACCAAAACTGGTTGTTTCCGATGCCCATGAAGGTCTTAAAAAAGCCATTCAAGAGGATTTTTTAGGAACCTCTTGGCAGCGATGCAATGTCCACTTCAAACGCAACATCGTAGAAGCTTTCCCTAAAAAGGACAACCAGGAAGCAATCAGTCTACTAAAAAGCATATTTGCCGCAGAAGATATGGACACCGTGCGAAGTCTGAAAGAGCTGTTCTTTGAAAAGTACGAAGAGAATCCCAAGTACCAAAAAGCATTAAAAATACTTGACGAGGGATTTGAAGACTCAATCCAATACATGAATTTTCCTATCGCCCATCGCAAGTCGATACGAAGCACTAATGGTGTAGAAAGGCTGAATGAAGAGATCCGCAGGCGTGAAAGAGTTATCCGGATCTTCCCGAATACCCAATCCGCTTTTAGGTTGATTGGCGCCGTACTCATCAGTTATGTCGAATCAAATAAATACTGGAATAAACGATTGTTTACAGCTAAAAAGTCGTAAGACTTGATGCATCGTGAAGCAACTTGACTTGGAGCCTCTGCGGGCATGAGTCCCAAGCCAGGAAACCCAGCCGTTAGGGCTGGCTTTTCCCGCCAAGGCTATCATGCCCGCCTCTCCAAGTAAAGTTGCGAGATAGAGTTTCGTAGGCATATCCAGTATTGCCTAACATATTTGTAACGTCTTATATTAACCTGAAAACATTAAAGGGAATTTACACAAGACTAAGGACTTGACTCAAAGAATCCGCTATGCGCTCAAGAAGTCCATCAAACGCTCAAGGAATCCGCTAAGCGCTCAAGAAGTCCATCAAACGCTCAAGATATCCGCTAAACGCTCAAGAAGTCCAACAAACGCTCAAGGAATCCGCTAAGCGCTCAAGAAGTCCATCAAGCGCTCAAGATATCCGCTAACCGCTCAAGATATCCGCTAACCGCTCAAGGAATCCGCTAAGCGCTCAAGAATTCCATCAAGCGCTCAAGAAACCCGCTAAGCGCTCAAGAAGTCCATCAAGCGCTCAAGAAGTCCATCAAACGCTCAAGGAATCGGCTAACCGCTCAAGAATTCCATCAAGCGCTCAAGAAACCCGCTAAGCGCTCAAGAATTCCATCAAGCGCTCAAGAAACCCATCAAACGCTCAAGGAATCCGCTAAGCGCTCAAGAAGTCCATCAAACGCTCAAGATATCCGCTAACCGCTCAAGAATTCCATCAAGCGCTCAAGAAACCCGCTAAGCGCTCAAGAAGTCCATCAAGCGCTCAAGAAGTCCATCAAACGCTCAAGGAATCGGCTAACCGCTCAAGAATTCCATCAAGCGCTCAAGAAACCCGCTAAGCGCTCAAGAATTCCATCAAGCGCTCAAGAAACGATTAAGTCCATATAATTGTGTAAATAGGAAAAGGCCTTTTCCATCCCTTGTGATAAAATGTTTTCAACCACGATAAACATTTGGAGGAATGGAAAATGGCCCAACTTAATTTTAACCTAGATATGGATGTTTTAAAAGACTCTGTGATGAATTCAAACATTGATGCTGTCGTCAAATCCACAATCGTTTTAGTCCTGAACGAATACATGGAAATGGAACGGGATGAGTACTTGAACGCTGCGTCCTACGAGCGTTCTGCCGACCGTGTAGATTATCGAAACGGATATTATGAGCGTGATTTTACCATGAGTATCGGAAAGATTACTTTGAAGGTTCCCCGTACTCGCCAAGGTGATTTCGCTCCCTCAGTCTTTGAAAGATATGCGCGATGTGACCAAGCCCTTGTTCTATCCATGCTTGAAATGGTTGTGAATGGGGTGTCAACACGAAAAGTCACCAAGATTGTTGAACAGCTTTGCGGTAAGAGTGTGTCAAAATCATTCGTTTCCTCCCTTACAGCGAAACTGGATCCCATTGTCAATGAATGGGCAAATCGTCCTTTGAATACAAACTTTTATCCTTACTTATTTGTGGACGCAATGTACATTAAAGTTAGGGAGCACAACCGTGTAGTCTCTAAAGCCGTCTACATCGCTTTGGGAGTGGACAAGGAAGGTCGTCGGGAAATCTTAGGGTTGAAAGTAGATCATAACGAAAGTTATAAGAGTTGGTCCTCCTTTTTCCAACATCTTATTTCAAGAGGTCTACAATCACCAAAACTGGTTGTTTCCGATGCCCATGAAGGTCTTAAAAAAGCCATTCAAGAGGATTTTTTAGGAACCTCTTGGCAGCGATGCAATGTCCACTTCAAACGCAACATCGTAGAAGCTTTCCCTAAAAAGGACAACCAGGAAGCAATCAGTCTACTAAAAAGCATATTTGCCGCAGAAGATATGGACACCGTGCGAAGTCTGAAAGAGCTGTTCTTTGAAAAGTACGAAGAGAATCCCAAGTACCAAAAAGCATTAAAAATACTTGACGAGGGATTTGAAGACTCAATCCAATACATGAATTTTCCTATCGCCCATCGCAAGTCGATACGAAGCACTAATGGTGTAGAAAGGCTGAATGAAGAGATCCGCAGGCGTGAAAGAGTTATCCGGATCTTCCCGAATACCCAATCCGCTTTTAGGTTGATTGGCGCCGTACTCATCAGTTATGTCGAATCAAATAAATACTGGAATAAACGATTGTTTACAGCTAAAAAGTCGTAAGACTTGATGCATCGTGAAGCAACTTGACTTGGAGCCTCTGCGGGCATGAGTCCCAAGCCAGGAAACCCAGCCGTTAGGGCTGGCTTTTCCCGCCAAGGCTATCATGCCCGCCTCTCCAAGTAAAGTTGCGAGATAGAGTTTCGTAGGCATATCCAGTATTGCCTAACATATTTGTAACGTCTTATATTAACCTGAAAACATTAAAGGGAATTTACACAAGACTAAGGACTTGACTCAAGAAACCCATCAAACGCTCAAGAAATCCGCTAAGCGCTCAAGAATTCCATCAAGCGCTCAAGAAATCCGTTTCGCGCTCAAGAATTCCATCAAGCGCTCAAGAAGTCCAACAAACGCTCAAGGAATCCGCAAAGCGCTCAAGAAGTTCGTTTCGAGCTCAAGAATTCCATCAAGCGCTCAAGAAAACCTCCAAGCGCTCAAGAAATCCTCCGTGCGCCCAAGAATGCCCCATGCGCTCACGAAATCCCTTATAAATCCCTATGCAAAAGTCACCTTCAACTAAATTTTGGAATAAGAGTGGATATTCACCGACTATTTGTTATAATTAAAGAATGAATGTTCATTCATTTAAAAGGGGGAGCAGTAAAGATGAGAATTTCATATATTGATGATATGGAGAAGTGGATCGAAGAATTTAGATTTTCAGTACCGGTGTCAGTACGATTTTCGGAAACGGATATGTATGGGCATTTAAATAATACAGTGACGTTTACATATTTTGAGTATGCCCGAATTGAATTTTTAAAAGAAATCGGGCGTATGGTGGATTGGCTTGATCCGCATGGGAAAACTATTCCCGTTGTCGCAGATTTACAATGCGATTACATGAAACAAGTCTTTTTTGATGAAAAATTGTCGATATTTGTTAAAGCAGCTTCAGTTGGTAATAGTTCAGTAGACATCCATTATATGGCAAGAAATAGTAGCGGCGAATTGGTTTTTACAGGAAGAGGAACGCTCGTACAAATTGACAGGAAAACTGGTAAATCGGTTCCTTGGGAAAGTGATCAAAAAACTGCATTTTCCTTATAGTTTTGTTACACAAGCCGGCACAGCCTAAACCATCTTCACATATTGTAAAGTGAACGTGGATAGGAGGGGGCGCGTCTTGACAGGAGAAATGAAAAACCGTTCGTTGCTTACAGCAAGGGAGCGAGAAATCTTTCATCTATTAGTAGATGATCATACGACGAAAGAAATCGCGGGACGGCTCGGCATTAGCGAAAAAACCGTCCGGAATCATATTTCTAATACAATTCAGAAATTAGGAGTATCCGGAAGGGCACAAGCGATTGTCGAATTGTTGCGATTAGGGGAGCTGAAACTGAATTAACCATTGTCTTGTTGTTTGATCTATGAACGACAAGTTGAAGGCTATTGTATGCGAAGAGGCTGAAACCCCTAAAAATTTGAGTAAATACTACCGAATCGCTTTAAAACAGTTGCGTTATATGTAGAAAAAGGTGACAATGAGTAGATAGTATTCGTTTTCAGGGAGCTGGTATACGTGGCAGAAAACAATGGAGTTAGTTTTGACGGTGCCAATAACATTGCCCGGATGGAAAAGGAACTTCGATATATATCAGGGATTATTAAACAACAAGGCCGTAAAATCTTAAGTAATTATACAATTACCACTCCTCAATTCATTGCGTTGCAATGGTTATTTGAGCATGGCGACATGACCATTGGTGACTTATCCAATAAGATGTATCTTGCGTTCAGTACGACGACAGACTTGGTCGATCGGATGGAGAACAATAACCTTGTCAAACGAGTTCGTGATGAACACGATCGACGTGTTGTGCGCATCCACTTATTGGTTGAAGGTGAGCGTGTCATTGAGGAAGTAATTGACAAACGTAGACAATACTTGAATAGCGTGTTAGAAGATTTTTCCGATGTAGAAATTAACGAGTTCTCCCGATTGTTAACCAAATTGCATAGAGAGATGATCAAGGAGTGAACATCTCGAATAATGCTCCAATCGGGGTTATCGATTCCGGTGTTGGCGGTTTAACCGTTGTAAAGGAAATGATGAGTTTTTTACCTGAGGAAAAAATAATTTATATTGGCGATGATGCGCGGTGTCCGTACGGGCCACGTTCAGTTGAAGAAGTGAAAAGATTCACAATGGAAATGGCTTTGGCGCTTTCTGAATTGGGGATTAAGATGCTCGTAGTTGCATGCAATACTGCCACTGCGGTAGCACTGGACGATTTGCGAAAACAGTTCCCTTTTCCGGTCTTAGGAGTTATTGAACCGGGAGCAAGGGCTGCTTCGCAAGTTTCGTCAACCCGTAGAATAGCTGTCTTAGGAACGGTTGGAACCATTAAAAGCAGGGCATACGAAAACGCAATCTCTGAAATCTCAGCAGAAACAGTAGTCTATCCCCTCGCTTGTCCAGAATTTGTTCCTCTCGTTGAAAGTGGTCAATATAAACAAATTGATATTCGCCCAATCATTAAAAAATCCTTGGAGCCAATAGCCCATTTGGATTTTGATACGGCGATTTTGGGATGCACGCATTATCCACTTCTGCATAATCATATTCAAGAGCAATTACCAAGCGGAGTAACAATCGTTTCTTCGGCTAATGAAACAGTTCGTGATGTGCAAAGGACTCTGAATGAGCTTGGTATTGCAACTAACCTTGTTGAACATAAAACTCCAATCTTCTATACTACAGGAGGATTGGAAGAATTTATTGAAATTACTTCTGATTGGCTTGAAATTGAAAATCCCGATGTAAGACATTTAATACTTTAAAACCCGGAAGCCGTTAATGGCGACCGGGTTTTTGCTTTGGCTAAAAAGTCTGTGATAAGATGGATGCTGAATTCAACTAGTGGAGGTATCCGATATGAGACATGATGGAAGAACTGCAGATATGGGAAGGCCGGTAACGATTGAAACGGATTATTTGATTCATCCGGAAGGTTCGGTATTGATTTCAGTCGGGAATACAAAGGTAATTTGTACGGCAACCATAGAGGAAAGGGTCCCACCATTTCTCAGAGGAAGTGGACAAGGGTGGGTGACGGCAGAATATTCCATGCTTCCAAGGGCAACCGGTCAAAGGACTCAAAGGGAATCCTCAAGAGGTAAAGTGGGCGGAAGGACAATGGAAATCCAGCGTCTAATTGGACGCGCAATGCGTGCTGTTGTCGATTTGGAAGCGCTTGGTGAGCGAACGATATGGATTGACTGCGACGTTATCCAGGCGGATGGTGGTACGCGTACAGCTTCTATAACGGGTGCTTTTGTTGCCATGTCTATAGCTGCTTCGAAATTAGTATCGGAGAAAGAATTGAAAAAGTTCCCGATTCGTGACTATTTGGCAGCAATCAGTGTTGGGAAAACAGAAGAAGGAGTACTTATTCTGGATTTAGACTATCCGGAAGATTCTGCAGCAGCCGTCGATATGAATGTTGTCATGACAGGTGCAGGTGAATTTGTGGAATTACAAGGTACGGGTGAGGAAGCGACATTTACAAGACAGGAAATGAATGATCTCATTGAACTGGCAGAGTCCGGCATTCAACGACTTATCGGTATTCAAAAAGAAGTCTTAGCTGATATAGGAACAGAAATCGGTCGAGAGGAAGGAGAATAATCCCATGAAAAAGATCTTGATCGCGACAAACAACAAAGGGAAGGCGAAGGATTTTGAGGCACTATTCAATCCTTATCATATCGAAGTCCTTACTTTAAATGATTTAGAGCAGGACATTGACGTGGAGGAGACTGGGGTTACTTTTGAAGAAAATGCAATTCTGAAAGCTGAGACTGTTGCAAAGCTTTTAGGCATCACAGTCATTGCGGATGACAGTGGTCTCGAAATCGATAAGCTGAACGGCGCCCCAGGTGTCTATTCTGCCCGTTATGCGGGAGAAGAGAAGAGTGATGAGGCGAATATCGACAAAGTGCTCTCAGAGCTTCTTGGAGTGCCTGAAGAGGAACGTACCGCACGCTTCAGATGTGTTCTTGCGGTTGCTGGTCCTGAGCGTGAGACGATTACATTTTCTGGCAGCTGTGAAGGCGTTATTTTGGAGGAGAGACGAGGAACTAACGGTTTCGGTTATGATCCGATCTTTTTCAATCCGGAAATGGATCGGTCGATGGCGGAACTTTCTCCGGAAGAAAAAGGACGCATATCACATCGTGGTGCAGCGTTGAGACAATTAGAGGAACATTTACCCCGGATGCTGGACTCAGTTGGTGGATTGTAATTTTTATGAGCACTTCGCATGGCAATAAGGAAACGGTGGCTGCCGTTTCCGCATAGCCTGCGCATCCTATACCCATTATGGGAGGGATATATGGCTTTTTAAATTGTTGATTCGATTGAATTAAAAAACATTAAAAATTAGCGTTGACTTTTCTTGCGGCCGTGCCTATAATAAGATTTGTCGTTGGCAATCGTTGGTTGTTAACAGCATGTCTCAGTAGCTCAGCAGGATAGAGCAACAGCCTTCTAAGCTGTGGGTCGGGGGTTCGAATCCCTCCTGGGACGTATTAAACGCCTGTAACCTTGAAAAATAGGTTTCAGGCGTTTATTAATTGAGAAGGAGTTCAAATTTGGGATTTATGCGTGATTTATGTGGTTTATGAACATTTGAAGTTATTTATGCGTGTTTCATGCTGTTTATGCGTGATTCGGGGATTTTAGGGGATTTGAGCAATTAATCTTGTGCGTTAGATGTTTGTAACTGACCAAAGAGGGTATCAGTTATTGCTATAACCAAGATGACTGTAAAAGTGCCTTATCTTAATCGGATAAGGCATACTTTTTGAATTGGACAGTTTACATAGGTGCTTCTGTTTTGGACAACTTATACAGGGCATAGAGCTTTTCGGAAATGAAAATAATAAAGTATTACATGGCTTGAAATAGGAGGATCTTATGGTTTCTAAGAAACAAAGAAATATGATTTTGTTATTGCTTTTCATTGGATGGGCGATTGGGAACTTCGATCGCTATTTTATTAACTACGCTGTGCTGTCTATAACAGAGGATTTACAATTAAATCCCACCAGTACGGGATTGATTCTTAGTAGTTTTTTTGCTGGGTACGCAATCATGCAAATTCCCGGCGGCTGGCTGGCCGATAGATTAGGATCAAGAAGGGTGCTTATCGTTTCCGTTCTAATGTGGTCGATCTTTACAGCTTTAACCGGAGCAGTGTGGTCTTTGACTTCGATGATCATTATTCGTTTCTTTTTCGGTATTGGGGAAGGTGGATTTCAGCCTTCAAGTTCGAAATTGATTTCACAAACGTTTCCAATGGATAAAAGAGCCTGGGCAATGTCGGTCATGTTATCGTCCGGAGGTATTGTGGCGCTGATCGTACCACTTCTATCTGCCTATATGCTGACAACGATAGGTTGGCGTACATCGTTCTTGATCCTTGGTGGAATTGGAATTATCATCACGGTCCTGTTCTGGATCTTCGTTAAACTGCCTGCTGATCTTAAAGAAGAGGTAATGAAACCTTCAGGGGATTCCCAACAAGGAATTTTTAAACAAGTATTAAAAACTCCGCTCATGTTGAATCTGTTTATCGCCTATTACAGTATTTATGCCATTAACTGGGGCTTGGCAACATGGTTGCCGACATATCTTGTGAATGTGAGAGGACTTGACTTGATTTCACTTGGATGGGCGCAAACAGTTCCAGGTTTAGCGATGATTTTTGCGATGTATTTAGCTGGGTATGTCATCGACAGACTTCCGCTTGGTAAAGAAAAAGTGGTTGGCGCAATTTCTTGTGTTGTTGTTGGTATCCTCCTTTATCTCATGTTCAATGCACCAAGTGTGACAATGTTCGTTGCATACCAGACGATTGTAATTATTTTTATTTCCTTTGTTATGCTTTTGTTACCGGCAATTATTTTGAAAAGACTTCCATCCGCTGTGACGGGGACAAGCATGGGTATTGCAAATACAGGAGGTCAGCTTGCCGGTTTTATAACCCCGCTTGCGATCGGATTTATTGTACAGACGTTTAACGGTTCATATAATGCGGCTTTTTGGATGCTTATCATTTTCGCTATCATCTGTACGATTTCACTTTTGACGTTGAATTTCCGGAAGGGCGAGCTACTGCAAGCTAACGCGTAGGCTTTAACGGTAATTCATATAGATAAGGAGAGATGAATGATGGAATTCAGGAAATCGATTTCAAGTTTGATTGAACAAAAAAAGGATAAATTCATTGCGTTAAGCGATAAAATATGGGAAGTACCTGAATTGTATTTCGAAGAACATCAATCATCCGCCTACTTAATTGGGGCGTTAGAGGAAGAAGGGTTCCATGTCGAGCGGGGAGTCGCGGGACTTAGCACAGCTTTTATCGGGAGTTTCGGGTCAGGGAATCCTATCGTCGCGATTTTAGGCGAATTCGATGCTTTGCCGGGGCTTAGTCAGAAAAAAGGGCTTTCCCATCATGATCCAGTTGTCGAGGACGGCAACGGGCATGGATGTGGCCATAATCTTTTAGGGACTGGAGCGTTTGCGGCGGCGGTCGCCGTTAAAGAATATATGGAACAGAACGGTTTGCAAGGGACGGTTCGTTATTATGGCTGCCCTGCAGAGGAAAATGGATCCGGTAAAGCATTCATGTCGCGGGCGGGTCTGTTTGACGATGTAGATGTAGCATTCTCTTGGCACCCTTGGGATGTACCAGGACTCATGAATGTGAAAACGCTTGCCAATTATTCTGCACGCTTCAAGTTCAAAGGAAAGAGCGCTCATGCTGCAGCCACTCCTCATTTAGGTAGAAGTGCACTCGATGCAGTAGAGTTAATGAATGTCGGTGTCAATTACTTACGGGAGCATATGGTGCCAGACGCACGAATCCATTATGCGGTTACGGATACAGGCGGCACTTCGCCGAACGTGGTGCAGGCGAATGCCGAAGTCGTCTATTTGATACGGGCAGTTGAAAAGGATGAAGTGGAATCACTTTATGAAAGGGTTCATGACATTGCTCGTGGAGCTGCATTAATGACGGGGACGACATTTGACGTCGAATTTGTGGGAACTGCTTCCAATCTGATTCCTAATACTGTCCTTGCTGATGTGATGTATGAAAACCTTGTGAATGTCGGGGTTCCATCCTATGATGAAGCGGACGTCGCATTTGCGAAAGAAATCCGACGCACATTGACTGAGGATGATCTCAATAATGCATATGCTGGACGAGACCGGGAAACCGTGAAAAGGCTGAAGGAAAGAGTGATTGCTGATTTCATACCACCCCATTCCACTACCGAAGCGATTCTTTCAGGCTCAACGGACGTCGGGGATGTCAGCTGGGTCGTGCCAACGATGCAGTGCCTCACAAGCTGTTTTGCTTTAGGCACACCGCTCCATACATGGCAAGTCGTGTCGCAAGGAGCAACGCCGATTGCGCATAAGGGAATGTTGCAGGCGGCGAAAGTAATCGCCTCCACTGCACTGCAAGTGATGGAAAACCCGTCGATCATCGAACAGGCGAAAGCCGAGTTGGCGGAACGTCTCAACGGCAAATCTTATTATTCTTTAATTCCTGATTCAGTAAAATAATTTTTGGTCAAAAGCATTGTGAGGATATACTCGCGATGCTTTTTTGTCTTACCCGTATCAATCGCTCAGTCAGATCACAAACAAAGAGTTATCGGTCAAATTTAAAAAGTTATCGTTTTTTCATTACTTTTGACCTATCGGGATGGCCCTGGTTTCCTTTTATTCTTTATACAGTTTATATCTCTGTCATAAGGGAAATCTTATGGGAGAGAATTTTAGTACTTGGAAGTTTTCATATTTCATTTCCAGTTAGAAAAAGCAATATGCTATATTGAAGGGAGCGAAAGAAGGTGAGACCCGTGAAAAACAAAAACAAATATAGAAGGCTATTGAAAAAGGATAACGTCGTCATGTTCCCTGGTGCCCTCGAATCACTAATCGAAAGAGGATTGGATGCCGTCGAAGACGCCCATTACGCAGAAGCAGTCGAAGCGTTTGAACAAGTATATCATTTCGACCCTGAAAATCCGCGACTGCTTGCACCGTACGCAATATCCTTGTATGAGACTCAGAATTTCGATAAAGCTAAAATCGTTGCAACCGAATTACTTCATAGTGGAACAACAGAATATCTTTACGCTATGGAATTGTACTTAGCGATCAGCATCCAACTCCAGCATTATGAAGAAGTCGATATGACAATCGAAGCACTTTTAGATGAAGAAATCGTCCCGCCCGAAATGGTGAAAAAGTTCAATTATTTACGAGACCTGAATAGAAGACTATCCCATAGGTACGCACCTGAACATGACGATTCCGAAGACTTCAACGAACAACTCACGATAGAACAATTCATGGCTCTTTCAGTGGATGAACAACAGCAATTGCTTGTTGCGTTTGAAAATGGTTCTTTCGATCATACAATAAAGAAAGTGCTTGCTGAGGTTGTTCAGAAGGATGAAATACATCCAATCGTTATTACGTATGCCCTTGTCCTGCTTCTTGAATCCGGATATGACGAAGAAGTATCCGTCAGTAAATTTGGGGGCACAAAAAAAGTCATTCCTTGTGAACTCGATCTCCCTGGACAAGATGATCGTTCTATTGAAGTGGTTAATCGCATAAGTGAAATAGCGGAGAAGGATCCGTCAAGGATGCAAATGGCGATCGACGCAAGTCAGCGCTATGGAATAATCGCGTATCCTTTCAACTGGGATGGATATTCTACAGAAGAAGTTGCAATCGCTTATACACAATACATAGAAAGTATGTTTTCAGGGGAGCCTATGCAAAATGCAGAATTGAATTCATTGATAAAAAAAATCGATGAGCAGACAGATAGATAACGCATTAAATCTGTTGAAAGATAGAAAGACTATGATATACTGTAAGGGTTGAAAATGGCGTATTCAATAACGAAAATATATTGGTCATAATGATTCGGAGGTTTTTTAAATGTCAGTTAAATGGGAAAAAGAAGAAGGAAATAAAGGTACATTAACAGTTGAGGTCCCTGCTGAAACAGTGGACGCTGCAATTGATGAAGCTTTCAAGAAAGTTGTAAAAACAGTTCAAGCACCAGGATTCCGTAAGGGGAAAATGCCACGTAAAATGTTCGAAAGAATGTATGGCGTGGAAGCACTTTACAATGATGCGCTTGACATCATCCTTCCTGAAGCATATTCTAACGCACTTGACGAGTCAGGCGTTGAGCCGATTGCACAACCGGAAATCGAAATCGATGAAATGGAAAAAGGCAAAACGCTTATCTTCAAAGCACATGTTACATTGAAGCCAGAAGTTAAACTTGGCGAATATAAAGGCCTTGAAGTGAATCGTCAAGAAACAGAAGTGACTGACGAAGAAATCGAAGAACAACTAAAAGATCGTCAACAAACATTCGCTGAAATGGTTGTAAAAGAAGACGGTGCTGTAGAAAACGGCGACACAGTAAACCTTGACTTTGAAGGATTTGTTGATGGCGAAGCTTTCGAAGGCGGTAAAGCGGAAGGATATGACCTCGAAATCGGTTCAGGTTCATTCATCCCAGGATTCGAAGAGCAACTTGTTGGTTTGAAAGTTGGCGAAGAAAAAGACGTAGAGGTTTCTTTCCCGGAAGAATACCACGCTGCTGAATTAGCTGGAAAACCTGCTGTATTCAAAGTGAAAATTCACGAAATCAAATCAAAAGAAATTCCTGCACTTGACGATGAGCTTGCAAAAGAAATCGACGAGGAAGTTGAAAGCCTTGAAGCACTTCGTACAAAATTGAAAGAGCAAACTGCTGATGAGAAGAAACGTGCTTCTGAAACAGCATTGCGTGACGATCTTGTAGAAGCTGCTGCAAGAAACGCTGAAATCGATATTCCAGAAGTAATGATCGATTCTGAAGTGGACCGCATGGTAGACGAGTTTGGTCAACGCCTTCAAATGCAAGGCATGAACCTTGACCTTTACTTCCAATTCTCAGGCCAAGACGAAGCTGCTCTTCGTAGCCAAATGAGAGACGACGCTTTAAACCGTGTTCGTGTTTCATTGACACTTGAAGCAATTGGTAAAGCTGAGAACCTTGAAGTGACTGAAGAGGAAATCAATGCCGAGCTTGAAAAAATGGCTGAACAGTTTAAAATGGAAGTTGATCAAATCAAACAAACTTTAGGTGGTACTAGAGTTCTTGAGAATGATTTGAGATTCAATAAAGCAGTTGAATTCTTAGTAGAAAACGCTAAAATCACTGAATAATTGTAGATGAATAATACAAGGTGCGGTTTTCCGTACCTTGTTTTTCATAACTAAAACTATCCCTATTGGCAAATGATGAGCAGTTCGAATTAGTTGCTAATAACGGAGGAATCTTGTAAGATTGTCACTTGAATAGGGGTGAGCTTGATGTTCAAATTTAATGATGAAAAAGATAATCTGAGCTGTTCTTTTTGTGGTAAAACCCAAGACCAAGTTAGAAAATTAGTTGCAGGTCAGGGTGTCTATATTTGTGATGAATGTGTTGAACTTTGCGCGGAAATCGTTGAGGAGGAAGTTGGCCTCGATGAACATTTCGAGCTGAAAGACGTTCCGAAACCACGTGAAATCCAAGGCATTTTAGATGAATATATTATTGGCCAGGATCGTGCTAAAAAATCATTGGCCGTTGCTGTATACAATCACTACAAACGTATCAACACAAATAGCAAGGTCGATGACGTTGAGATCGCCAAATCGAATATTGTTTTGATCGGACCAACTGGTAGTGGTAAAACATTATTAGCGCAAACGTTGGCACGTATTTTGGATGTACCTTTTGCAATCGCTGATGCTACTTCACTAACTGAAGCGGGGTATGTCGGCGAGGATGTTGAGAATATTCTTTTGAAGTTAATCCAAGCTGCAGATTTTGATATCGAGCGTGCTGAAAAAGGAATCATTTATATCGACGAAATCGATAAAGTCGCACGTAAATCAGAAAATGCATCCATTACACGAGATGTTTCCGGTGAAGGGGTTCAGCAGGCATTGCTGAAAATTCTTGAAGGGACGGTTGCGAGTGTTCCACCTCAAGGCGGACGTAAGCATCCACATCAGGAATTTCTTCAAATCGACACAACAAACATTTTATTCATCGTTGGTGGAGCATTCGATGGAATGGAAGAAATCATTAAGCGTCGTACTGGGCAGAAAGTGATTGGATTTGGCACGAACACTGATGAGGCTGCTGCAGAGGAAACTTCATTGCTTTCGAAGCTGATTCCGGAAGATTTACAGCGTTTTGGCTTAATTCCGGAATTCATCGGTCGTTTGCCTGTCATTGCAACGCTTGAACAGTTAGACGAACAAATGCTATACCAAATCCTTACAGTGCCTAAAAATGCCATTGTGAAGCAATACCAAAAAATGGTTGAGCTTGACGGAGTTGAACTGAAGTTCGAAGACGATGCACTTCTTGAAATTGCAAAAGAAGCAATAGTCCGGAAAACTGGTGCTCGTGGTCTGCGTTCAATAATTGAAAACATTATGTTGGATATCATGTATGAACTTCCATCGCTTGATGAAGTTACAGAATGTATCATTACGAAAGAATCCGTCCTAAAGAAATCAAGCCCGATTCTTTATCGAGAAGATGGTACAATATTCGATCTCGATCAAGAGAAAAATACGGCATGATATTTGGAGGAATAAAGCTGACTCCGGCGATGCGATCTTTTCGCTCTTCGGTTGTCGGCTTTTTCCACCTTATATACCTGGCCAAATTGGATATACATATCTTATGGAGGTGACTTCCGCATGCCAAAGAAAAAGAAGCTACAAGTACCTTTATTGCCTTTGCGCGGGATGTTGGTTTACCCGACCATGGTATTACATATTGACGTCGGGAGAGAGCGCTCCGTATTTGCAGTGGAGCATGCAATTGCGAATGGTAATCTAATCATGCTTGCTTCACAAAAAGATACAAGCGTTGAAAGCCCAGACGCGGATGATTTATATAACGTTGGTTTACTAGCCCATGTTAAATCATTGACTGAACTGAATAATGGAACATACCGGTTATATATCGAAGGACTTGAACGAGCCAAATGGACAAATTATGAGGAAGCTGATTTATATCCAGTTGTTGATATAGAAAGGATTCCGGAAGACACGGAAGTTAATGATCCCGAAAGCATTGCTCTTATGCGTACATTGCTTCCGTATTTCAAGAATTTTGCTAATTACTCGGCAAAGGTGTCACAAGAAACGTTCGAATCTATAGCTTCCATCGAAGAACCTGGAAGGCTTGCGGATATGATTGCATCACATTTACCATTGAAGGTTTCAGCAAAGCAGGAAATTCTTGAAATCATCGATGTGAAGGAACGACTTGAATTCCTGATCAACAAGCTACATAACGAGCAGGAAATCCTTGAATTGGAACGGAAAATCAATTCACGTGTAAAAGAAGCGATGGAACGTACACAAAAAGAGTTTTATCTACGTGAACAGATGAAAGCTATTCAAAAGGAACTTGGGGACAAAGACGGCAAGAGTATCGAGGTTGTCGAGTTAACTGAGAAAATCGAAAAAGCTGGAATGCCGGATCACGTTAGAGAAGCGGCTTTCAGGGAGCTTGATCGTTACGAGAAAATCCATTCAGCATCAGCTGAAAGTGGAGTTATACGAAATTACATTGATTGGTTGATCGCCTTACCTTGGTCTCAAGCATCAGATGATCAATTGGATATAAAACGTTCGGAAAAAATCTTAAATCGTGACCATGAAGGGTTGGAATCCGTAAAGGAACGTATTTTGGAGTATTTAGCCGTCCGTCAGATGACCAATTCATTACGTGGCCCTATCCTTTGTCTTGACGGTCCTCCCGGAGTAGGAAAGACATCTCTTGCCCGTTCAATTGCGGAATCATTAGGGCGGAATTTTGTCAGAATTTCACTCGGTGGTGTAAGAGATGAATCTGAAATCAGAGGGCATCGTCGCACATATGTCGGCGCAATGCCAGGTCGAATCATACAAGGTATGAAAAAAGCGGGTACGATAAATCCAGTATTTCTACTTGATGAAATTGATAAAATGTCAAACGACTTCAGAGGGGACCCTTCCGCTGCGATGCTTGAAGTTTTGGATCCTGAGCAGAACTCAACTTTCAGCGACCACTATATTGAAGAACCGTATGATCTATCAAATGTCCTGTTCATCGCTACATCGAATGATTTAAGCTCGATACCAGGCCCCTTAAGAGATCGGATGGAAGTTATTTCAATTCCAGGCTATACAGAAATTGAAAAACAGGCAATTGCTAAAAACCATCTGATTCCCAAACAGTTGAAAGAACACGGCCTGACAAAGTCCCAAGTGCGCTTCAATGACGAAGCAATCATGAACATTGTTCGTTATTATACAAGGGAAGCCGGCGTCCGTGGACTGGAGCGTGAAATCGCAAGGATTTGCAGAAGGGCCGCGAAGCAAATTGTTACGGGTGAAAAGAAAAGTGTTACCGTTAGTGTGAAGACCCTTGAAACACTTTTAGGCAAGAAGAAGCATAGTTACGGTCAGGCTGAAAAGAAAAATCAAATCGGCGTAGCGACTGGTCTTGCTTATACGACGGTTGGTGGGGATACTTTACAAATAGAGGTATCACTATCACCAGGTAAAGGAAAATTGATACTGACAGGAAAATTAGGGGATGTCATGAAAGAATCCGCTCAAACTGCACTTTCTTATGTTAGATCTAAAGCGGAAGAGTTCAACATCGACCCTGAATTTCATGAAAAAAGCGACATTCACATCCATGTACCGGAAGGGGCAGTTCCGAAAGACGGCCCTTCCGCAGGTGTGACGATTGCAACGGCTTTAGTTTCGTCGCTGACAAAGCGGCCAATCCGTCGAGAAGTTGGAATGACTGGTGAAATCACACTTCGAGGCAGGGTGTTGCCAATTGGTGGAGTGAAGGAGAAATCGTTGAGTGCTCATCGAGCAGGATTGACAACGATTATTTTGCCAGAAGCGAATGAACGTGATATTGAAGATATACCTGAAAGTGTACGTAGTGAGCTGACATTCAAGCTTGTTTCGGATGCTGAAGAAGTATTAGCGATTGCATTAGAGGAGGCATCCGAATGAAAGTTAACCAAGTTGAAATGATAATGAGTGCAGTAAAGCCTGAACAATATCCAGATGACGGATTCCCGGAGTTTGCCCTCGCGGGACGCTCCAATGTTGGAAAGTCGTCATTTATCAATAAAATGATCGGTCGAAAAAGTTTAGCGAGGACTTCCTCAAAACCCGGGAAGACTCAGACGTTGAATTTTTATAAAATCGAGGAAAAGTTATTCTTCGTAGACGTACCAGGTTATGGATATGCGAAGGTATCTAAATCCGAACGTGAAGCATGGGGTGGTATGATTGAGCGATATTTGACAGGCAGGGAACAGTTGCGTGCCGTAGTACAAATCGTGGATCTGCGTCATCCGCCAAGTAAAGATGATTGCAATATGTATGATTTCCTTGGTTATTATAATATCCCGGCAATTATTATCGCGACGAAAGCGGATAAAATACCCAAGGGAAAATGGGAGAAGCATAAGAAAATTATCCGAGATGAATTGTATTTGCGTGCTGGTGATCCATTGATCGTTTTTTCATCCGAAAAAGGGATCGGAATGGAAGAAGCTTGGCGTGAAATCGAAAAAAGAATGTAACGAAAATCCGGATGACGTATCATCCGGATTTTTTACCTATAGAGTCCTTCGTAAACCGTAGATTCTTCAATGTTTAGTCACATAATAAACCGATTAAAATAAAGGAATATGTTATAATCAGATATGTAAAAATGAACGGGAGAGGTGTGGGCACCTTATGAATACAATTGTGGTCGGTGTTAACTACCGAACAGCTCCAGTTGAATTAAGGGAAAAATTATCTTTTGTGGAAGCGGAATTGCCTAAAGCGATGAAAGCCCTGCAAAAGGAAAAAAGCATATTGGAGAACACAATTATCTCAACATGCAACCGGACTGAGATTTATGCAGTAGCTGACCAAATTCACACAGGACGTTATTATGTTAAACGGTTTTTAGCCAATTGGTTCAATATGGACATTGAGGAATTATCCCCTCATTTACTTATATACGAAAATGATGCAGCAATCGAGCACTTAATGAGAGTTACAGCTGGAATCGATTCCATGGTTCTTGGTGAAACGCAAATCTTAGGACAAGTAAGAGACAGTTTCTTAAAAGCCCAAGAAATCGGTACAACAGGGACAGTCTTTAATGAATTGTTTAAACAGGCTGTAACGGTAGCAAAGAGAGCTCATTCTGAAACGGCGATTGCCGATAATGCAGTCTCGGTATCCTATGCTGCAGTCGAGCTCGGAAAGAAAATTTTCGGTTCCTTAAAGGATAAACATATCGCAATCCTTGGAGCAGGTAAGATGGGCGAGTTGGCCATTAAAAATCTTCATGGAAGCGGTGCAGGAAAAGTCACAGTCATTAATCGGACTCTGTCCAAGGCAGAAGAGATGGCACGCCAATTTGGAGGAAATGCAAAATCAATGAAGGAATTGCAATGCACTTTATTGGAAGCCGATATTTTAATCAGTTCAACAGGGGCTCCAAATTTTGTCATAGACTTCGAATTGATGCAGTTTGTCGAGAAACTTCGTAAAGGAAAGCCGATTTTCATGGTGGACATTGCCGTGCCACGTGACTTGGATCCACGAATCGGCGATTTGCCAAACGTGTTCCTTTACGACATCGATGATTTACAAGGAATCGTTGAAGCCAACTTGGCTGAGCGTAAACGTGCAGCCGAAGAAATCGGTTTGATGATCGAAGAGGAAATCGTTTCCTTCAAAGAATGGATCGCAACCCTTGGCGTAGTTCCTCTCATCGCGCAATTACGAGAGAAGGCACATCATATCCAGTCAGAAACAATGGCCAGCATCGAAAACAAAATGCCAAACCTGACAGATCGTGAAAAGAAAGTATTGAACAAACACACAAAATCCATCATCAATCAATTATTAAAAGAACCAATTCTTCAAGCAAAAGAATTGGCGATGGACGACAACGCACCAGAAAAACTGGCCCTATTCAAACAAATCTTCGGCCTTGCTGATGATGAAGAAGAATTTCAAGCGGTGGAAGAGCACAAGCAGACTAAAAAAACGGTTGTCCAGCCGGATTTATCATTTAATTAATTTATGACCTAATGTTTATTTGACTAGTGCTCACTTGCCGCTTGGAGTGGAAGGCGGCGACTCCGAGGGGGCAGGAAATAGTAAGCCCCCTGCCTTACTTTCTGCAAAGAGCGCAGAAATACGGCAAATCGAACTCTTCGGGGTTCGATTGGAACGCGTCCGCCTGCAACGCAATGCGGCTTTTAAGCAACACGCGAAAGGCAGAGGTTGACCATGGCTGAAATGACTATGGCGAGATTCCATGAAATAATCATAATCCTATATGCGGTAAGTCTCGTATTTTATTTCATCGATTACCTAAACACGAATAAATTCGCACACCGCAGCGCATTTTGGATTTTATCAGTTGTCTATATCATGCAAACCGGCTTCCTGATCGCCACTATCATAGAAAAAAAACAATTTCCAATCCTTTCACTATACGAAGGGATTTATTTCTATGCATGGCTGCTCATCTCGTTATCGATGATCCTACAAGTATTTTCAAAAGTCGGGTTTGCAGTCTTCTTTTTAAACGTAATCGGCTTCATATTCATGTCGATTTACACATTTGCACCGATGCAAATCGAACAATCTCCGATTGGTGAATCCTTACTATCTGAATTGCTATTTATCCATATAACATTCGCTATTCTTTCCTATGCAGCATTCGCAATGTCACTTGTGTTCGCGATCCTTTATCTGCTCGTCTATAAATTGCTGAAGGAAAAGAAATGGACGAAACAGTTTGGGCGATTGCCTTCGCTTCATCAAGCATTTACAGGGATGAAAGTGTCAATCTATACAGGAATACCTGTTTTGTTAGTAAGCCTTATATTAGGTATACAGTGGGCGATTATTGCGTTAGATGATTGGTTGTTAACCGATATAAAAATCATAGGGTCGTTTCTTATAATTATTCTTTATAGTTTAGTATTGTTTTTGCAAAGAAGAGGGAAACTGACAGCGAACGATTTTGCTTGGGCGAACGTCTTCGCTTTTCTTTTTGTCATTATTAACTTTTTCCTTGGAAGCAGATTATCACAATTCCATTTTTGGGTTTGATCCTGAAAACTACTTAACAGCGGAAGGAAGATTGTATTGAGAAAAATCATCGTTGGTTCACGACGGAGTAAACTTGCACTGACACAGACTAACTGGTTTATTGACCAATTGAAAGCGGCCGGGGCTCCTTTTGAATTTGAAGTGAAAGAAATTGTGACGAAAGGAGATAAAATTCTCGACGTCATGCTTTCGAAGGTGGGGGGCAAAGGCCTATTCGTTAAAGAAATCCAGCAAGCCCTTTTCGATAAGGAGATAGACTTTGCTGTCCACAGTATGAAAGATATGCCAGCAGTTCTTCCGGAAGGATTAACGATCGGATGTATTCCTCCACGTGTAGATGCACGTGATGCCTTCATATCCAAGGATCATATTAAATTCATGGACTTGCCTGTAGGCGCTGTAGTTGGTACTTCAAGCTTACGTAGAAGTTCTCAGTTGCTTCTACTGCGCCCCGATCTTGAAATCAAATGGATTCGCGGAAATATCGACACAAGACTGAAGAAGATGCAAGACGGCGAGTATGATGCAATTCTTCTTGCTGCTGCCGGACTAAAGCGGATGGGCTGGAGCGAGGATGTCGTTACTGAATATATGTCGATTGAAGACTGCATTCCTGCAGTTGGCCAAGGGGCACTTTCAATTGAGTGCAGAAGTGATGATGAAGAATTATTGGCGGAGCTTGCGAAAGTTTCGGATCCCCAGACATGGAAAGAAGTCGACGCGGAGCGGACATTCCTTTCCGAAATGGACGGATCATGCCAAGTCCCGATTGCTGGATTTGCTCAGTCGGTCGGTGATGAAGTCGAGTTGACAGGTTTTATAGCTTCACCTGATGCTAAGCAAGTGTTTAAAAAAACTGTACGTGGTAAAGATGCAATTGCAGTGGGTAAGGAAGTGGCGAGCTCCTTGCGTGCAGAAGGTGCTTCTGAAGTGATTGAGAAAGTGAAGGCGGAAATGGATGCCTGAACATGGCCCATTGCTTGGAGAAACAGTTATATTCACAGGGACGCTCAAAACACTTGAAGTTTTTGACCTTGTCAGGCAATATGGTGGCGTTCCTGTCTCCATTCCACTTATTCAAGTGAATGAAATTGTAGAGCAGACCGATGAAGCAAAGATGAAAAGATGCTCTACCTTTGATTGGTTAATCTTCACAAGTCAAAATGCAGTTAAGGCATTTCATTCTAAAATGGGACGCTTTGCTATTTCTGCGAGTGAAATCCCTTCAAAGATAGCCGCTGTTGGCACGCAGACAGCAGCCGCTTTAGAGAAAATCGGATTTACAGTTGAATTCATTCCGACTGTATTTAGCGCGGATGTATTTGTGAAGCAGTTCAAGCCCACTGAAGGGGAATTGAATGTACTTTTCCTGAAAGGAACCCTTGCAGGAAGTATAATTCGTGAAGAATTGCCGTTCAACGTCGAAGAATGGACGGTTTATGAAACCGGAGCAAAACGTGATTCAATCGATTCCCTTGTAGATTTATTGAAAAACAAAGAAAATTGTAATGTTCTATTTGCAAGCCCATCTGCTGTCCAAGTTTTTAAGGAAGATGCTGTACCAATCGTCGGTTGGGAGGGCTATACAATCGGAGCAATCGGGCATATCACCGAAAAAGCACTGCTTGAAGCCGGGGCGACTGTCGATGTTAAGCCCGAAATATACACACTTAAAGAACTTGTTATATCGTTGTCTAAAAGAAAGGATGAATTCCGATGAGCCAATTACATTTCCGTCGTAATCGTCGTTTGCGAAATTCTGGTGCGCTACGCTCGATGGTAAGGGAAACTATCTTGAAAAAAGAAGATTTCATTTATCCCATTTTCGTAATCGAAGGGGAAAATGTGAAAAATGAGATCAGTTCTATGCCAGGCATTTACCAATTATCACTTGATCGATTAATGGATGAGGTGGATGAAGTTGTTTCACTTGGAATCCCATCGGTCATTCTTTTCGGAATTCCTGCTACGAAAGACTCGATTGGAACTGGTGCGTATGATGAGCAGGGGATTGTCCAAAAGGCGACAAGACTAATAAAAGAAAAACATCCTGAACTTGTGGTTGTGGCGGATACTTGCCTTTGTGAATATACAGATCACGGTCATTGCGGAGTTGTACATGGAGAGAAAGTTTTAAACGACCCTTCATTGGACTTACTCGCAAAAACTGCTGTCAGCCAAGCTGAAGCAGGCGCTGATATTATTGCACCTTCCAATATGATGGACGGTTTTGTAATTGCGATTCGCCAAGCATTGGATGAAGCAGGATTTGAAGATATCCCAATTATGTCTTACGCGGTGAAATATGCATCTGCATACTATGGTCCATTCCGTGATGCGGCAGACTCTGCACCTCAATTTGGAGATCGAAAGACATACCAAATGGATCCGGCGAATCGGATGGAAGCCCTTCGTGAAGCGGAGTCAGATGTAATGGAAGGGGCAGACTTCCTTATCGTTAAGCCTGCTCTCTCGTATCTCGACATTATGCGTGATGTGAAAAACAATGTGCTGCTTCCTGTTGTTGCCTATAACGTAAGTGGGGAATATTCAATGGTGAAAGCTGCTGCACAAAATGGATGGATCAATGAAAAGGAAATCGTTTTGGAGACGTTGACAAGTATGAAACGCGCGGGTGCAGACCTCATTATGACATACCATGCAAAAGACGCTGCGCGTTGGCTGGAGGGAAAATAAATGGGAAGAAATTATGAAAAGTCTAAACAAGCGTTTGCTGAAGCGGTGAATTTAATGCCAGGAGGGGTTAACTCTCCTGTCCGCGCATTCAAATCGGTCAATATGGACCCGATTTTCATGGCAAGTGGGAAGGGCCCGATTATTACAGATATCGATGGTAATGAATATATTGACTATGTCCTTTCGTGGGGGCCACTAATTTTAGGGCATGCCGACCCTGATGTTGTAGAGGCTATCAAAAACGTGGCTGAAACTGGAACAAGCTTTGGAGCACCGACTTTATTGGAAAATGAATTAGCTAAAATCGTAATCGACCGTGTACCTTCTATCGAAGTTATCCGGATGGTTTCTTCGGGAACTGAAGCGACGATGAGCGCATTGCGTTTGGCACGTGGCTACACAGGGCGCAATAAGATTTTGAAATTCGAAGGATGTTACCACGGACATGGTGACTCATTGCTCATTAAAGCGGGTTCAGGGGTTGCTACACTTGGATTGCCGGATAGTCCCGGTGTTCCGGAAGGTATTGCGAAGAACACGATTACAGTGCCTTATAACGACTTGGAAAGCGTGCGTGTCGCATTCGAACAATTCGGGGATGACCTTGCGGGTGTAATCGTTGAACCAGTTGCGGGCAATATGGGTGTTGTTCCGCCGGAGCAAGGATTCCTTGAAGGATTGCGTGAATTGACTGAGAAAAACGGCACATTGCTTATCTTCGACGAAGTGATGACTGGTTTCCGCGTCGATTATAATTGTGCCCAAGGCTATTTCGGCATCACTCCTGATTTGACTTGCCTTGGTAAGGTCATCGGTGGCGGACTTCCTGTCGGAGCGTACGGCGGAAAGCGTGAAATTATGGACCATATTGCACCAGCTGGGACTGTCTATCAAGCAGGAACACTGTCCGGAAATCCACTTGCAATGACTGCAGGCATCTCGACTTTGAAAAAGTTGACACCTGCTTCATATGATCATTTCAAAAAGCTTGGTGATCAGTTAGAGGCTGGATTCCGTGAGGCTGCTGAGAAATATAATATACCGCACACCGTAAACCGTGCGGGGTCGATGATCGGCTTCTTCTTCACAAATGAAAAAGTGATCAATTATGATAAAGCAAAATCATCCGACCTACAATTATTTGCTGAATACTTCCGTTTAATGGCGGAAGAGGGGATTTTCCTTCCTCCTTCCCAATTCGAGGGAATGTTCCTTTCTGCATCACATACAGAAGAGCATATTGCTCGTACTGTAGAAGCATTCCATAAAGTATTCGCTCAACTCGCAAGATGAATTTATCAAACCATCCATTGTCAGTAAACCGACGGTGGATGGTTTTTTTGAATTAATCCATTCTCTTCTACCTCTTAGGCTTGTTGCATATAATGCCAAGAGAATTGAGGGAGGGAAAAAGGTATGACAAAATTACAATGGGATATGAAAGAGGTATTCTATTTCCCTACGGACGTTGGGGTGCCAAGTTCCGCACGCCTAGTAAAGGTAAAAGCGGGATTTACAGAAAAACGTTCTGATGATGCGGTGCGACTGTCAGGCATTTATCATATAGCTGCCAAAGTCGAATTCGGGGAAGGGCAGAGGACTGAAATGATTCCCCAGGAAGTTGTGTATGTAGATGACGTGGAAATGGATGGTCAAGTAGGTTATTTCGAGTATGCAGTCCCGCTTAATATCGATCTACCTCCTGAAGTTGAAAATCCTTTACGCGTCGAAGCGTCGGATGTTAAAGCCCACTTTGACGGACAAGGTGCGTTTACTGTTGCGTGGAGTGTAAATTGTGCGCACGGTACCGCAAATAAGGAAGCTGCGATAGAAAGTGTAAAAGCTGCAGAAACTGCAAGTATTCAGGCAAGCGAAGTAGTAGCCGAAGCAGTACCTCAGCAAGCAACGGCACAGGCTGAAGCGACTAAAGAAGCAACTAAAGAAGCAACTGCAGAAGCACCAACAGCCATTGAAAATGAGGCAGTTGCATATGTAGGTGAATCCTATCAAGAAGATACTACGGAACAGCAAGCCACTGTGAAGCTTGTACCAGAAGTAACAGCAACGTACGACAGCAGCTCATCAAATGGTGATGGTATACTGTCCTACATTGCGGAGTTACCGGACGGATGGTCAACGACAAGTTTTCGTTCAAATGATGTTTTTGTGGAGTAGGAAAGCAATTCCACAAAGTAAGCAAAATAAGAGGAAATCCCCAGTCGTCGGGACGATTAATAATCGAATCAACTGAAAAACAGTGATTGGTATAATAATGTGTTTGCAGTAAAACCTCGTTTTACGTAACCATGGCGGCAATAAATAGGGGTTGTATCCTTTTCTCATACTACCTTCCTTTCGTAATATACTTGACGAAGTCTCCTTCAGTAGCATACAATGTTCATAACTATATAATGATGCGTTGAACGGGAGAGTACGCAATTATCATTTATCCAAGAGAGGGCACCATTGGTGGGAGGGCCTATAAATGAGTTGCAGAAAGTCACCCGGGAGCAGTTTCCGTGAATTTGAGTAGCGGATGCCGGTTTGAAACCGTTATTTGTTATGAGGCATATACGCAATCTGTATATGCGAATAAAGGTGGTACCACGAATAACTCCTTCGTCCTTTTTGGCGAACGGAGTTTTTTTGTTTTCTACTTTTATTCAAAAATGATGTTGGAATTACAGAGGAGGAGTTCATATGTCAACAGAAAACCTATCAATGCCAACGAAATATGAACCGCAATCGATTGAAGCGGGTCGTTATGAATGGTGGCTAAAAGGAAAATACTTTGAAGCTCAACCGGATAGCGGGAAGGACCCTTATACAATTGTCATTCCACCGCCGAATGTCACTGGAAAGCTTCATCTTGGGCACGCTTGGGATACGACATTGCAAGATATCCTGATCCGTATGAAAAGGATGCAGGGTTACGATGCACTATGGCTTCCAGGAATGGACCATGCTGGTATTGCGACACAGGCGCGGGTTGAAGAGAAGTTGAGGGATGAAGGAAAGTCCCGGTATGATTTGGGCCGTGAAAAATTCGTCGAAGAGACATGGAAATGGAAAGATGAGTATGCAGGTCATATCCGTGCGCAATGGGCTAAGCTTGGTTTGGCACTCGATTATTCCAGAGAACGCTTTACGCTCGATGAAGGATTATCCAAGGCAGTCCGCGAGGTATTTGTAAAACTTTATGAAAAAGATCTGATCTACCGCGGCGAATATATCATTAACTGGGATCCTGCTACGAAAACGGCGTTATCGGATATTGAAGTTATCCATAAAGATGTTCAGGGTGCATTCTATCATATGCGCTATCCACTTGCCGACGGAACGGACAGCATCGAAATTGCTACAACACGTCCGGAAACGATGTTAGGGGATACGGCGGTTGCGGTTCATCCGGAAGACGACCGTTATAAGCATTTGATCGGCAAAACAGTCAAATTACCGATTACTGGACGTGAAATTCCGATTATTGCAGATGATTATGTCGATATGGAATTCGGAAGTGGTGCAGTTAAGATCACACCTGCACATGACCCTAACGATTTTGAAATCGGAAACCGTCATGGCCTACCTCGTGTTCTTGTAATGAATGAAGATGGCAGCATGAATAGTCTTGCTGGCAAGTATGAAGGAATGGACCGTTTTGAATGCCGTAAGACTATCGTTAAAGACTTACAGGAAATGGGCGTTTTATTCAAAATCGAGGATCATTTGCATTCGGTTGGCCATTCAGAACGTAGCGGAGCAGTTGTTGAACCGTATCTTTCAACACAGTGGTTCGTAAAAATGGCACCGTTAGCGGAAGAAGCGATTAAACTTCAACAAGGTGAAGGGAAGGTCAACTTCGTTCCGGAACGCTTTGAAAAGACGTATTTGAACTGGATGGAGAATATCCACGATTGGTGTATTTCCCGTCAACTTTGGTGGGGCCATCGGATTCCGGCTTGGTATCATAAAGAAACGGGTGAAGTCTTTGTAGGTCATGAAGCACCTGAAGACATTGAAAACTGGAACCAGGATAACGATGTTCTTGATACATGGTTCTCGTCTGCGTTATGGCCGTTTTCAACGATGGGCTGGCCGGATCTCGACAACGAAGAGTTCAAACGTTACTATCCGACAGACGCTCTTGTTACAGGATATGACATCATCTTCTTCTGGGTTTCCCGAATGATCTTCCAAGCTCTTGAATTTACAGATCAACGTCCGTTCAAAGATGTTTTAATCCATGGACTCGTTCGTGCTGAAGACGGCCGCAAAATGTCGAAGTCGCTTGGCAACGGTATCGACCCTATGGAAGTAATTGATAAATACGGTGCAGATGCATTACGTTATTTCTTGGCAACAGGTTCTTCACCTGGTCAGGACCTTCGCTATTCGACAGAAAAGGTTGAAGCGGTATGGAACTTTGCAAATAAGATCTGGAATGCATCCCGTTTCGCTTTGATGAACATGGATGGCATGACGTATGATGAAATCGATTTATCAGGTGAGAAGTCTGTAGCAGATGCATGGATACTTACACGTCTGAATGAAACGATTGAGCAAGTAACAAAGCTCTCCGATAAGTATGAGTTCGGTGAAGTCGGCCGCGCATTATATAACTTCATCTGGGATGATTTCTGTGATTGGTACATTGAGATGGCGAAATTGCCGTTGTACGGAGATGACGAAGCGGCGAAGAAAACAACAAGATCGGTTCTTGCTTACGTATTAGACAATACAATGCGTTTATTGCACCCATTAATGCCGTTCATCACAGAAGAGATCTGGCAGAACCTTCCGCATGAAGGGGAGTCAATTACAGTGGCGGCTTGGCCAGTTGCAGATGCGTCATTAACCGATTCTGCTAAGGCAACTGACATGAAGATTTTAGTTGACCTTATTCACGCAGTTCGTAACATCCGTGCTGAAGTGAACACGCCAATGAGCAAAAAGGTTCCATTATACATTGCTGCGAAAGATGAAGCGACTGTTGCCGTTTTAGAGTCAAACCGCAACTATATCGAGCGTTTCTGTAATCCGGAAACTCTGGAAATCGGAGTTGATATTTCAGCACCGGGCAAATCGATGTCAGCTGTCATCACTGGCGCAGAACTATTTTTGCCGCTTGAAGGCTTGTTGAATATCGATGAAGAGATTGAACGTTTGAAGAAGGAGCTTGCCAAATGGGAAGGCGAAGTGAAACGCGTTCAAGGCAAGTTGTCCAATGAGCGTTTTGTTTCGAAGGCCCCTGAAGCGGTCGTTGAAGAGGAGCGTGCGAAAGAGAAGGATTATTTAGAGAAGAAGGCAGCAGTTGAGCGCCGGATTGAAGAGTTGAACGAGATTTAATAAATAGAAAAGAGTCGGGACTCCTATGAAAGGGCATCCCGACTCTTTTTATTTCCGTAATCGCTTGTTTATTCTCTCCATCAGCTTCTGCGCGACGGAAAAATCATGTGTAGCATATAAGGACCTTGCACCTACTGGATCCTCAATTTCATTCAAAAGCCAGCTACCGTCCGGCAATATCAGAAAATCAATCCCGATATAATCACTTTTTAAAGCTTTTGCAATTCTCCGTGCCTCATGATGCTGTTGAGATGAAAGTATGTATTTCTCCACGGAACCACCAAGAGTATAATTCGATTTGAAACTGTCATTCCCAATACGCTTGACTGCGCCTATGATTTCTTCTCCAAGCATGAAAACACGAACGTCGGTTGCATTGGATTCAATAAACGGCTGGAAGATCAGTTGCCGATTTTGATATGTATTCAAAAACTGCTCTGCCTCATCTACAGCATTACAAAAATGCACCTCAGTTCCTCCATGGCCATCGACAGTTTTCAAAATAACTGGGTAGTCCGATATATCGTTAACTGATTTCAACCTCTTCGTAGGTACAGCCGGGACACCTAATAGTGTTGCAAATTCAAATGTCTTCAATTTATCATTTGCAATACGGTTCACTTCCGAACGATTGATGACCCGAAAGCCTGCTGATTCCCATTTAACCGATAACTCCAAATTTCGATCACGAAATAAGATGAAATCCGCGTCTCGATTCGGTTCTTCATCATCGACTAATAATTTCAAAGTAATATCAAGCTGAGCTGCATGCACCATCAAATCATCAATAAACCCGCGATTGCGCACAGCTTCCTCCGACGAGTAATAAACATGCCCTTTCATGAGAGTTTCCCTAAAATGTATTCAATCATCTTGTCGGCTACATTAATACCGGTTACGTTATAGATGTTGCGGATATGCGCAGCTGCATTCACTTCACAAACAAGCGGTTTCTCATTCTGTCCATATAATAAATCGACACCTGCGAATTCAGCACCGACTGCAACAGCTGCACGGATGGCAAGTTCCTTTTGCTCGGCAGTCAACTCGACGACGCTTGCAACTCCGCCATTCGTAATATTCGCCCGGAAATCAGTTTCGGACGCGCGATGCATGGCGGCAACAATTTCTCCACCGACGATATTCACGCGGATATCCCGTCCTCTGCTTGTTTCGATGAATTCCTGAAATACATAATCGATTCCACGTAATTCATCGACCTTCGCAAAGAATTCCTCCTTCGTTTCGATCAAATAAACCTTCATGCCAAATGAGCCGTGGCCTTCTTTAATGATCATTGGCAAGCCTAACTTTTCAAGGACCTTCTCGTAATATCCTGTTCCTTCAATTGTAAATTTCGGATAGACTTTTGGCGCAATGATCGTTAATGGCATATCAACTCCATTCTTCGCAAGCTGGATATACTGCTTCGCCTTATTATCACAAGTCTCAATCACTTCAGGATCATTGAAAACAGGAATCCCTGCGTTCTTCAAAAAATTTGCAAGCAAGATGTCTTTGTCGAGGAATACGACGAAGTCAGGACGTTCTGTAAGATCATCATTTAAATTCATCATCACTTCGTAATTCTTTTTCAATTCGGCACGAACGTTAGCCCTTTCAGCTGCATCCGCCAATAGCTCCGCCTGGTCGCGGAATTTATCACTCGTTAAACTTCCGTTGTAAATGACCCAACAACTTTTCATATCGTTCCCCCCGGCCGTGATATACTCTACCTATGCTGATTCTATCATAAGGAGAGAGTGTTTTGATTCCAAAATTTAATGAGTATAAAGAACGATTTGAACTATATAGCGACGATGTGATAAAGCCTGGTCTTGAAAGCATCCGGGCAGCATTGCTGAAAGTGGGGAACCCTGAAAAGCGGTTGAATGTCATTCATGTGGCGGGGACAAATGGGAAAGGTTCAACAATTGCATTTATGGAGTCCATATTGAGAGAACATGGGTTTTCAACCGGGGTATTTTCATCGCCTGCATTGGTAGATGTGCATGACCAGATTCGTCTCAACGGTTTTCCAATCAATCAGGACGAAATGGACAAGTCGTTTATCGAGATGAAAGAGGCCGGACTTAGCGGAATGTTAACTGACTTTGAATTACTTACTGTCGCCGCCTTCTTGACTTTCAAAAGGAATGCACCTGATTACATCCTTTTGGAATGTGGTATGGGGGGCAAATTAGATAGTACAAACGTCGTGACACCTCTCGTTTCAATTATCACATCGATAGCGCTCGATCATGTCTCATTTCTTGGATCCACATTGGAAGAAATAACAGAACAGAAGGCAGGAATTATTAAGGAAGAAAGGCCTGTCGTTATTGGCATGTTACCTGAAGTCGCGAACAAAGTTATTCGAAACAAGGCGATGGAAATGAATAGCGAGTTAATGGTATATGGCGAAGATTTTAAAATGGTGCCAAACGAAGTATTTGAAGGAGGGATTCGAGTTGCAATTCCAAATAGAAAGTTGAAAGGCCCTCATCAGGCGATCAATGCATCAATAGCGATAGAGGCATTGTGGAAAGCCGGTGTAAACTTACAAGAAGCACTTGTGACAAAAGGAGTAGCCACTACTTTTTTACTTTATCGGTTTCAAGAGATTGCACCTGGGGTATTTGTTGATGGTGCCCATAATCCCGCAGCCGCAAAAATGTTAGCTGAAACGATTCGCACTGAATTTTCAGATGAGAAAGTGGATTTTGTTATAGGTATGTTGAAAACAAAAGACATACGTAGAACATTGGATGAATTGATACCAGTTGCTCACTCGTTTACCTTTGTCGATTTCGATCATCCACAAGCAGCCAAAGCGGAGGAATTAATGGAAAGTTGTCTATTTAATAAAAAAAGGATGACAAATCACATTAATGATACTATAATACTAAGCAAGGAAAATAATAGAAAGCGAATAGTCGCAGGGTCGCTTTATTTGCTTAACAGACTTTTGGCCTAATGTTATACTGGAAAACAAAGTACAATCAGTGGAACTAACTAAAAAAGTCCACTGATTGTGATTTTTTGAAGATTTGCATATTCTGATAGAGTTGGTAGGGGGTAAGTGGGTTGTCTGATAAGAATTGGTCTACAGCATCTCAGTTTATCATCTGGTTTCTTATAGTTCCTCCGGGCATGTATTATTTTCTTTCAAACCAAATGCCCAAAGAACTTAATGCATCATATTTCTTTTTGTTCATCATTTTTAGTGTGTTGACTACATTTTTCCCAATTAAGTTAAAAGGCGACCCTATAACTTTAGTCATGTGGGTGACGATACCTGCCTTTCTTCTATACGGCATCGCTGTCGAAATGATTCTTATGCAATTCGTAGCAATCGCGATTCTTTTTGTTTCAAAGGGTAATATCCAAAATAAACTTCAACGCTTTTTCATTAATTCGTTGATGATGTTCATATTGTCAATCGTTAGTGCTACTGCTTTCTATTTAGTCGGTGGTACAATTGGCTCTATGAACTTTTGGTCACTACTGATAGGTATTTCGGTTTATAGGCTTGTTCACACGGCTGCTAATATAGGGTTCATCAAATTCTATATGCAGATTCGTGGGATGAAAAGTCCACTTTCGAAAAAAGACATTGGCTATGAATTCTCAAGTATCGTATTAATATTGCCATTGGCTCTAACGTTTTATTTCTTACTAAATTTGATCGGCGCCCCATCCTTTCTACTAATAGGTATACCGTTTTTCTTGACGATATTTTTCATACGCCAATATGGTCGATCCGAGAAGGTAAATGAGTATATTAAAAGAGTGGGAGAGATTGGGAGCAGTCTTTCAGTTTTGACTGATGTAGATCAGGTGACTGAAAAATTCATAATGAAAAGTAAAGAATTATTCAATGCTGATATTGTCTTTCTGTTCAATAATCATGATCAATGGTTGGAACTCGATAAGGCGTATGATAAACCTCATTTACTACCAAAAGATACGCATTCGATCCGGTTAGGTGTAGGCATCGCAAGAATGGTACTGACGACAAATGAACCTGTCACCTATACGAAAAGAAGTGATTTTAAGCAATTTACTACTGTATCTGGTCCTGATGAAGTTGAAAGTATCCTCTGTATACCTCTGACTCATAATAACCAGACGGGCGGAATTCTGTTATTAGGTTCGAATCGCAGATCAGCATTTAAAGATTACCAATTGAAGATATTGGAATTGTTAGGTTCATATTACATTGTTGCGCTTGAAAAGGCCCGTTATGTAACAGAGGCCTTGCTCAGGAGTGAAAGATGTGCACTGACTAATCTCTACAACTATAGATACCTTGAAGATAGATTACATTATGAAATGGATCGTATGCAGAAAAAGGATATTGACGATCTGTCCGTAGTCATGTTAGATATTGACCGTTTCAAAGGTGTAAATGATACGTACGGCCATCAAAGCGGGAACGGTATATTAAAGGAATTGGCAAAGGTTCTTAAGGATGCATTACCTGAAGATGCGACTGTTGGACGGTATGGAGGGGAAGAATTCATCTATCTCTTACCGGGGTTTACAAAATCGGAGGCATTGACATTCGCGGAAGGACTTAGGGATAGGATAAGGAAGCATACATTTTCAATTATCCCGGACTTGAGCTTGGAAAAAAGGGAAATTGATGTGAATATTACAACAAGCATTGGAGTTACGAGCGCACCTTTTGACACGGATGAGGCGATGACGTTACTTCGAAATGCCGATCGGGCATTATATATTGGAGCGAAGCAGGCCGGACGAGATCGAGTTGCGGTGTACGTGAAATAATGGGCGGAGGGACAGGGAATGAATATTACTGCTGCAAATAAAAGAAATATGTATATCTTGTGGCTATTAGTTGTTCCTTTTGCCTTTTATGCCGCCCTGAATTTCTTCCCATCGGCAACCTATGACTATTTGAATCTGTTCATTTTTCTATCTTTTTTGATTGTAATCATGATGATTTCGATTCCGGTGGACAGGGTTTCCATCTCTCTTGAAAGATGGATCATTTTCTCATTGTTCTTCCAGTATGGTGTCCTTGCGGAAATGATATTTATGCAAATTGCAATGTTTGTCTTATTGTTTACATTAAAATCTTCAACCCCTAAGACATTTAGATTTGCTTTCAATTCAATTGTTTTCTCTATTGTTTCACTTGTGAGCAGCTATGTATTTTATGCTTTCGGTGGTTCTTTGGAAAACATGTCTCTAACTACTTTCTTTATAGCCGGATTCGTATATGCCTCGGTTTATTCATTGGTGAATAGTCTATTGCTTATCGTCGTCTTTAAAATGTTGAAGCAAAAAAATTCGGGTATGAAAAAAGTCGTGATATGGGATTTAGTCACTACGATTTTGTTATTGCCTTTTGCCATTATTTTTACCCTTCTGTTTCAACTAATTAGCGGAAAGGCTTTCTTGCTTATAGGCGTTCCCTTTTTATTGGTTTTATTGGTTACGAGTAAATATTTAAAGTCTGATATATTGAATGATTTACTTTCTTCAGCCGCTGTAATCGGCCATCATCTTGCGGATAGTCTTCGCGTGGATGATGTCTTGCGTACATTTGTCGAGAAGCTTAAAAATGTGATTCCCTATGAAAGTGCGTATATTATCGATTTACGTGTTGGAGGAAATTTGATCATGCTATCCTGTGTAGAAGGTGAATTTCAGCGCGCGGAAGCAATGAATCTTTCATTCCCTGCTAAAAATTACGGGAGTGACGGCCTTGATGTCGAAGCGACAAGACTTTTTCTGACAAAGAAAAGCCTGTCAGCATTGAAAGGTTTTACATTTGACCCTTTAGTCGAAAGTGTGATGACGGCACCTGTTAAGAGGGATGGTAAAACGGAAGGATTTCTCATCTTGACTTCAAATCAGAAATACGCTTTTGACGATGTTCAAACGAAAATGGTAGATCTCTTAACAAGTTATTTTGCGACGGCGATGGTAAAAGCAAGATACTATGAAAAAACTGTTGAAAAAAGCACTCGCTGTGCATTGACAGGGATACACAACTATCATTATCTTGAACAAAAATTGGATGAGGAAATTGTCCATTTCCATACAGGAAAAGTTAAAAGCCTATCCGCCATTATGCTGGATATTGACCGGTTCAAGTCCATTAACGATACATACGGACATCAAAGCGGCAATGATTTGCTTGTCTCCCTTGCAAATCTTTTAACGAAATATCAGCATAAAGGGATGACGTTGGCCCGTTATGGAGGGGAAGAATTCACGATTATCCTCCCGAATTATTCAAAAGAAGATGCTATTAAACTTGCAGAATTGATCAGAAATGACGTAGAAAAATCCAAGTTTGAAATCATCCCGGACTTATCTGATGATAAGGAACCTATCATTGTCCAAATGACAATTAGCCTCGGGGTTTCAAGTATTCCGGATGATGCAAAAGATGGGAAGGATCTTCTAAGGAACGCCGATCGAGCCCTTTATATTGGAGGGAAGCAGGCCGGACGTAACCGCGTTGGGGTATATGAAGAAAATAGTGATATAAAAGTGACGAATTAAGGGAAAACAGAATACGACTGTAAAATATAATGCCGGAAATGAGTGATGGAATGGACATTGTCTGGTTAGCCTTGTTTTTCATATATGGCACCGTTTTTGGCTCTTTTTTCAATGTTGTTGGCCTTCGTGTGCCGAAAAAGGAATCAGTCGCCTATCCACCTTCACATTGCACAACTTGCGGAAGGAAGTTAGGTCTGTTTGACCTGATTCCTGTTCTCTCCTATGTTTTCCTTGGTGGGAAATGCAGAGGGTGCGAGCAAAAAATCAGTGCAATTTATCCGTTCATGGAACTTGTTACTGGCTTCTTGTTTGCCTATTCCTTTTTCTACATTGGTTTTAATAAGGAATTAATCATCGCTATTCTATTCGTTTCCTTGCTTGTGATCATAACCGTTTCCGATTTTTCCTATATGATTATCCCCGACAAAGTGCTTCTGCCATTCGCTATTTCGTTTCTGATCCTTAGATGGCCTATCCCTACCTCTCCATGGTGGGACAGTTTTTTAGGGGCGGCAATCAGTTTCAGTGTGCTATTTATAATCGCGGTCGTGTCGAAAGGTGGAATGGGTGGCGGGGATATTAAGCTATTTTTCGTCATTGGTCTTGTTTTAGGAACTGTAAACACATTGCTGACGCTGTTTCTTGCATCCATTATCGGCTCGATTGCAGGTGTTTATGTATTGAAGAAGACCGGTAAAGGGAAGAAGACTCCCGTACCCTTCGGACCTTCCATTGCAATTGCCGCTATCATTTCATACTTCTTCGGCACGGGTTTTGTCGAATGGTATCAGCAATTATTCTTTTAAGTCGATAAATTTTTTTGGACAAGGCGACATACGTCTTGTTCTTTTTCATGTCTATTCTGATACGGTTACTAAAAACGGGGTGGTCTGGCATGAACTTCAAAAAAAGGTACTCTAAAGTGACAGTGGCGATGGCGATGCTTCACGGTGTCATAATCGGGATTGCAGCTGTTGCGATTGTTGGTGCTTTAATCTTAGCGACGAATGGGAAAGGGAAAGAAAAAGCTGTCGAGAATGAGGTGGTAACGAAGGAGCCACAACAGACAGACGAAACAACTCCGACATCCGGACCGGCAACCATCACTAATGATGCACCTTTGAAATTATTCGCAAAACAGCATGGTGTTTTTTCATCGGATGAGTCAGCTAAACAACTCATCGCGGAAAATCCGTCACTTGGGAAGGCAACCGTCATTGAAGTGGAGGGGCAATATTATGTGTGGAGTGAAGTCGGCGTCATTGAGGATGAAATCCAGGTAAGTGAGTATGAAGGGACTTTCCGAAAGCCGTTCTTTGTGAACACGAACACCTGTAATACGGTCGGTGCAGGGAAATTAAGGAAGACATTGCTTGAAACCGAATTATCCCAAATTAAAACTTTGACTGTTAGCTCAGAAAGTGAAAAAGAGGATCCGAAAGTTGCTGAGTTTAGAAAGAATATCGTTGCTGTTACAACGTTTACATCCGATTTAAGGGTGATACGGGCAAAGCTATTAGCCCATTATTCCCATAACAAGGGCTGTGCGGTTATAAATTTTTAACGTGGAAAAACAGGTCAAAATTGAATTTCAGCCGTTTTGTGAAAATTTTCAAATTCCTTCTTCTCCAGTATGATGTTGAAAAGGAGGTAGTAGGAATGCAATTCATATCAGATAACAAAATTATTTTGGCGTCCGGTTCGCCAAGAAGACGGGAACTCTTAAGTGTTTTAGGACTTCCCATTAACGTGTTGCCAAGCAATGTTGAGGAAAATGTCGAATTGATCGATAAGGACTTTAATGATTATGTCCAAAAGCTTGCGGTCAAAAAAGCAGGTGCTGTAGCGAAGATGAACCCTGATGCGGTGGTGATTGCTGCCGATACAATTGTTGTTTTTGAAGATGAAGTATACCCTAAACCGGAAACAAAAGAGCAGGCCGAAATGTTTTTAAGGACATTTTCAGGAAAAGCCCATTCAGTGTTCACAGGTGTGAGCATTAAAGCCCATGGAAAGGATATTGTTTTTTCGGAAGAGACGAAAGTGGTATTCAAGGAACTTGATGACAATCTGATAAAGGCATATGTCGATTCCGGCGATCCGATGGACAAGGCTGGTGGCTATGGCATTCAAACTGCCGGTGTCCTATTAGTCGATAAAATTGAAGGCGATTATTCGAATGTAGTAGGCCTTCCACTTGCAAAATTGGTAGAAATCCTACGCAGGGAACTCATCATCCAATTGAAGGAGGGTGAATGATTCCTTGACAGTAGACCTGAAAGATAAAATGATGATCCGGGATGTACATATCGCGGACAGACCTCGTGAAAGGCTTATCCGCCAAGGTGCAGCAAGTTTGTCGAACCAAGAGTTAGTTGCCATTTTATTGAGGACAGGTACGAAGGAAGAATCTGTACTTTTACTTGCAAATAGAATCTTGAACTCATTCGATAAGATACAGGACTTGAAAAATGCAACGGTTGAAGAAATGACGGCGGTGAAAGGGGTTGGACAGGCAAAGGCCGTCCAACTACTTGCCGCAGCGGAAATTGGAAAAAGGATCTATCGAAGGCATTCTGAAGGACGCTACGTCATAAAGTCGCCTGAAGACGCAGCCGCTTATTTAATGACGGATATGTCCTCATTGCTGCAAGAGCACTTTGTCGCCCTCTTTATGAACGTTAAAAATGAAGTGTTGCATAAACAGACGATTTTTATCGGTAGCTTAAATTCATCCATCGTTCATCCGCGTGAAATTTTCCGGGAAGCTGTAAAACGGTCAGCAGCCTCGATTATTGTTGCTCATAACCACCCTTCCGGGAATCCGTCGCCATCACCTGAGGATATCGAAGTAACAAAAAGACTGGTTGAAGCTGGGTCCATTATGGGGATTGAATTGCTCGATCATCTTATCATCGGCGATCATCGTTTTATTAGCCTAAAGGAAAAAGGCTATATGAGTTAGTAAATTACTCCTTGTTTAGTAAATAGTGTAAGATGAATAGACGCGTTCTGATCGCTCTACTTACCGTCGCCAATGGCTTAGTTGCTTTTATTACAAAAACATGACAAAACAAGGCGTAAGTATCAAAATTTTGCTTATTTCTGTTGGCGCTGTGAATTTGTTCTCCAATCCGTTATAATGTGGTGTATGATTTCAAGAAGACCATTTAGGAACGGTCGAATAGAAAGGAAGAACAAATTTGTTTGGATTTGGATCAAGAGATGTCGGGATTGACCTTGGCACAGCAAATACATTAGTTTTCATAAAAGGAAAAGGGATTGTTCTGCGTGAGCCATCCGTTGTTGCGAAAAATACAGTTACGAATGAAATCGTTGCGGTCGGTTCGGCGGCTAAAAATATGATAGGACGTACACCTGGGTCTATCGTGGCTACACGCCCAATGAAAGACGGTGTCATTGCGGATTTTGAAATTACGACTGCAATGATTGAGCACTATATGAAAGAAGCGACTAAAGCTGCAGGCGGTAATTGGAAGAAGCCGAATGTCATGGTCTGCGTTCCTTTCGGCATCACATCAGTCGAACAACGTGCGGTTATTGACGCGGCGAGACAAGCTGGAGCTAAAGATGCGTTTACAATTGAAGAGCCGTTTGCTGCAGCAATCGGTGCGAATCTACCTGTTTGGGAACCTACAGGAAGCATGGTCGTCGATATAGGTGGCGGTACTACTGAAGTTGCTGTAATTTCTTTAGGCGGTATTGTGACAAGCGAATCGATTCGCGTCGGCGGTGACTCAATGGACGGCGCAATCATCAGCTATATTCGTAAAGTCTATAATTTGACAATCGGTGAACGTACTGCAGAAGCTATCAAAATTGAAATTGGCTCAGCGAAAGTATCCAATAAGCCAGAGAAAATGGAAATCAGAGGCCGTGACCTATTAACGGGGTTACCAAAAACATTAGAAGTTTCCTCCGATGAAATTGTTGAGGCACTTCGTGAATCCATTTCACAAATTATTGAAGGCGTCAAGAAAACATTGGAAGCAACACCACCGGAACTTTCTGCTGACGTTATGGAGCGCGGAATTGTATTGACAGGTGGGGGAGCTCTTCTTGATAACTTGGACAAGGTCATTTCGGATGAAACGAATATGCCTGTCTTCATAGCTGAAGACCCTCTGGATTGTGTAGCAATCGGAACAGGGAAAGCACTCGATAATTTTGAAGTGATTAAAAAGATGCAAGCTAGGTAATAAGGGAGGATTTTGGCAATGCCGCGATTTTTTTCGAATAAACGGTTGATATTATTGCTAGTAGGCGTCATCGTCCTTGTGGCATTGATTTCATTCACATTAAAAGATAGGCAGAATGCCACCCTTCCAGAACAAATCGTAAAAGATGTCGTCGGTTTCGGGCAATCACTTTTCTCGAAACCGGCACATTTTATTACCGGCACGTTGGATAAAATCGATGGAATCTTGAATACATATGAAGAAAATAAGCATTTGAAAGCAAGATTAAAAGAATACGCTTCCACTCAGGCTGAACTCGCAGATGTGAGAGCCGATAATGAGAAGTTACGTCAAATCATCGGCAAGGAAGAAAGTCTACGTGATTATTCTCCAATCCATGCAACTGTCATTTCTCGAAATCCCGATCAATGGGAAGAGAAAATAATCATTGATAAAGGGACAGTTCAAGGTGTTAAGTTGAATATGGCTGTAATGACCTCAAGCGGTTTAATCGGAAAAGTAGTCCTTGTCACACCATTCAGGTCGACAGTTGAGCTGCTTTCGACAGAAAACCGTAATTTTCGGGTTGCAGCAGTCATTTCGGGTAAAGACGAATCTATTTTCGGTTTGATAGAAGGATATGATCGAACTCGTGGAGAATTAATCATGAAGAGGATTGATTCTGACTTCGATGTGAAGGAAGGGCAATTGGTACAATCTTCTGGTCTTGGAGGGATTTTCCCGAAGGGTTTGTTAATTGGCGAAGTTACAGAAGTTTCTACGGATGACTTCGGACTGACAAAATTGGCGTACATTCGTCCTGCTGCAGACTTTGGCATGTTGGACCATGTAATGGTGGCGAAAAGATCGTCCGTTATTGTCTCTGGTACGGATGGAGAAGTGGATGAGGAAGAAGATGTAACCACGGAAGAAGAGGGGGAGAATGGATCGTGATCAGGTTCATAATCCCTCTTATTGCCGTCATACTATTTTTCCTCGAACCGGTTTTCAGCCTCTTCTCACCCGTGACAATCGGGGACGGTCAATACACGCTTGTGCCTCGATTTGTCATTGTCTATCTGATTTTCATCGCCGTTTACTACAGTAGGCAACGTGCAATCATCTATGGAATCGCACTTGGACTCTTGTATGATATGTATCACATTGATATTATTGGAGTATACACTTTTTTATATCCGGTGATCTGCTATCTTGCGACATTGATTATTCGCCAAGTGCATCGTCATATTATTACGGTGATGCTCTTGTCATTATTAATGATTGCGCTCCTTGAAATCGCATCGTACTTTTTCGCGAGTCTAATTGCCCTAACAGCAATCGGATTTGAAGATTTCCTTATGAGCAGGCTATCGCCAACAATGATTGCCAATTCCATCTTTATTTGCATGTTTGGCTATTTCTTTAAGCAACTTATCGATAAAAGAGGATTGGAAAAGGCCGGATTATAAACCTTGAAAAATTGTGAGGGACGCAAATGACGAAACAGCACTATGTAACAATAAAAGGGACAAAAGACGGACTTGTCCTCCGACTTGACGACAAATGCGCTTATTCGGACATGATTGCAGAACTCCGCAATAAAGTCAGCGAAAACAGTCTTGAAGGACTGGCAGAAGTAAAAGTCCATATTGGCAGTCGATACTGCAATGAGGACGAACTAAAGGAAATTATGAATGTCGTCCATGAATCGCCACATTTACGAGTTTCTAAGATTCAAAGTGAAGTGATCACTATTGAAGAGTGCAATCGAAGAATCCTTGAAAACCAGTCTGAAACCTATATCGGGATTGTCCGTTCAGGACAGGTCGTGAAAGCTGATGGAGATCTTGTCGTAATCGGTGATGTCAATCCGAACGGCAAAGTAGTGGCAGCGGGTAGCATATATATATTAGGAAGATTGAAAGGGATCGCACATGCCGGGGCAACTGGTAATGAAGAGGCAGTCATTGCAGCCTCTTGGCTGGAAGCCACGCATTTGATGATAGCGGATAAGATGGAAACGATGACGGATGAACTGACGATACTGTCGGAACAACCCGAGATGGAATGTGCATACATACATCCGAATGGTTTCATAGCCATCGACCGTTTACAGGAGCTTCGGATTCTCCGGCCCAATCTGTCAACATTTAAAGGAGGGTGCTAAGTGTGGGAGAGGCAATCGTAATAACGTCTGGAAAAGGTGGAGTTGGTAAAACGACGACATCAGCGAACCTTGGGACAGCATTGGCTCTACAAGGTAAAAAAGTCTGTTTGGTCGATACGGATATCGGTCTTCGAAACCTTGATGTCATCCTTGGACTTGAAAACCGAATCATCTATGACCTCGTAGATGTAATTTCAGGCCGATGCAAAATTCATCAAGCGCTTGTTAAGGACAAGCGTTTTGAAGATGGTCTATTTTTACTTCCAGCAGCACAAACGACAGATAAAAATGCTGTCAACCCTGAAGAAATGAAAGAACTCATTACCGAATTGAAAAGAGACTATGATTATATTTTGATCGACTGTCCGGCAGGAATTGAACAAGGATATAAAAATGCGGTCGCCGGTGCGGATCGAGCAATCGTAGTAACAACGCCGGAAATTTCAGCAGTACGGGACGCTGATCGGATCATTGGGCTTCTTGAACAGGAAGATATCGAACCACCAAAGCTCATCGTCAACCGTATTAAGAGCCGGCTTGTGAATAGCGGCGATGCGCTTGACGTCAATGAGATTACTATGCATTTATCCATCGATCTTCTTGGAATCGTCCTTGATGATGAAAACGTTATCTCCTCCTCCAATAGAGGAGAACCCGTCGTAATGGACCCTTCGAATCCGGCAGCAATCGGCTACAGAAACATCGCCCGCCGTATTTTAGGCGAATCCGTACCGCTCATGTCCTTGGACGAAGGAAGACCTGGATTTTTCGGCAAGCTTAAATCATTATTTGCGAAATAAGACTCCTAACGAATTGTTGGGGGTTCAGACTGTAGACAAACACCCTGATAATTGGTGTTGCCTACAGTCTTTTTCTTTTATAAACCTTCCGCGCTCAAGAAACCCGCTTTGCGCTCAAGAATCCCGCTTTACGCCCAAGATACCACCATCCGCGCTCAAGAATCCCGCCCCGCGCTCAAGATACCACTATCCGCGCTCAAGAATCCCGCCCCGCGCTCAAGATCCCACCATCCGCGCTCAAGAATCCCGCCCCGCGCTCAAGATCCCACCATCCGCGCTTAAGAAACCCATTTTGCGCTCAAGATACCACCATCCGCGCTCAAGAATCCCACTCCGCGCTCAAGAATCCACCATCCGCGCTCAAGAAACCCGCTTTGCGCTCAAGATACCACCATCCGCGCTCAAGAATCCCGCCCCGCGCTCAAGATCCCGTCCTCCGCGCTCAAGATCCCACCATCCGCGCTCAAGAAGCCCACTCCGCGCTCAAGATACCGCCTTCCACGCTCAAGACTCCCGCCCCGCGCTCAAGAATCCCACTCCGCGCCCAAGATACCGCCTTCCGCGCTCAAGACTCCCGCTCATACTACCTTCCACGCTCAAGAATCACACTCTTCGCTCAAGATCCCACCTTCCGCGCTCAAGAAACCCGCTTTGCGCTCAAGATCCCACCATCCGCGCTCAAGAATCCCGCCCCGCGCTCAAGATACCACCATCCGCGCTCAAGAATCCCACTCCGCGCTCAAGATCCCACCATCCGCGCTCAAGACTCCCGCCTCGCGCTCAAGATACCGTCCTCCACGCTCAAGAATCCCGCCCCGCGCTCAAGAATCCCACTCCGCGCTCAAGTTACCACCATCCGCGCTCAAGAGACTCACCTGCACGCCCCCAGGAAAGCGTCCGGCTGGAACGCAAATCAACGGTTTTCATAAAAGTTAAGAATCAACTCATTTGCCCATAATATTCATAGTACGACCGTCATATACTGAGAAAAAAGGTGGTGTGGCGGGGTGAAATGGAAAACAAAGTGGTTTCTCGCAATAATTGTAGTAATTGGCGTATTCAGCTTTGCCAAATTGGAGGATTTAGGCGTCATCAACAAACCGGTTACCCAATATATAACGTCAGGTAAAGACTTCATCGTCATGAAAAAATGGGTATCCTCCTTAATCGGCGAACCAGACGAAGACAGAATCGCTGTCTCCTCTGATAATACGGAAGAACTTCCTTTTGCCGCATATGAATCAATGCAACCTTATAAAGATGGCGTCATCGTGTCGTACACAAATGCAATGCCTATTACCGCACAAGGGGACGGGCTTGTCGTATTCACTGGCTTTACCCGTCAATCCGGAAAAACGATTACTGTACTTTACGAGGACGGCGATGAAGTCACTTATGGATTTGTTGGTTCCTTACAAAAACTTCCTTATTCATCTGTGAAAAAAGGGGACACGCTCGCATTGATGAATGATGAAGCAATCTATTTAAAAGTCAAAAGAGAAGGGACCATACTTGATGCTGCAATACTGGCAACCTATTTTTCGGAAGACAAAAAATGAGGCTTCGACTTCATCCCATTTTGGTGCCCTTCTTCCTTTTAATCTTCATATCAGGTGGCTTTGCTTTTTACGCACTCATTTTCATGTCGTTACTCATACATGAGGCCGGCCACATTATTGCCGCAAGAGCTACTAACATGAAAGTCCGTACTTGCACGATTATGCCGTATGGTGGAGAATTGCAGATACCAAGTAGATATCTCTACGGAAAAAAGCAAAAAGTATTGGTTGCCCTCGGGGGACCAATTGCAACGGCAATTCTCCTTGGCATTGGCTTAATCATTCCGTTTCCAAGCAATGATCAATTTATACGAATTCAAATGGCTATACTTTTCCTTAATTTATTGCCGATTCTCCCGCTGGACGGTGGACAGGCTTTATCTGCACTATTTGAAAATGATGCCAATAAATATAAAGTCAGATCTGCATTTTTAATTTATTCGATTTCAATTTTAAGCGCATCAATTCTATTGTTAATGATAGGTTGGCCTAAAACCGTTTTAATTATTGCACTTGCTTTATTTCTGTTGATACAAAATATCTCTGCTTTCAAGTACCGTAAATATGAAAGAGCATATGAAATGCTAAAAAGAAAACAGTTGACGCCATAAGTCGTACATGATAATATTTTAATGTTATTGTTTGTAGCACCCGTGCTACAACCGCTCTGACTGGGTACAAGCATCCGTTTCGGGTCACCCAAGAAGGCGAGTCTGAGTCTATAGAGGAGGTGCAAGTATGTACGCAATCATTGAAACTGGTGGAAAACAAATCAAAGTCGAAAAAGGTCAAGAGGTTTTCATCGAGAAATTGGTCGGTGAAGCTGATGAAACTGTAACATTCGACAAAGTTCTATTCGTTGGTGGAGAAGACGTGAAAGTTGGCGCTCCATTCGTGGAAGGTGCTTCTGTAACGGCTAAAATCGTTAAACAAGGCCGCGCTAAGAAAATCACTGTATTCAAATACAAGCCGAAAAAGAACTACCACAAAAAGCAAGGTCATCGTCAGCCATACACAAAAGTTGTTATCGAAGGCATCAACGCGTAAGCGGGCATGATCAAAATCATTATTAATGAACAACAATCGGGTCGTATCAGCTCTTTTGAGATGAAGGGCCATGCCAATTTCGCAGAACATGGAAAAGACCTCGTCTGTGCTGGCGCATCAGCGGTTTCATTCGGAGCCGTCAATGCCATCATCGCACTCACTGGAATAACACCTGACATCGAGCAAGCCTCAGATGGAGGTTATCTTAAAGTGGTTTTTCCGGAAACGGAGAAAGACGATGAAATCCAATTGATCGTGAAGGCAATGGTTGTTTCATTACAGACGATTGAACAAGATTACGGGCAACATATAAAACTTATTTTCAACCGATAGGAGGTGGCACTAATGTTACGTTTGGATCTCCAGTTTTTCGCATCGAAAAAAGGGGTAGGTTCTACAAAGAACGGTCGTGACTCCGAAGCGAAACGTCTTGGCGCAAAGCGTGCTGACGGACAATTCGTTTCAGGCGGCTCCATCCTTTATCGTCAACGCGGAACAAAAATTCACCCAGGTGAAAACGTTGGCCGCGGCGGTGACGATACACTTTATGCAAAAGTTGACGGCGTAGTTCGTTTTGAACGTTTTGGCCGCGACAAGAAAAAAGTTAGCGTATACCCTGTAGCTCAAGAAGCTTAATGTTATGACTAACATTGAAAGGACTGCATTTTACCGTGCAGTCCTTTTTATTTTTTGACGAAACTCATATCCAAAATGCTATACTGTATAGTATGAAACTTTTGGCGGTGATTATATGGGATCCGAAAAGCTGACATTGGGAAAAGCACTAAAGTTTGCACGCCATGATTTTTTAAACGATTTACAACTTGTGTTACTAAACCTAGACCTTGGCAACACAACAGAGGCCAGAAAAACACTACTGGATACAACAGAACGCATGAGACAACTATCCATGCTCGAAAAACTGCGTTTACCCGAAACGGAAGAATGGCTAACCACTTTCGAATGGAGACATACCGCCTTTTCAAAAACACTACAAAGCAATATCACAGCTGCTGAACGCTCAATTGAAGATGCGGCAGTTTCCGATTATTTGGAAAGGTTGATCAACAGCGTTGAAACAGTTGTAGACCCTTGGAATGAATACAACATTCATATAAACGTGAGTGCCAGTGAAATAAATTGGTCCATCCAGCTGACAATAGATGGTCCACTTAAAGGCATTCCGCAAATTCCCGAGGCCGCCAATGGTATTGAAGTGACTGAGGAATTACAAGATGAGCAATGCATGTTCACAATCAGTGGACAATAGGAGGAAGTAAAAATGTTTGTCGATCACGTAAAGGTATTTGTTAAAGGTGGTAACGGCGGAGATGGCATGGTTGCGTTCCGTCGGGAAAAATATATTGCTTATGGAGGGCCAGCCGGTGGCGACGGAGGTAAAGGTGGCGACGTCATCTTCAGAGTGGATGAAGGACTACGGACGCTTATGGATTTCCGTTACCAACGTCATTTCAAAGCCCCTCGTGGAGAGCATGGCGGAAGTAAGAACATGCACGGCAAAGGCGGAGAAGACATGGTCGTAAAAGTACCGCCGGGCACAATTGTAAAGGACGTTGAGTCTGGAATTATCATTGCCGACCTTGTTGAACATGGCCAGACAGCAGTCATCGCGAAAGGCGGACGTGGGGGACGTGGGAACTCACGCTTCGCAACACCACAAAACCCTGCTCCAGAACTCTCTGAAAAAGGGGAGCCAGGTGTCGAAAGGGAAGTAACCCTTGAGTTGAAAGTGCTTGCGGACGTGGGATTGGTAGGTTTTCCAAGTGTAGGGAAGTCGACATTATTATCCGTCGTGTCTGCAGCTAAACCTAAAATTGCCGATTATCATTTCACGACACTTGTACCGAATCTTGGCATGGTTGAACTGGAAGGCGGAAGAACGTTCGTACTTGCGGATTTACCGGGTCTTATTGAAGGTGCGCATGAAGGAGTGGGGCTTGGTCACCAATTTTTACGACATATCGAGCGGACAAGGGTCATTATCCATGTTGTCGACATGTCTGGAATGGAAGGCCGCGACCCGTATGAAGATTTTAAGACAATCAATGAAGAATTGGAAAAGTATAATTTGCGTTTGATGGAGCGCCCGCAAATTATCGTTGCGAATAAAATGGATATGCCTGATGCAGAGGAAAATCTAAAGGAATTCAAAGAGAAGTTAGCCGATGAAGATGCGCTGATCTTCCCGATTTCTGCAATTGCTCGTGAAGGGCTTGATCAGCTGCTATTTGCTGTTGCGGATATGCTTGAAACAACTCCGGAGTTTCCGATGTATGAAATCGAGGATGAAGATGAAGAAAACCGCTCAGTTCTTTACAAACATGAAAAAGAAGAAGCTGACTTTAAAATCACTCGTGATGATGACGGTGCATTCGTCCTTTCAGGCTATACAATTGAACGACTATTTAAGATGACTGATTTCAACTTTGATCAATCCGTCCGTAAATTTGCCCGTCAAATGCGCGGAATGGGAGTTGACGATGCGCTTCGTGAACGCGGTGCGAAAGACGGGGATACAGTTAGGATTCTTGAGTTTGAATTTGAGTTCATTGAATAATGTTCTTTGACAGGTATTGTGTACATGTCTAGCTCCGGGTGGCAACCGCCACCCTCCGCTTTTGTTTAAGGAGGCATTCCATGAAACCATTGGGGGAAGGTCAATTTTATCTTGTAAGAGAAGATGTGCTCACGGAATCGATGTTGAAAATGCTTGAAGCGAAAAGATTGTTGGCAAGCGGAGAGGAAAAAACGATCCAAGAGGCGACCAAACGGGTTGGACTCTCAAGAAGCGCTTATTATAAATATAAAGATACTGTCTTCCCGTTTGAGTCAATTGCTCGTGAGCGTGTTCTAACAATATTTATTCAGCTTGAAGATCTGAAGGGGTCATTAGCATTGCTATTACGAATCATTTCCGAGGCGAAGTGTAATGTGCTGACAATCCACCAGACGATACCGGTCCAAGGTCGTGCAAATATTACACTGTCATTGGATGTAACCGAAATGGAGATTAGATTGGAAGAGTTCATGCAAAGGTTGAAAGCCCCGAATTTCATTGAATCAGTCCATCTGATCAGCTCTGGGGCTTTATAAGATTCAGTTGCTCAAGGAGGTCCGAAAAATGGTTGGAAAAAAATACTCACCTACGGTTGCTTATTTGGGGCCCGAAGCGTCTTTCACTCATGTGGCAGCTACACATCTTTTTGGTGATGATGGCCTAATTCCATTCCCAACGATACCTGATTGTATGGAAGCGGTGGCGGAAGGAAAAGTCGCTTATGCAATTGTTCCTCTTGAAAACGCACTCGAAGGTTCAGTATCGATGACGATCGATTATTTATTCCATGGTAGCGAGTTGTTCATCAACGCCGAAATATCGACTCCGATAGAACAGCATCTCATGGTGAATGAAGTATGGAAAGATGACACTGGACAATTGGAATCGATTCATTCTCATCCAGTAGCACTTGCTCAATGCCATAAATATTTGCAATATCATTACCGCCGTACACCATTGATGCAGACTACATCGACTGCTGCAGCTGCAAAATACGTTTCCGAAAATCCAGAGTTAAACATTGCAGCTATCGGTAACCGATTATCTGCTGAAAAATACGGCCTACATATAGCAGAAGAAAAAATTCATGATTTCCATTTTAATCATACGCGATTTGTTGTTTTGTCCTTGAGAAAAGGCCTATTGGAATGTCAATATAAGTCAGAGGCGTCAAAAACAACATTAATGGTGAAATTGCCGGAAGACGATCGTTCGGGGGTACTTCACCAAATACTATCCGTTTTTGCTTGGCGCAAACTCAATTTAAGTAAAATTGAATCCAGGCCAATGAAAACCGGATTAGGAAATTATTTTTTCATCATAGATGTATTGGAAGACGAAGAGCATCCTATGATGAAAGGCGCACTTGATGAACTTGCCACATTAAATTGCACAGTTCGCTCGTTTGGATCGTATTATACATTTTAGCTTGGACCCATGAACCGAATTATTTTCGGCTCTGGGTCTTTTGTATTTAGTAGATACACATTGTATTTTGATGAATAATAGAATCATTCCCGCAATATACATAGTATGAGAGAGGGCGCCAATCACGAATTTGCGTCACATAGACGGGCGTTCGTTCATACGATGGATTGATGGAAGGGGGATTTTGTTAGTGGATGTCCATATTGTTGTAAAAGGGGATACGTTGTGGAAGATTGCACGACAGTACGGTATCCCTTTTGAAGATTTGAAAAGGGTCAATGCCCATTTAGCGAATCCGGACTATATTGTGCCAGGGATGAAAATATTCCTGCCGAAGAAAGCGGAACATAAGCCTGGTGGGAAAGGTCCGGAAAAAATGCCTGAGAAACATCATCACCAACCAGCAACGCCGCCAAAGGAAAAGCCTCAAGCGCCTAAGCACCCGATTCCTTTGCCGCAGGAGAAAGAAAAGCCGAAGCCGCCGGCAACACCACCGCAAATGAAGCCGCCTGTTCAACAACCGCCGGTATCAAAGCCGCCTGTACCACCAGTAAAGCAACAGCCACCGAAGCTGCCAGAAATGCCACCTGCTCCGCCAGTTGTACAACCGGAGTTACCAGAAACACCACCTGCACCACCAGTGATGCAACCACCTACTCAGCCTGTAATGCCGCCACCGATGCCGCCAGTCATGCAACAGCCTGTCGCACCGCCAATTGCTATGCAACCTTGTTTCCAACCGATAATGCCTTTTCCATGTGGGTGGGTGCCGATTTACGATGCCGATTGCATGCCGATTATGCATCCAGGCTTCGCGCAACCAACACCACTTCCGGCGATGCAGATGCCACCACAGCAACTTGGAACACCAACTCTCCCTGCTCAATTGGGAGTAAGTCCTCCGTTAATCGATATTAGCGAGGAAAGAGAAGAGTTAGAGGAATCACCGATCCTCCCAGGCGGTGGAATGGGTATTTCACCAAATTATCCGACTAGCGGATGGGAGTTGACCGAATCGCCAACAATGGAATCGCCGACGGAAAATGAGATGTTGAATCAACCACTTGCACAACAGCCATATATTCCGCAAATGATTTCGCCTGGATTCCAACCAAATCAAGGCGGTATGTTGCCGCGTCCTCAGGATGTGTTTGGAGCTAACTACCCATGGCATATGTATTGTTCTTGTGGATGCCACCAATACCCGGGACATTTTCAAGGTGGTTTCTACCCGACGAATATGATGCCGATGCCAACAATGCCAATGACACAACCGATGATGCAGCCAATGCAGATGTATCCTACGCAAATGCATCCGATGAATATGCAACAGTTCTATCCAATGGATAATAACGGCTGCGGATGCTGACCGGCGTATGGCGCTGGAAAAGAATATTCGTAAAGTAAAGGAAAATGTATGGAAGTTGCAAGAAGGCGAAGCCGCTTACTCTTTAAAAAAATATAAAAACCGCTCTACAGCAGTGAAAGTGGAGTATGTGCATCGACAGCTTCAGATAATCAGATTTCCGCATATCGTACCAATCATTTCAACGGAAGATCCTTTATATATCATGCAACCTTGGATTGAAGGAACGAAGCCGGTCAATTTTAGAAAAAGGATAGATCGAACGGATTCCCTATTGGCTCTCCAAGCGTTGCATGAGACAAAAGAGATGATTGACTGGGATGCTTCACCATATCTGCATAGGTACCAACTGATTGATAAATGGCAGGAACGATTGGAACGTTTCATCGAAAATCGCAAGGCTATTGAAATTTATCTTGGTAAAAATATGGTTGACGAAATTATTCTATTTGGAAAGAAAGCCCTTCCTTTTATAAAGAAGCAATACCGTCAACCGTTTGGCCAGACTCTACTTCACGGTGATGTCGTCCACCATAATATTTTGCGAGATGAAAATGGACTGATTCGCTTTATCGATTTTGACCTTGCCTGTACGGGTCCTCCCGGAACAGAGCTTGCACTTTGGATGCATCGCGTTTTACCGAATATCGGGTATAACATTGATTTTCTTTTGGCGGAACAATCCGTCTTAAATGATTTGGATAATGCTTCGAAATCAATGCTGCTTTATCCTAATGAGTTGTTAAGGGAATGGCTTCACCTTTTAAATTTACCGAAGAACAAGCAATATAATCTTGCAAGGAAACTCATACCATTTACAGAAAGCGCCCTCTCTTCCTGGCCGAAGCTATGGTATGATGTAGAACGGAATATGAACTAAATCAGTGAAAAATCATAATAGATGAGCCATAAGCCGCTAAACAGCGGCTTATTTTTTATGTTACCGGTTACTAAGAGTGACCCTATCACATCTATAGATAGAAAATCCGTTCGTATGCTATAATAGTTTCTATACTTTAGGGGGAGAATTATTTGTACGATTATATTAAAGGGATTGTCACGCGTGTGACACCGGAATACATCAGCATCGAGCAAGGTGGCGTTGGATGGCAGATTATGACTCCTAATCCATATGCATTCCACAGGACTGAAGAAATTCAGCAAGTATTCACTTACTTGCATGTCCGTGAAGATGTGCAATGGTTATTAGGGTTCAAAACAATGGAACAGCGGGAATTATTCAAAAAACTCATCACGGTTTCAGGTATCGGTCCGAAAGGCGCTCTTGCAATTTTGGCAAGTGGCATCCCATCACAAGTAATTGGTGCAATTGAAAGGGAAGATGAAAGCTTCTTAGTAAAATTCCCTGGTGTCGGTAAGAAGACAGCGAGGCAGATGATTTTAGATTTGAAGGGTAAACTTGGAGATTTATTTACCGAAATCGAAATGTTAGATGAGGAAGCAACTCTGCTTTCAATGGCTGAAAATGATGCAATTGAAGAAGCTATCCTTGCACTACAAGCACTTGGCTATTCTCAGCGGGAATTGACCAAAGTGAGAACAGAGATGCAAAAGGAAGAATTGGATACAGAAGGATATATGAAACTTGCGTTGCGCTTATTATTGAAACAGAATTAGATGTAGTCTGTTTGGAAGGAGGAATAGGCAGGCATGGAACGAGTCATTTCAAGCGAGCAATCTGGTTTTGACGATAGTTTCGAACTATCGTTACGCCCGCAGACGTTACAACAATATATTGGACAGGAGACTGTAAAGGACAATCTTAGTATTTTCATCCAAGCCGCAAAAGGTAGAAGTGAAAGCCTGGATCATGTCCTTCTTTACGGTCCTCCTGGACTTGGGAAGACAACATTGGCCACGGTCATTGCCAATGAGATGGGTGTCAATGTGAAAATGACAAGCGGCCCCGCTATAGAGCGGCCAGGGGATCTTGCAGCTATCGTCTCATCGTTGGAGCCGGGAGATGTTCTTTTCATCGACGAAATACATCGTTTGAACCGTTCAATCGAAGAAGTGCTCTATCCGGCAATGGAAGACTTCTGTCTCGACATTGTTGTCGGAAAAGGGCCATCCGCAAAATCGATAAGACTTGACCTACCTCCATTCACCTTGATAGGTGCAACAACAAGAGCAGGCTCTTTATCCGCGCCTCTGAGAGACCGTTTCGGAGTACCACTTCGTCTTGAATTTTACGGCGAAGAACCGTTAAAAGAAATTGTCACGAGAAGTGCAAACCTATTCGACGTCGCTATCGATGAAGGTGCGGCTGTAGAAATCGCACGTAGGTCAAGAGGAACACCAAGGATTGCGAATAGACTTCTACGGAGGGTTCGGGACTACGCACAGGTCAGGGGAAATGGAAGCATCACTTCAGCAATCGCTAAAGAGGCCCTTGAAATGTTGCAAGTCGATTCCCATGGCTTAGATCATATAGACCATAAATTACTCTTAGGCATGATCGAGAGATTTCGTGGCGGTCCGGTTGGAATTGATACAATTGCTGCAAGTATTGGAGAAGAGTCGATTACAATCGAAGACGTATACGAACCATACTTGCTACAAATCGGCTTCATCCAACGAACACCCCGAGGCAGAATTGCAACCCAGCTTGCCTATAATCACTTCGGCCTAACCGCCCCCGAATCATTTAACTAAACTAATAATCTTATGGTTTGGATTTAATTACTTGTAATAATACTATTCGTTGATTGAAGTGGAAAGCGTCCGCCTGTAACGTAAATCAACATTATTTTATCAACCTGACAGAAGGAGTCTTCACAAATTATGGATGTAAATGATTTCGACTTTGAATTGCCCGAAAGTCTAATAGCACAAACACCATTAACAGACCGTACAGCAAGCCGCCTAATGGTACTCGACAAACTAACAGGAAAAATTGAACACCGTCAATTCCGCCAAATTGTCGACGAATTGCAATCAGGAGATGTACTCGTCCTAAACGACACACGCGTCCTTCCAGCCCGTCTAATCGGCATCAAGGAAGACACCGGTGCATCAATCGAAGTCCTTCTCCTTAAAGAAAACGGCGAAGACGAATGGGAGACACTTGTCAAACCGGCGAAACGGGTCAAAGTCGGAACTGTCATATCGTTTGGCGATGGTAAGTTACAAGCAGAGTGTACTGAAATCTTAGAGCAAGGTGGCCGGATCTTTAAATTCCGTTATGAAGGGATCTTCTATGAAATATTAGATGCTCTTGGACAGATGCCCTTGCCCCCTTATATTACCGAATCGCTTGATGACCAATCGCGCTACCAAACAGTTTTTGCCAAGGAAAGAGGGTCAGCGGCGGCTCCTACTGCAGGTCTTCATTTTACTGAGGAAATCTTGCAGGAAATAAAGAACAAAGGCGTTGGGGTGGAATTTATCACTTTGCATGTAGGTTTAGGAACGTTCCGTCCAGTTAGTGCCGATACAATCGAAGAACATACAATGCACTCGGAATATTATCATGTGACAGAAAGCGCAGCAAATGCGATTAACGACGTAAAGTCAAAAGGTGGCAATGTAATTGCCGTTGGGACAACTTCGGCTCGTACACTTGAAACCATAGCTTCACAAAACGATGGGAAGATTATCCCGACAAGTGGTTGGACGTCCATCTTCATCTATCCAGGATATGAATTTAGTATCCTTGACGGGATGTTGACGAATTTCCATTTACCTAAATCGACGTTAATTATGTTAATATCGGCTATGGCGACTCGTGAGCATGTTTTAGCCGCATATAAAGAAGCAGTAAAAGAGAAGTACCGATTTTTTAGTTTTGGTGACGCTATGTTTATCAAGCCTCCAAAAAAGTAATGGGAATAGTATTCCTTAATTAGAAAGGGTAGTAGTTAATGGCAGCAATCACATACGAACATATTAAGACGTGTAAACAGACCGGTGCCCGTTTAGGTATCGTCCATACACCACATGGATCATTCGAAACACCTGCCTTCATGCCGGTCGGAACGCAAGCGACCGTCAAGACGATGTCACCGGAAGAGCTTAAGGAGATGGGTGCAGGAATCATCTTGGGAAATACGTATCATCTATGGCTAAGACCGGGACATGATGTTATAAAGGAGGCTGGCGGTCTTCATAAATTCATGAATTGGGATCGACCAATCTTAACGGATTCAGGTGGTTTTCAAGTATTTTCCTTGAGTGAATTCCGTAAAATAGAAGAAGAAGGTGTGCATTTCCGTCACCATTTGAATGGCAGTAAACTTTTCCTCAGTCCGGAAAAAGCGATGGAAATCCAGAATGCACTCGGCTCGGACATTATGATGGCTTTTGACGAATGCCCACCATATCCAGCAACGTTCGAATATATGAAAGCGAGTGTCGAACGTACTTCTCGATGGGCGGAACGTTGCCTAAAGGCACATGCCCGTCCTGAAGATCAAGGCCTATTTGGCATCGTGCAAGGTGGAGAATTCGAGGAACTTCGTAAACAGAGTGCAAAAGACCTTGTCTCATTGGACTTCCCGGGTTATGCTATCGGAGGATTGTCCGTCGGTGAACCGAAAGATGTCATGAATCGTGCGCTTGAATTCACAACTCCTCTCTTGCCGGAAAACAAACCGCGTTACTTGATGGGAGTTGGGTCTCCAGATTCATTGATCGATGGTGCGATACGCGGAATTGATATGTTCGACTGTGTTCTACCTACGCGTATTGCAAGGAATGGGACGCTTATGACGAGCGAAGGACGACTCGTTGTAAAAAATGCGAAATATGAGCGAGATTTCGGGCCACTCGATCCGAACTGCGATTGCTATGCTTGTAAAAATTACAGTAGAGCATACATCAGGCACTTAATCCGTGCTGGTGAAACTTTCGGGATTCGGTTAACGTCCTATCATAATCTCTATTTCTTATTGCGTTTGATGGAGCAAATTAGGGATGCAATCCGCAATGACCGTCTCGGAGACTTCCGGGAAGAGTTTTTTGAGCAATATGGATTTAATAAACCAAATGCAAAAAACTTTTGAATCTTGTATAATAAACCGAGAGAAAAGGGGGGAATAAGATGGGTGACTCATTAGGTACTTTTTTACCGATTATCGCGATGTTTGCAATTATGTGGTTTTTGTTGATCCGACCTGCACAGAAAAGACAGAAACAGACAAAACAAATGCAAGAGAGTTTAAAACGTGGTGACAAAGTTATTACAATTGGTGGGATTCACGGCGTAATCGACGCGGTGGATGAAGGTTCTGTATTCTTGAAAGTTGCAGACGGTACAACATTACAATTTGATAGACAAGCTGTTGGTCGTGTTGTGGATTCAAACGCATAATGATTATTTATAAAGAGGCAGTTTCCAATTTTGTACTGGAAGCTGCCTCTTTTATTTTGTATATTCCCGAACAGGATATGGCATCCTTTCCTAAAGGGGAGGAATATAAGTGAGTGATTTGTTAATAATTTGCATTCGAACAGTTTTTTTATATGTGTTCATCTTAGTGATTTTAAGGCTTATGGGCAAGCGCGAGGTAGGCGAGCTAAGTGTAATCGATGTCGTTGTTTTCATCATCATGGCGGAAGTGGTTGCTTTTTCGCTTGATTCACCAAATAAGAAACTGAGTCATTCCATAATTCCAATCATAATTCTTTTGGGTATACAATGGTTGACGTCCTATCTATCATTGAAAAGTAAAAAGTTCAGAGACATCGTAGATGGAGATCCGACTTTAATCATTCGACAGGGTGTTATTCAAGAGAAGGAAATGAGGAAACACCGCTATAATTTAGATGATCTATTCCAACAACTAAGGGAACAGCAAATCGGTTCAGTTCGTGAGGTTTCTTATGCTTACTTGGAACCAAACGGGAATCTTTCAGTGTTTAAAAACGACCAGACGCCACCGGTTCTTGCCCTCATTTCCGATGGTGTGATCCAAAGCCGTCATCTCGAAATTATCGGGAAATCAGAGAAATGGCTCCTTGAAGAGATAAAGGCTTTAGGTGTAAATGGTGAAGAACAGGTTTTTTACTGCTCGTTTGAAGAAGGCAAGATCCATCTTCAATTGAAAGATGAATATCAATAAAGTTTCGCAAGTCGTTTCAGCATCATTACATCATTTTTCTTCACTTGACCGAATAAGAGAAGGATTACAAGGAGGAAAGCAGTCGTAATTAAACATTCAACTAACAAGCCGAAATGTCCGATTGGAAGGAAAATAGGACGCATGACCGCTGTCATGATGAATGAAACATATGGCAATGCAAACATTGTAAAACCGGAAGCTGCGGCTTTGTTTTTTCGAAGTGTTGCGATATGAAGGAAAGAGGTGACGAGCACACCAAAGCCGATTGCAAGAACTGCCCCCGTTTCCTGAAGTCCCGGTTGTGATGCCAAAACGAACATCACGCCTAATTTTGCAATTCCGCCATAGACGGAATTCATCATTCCTGCTTTTGCATCTCCAGTCGCTTGCAAAATGGAATACAAAGGGCCCTGTATGTAGTAGAAGAAAAAAACAGGCGCCAATAATGTCATATACGATCCGCCTTCGCTAATTTTGAAGAGCTTTTCCGCAAGATCCTGTCCATGAACATAAAATACAACCGCTGCAAAAGCGCCAGTCAAAGCGGAAAGACGTAATGCGAGTTGAATCCGTTCCTGTAGCTTCTTTTTATTACTTGAGGCGGCAGCACCACTCACAGCTGGTACAAGCACTACTGACAATGCATACGGTATGAATGAAGGGAATAGCAGCAACGGAATGAGAACCCCTGAGATAATACCGTAAAGCGACGTGGCGGCAACAGCCCCTACTCCTGCCATTGAAAGTGCGCGTAAAAAGATGATTGGCTCTAAAAACCAAGTGAATGTACCGAATAATCTACTTCCCGAAGAAGGCAGGGCGATGGACAAGAGTGGTTCCATTGGGAATCTCTCTTTCTTTTGCGTAGAAACACGTTCACGTTTCTTATGCTGCTGGTATTTAAACCATAAATAACAAGCTGAAAGAGCCTCTGCAAGTAGGGTGATGCCCATCGCATAAGCGGCATTCATAGCATTGTTATCAGGAGTTAAGAACATTGGCAACATCCAGGTGATTAAAGCGATACGGCAAATTTGCTCAATAATTTGGGACCATGCTGTTTCTTCAATCCTAACAATCCCCTGAAAATACCCACGTATAAGACCGCAAACCGATGCAATCGGTATAATAGCGATTCCAACATATAAAGTAGTTGAAGATGCTGCATTTCCTAATAAAGTCTCTGATAGATAGGGAATGAATAAAATGGATGATGGGATGAAGATGGTGCCAGTTATAATCGTTATGACGGTTGCTGTTCGCATGACAGCCGGCAACTTTGCTGTTTCACCTTTTACTTTCAGCTCAGCAATCACCTTAGCGACTGCGATTGGAACACCTAATTGAACAAGTGATAAAAAGAAGATAAAGGCAGGATAGGCGGTCATATAGATTCCAACCGCTTCTTCGCCAGCTACCCGCATAAACTGGATTCGAAAGACAAAACCTAACAGCTTGGTCATAAAAACTGCAATCATTAATATGGCGGTTCCACGGATGAAAGTGGACATTCATAAACAACTCCTTCTATATTCCGGTCATTTCGTTTACACTAAATCTATGCACAAGTTTGTCTATTTACGACTGAACAGGAAAGGATGGGTAGTGTGAGTATTCAATTCGGGGAATTATACAGTCATGCAATGCCTGCAATCGAAAGCAAAAGGGAAGAATTCAAGCTATATGGCTATTCGACCGTAACAAACGAGGAAATTTGGAAATTCTGCGTCCGTAGAAAGTGGCGCAAGAAAAATATCGAACAGATGCCCATCCATGAGATTGTGAACAGCATCCTTCGATTATCAGCAGCTGAATTTATGACATTTACACAAATTGAGGAACAACGGGATGCTAATTGGTTTTCGGATTTAAATAGTGATGAGCTGCAATTATTGCTTTCGCCGAAAGCCGTAGATAGTAAGGGATAAAGTTTTACATTTATACTCACAGCTATTTGACAGATGCATTTCTCTGTTTCATAATTGGAGTATTGTATTTTTAAAAAACTGTACCAGGCAATCTTTATACCGCTCCGTACAGAGGGGGAACAATTTTATGAAAAAAAGAAGTAGGATAGTAGCGTTTTTACTCGTGCTTGTTTTGTTCGGGTCATTAGTAGGCGCTTCTATTAAACCAATTATAAAAGATGTACGACTCGGCCTCGATTTACAAGGGGGATTTGAAGTCCTTTATGAAGTTCAGCCTCTGAAGGAAGGTCAGGTAATTACTGAATCCGTCGTCACGGATACAGCAGGCGCTTTACGTAACCGTGTTGACGTCCTTGGCGTAAGCGAACCGGTTATCACAGTTGAATCGAATAATCGGATTCGAGTTCAACTGGCGGGTGTAGAAGATCAGGAAGAAGCTCGTGAATTATTATCTACGCAAGCGAATTTAACATTCCGTGATGCCAACGATAATCTTCTTTTGGACGGAACTGATTTAAAAGAAGGTAAAGCGAAGGCGAACTTCGGGGAACATGGAAACCCGGTTGTTACGCTTGAAATGAAAGATCCGGATAAGTTCGGACAAGTTACATCGGAAATTTCCAAAATACCGGAACCCGGAAATGTCATGGTTATCTGGATGGACTTTGTAGAAGGTGTCGACTCTTTCAAAGAAGAAGTTATGAAAGAGCCTGCAAAGCAGAAATTCATTTCCGCACCATCTGTAAGACATACTATTAATTCATCCAATGTTGAGATTTCCGGTAGCTTCACTGTTGAAGAAACAAAGAAATTGGCAGGCATCTTGAATGCCGGCGCTCTTCCGGTCCATCTTGAAGAAATCTATTCCACATCTGTCGGTGCCCAATTCGGTGCACAGGCATTGGATAAAACGATTTTGGCAGGAATCGTCGGTATTTCTCTAATCTTCATCTTCATGTTGTTTTATTATCGAATTCCAGGTCTTGTGGCAGTTGTCACATTATCCATCTATATTTATCTAATCCTTGTAGTATTTACAGGCATTAATGGCGTCCTTACTCTTCCTGGTATAGCAGCCCTCATGTTAGGGGTTGGTATGGCGGTCGATGCGAACATCCTGACATACGAAAGGGTTCGAGAGGAACTTCGCGTTGGGAAATCTGTAAAGTCGGCATTTACATCAGGAGCGAAATCTGCATTTACCGCAATCCTTGATGCCAATATAACAACTTTGCTTGCGGCTGTTGTTCTTTTCATATTTGGGACAAGCTCAGTTAAAGGTTTTGCGACAATGCTTATTATCAGTATCCTAGTCAGCTTCTTGACAGCTGTTTGGGGCTCAAGGTTATTGTTAGGACTTCTTGTTCATAGTGGTCTACTTGACGGGAAATCAGGACTTTTCGGCATTTCGAAAAAACGAGTCCATCCAATTGAAGAAGGTATGGACACGCTTGATCTTACAACGAAATTCGATCGATTAGATTTTGTTAAGACGCGTAAGCTGTTTTATGTCCTTTCTATTGTATTGATTATTGCAGGTATAATTGTATTAGGGATCTTCAAGTTGAATCTTGGAATCGACTTTGCAGGTGGTACACGTGTCGAAATCTTATCGGATACTCCATTAACGACTGAAGAAATTTCAAATACTCTTGAAGAAATGGGCCACCCTGCGACGGATATCGTTATTTCCGGTGATACGGATAATATTGGTGTTGTTCGTTACAAGGAAGAGTTCAAACAAGAAACAGTCAATAAATTCAAAAGGGATCTAATGGCTAAATATGGTGCGGATCCTAACATTTCAACTGTTTCTGATACAGTCGGTAAGGAATTAGTGAAGAATGCGTTTTATGCATTGCTTTACGCTGCACTTGGTATCGTTGTCTATGTAGCATTCCGATTCGAATGGCGTATGGGTGTGGCCTCAATTATCGGTCTTATACATGATGCATTCTTCATGGTTGCCGTATTCAGTATTTCAAGGCTTGAAGTGGATATCACATTCATCGCTGCAGTATTGACGATTGTCGGTTACTCAATCAATGATACGATTGTCACTTTTGACCGGATTCGTGAGAATTTGCATAAAATCGGCAAAATCAAAGACGAAAAGGTATTGGCGGATATCGTCAATAAATCATTACGTCAAACATTAGGCCGTTCGGTGAATACAGTACTGACAGTCATCTTTGTTGTAGTGGCATTAATCGTGCTTGGAGCGGAAGCAATCCGTCCATTCTCAATTGCATTGTTGATTGGTTTACTCGCAGGAACCTATTCATCCATCTTCATCTCTGCTCAAATCTGGTTTGACTTGAAGAAGAAGGAACTGCAAAAATCGGGAACATTAAAAGTTGATAAAGAGAAAAAGCAATGGGGATCTGACGAACCTGTTGTCTGATAACATAGGGAGTGGACAATGTTTATGTCCATAATGTAACAGGGTATACTAATTGTATATCCTGTTTTTATATGTACGAAAGGATGTGGTGAAGCGTGAAGATGCAATGGTCGCTAATATTAAGTCTTGTTTTTGCAATAATTATTGCCGTTTTTGCTATCCTAAATGTCGAGTCAGTCCAAGTTAACTACCTCTTTGGAACTGCACATCTTCCACTCATCCTTGTTATTCTGTTCACAGCATTTTTAGGTGCTGCCATTAGTGGGTTCATAGCAATGTTCAGGTCAATTAAAGCAAATCGTCACATCAATGAATTGAAAAAGGAAATGACAGCGAAGGAAATCATAATTGCGACACAGCAAAACGAAATGGCTGCTTTGCAACACGACAATGAAGGTAAACCCGATAATACCGACGAAAAGTAGTAAACAGTGCATCCATATTTGATTATGTGGATGTTTTTTTATTTGTAAAAGAGTTAGCGAATTTTTAATTCGAGATAATTCCTTTCAGTGGTCAACTATATCCTCTATAATAAGCATTAAAGGAAGTGAACTGCGTTGATAGAATCTATGAAAACTTGGACGATCAACCGTCCGGATGAACATGTCGTAAATTTATTCATGAATGAGTTAGGCATTCCGTCAATACACGCAAAAATCTTAGTGTCGAGGGGTATTACGGGCCTCGAAAACGCTAAATCATTTTTACATATGGACGAAAGTTGCCTGCATGATCCTTACCTGCTTTTCGACATGGACAAAGCGGTTGCACGAATCATGCAAGCTATTGAAAGACAGGAAAAAATAACTGTTTACGGTGATTATGATGCTGATGGAGTTACGAGCGTCACCGTTTTGACGACCGCCCTTGAGCGATTAGGTGCAACCGTCGATTTTAAAATACCTAACCGTTTTGAACACGGTTATGGCCCTAATATCGAATTATTCAAAGTGATGAAAGAGGCAGGAACATCTCTCATCATCACTGTGGATAATGGAATATCAGGTTTAGAAGCTATTGCGTATGCAAAATCCGTCGGAATGGATGTTATCGTAACCGATCACCATGAAGTTGGTGAAGAACTTCCAAGTGCATATGCTATCATCCATCCAAGGCATCCTGAAGGGAATTATCCGTTCGGGGAGTTGGCGGGGGTCGGTGTTGCGTTTAAGCTATCATGTGCGTTGCTTGGGGAAGTGCCTGACGAATTGTTTGAGATAGCTGCAATCGGTACTGTTGCAGATCTTGTTCCTTTAAAAGATGAGAATAGGTTCATCGTTAAGGAAGGGATTAGAAGGATGCGAAAGTCCAATAGACCCGGTATCCAAGCACTGGCGAAAGTAAGTGGCACGGAACAATCTTCTTTAAACGAAGAGTCATTGGGCTTTATGATCGGCCCAAGGTTAAATGCTCCTGGTCGCTTAGGAAGTGCGAATCCGGCGGTCCATCTTTTGAAAACGGAAGATATGATGGAGGCCGTGTCCATTGCGGAACAATTGGATACGTTGAATAAGGAGAGACAGGCGCTTGTTACAACTATTGCGGAAGAGGCTGAACAAGCGCTTATAGAAATGTACGGGGACATGCTGCCGTATGTTATTGTCCTTGCTGGGGAAGGATGGAACCCGGGGGTAGTTGGTATAGTCGCCTCCAGATTGACTGAGAAATATTATAGACCGTCAATAGTATTATCAGTTGATAAAGAATCGGCTGTTGCAAAAGGATCCGGACGAAGCATTCAAGGGTTTGACCTATTCAAGGAATTGTCGAAGAATGCCGATATCCTACCGCATTTTGGAGGGCATGAAATGGCGGCGGGTATGTCACTTTCTCTTGAGGATGTCAATTCGCTTAGAGACCGTTTGAATGAACAAGGGAAAATGGTGATGACAGATGATATCCTGACACCACGTCTAAAGATTGATGTGCCGCTTGAAATAGGTGAAATCGAAGTTGATGTGTTAGAGGGATTGGAGTCCCTACGACCTTTTGGGATAACTTTTGAAAAACCGGTTTTCCTTATTGAAGATCTATCAGCTACGTCGATTCGAAAAATCGGTGCGAATAAGAATCATTTAAAACTTGAACTGACGGATGGCGAGAACAGCATTGATATTATCGGATTTGGAAATGGGTCCATTGCCGATGAAATGAGTCCTGGAGTTAAATTATCCGTAACAGGTGACTTGCAAGTGAATGAGTGGAATGGCAGGAAAAAGCCTCAATTGCTCTTGACAGATTTACAGTCCAACGAACGTCAACTGTATGATTTGCGTGGAATTCGTGAGCCGAATAGGTGGATTTCAATCATCCCTGAAAAGAACAATCTTTTTATAGCTTTTCAGGAGGCGTCGATTGCCCATTTTCAAGCCTTGCTTAAAAATAAGCATATCCATCAATTTGGACAAGTTGAATTTATGGAAACGGACCATGTGGTTCTTTTGGATATGCCAGAGTCTACGGATCAGTTAAAAGAATTGATTGACCAAACGAATCCGAAACGGATATATGCCCATTTTCATGTCAATGAATCTTTGTACTTTGAAGGAATTCCTTCCCGAGAACAATTCGGTTGGTATTATAGTTTTCTTAAAAAACGTGGTATCTTCGACCTTCGCAAACAGGTTCAGGAATTATCAAAGCATAAAGGATGGAAGGTTGATAGAATTTATTTTATGACAATGGTGTTTTCGGAGCTTGGATTTGTTAAGATAGAGAATGGACTTGCTTCAGTTAAAGAAGATGCGTTAAAGAAGAAACTTTCAGAGGCTCCTTCCTACCAAAAAAGGGAGAGACAGATTGAACTTGAAAATAAGCTTGTTTACGCTCCGTATATGGAATTGAAAAATTGGTTTGATGCATTATGTAAAGAAACAGCCAACAGGGAGGAACAATTATGGATTTGAAAAGTTTTGTAACAATCGTGCCCGATTATCCGAAAGAGGGCATCAGTTTTAAGGATATAACAACGATAATGGATAATGGGCAAGCTTATAAATATGCCACAGACAAAATTGTCGAGTTTGCAAAAGAAATGGGAACGGATATCATCGTTGGTCCGGAAGCGAGAGGGTTCATCATCGGATGCCCTGTTGCTTATGCACTTGAAGTAGGTTTCGCTCCAGTCCGTAAGCCTGGGAAACTCCCACGTGAAACGATTGCGGTGGAATATGATCTGGAATATGGTAAAGATACATTGACAATTCATGCGGATGCCATTAAACCGGGTCAGCGCGTATTGATTGTAGATGATTTACTTGCGACAGGAGGAACAGTCGGTGCGACTGTGGAACTTGTTGAAAAATTGGGCGGCGTTGTAGCCGGATGTGCTTTTCTAATTGAGCTCTCCTATTTGAACGGACGCGATAAGTTAAAAGGGTATGAAGTTCGTGCGTTAATGTCGTATTGATTTAAAAGCTGAGCCTTTGGCGTCCGGAGCTAGATGAAATATGAACGATTAGGGTCCTTCGCGTAATGGCGAAGGGTCTTTTTTGTTCTCAAGGCTTTACATTCGTAGCCATTTATACATACAATAGAAATATGTTAATTTTTTTGCGGAAATGGTCGAAAGGAGTAATTAAATGGCGAAAAACCGTGACATGACGACAGATGAAATATTTAAACTGATTGCTTCCTATATGAATGAGCAGCATGTCGCGTTCGTCAAAAGAGCGTATGAGGGGGCAAAGGCTGCTCATGAAGGGCAATTCAGAAGTTCTGGCGAGCCATATATTCTGCACCCCATCCAAGTAGCTGGCATTTTAGCAGAATTACAGATGGACCCATCTACTGTTGCTGCGGGTTTCCTACATGATGTTGTAGAAGATACAGACGTCAGCAGGGAAGATTTAATTCGTGACTTTGGAGAAGAAGTTGCGATGTTGGTAGACGGCGTTACAAAGTTAGAAAGACTGAAATTTAAGTCAAATGAGGAAAAGCAGGCAGAGAACCACCGAAAGATGTTCGTAGCAATGGCGAGGGATATTAGGGTTATTCTTATAAAGTTAGCTGATCGTCTTCATAATATGCGCACACTGAAACATGTACCCGAGGAAAAGCAACGTAGGGTGGCTGCAGAGACTTTAGATATATTCGCTCCACTCGCACATCGCCTTGGAATTTCAACGATAAAGTGGGAGTTGGAAGACACTGCACTTCGTTATTTGAATCCACAACAATATTATCGGATTGTCAATATGATGAAGAAAAAGCGTGACGAACGTGAGAATTATTTATTGAACGTGATGGACTTAATTCGCAATGAAATAGGCGAAATGGAACTTGAAGCCGAAATCAGCGGCAGGCCAAAGCATTTGTATTCCATCTACAGGAAAATGGTCCTTCAACAAAAAGAATTCAATGAAATATATGACCTTCTTGCAGTACGAATCATCGTCAATAGCATAAAAGATTGTTATGCAGTTCTTGGCATCATTCATACATTATGGAAGCCGATGCCAGGCCGGTTTAAGGATTATATAGCTATGCCGAAGCAAAATCTTTACCAATCGATTCACACAACAGTCGTTGGTCCGGCTGGAGATCCGTTGGAAGTGCAAATCCGAACAGAGGAAATGCATAGAATTGCAGAATACGGGGTTGCTGCACACTGGGCTTATAAAGAGGGGAAAACAGTCTCCGAAAAGCCTAATAATATCGATTCCAAATTGAAGTGGTTCCGGGAAATACTGGAGTTCCAAAACGAATCATCCAATGCGGAAGAATTCATGGAATCATTGAAATTCGATTTGTTCTCCGACATGGTATACGTGTTTACGCCAAACGGTGATGTAATTGAAATTCCGCAGGGCTCAGTACCGATTGACTTTGCATATCGTGTCCATTCCGAAGTCGGAAACCGCACGATTGGTGCGAAAGTGAATGGGAAGATGGTTCCTCTGGATACTGAATTATTCACAGGCGATATTGTTGAGATACTTACTTCTAAACAATCATTTGGACCAAGTCGAGATTGGTTGAAAATCGCAAATACTTCTCAAGCAAGAAATAAAATTCGGCAATATTTCAAAAAGCAATTAAGAGAAGAGAATATTATAAAAGGCACGGAAATGGTTGAGAAAGAAGTTAAGTTGCAGGAATTTGATTTGAAAGCTGTGTTGACACCGGAAAATATTCAGCGCACAATCGACAAATTCAGCTTTACTTCTGAAGAGGACATGTATGCCGCAATTGGATCCAATGGAATCACTGCTCAGCAGGTTGTAAATAGGTTGGCAGAGAAGATTCGGAAGGAACGTGACCATCAGGAGACGATTGATAAAATCGTTTCGGATATGAAGACCCCGCAACAAGTCCGGACAACAGAGTCTGGTGTTATTGTCAGGGGGCTTGAGAACTTGCTGATCCGACTTTCAAGATGTTGCAACCCGATTCCAGGTGACGACATTGTTGGATTTATTACGAAAGGTCGGGGAGTTTCCGTTCACAGATCAGATTGTCCGAATATCCATACTGAAGAGGATACCGACAGGCTGATTGATGTCGAATGGGCAGTCGACTCGAATGCTTCAAGAAAGGACTTCCAAGTGGATATTGAGATTTCCGCTTTTGATAGACAAGGACTTCTTAACGAAGTGATGATGGTTGTTGCTGATACAAAAACACCAATGGTCGCTGTAAGTGGGAAAGCTGATAAGGAAAAAATCGCAAAAATCAATATGACGATAAAAATAACGGATGTTGCTCATTTACACCGAATTGTCGATCGTATTAAACAAATACGAGACATCTTTTCGGTACAACGTGTAATCCATTAATGGGTAGGTGTTTTACTTGAGAGTCATTTTACAAAGATCTGGTGAAGCGTCCGTCACAGTTGATGGGGAAGTGACAGGCTCAATCGATAAGGGCTATGTCCTTCTTGTAGGCGTCACTCATGACGACAGAGAGCAGGATGCTGATTATATCGCAAAGAAAATAGCCGGCCTTCGATTATGGGAAGATGATGAAGGAAAGATGAATCATGCAATCGATGAAGTGGGAGGAGCCATTCTTTCCGTTTCCCAATTTACATTGTATGGAGACGTAAGAAAAGGACGGCGCCCGAGTTTCATCGAGGCGGCAAGACCGGAACATGCAGAGCCGCTCTGGAACTATTTTAATGATGCAATGCGTGAGCAAGGCTTGCATGTCGAAACAGGGATATTCGGTGCCATGATGGACGTGGAGCTAGTCAATGATGGTCCGGTTACAATTATTATCGAGTCAAAATGAAAACCGCAACTCCTTTTAGAGGGGCTGCGGTTTTGCGTTAATTCTTATCGAAAAATTGAATGATCCCTTGATAAATCCCATGTGTTGCCTGCTCGCGGAACTTTTCAGTAATAAGGATCCGTTCCTCTGAAGGGTTGGATAGGAAACCCAATTCCACAAGAATCGAATTCTTCTTGTTTTCTCGAAGAACCAAATAATTGGCAGGTTGCACGCCACGATTTCGGAGGTCGATGGATTTTTCCAGTCCGCTGTTCACTGCTGCTGCAAATGCTTTTTGGTTGCTATTCGTGTAATACGTAGTGAATCCTGTTATCGATGTATTCGGGTTCGCATCATAATGCAGGCTGATAAAAGCATCCGCATTTGCTTGCAAGTTGGTGGAAACACGTTTACGTAAAGAGATGTACGTATCGGAATCACGAGTCAAGATTACTTTGGCGCCGGCGGCTTTTAACTTTGCAGATAAGGACTGTGCGGTCTTTAACGTGAGGAGTTTCTCATCAGTACCATGCAAACCTGTTGTTCCACGGTCATTGCCTCCGTGACCGGCATCAACAACAATTGTTAACCCTTTTAACGTACCCTTTGGACGATCCGATTTGCCGTCATTACTTTGTAAACCTGCTTTTGTAACTTCACCGGAAGAAACAACCCATTTAGCGATAAATGCATTTTCCCCAGTCGGTAAAGCCACCTTATACCAATCGCCTTCTTCAGCTACTACGGTTAGGCTCTCCCCTGCATTTGCCCGTTTGACAATAGTGGATGAGGTAGTCGCTGATTGTCTAATATTCGTTCCGTTAGTTAAAACAGTTACTTTACTGATTACCGAAGAATTAGATGGCTGATTACCTTTCGGACCAATTGTGCCGTGGAAGGAATAGACCCAAGCTTCGGTTTTGTTATCAAGTTTAATCTTAACCCAATTTCCATCTACTTGAACAATAGGGTAAACTTCCCCGTTTCGTATCAATCCAATTTTTTTCGAGGAAAGTCCAGGTTCTTGTCGAACGTTCAGGGCATCGACTGATACGGTGAACTGTTCGGCTTTACTTGTTTGCTGTTTTGAAAGAGTGCCGGCTTGTCCACTTTCACTTTTTGAAATTTCCGTAATGTAATCTGTATGTACCCATCCGTCATTTCCCTTACTGACGATGGAAGCCCAATCACCTTTTCGCCCGGTGATTTCTACTGCATCTCCGGCCATTAACTGCCCAATTACAGCAGAACTAATTGATGGCTCGATTCGGATATTCAAAGCATTCACTTTTGAGACAGCAGTCTTATTCGAAGTCCCAACCGCCCCTTGGTCCACTACAAGCCAAGACGCAATCCATCCTGAACGTGATCCGACTTTAACCTCATACCAATCCCCATCGGTTGACATCACCTCAACCCGATCACCTAATTTCATCGAACCGGTCACTGGATAAGTCAGCCCTGGCCCCGAACGGACATTAAGTGAATTGGTATTGATGATGACTGTTTCGCCTTTTGCAGATATTGTAGGAAAATCGTAGTTGAAGGCGATAATTAGGATGAAAGCCAACATCCATTTACATAATTTCGACAAACTATCACTCTCCCTTTCTACCATTGTAGAAGTTTTCCATAGAAAAAACCAGATAGAAATGAAAAAGGTTGACACTTCGTCTTTAAATGATTAAGATAGGTTTTAATTCAATTGATGTTACATTCAATCGAAAGACGAAATTAAAACAAAATTACGCTGATGACATGGAAAGTAGCGATATTGCGGGCTGACAAGAGAGGGGCGGACGTGGCTGAAATCCACCCTACAGACGGATATAGTGAACAACACCATCGAGGCTCCGTGCTGAACGAATCATATTCAGTAGGTGCGGACGGAACCGGCCGTTATCCGGATACGAGTGGGCATTTAAATGCCAATTTGGGTGGAACCGCGGAAGCTTGCAAGCTCTCGTCCCTTGTTTTTACAAGGGATGGGGGCTTTTTTTAGTTTCTGTAAAAAAGATGAATGAAATAGCGTTGGGGGTTTTTCCAGTATTAGTATTTCCGTTGATTGGAGCGGAAGGCGGCGAAGTGCAAAGATGTGCTCTCAACGCTTCGCTTTTGTTCGCAAAAGCCGTTCTTCGTAACGACTTTTCCTGTGGGATTAAGCGCGAATGGTGAGACCCCGCAGGAGTGAAACGACGAGGAGGCTCACCCGCGCCCCACGGAAAGCGTCCGCCTGCAGCGTAAATCAACAGTATTACATTTCATCTGAAAAGAATTAGGAAGGGGTAGTCAAATGAATTTTAAAGTACCAAGGGGGACGCAGGACATTCTCCCATCAGAATCATGGAAATGGCAGAGGGTAGAGTCGATTATCCGCGAAATATGCGATATATATCGCTACAAAGAAATCCGCACACCAATTTTCGAACAAACCGAAGTGTTTCTACGTACAGTTGGAGATACAACCGATATTGTAACGAAAGAAATGTACACATTTACCGATCGTGGAAATCGCTCAATGACGTTAAGACCCGAAGGCACAGCTCCGGTCGTCCGTTCATTTGTTGAAAATAAAATGTTCGGCTATCCGGACCAACCCGTCAAGCTATACTATCAAGGCCCAATGTTCCGATACGAACGCCAACAAGCTGGACGTTACCGCCAATTTGTCCAGTTCGGAGTTGAAGCAATCGGAAGTGCGGACCCTGCTATTGACGTAGAGGTAATCACTCTCGCATTGGAAGTGTATAAGCGTGCCGGTTTGAAGGATATTAAGTTAGTCCTCAATTCATTGGGAGACAGCGAATCGAGAAATCTGCACAGAAATGCGCTCGTTGAACACTTCTCCCCAAACATCGGGGAGTTCTGTAAGGATTGCCAGTCTCGTTTGGAGAAAAATCCGCTTCGCATCCTTGACTGTAAGGTCGATCACGAGAATCCATTAATGGCGACTGCTCCATCATTGACGAATTATTTGAATGAGGAGTCTAAAGTATATTTCGACCAAGTAAAGAGTTATTTGGATGATCTCGGAATTGCATATGAACTTGATCCGAACTTAGTGCGTGGACTAGATTATTATAATCACACCGCATTTGAAATCATGAGTACTGCAGACGGTTTCGGTGCCATCACGACACTATGCGGTGGGGGACGATACAATGGGTTGGCGGAAGAGCTTGGAGGTCCGGCGGCTCCTGGGATCGGCTTCGGCATGAGCATTGAGCGTCTATTATTAGCAATGGATGCGGAAGGAAAGTCATTCGAGCAAGAACCGGAGCTTGATGTTTATATTGTTACATTAGATACTGCTGCCTACCGAAAAGGTTTTAAATTATTGAATGAATTGAGAAGCTCTGACATCCGTGCAGATATGGATTACATGGATCGTAAAATGAAAGCACAAATGAAATCGGCAGATCGATTCAATGCGAAATCTGTAATTGTAATCGGAGAAGATGAAGTGAACAATCAAGTCGTTCAACTCAAAAATATGGGCGATGGTTCACAGCAAAAAGTATCCGATACGGAAATTATTGAAACACTAAAAGAACAGTTGAAATAAGGAAGGTTGATGAGTTTATGCAACGTACACATTACTGTGGAGAACTAACTGAAAATACAATAGGGCAAACAGTTACGTTACAAGGCTGGGTGCAAAAAAGAAGGGACCTTGGAGGGCTCATTTTTATCGACCTAAGAGACCGTTCGGGTATTGTTCAAACTGTTTTCAATCCTGATTTTTCTAAAGAAGCTCTTGAAATCGCGGAATCCATTCGAAGTGAATTTGTAATCGAGGTAAACGGGAAAGTAGTTGAAAGGGAAGAGAAACAAAAAAATGTCAAGCTGCCAACAGGATCCATTGAAGTGCATGTGGAAAACATCAATATCATTAACGAGGCTAAAACACCTCCTTTCATCATTGAAGACGAGACCGATGTAAATGAAGAAATCCGTTTGAAATACCGTTACTTGGATTTACGTCGTCCACAATTGGCAAAAGTATTCAAGATGCGCTCGGACATTACAAAAACGGTTCGTAATTTCTTGGACAGCGAAGGATTCCTCGAAGTGGAGACACCTATCCTGACAAAGTCCACACCAGAAGGCGCAAGGGACTATCTCGTACCAAGCCGTGTTCATGACGGACAGTTCTACGCATTGCCACAATCCCCACAGTTATTTAAACAAATGCTGATGGTTTCCGGGTTCGATAGATATTATCAAATCGCACGCTGCTTCCGTGATGAGGATTTACGTGCAGACCGTCAACCTGAATTCACACAAATTGATATGGAAATGAGCTTCATGACAATTGAAGACATTATCGAATTGAATGAACGGCTAATGAAAAAAGTAATGAAAGATGTAAAAGGAATCGATATCGAAATCCCTTTCAAACGTCTGCCTTACGATGAAGCGATGAGTAGATTCGGATCGGATAAACCGGATACACGCTTTGGAATGGAGCTTCAAGATGTCTCTGAAGTAGTTAAGGATTCTTCATTCAAAGTGTTTGCTGGGGCCGTGGAATCAGGTGGGCAAGTAAAAGCTATCAATGTAAAAGGTTCAGCCGATAACTACTCTCGAAAAGACATTGATGCACTTGGGGAATTTGCTGCACGTTATGGGGCGAAAGGCCTTGCTTGGCTAAAAGTAGACGCGGAAGGATTGAAAGGTCCGATTGCAAAATTTTTCGAAGGTGAAGCGGCTGATGCATTAGGGAAGTTACTTGATGCGAAAGAAGGGGACTTACTCCTGTTTGTTGCGGACAAAAAGTCGGTTGTAGCAGATGCACTTGGTGCCCTACGCTTGAAGTTAGCTAAGGACTTAAAGTTGATTGATGAAACGAAGTTTAATTTCTTATGGGTAACTGACTGGCCATTATTCGAATACGACGAAGAAGAAGGCCGTTATTACGCAGCGCACCATCCATTCACAATGCCTGCAGATGTGGAAGGTCTTGTATCGAATCCAAGTTCTGTAAAAGCACAAGCATATGACCTTGTTTTGAATGGCTACGAACTTGGCGGAGGCTCCTTACGGATATACAAGCGGGATGTACAAGAGAAAATGTTTAAGGCACTTGGATTCACTGAAGAAGAAGCACGAGAACAGTTCGGTTTCTTGTTAGATGCTTTTGACTACGGTACACCTCCACATGGCGGAATTGCTTTCGGATTGGACCGAATCGTTATGTTGTTATCCGGTTCAACAAATCTGCGCGATACAATTGCATTTCCGAAGACAGCAAGTGCGAGCTGCTTGCTGACAGAAGCGCCAAGCGAGGTAGATCCTTCACAACTTAACGAATTGGGAATTTCCATTCAGGCAAAATAAAGTAGTGGAAAAGTAACTATTCGAAATATGCAATAAATTACCTATGTGGAAATCGTTGAATACAGTCTAAAAATGTGATAGGATACTATTAATACGAATCCTGAAGTGTTCGTTATTTGTTAATCAGTTTTGACCGAACATTTTTATCGTAGGGAGCTTGTATTTCATTTCGGATGGAACGCCCGTAACTTTAGGGACTTCAGAATAAATGGATATGGCACCCACCTGCAGAGTGCGGGTTCAAAACGATACTTCAAAGACGGCACGTTTGGGATTCGTTAACGTATTTATACATTCAATTAATTCACTATACCCCTCTTGCGGACATGCGGAGGGGTTTTTGATTGATTCATATAAGAAAGGCGGAATTATAGTGTTACATCAATTTTCTCGTAATGAATTGGCGATTGGTCCGGAAGGCATCGATCGCATGCGCAATACTACTGTGGCTATACTTGGTGTTGGCGGCGTTGGTTCTTTTGCAGCTGAAGCTTGTGCACGCAGTGGTGTAGGTAGAATTATCCTTATTGACAAAGATACAGTAGATATAACGAATGTGAATCGTCAGCTTGTTGCTACTCTTTCAACGATTGGCCGTTCTAAAGTTGAAGTGATGGAAGAACGGATTGCTGATGTGAATAAAGATTGTGAAGTGATCAGTCTTCATATGTTTTATACAGAAGAGACTTACGAAGAAATCTTCAGTTATAATCCTGATTATGTGATTGATGCATCGGATACGATTAGTTATAAGATCCATTTGATTAAGGAATGTGTTTCCCGGGGAATTAAGATCATTTCAAGCATGGGTGCTGCGAATAAACTGGATCCAACTCGCTTTAGAATCGCGGATATTTCAAAGACACACACAGATCCGATTGCGAAAGTGATTAGACTTCGATTGAAAAAAGAGGGTATTAAGAAAGGTGTTCCTGTTGTGTTTTCGGATGAGAGTCCGATTGTTATACGGGAGGATGTTGTGGAAACGGTCGGAAAGCCTGAAGCGGCGATTCGTAAAGCGAAGATGCCGCCAGCTTCGAATGCGTATGTTCCGTCAGTGGCGGGGCTTGTTTGTGCGAGTTGGGTGTTGAATGATATTGTGAAGGATATTCCGATTGAGCGAGTGAAGGATAAAAAGTAATGAAAAGAGGGTTGTCCGGAAAGTAGTTCTGGACAACCCTCTTTTTGAAAATTAATAGACCGTTGCTTTCCGTTACAGGCGGACGCTTTCCGCCGGCATGGCCTCAGCCTCCTCACTTCGCTTCGCTCCGTTGCGGGGTCTTCAGCCCATGCTTTTCCGGCAGGAAAAGCCGTCACGAAGAACGGCTTTTGCGAACAAAAGCGAAGCGTTGAGAGCACATCTTTGCACTTCGCCGCCTTTCACTTCAAGCAACTGGAGCCACCTAATTACAATCAATTCTACATTCTATATATTATTATTATTTCCTAAATTCTTTTAGGCGTTGATAGATGCCCGCTAATTTTCTTTCTTCGCCGGCGTTTACGGGGGTGTAGAATTCTGTGTCTTTTAGCTTGTCGGGTAAGTATTGTTGATCGACCCAGCCGCCGAAGGAGCCGATTGGTGTATCATGCGGGTACTGGTAGCCATCATGTCCCAATTCCGCTGCTCCTGCATAATGTGCATCGCGAAGGTGCATGGGGATGTCACCGGTCTTTCCTTCGTTAATCGCCCTCGTTGCGGCGTCGACTGCTTTATATGCCGAATTGGACTTTGAGGCGAGACACATCTCGATAACGGCGTTCGCTAAAGGAATACGTGCTTCAGGCATGCCTAATCGAACGGCAGCCTCCGTTGCAGCAAGGACGTGAGGACCGACTTCTGGAGCGGCTAACCCAATATCCTCATAAGCCATTACAAGCAATCGTCTTGAGACGGCGATAAGATCCCCGGTTTCGAGCAGGTTTGCCAAATAGAAGATTGCCGCGTTTACATCGCTTCCACGAACCGATTTCTGCAATGCTGATAAAAGGTTATAGTGATGGGATCCTTTTTTATCACCAACAAGACCGATACGACCGATCAAATTATCGATCAACCAATCTTCGATGATGATTGTTCCGTCTTCTTCGTCACTTGCCGAAACAATAGATTCCAATAAAGTGAGTGCTTTTCGAGCATCCCCGTTTACGCCTTCCGCGATTTTTTTGATTTGGTCAGCCGATATCTCAATAGGGGTTTTCCCAAGACCTCGTTCTTTATCATGTATTGCGCGCTCTATAAGTTTGACGACATCCTCAGGCTCGAGCCGCTTTAACTGCAAGATTTCTCCGCAACGTGATCGGATAGCTGGGTTTACGCTATGGAAGGGGTTTTCAGTTGTTGCTCCGATCAGTACAATTGACCCTTTTTCAACATGCGGAAGCAGTGTGTCCTGCTGAAGTTTATTGAACCGATGGATTTCATCAAGAAACAAAATGACTTTTCCTGTAATCCTTGCCTCGGCAACTACATCATCCACTTCTTTTTTTCCGGAAACTGTGGCATTTAAAGAGATGAATGGTAATTGGGTCGTTCCTGCAATGGCATAAGCCAATGACGTTTTCCCGATTCCGGGCTCGCCGTATAGAAGCATAGAAGGGACATGGCCTTTTGAAATCATTCTGTAAAGTGCCGTGTCTTTTCCGATAACATGTTGTTGTCCTGCAATTTCATCTATCGTCTTCGGTCTCATCCGGAATGCCAGTGGTTCGTTGTGCAAAAAAATCACTCCCCGTACATCTGTTCCTCCATTATACATGAGTTAAAGGGATAAGTCATTTGGAGGAAGCGTGAAGGTCAGTTATGCTATAATATTTTGAAGTGTAGTTAAAGAAAAGGACGTTGGTTATTATGAGAATTTCTACGAAAGGTCGGTATGGACTTACGGTTGTTGTAGAGCTTGGAAAAAAGTATGGGGAAGGCCCTTTGCCTTTGCGAAAAATAGCAGAAGAGCAAAATCTATCTGAAGCTTATTTGGAGCAACTTATTCCTGCCTTGCGCAATAGCGGAATTGTAAACAGTGTCCGTGGTGCCTACGGAGGCTATAAGCTCTCGAAACCACCCTCTGAGATAACAGCCGGAGATGTGATTAGATTGCTTGAAGGCCCAATTCAAGTTGTTGAAGGAATTGAGGAAAGCAATGTACCACAACAGTCACTTTGGAATCGAATTGGGGAGGCAATTAGAGATGTCCTCGACAAGACGACGATACATGACCTAATTGAAGCAGAAGAATCTACAAATTTAGATGGTTATATGTTTTATATATAATCCTGTGAAGGAGAAGAAACAAGACGATGATATATTTAGATCATGCTGCCACAACTCCTATACATCCGGAAGTTAGTGCTGTCTATATGCGCGCAATGGACACTGTATTCGGGAATGCTTCAAGCATTCATACATTCGGTCGTACTGCTCGTAAACTTTTAGATGACTCAAGAAAAACGATAGCAGAAGCGATACATGCCGAACCGACTGAAATCATCTTTACTTCAGGAGGCACCGAAGCAGATAATATAGCCATTTTTGGCACAGCAAATTCGATGAAAGAAAAAGGTAATCATATCATTACAACCGCAATCGAACACCATGCGGTTCTGAATTCTTGTAAAGAATTAGAGAAATCCGGTTTTCAGGTAACCTATTTACCTGTTGATGAAAACGGAGTAGTACATGTACAACAAATAGAGGATGCACTAACAGATGAAACAATTCTTGTGTCCATCATGTACGGAAACAATGAGATTGGCACAATCCAGCCAATCAAGGAAATCGGAGAAGTACTGAAGGAACATCAGGCTGTTTTTCATACAGACGCTGTACAAGCATTCGGGGTAGTGGAACTAAATGTGAATGAACTTCAAGTTGATCTACTAAGTGCTTCCGCCCATAAGTTAAATGGACCTAAAGGGGTCGGCTTCCTGTACCAAAGAAAAGGACTTCAAACGAATCCACTACTTATTGGTGGTGAACAGGAAAGAAAAAGAAGAGCGGGGACGGAAAATGTGCCTGCGATTGCAGCCTTTGCAGAGGCCGTGAAAGTAGCCCAACAAGAGATGGTCCAAAACCGTAAAAAATATGCAGGCTTTGAAAAGGTCTTAATAGAGACTTTTGAAAAGAACAATGTAATCTACGAAGTGAATGCAGGGGGAGCGGAAAGACTCCCGCATGTTATCAATATAAGTTTCCAAGGAACAGATATCGAATCCCTGTTGGTAAATATGGATATGGCGGGAATTGCGGTATCGAGCGGATCCGCTTGTACAGCTGGGTCTCTCGAGCCATCCCATGTCTTATCCGCAATATGCGGGAGCGAATCTGCGAAATTAAGGAACTCTGTCCGTTTCAGCTTTGGACTTGGTCTTGATGAAGATGATATCCGAGATGCAGCGCAAAAAACATCGGACATCGTAAAACGACTAGTGAAATGAATTTAAAAAGGATGAATTACAATGAGAACTTTAACTAAACCGATTTCGGAAACGAGAGTAGTAATAGGAATGTCCGGAGGTGTTGACTCTTCTGTTGCGGCATTGCTATTAAAGGAACAAGGATATGACGTCATCGGTATTTTTATGAAAAACTGGGATGACACTGATGAGTTTGGGGTTTGTACAGCTACTGAGGACTACGAAGACGTAATCAGTGTCTGTAATGAAATCGGAATCCCCTATTATGCAGTCAATTTTGAACAACAATATTGGGATAAAGTATTTTCCTACTTCCTTGAAGAATACAAAGCCGGGAGGACGCCGAACCCCGACGTAATGTGTAATAAAGAAATAAAATTCAATGCGTTTTTGGATCATGCAATCAGCCTTGGAGCAGATTTCTTGGCAACCGGCCACTATGCCCAAGTCGTAGAAACAGAGCAAGGCGTCGCGATGTTAAGAGGGAAAGATGAAAATAAAGATCAGACTTACTTCCTTAACCAACTGACACAGGACCAATTACAAAAAGTGATGTTCCCGCTTGGGCATCTTGATAAATCGGAAGTTCGTAAAATTGCAGAAAAAGCTGGGTTAACAACAGCGAAGAAAAAAGATTCGACAGGCATTTGCTTTATCGGCGAACGGAATTTCAAGGAATTCTTAGGACAATACTTGCCGGCTCAACCTGGGGCAATGAAAACGATGGATGGAAAAACCGTCGGAAAACATGATGGCCTAATGTATTATACAATCGGACAGCGTCATGGCCTTGGCATCGGTGGTTCCGGTGAACCTTGGTTCGTAATTGGAAAAGACCTGAAAAATAATACATTGCTTGTCGGTCAAGGATTCCATCATGATGCACTCTACTCCGATAGCTTGACTGCTATTAATGTCAGTTTTTCAACCGCTCGTGAGATGCCTAAAACATTTGAATGTACGGCGAAATTCCGTTACCGTCAACCTGATACGAAAGTGGCAGTTGAACTGTTGGATAATGGCAAGGCCATTGTTACGTTTGCTGAACCCGTTAGAGCGATTACACCTGGTCAAGCAGTAGTGTTCTATGACGGTGAAGAATGTCTTGGTGGCGGAACGATCGATACAGTCATCAAAAACGGAGTGCAATTAGATTACGTAGGATGAGAGGTTATTCCATGGAATACAATGAAATTGGTATAAAAGCTCTTCAAGAAGGGGCATATGAAAAAGCGATAGAAGCTTTCATGAAAGCAGCCGAAGAGGAGCCGGACAATCCTGTAGGATACATTAACATAGCGAATGTTTTTGCTTCCCTTGGTGACACGGAAAGGGCGGAGCGTTTCTTTCAAAAGGCGATTTCTTTAGACGAAAATGCCGGTTCAGCTTTATATGGCTTAGGCAACCTCTATTTTACGAATGACCGTTTTGAAGAGGCAACTCGAATTTATGAAAGAGCAATCCGTGCCGGTTTACAAGAAGCAGATGCTTTTTTCATGCTTGGAAAAAGCTTGAAACAATCCGGCAATAGTAAACTTGCCTTGCCATATTTTCAAAGGGCGGCTGAATTGGCACCTGCTGACCTCGAAATCAGGTTGACCTATGGAATTCTCCTTGCTGAAATGGAACTATTTGAGGAGGCAAGAAAAGAACTTCAATTTATCCTTGAAAACGACGAGGAAAATGCCGATGCCCATTATAATATCGGTGTGTTGTATGCAGTTTCGACAAACCGGAAAGAGGATGCTCTTCATCATCTTGAAAAAGCATTCACACTGGAACCGGAACATACTCAGGCACGATATATTTACGACATGATCAAAATGGGCGAACAATCATAACAGTTGATGGTTAAGGTGGTGGAAGGTATGGCGGGAAAGACAGAGGCGATGTTCATAGTTGGAAGACCAGTAGTTACAATCTTCCACAATCCCGATAATCTATTTTCAATCGTCAAATTGAAAATAACGAAAACAAATAGCGGCTATGCGGATAGGGAAATCGTCATAAAAGGGAACTTTCCGCCCTTAGCGAACGAAGAGGATTATCGATTAACCGGCGTACTTGTCAACCATCCGACCTATGGACAGCAATTCGATGTCCACACCTTCTCCAAGGAAATGCCAGAAACTGAAACCGGAATCGTTCATTATCTATCAAGTGATTTATTCCCCGGAATAGGTAGAAAAACAGCAGATACGATTGTAAAGATTTTAGGAATGGACGCAATCCAGCAAATTTTAGAAAACCCATCTGTGCTTGACCGCATTCCGAAGCTTTCAGAAGAGAGGAAAGAAACACTTGTAACAGTATTACAGGAAAATTTAGGTTTAGAGCGGTCAATGGTCCAATTGAATGAATGGGGGTTCGGCCCCCAGCTATCCATGCGGATTTTCCAGACATACCGTGAGGAAGCAATTGAGCTATTAAAAGAGAACCCTTTCCGGTTGATAGAAGACGTTGAAGGAATAGGATTTCAACGAGCGGATGAATTAGGTAAACAACTTGGAATTACTGGTAGCCACCCTTCGCGAGTGAAGGCAGCGATTCTTCATTCAATTAACCAAGGGGTCCAGTCGGCTGGCCATGTCTATTTAGAGGCTGAAATGATTTTGCCAGAAGTGAAGCGCCTACTTGAAAGTAGCCAAAAGGAAGAAGTGACCTTTCAGCAAATTACACAAATGATTATTGAATTGGTAGAAGAAGGGAAGCTTTGCGGGGAAGGTAAAAGGCTTTATGTCCCTTCTCTTTATTTCTCGGAAATTGGCATCGCTTCGAAAATGGAACGGATAATGGAGAATGACCATGCCGATAAATTTCCAGTATCCGAAATCCGCAAAGCAATTGGTGAAGCCGAAGAGCGTCTTGGCGTCAGCTATGCAGAAACCCAGGTCGCAGCCATTCAGGAAGCTATTCATTCCCCAGCGATGATTCTAACCGGTGGGCCAGGTACTGGTAAAACAACTGTAATTCGGGGATTAGTTGAAGTATATGCCGAATTGCATGGCCTTTCATTAGACCCTAAAGTCTATGCGAAAAAAGAAGAAAGCTTTCCGATTGTTTTGGCTGCTCCGACTGGACGTGCGGCTAAAAGGATGTCCGAATCCACAGGTCTACCGGCAATGACCATCCATCGGCTTCTTGGTTTTACCGGCCAGGAGAAGGATGACGCAATCGGGAAAGAAGTGGAAGGGCGTCTCATCATAATCGATGAGATGTCGATGGTCGATACATGGCTGGCGCATCAATTGCTGAAGGCATTACAAAACGACATCCAAATACTTTTCGTCGGAGACCAAGATCAGCTGCCCCCTGTTGGACCGGGACAAGTCTTGAAAGATATGCTCCACTCCGGAAAAATCCCGGTTGTCGAACTGACCGAAATCTATCGTCAAAGTGCAGGATCTACAATCATTGAAATGGCACATATGATTAAAAACGGCGACTGGACAGATGACATCACTCGGAAAACAGGAGATCGTTCATTCATCAAAGCGTATGGAGATCAAATCCTTGAAGTCGTTGAACAGGTCATCAAAAACGCAATCTCAAAAGGGCACCATATTAAAAACATCCAAGTGCTTGCACCAATGTATAAAGGTCCTGCAGGTATAGATGGATTAAACAAAATGATCCAGCAGATGGTCAATCCGCCGGGTCCCGACCGGAAAGAAGTTGTATTCGGGGAAACAGTTTACCGGATTGGGGACAAAGTGCTCCAACTAGTCAATCAACCCGAAAGCAATGTGTTCAATGGCGACATGGGCGAAGTCATCTCTATCATCAAAGCCAGCGAAACAGTGGACAAAAAGGAAATGCTGATCGTTTCGTATGACGGGATTGAAGTGGAATATGAACGTAATGACCTAAATCAAATAACACTCGCCTACTGCTGTTCAATCCATAAATCACAAGGCAGTGAATTTCCAATTGTCGTCATGCCCGTCGTCCGAGGCTATCGAAAAATGCTCCGGAAAAATCTTCTCTACACAGGAATTACACGGGCTAAAAACTTTTTGATTCTATGCGGTGAGCCAGAAGAATTCATAATCGGCATTAACCGGACAGACGAACTCGAGCGCCAGACGACCCTTAAGGAAAGGCTACGCAAAGAATCTATCTTGGAAAATGAAAATATAATCGAAACAAACGAACAAGCAACACATGTCGAAACACAGGACAAACCTGATTTCGACGTTGTAGTAAACAAAAAAGAATACAGGTTAACAAGAGAAACAATTTTAGGTATTGACCCGATGATTGGTATGAGGGGAATCACCCCATACGACTTTTCCGAGGCAATCGATTGACACATCGAAATCTTTTCCCTATAATCCAAAGTATCACATAATAAATTCGTTGACGGAGAAAGTACGCCTATCACCATGTTCAGAAAGGAATCCCGAGGCTGTAAGGATTCCCATGGCCATTTGCCGGAAAGCTACTCCCGAGAGCAACTAATCCTTGCCGTCAGCCGCGTTAAGGCTTCTTGAGATACCGGTCAGTCTTATTACCGGTAAATTAGGGTGGTACCACGAAAAATCTTCGTCCCTTGTACAGGGGCGGGGATTTTTTATTTTTGGTTTTTTTCTATCTATTCTACAGATAGGTAAGTATGTCTAGTTGCTTGAAGTGGAAGGCGGCGACTCCTGTGGGGTTAAGCGCGAATGGTGAGACCCCGCAGGAGCGAAGCGACGAGGAGGCTCACCCGCGCCCCACGGAAAGCGTCCGCCTGAAACGCAAAGCAACGGTGGCAATAATTATTGAAATCATAAGGAGGAAAACCCCATGAAAAAACTAACATCAGCTGAAATCCGAAGAATGTTCCTTGAATACTTCAAACAACACGGACACAGCGAAGAACCATCAGCACCCCTAGTACCAATCGACGACCCATCACTCCTCTGGATCAACAGCGGAGTCGCAACCCTAAAAAAATACTTCGACGGACGTGTCATCCCAACCAACCCACGTATCGTCAACGCCCAAAAATCAATCCGTACAAACGACATTGAAAACGTCGGCAAAACAGCACGCCACCATACATTCTTCGAAATGTTAGGCAACTTCTCTATCGGTGACTACTTCAAAGAAGAAGCCATCATCCGTGCATGGGATTTCCTAACTAATGAAAAATGGATCGGCTTCGACCCTGAATTACTATCCGTCACCATCCATCCGGAAGACGACGAAGCATACGCGATCTGGAAAGACAAAATCGGCATTCCTGAAGAGCGCATTATCCGACTGGAAGGGAACTTCTGGGATATCGGCGAGGGACCAAGCGGCCCGAACTCCGAAATATTCTATGATCGTGGACCGTCATACGGCGATGATTTTTCAGATCCTGAATTGTACCCAGGTGGTGAAAATGAACGGTATTTGGAAATCTGGAACCTAGTTTTTTCCGAATTTAACCATAATCCGGATAACACATACACACCGCTTCCGAAGAAAAACATCGATACCGGAATGGGACTTGAACGACTTGTTTCCGTCATCCAGGAAGTGCCAACGAACTTTGACACGGATCTGTTTATGCCGATTATACAGTCTGTAGAAAACGTATCCGGTCAAAAGTATGGTGGAAATGATGAGAAGGACACAGCGTTTAAGGTAATAGCTGACCATATCCGAACTGTTGCATTTGCGATTGGCGACGGAGCATTACCTTCAAACGAAGGAAGAGGGTATGTATTACGTAGACTTCTACGCCGCGCAGTACGATTCGCAAAACAATTGGGCATTAATAAGCCATTCATGTACGAACTTGTTCCGGTCGTTGGGGAAGTAATGAAAGACTTCTATCCACAAGTTAAGGAAAAAGAAGCTTTCATCATGAAAGTGATCAAGAATGAGGAAGAACGCTTCCATGAAACATTGAATGAAGGTCTATCCATTTTGAATGGTGTTATGGAAAAAGCGAAAGCAGCTAACCATTCAGTTGTATCCGGTGAAGATGCATTTAAGTTATATGACACGTACGGCTTCCCGTTTGAGCTGACTGAAGAGTTTGCAGAAGAGTCTGGTGTTACGGTCGACCGTGTTGGCTTTGAGGAAGAAATGGAAAATCAGCGGAAACGTGCTAGGGCAGCTCGACAAGATGTCGATTCAATGCATGTTCAATCAGAAGTGTTAGGGAATATTCATGAAACAAGCGAGTTCATCGGCTATGATCAGTTAACTTGCGAGTCACAAATTACCGTGCTATTGCATAATGGAGAATTGGTTGCACATGCTTCCGAAGGGGATGAAGTCCAATTCATCCTTGAACGTACTCCGTTCTATGCTGAAAGTGGAGGACAAATCGCCGACAAAGGTATTGTTTCAAGTGACGCATTTGTCATCGAGGTGAAGGATGTCCAAAAGGCACCGAATGGCCAAAACTTACATTCCGGAACTGTGCGTTCTGGTGAGGTTTCGAATAACAGCAATGTCTATGCAGAGGTGGATGCTGATTCACGGAAATTGACGATTAAAAACCATACAGCAACGCATCTCCTTCACAAAGCATTAAAACTTGTACTTGGTGATCATGTCAATCAGGCTGGCTCATATGTTGGACCGGATCGTCTACGTTTCGACTTTTCGCATTTTGGTCAAGTTACAAAAGAAGAATTGGAACGGATTGAAGAAAACGTTAATGAAAAGATTTGGGAAGATATCACAGTTCAAATTGAACAAAAGCCAATCAATGAAGCAAAAGAAATGGGTGCTATGGCTTTATTCGGTGAAAAATATGGCGATGTTGTTCGTGTAGTATCCATAGGAGATTTTTCTCTTGAACTATGCGGAGGTTGCCACGTTCCGACAACTTCTACTATCGGCCTTTTCAAGATTGAATCGGAAGGCGGCATAGGTGCAGGTACAAGACGAATCGAGGCGGTTACTGGCAAACAAGCCTACCTTTCATTCAAAGAGGAAGAGGAGCTATTGAATAGCGCTGCGACAATCTTAAAAACGAATCCAAAAGAGATTGTAGCAAAGGTCCAAGCCACTTTGACGGAGGTAAAAGAGTTGCATCGTGAAAATGATTCACTTTCTGCGAAATTGGGGAATAGCCAGCTATCCGATATAATGGCAACGGCGCAACAAATTGACGATGTGACAGTACTATCAGCGAGAGTGGATGTTAAGGATAACAACGCCTTAAGGCAAATGATTGATGAATTGAAACAAAAGATTGTTAAAGGTGTAATTGTACTTGGTGCGGCGACGGAAGGTAAGGTTTTACTTGCATCCGGAGTGACGGAAGACTTGAAAGACGGGAAATTCCACGCCGGAAAAATCGTCAACCATGTAGCTTCGGAGTGCGGCGGTAAAGGTGGAGGGCGTCCAGATATGGCGATGGCTGGTGCAAAAGATGCTTCTAAACTTGATGTAGCCCTCCAATCCGTGTATGATTATGTCAAATCCGTTTAACGGGAAACAGGCGTCGGGTATAGAGTAAGTGGGACAGATATCCGATTAACAAACGGACGATTGGAAAGCGGGGTGTCGACTATGAATTCATACGACAAAACGATGAAATTCAACTTTCCTGAGGAATCAATGGAGCAAGAAGTGAAATTGGTCATGCTTCATGTGCATAAGGCACTAGAGGACAAGGGTTACAATCCTATTAACCAGATTGTCGGTTATCTTCTATCTGGCGACCCGGCTTATATTCCTCGCCACTATGAAGCCCGTAACCTCATCCGAAAACTGGAGAGGGACGAAATTCTTGAGGAGCTTGTGAAATTCTACATCCGTGAAAACGGGGGTAAATCCAAGTGAGGGTAATGGGGTTGGATGTTGGATCCAAAACGGTCGGTATTGCAATCAGCGATGCACTTGGGTGGACAGCTCAAGGCATCGAAACGGTTAAGATTGATGAAAGTGCCGGCCAATTTGGTATGTCAAGAATTCAGGAGCTTGCTAGTGAATATGCAGTTACTTCTTTCGTTGTTGGTTATCCGAAAAACATGAATAATTCAGTCGGTCCAAGAGGGGAAGCGTCCGAAAAATATGCGGAACTCTTAAAGGAAACGTTTGGTTATCCAGTTGTGCTATGGGATGAAAGGTTAACGACAATGGCGGCGGAACGGATGCTGATCGAAGCAGATGTCAGCAGAAAGAAAAGAAAAACAGTCATCGATAAGATGGCGGCAGTCATGATACTTCAAGGGTATCTTGATTCAAAAAATAGATGAGGTGATTTATATGGAACATGGACAAGAAACAATGACAGTAGTAGACGAGCACGGTGTAGAGCATGTATGTGAAGTTATTTTCACATTTGAATCGGAAGACTTCGGAAAATCCTATGTCCTTTACCATATTTTAGGCGAAGACGAAGTTGGCGAAGATGATGAAGTCGAAATCCATGCTTCAGCTTTCATCCCATCTGAAGATAATGAAGACGGCGAGTTATTGCCGATTGAAACTGATGAAGAGTGGGATATGATCGAAGAAATGTTAAACACTTTCCTTGCCGAAGAAGACGAGGACGAAGAATAATTTATATGTGCACGGACGGAATGGTGCAGGCCATTCCGTCTTTTCACTGTTAATAACTTTTTTACATGTTTTCAGTTCAATAGTTAGATAGCACGAAATGGGGTTACGCAGAATGGAAAATGGGTCAAAAAAAGAAGCGATGTTTGAAAAGATGCTCGAACAGAAAAAAGAAGTGAAAATTGTAAGGCGCATCGTATTTGTTCTCGCATTAATAATCATAATCGGGGGGCTTCTTGGTGGCCGTGCAGTTTATAAATACATAAACGAAGCACTTCAGCCTGTTGACCCTAACTCCGAAGAGATAATTGATGTCGAAGTCCCAATCGGATCAGGGTTAACATCAATTTCCGAAATGCTGGAGGAAAAAGGTCTCGTCAGGAACGCGAAAATATTCAAGTATTATGCAAAATTCAACAATGAATCACAGTTTCAAGCAGGTTCATACGGATTGACAAAGGCAATGACATTAGATGAATTAATTGAAAGTCTAAAAACGGGTAAAGTTTATAGGACACCAGTCTTCACGATGACTGTTCCTGAAGGCTTAACATTGGATCAAATAGCAAAGGTAGTCGAAAAACGGGCCGGAATTCCAGCTAAGAAATTTTTAGAGTATGTGAATAATGAACAAACAATAGCAGATCTTATGGGTAAATACCCCAATATTTTAACTGAAGAAATATTGGCGGAAAATGTTAGATATCCACTCGAAGGGTATTTATACCCTGCGACATATCCATTCTACGAAGAGAAGCCCTCAGTTGAAACGGTTGTTACAACGATGTTGGATGCAACATCCGCCAATGTTACACCATACTTCGCTTATTTGGAGTCGAACGGTAGGTCTGTCCATTGGTTACTTACATTCGCCAGTTTACTTGAAAGAGAAGCAACGGCAACTACTGACCGGGAAGTAATTGCGAGTGTCTTTAATAACAGAATGGAAAAAGGCATGATGCTTCAAACAGACCCAACTGTTTTATATGCGTTAGGCGAGCATAAAGATAGGGTTTTATTTGCCGATTTGGAAGTCGACGATCCATATAACACATATAAATACGTAGGTCTTCCTCCAGGACCAATCGCGAACTCTGGAAAGTCTTCAATAAAGGCAGTGGTTGACCCTGCAGTTACGGAGTATTTCTATTTCCTTGCAGATAATGAAGGAGAAAATCATTTCGCGAAAACATATGAAGAGCATTTGGCAAATATAGCAAAACACAGATCTGGTGACTGATTTTCAGAAAGAATGGAAGTGACCATCATGGGTGAGTACACAACATATATTTCCAATTTGGGTGAAGCCGAAAATCCATTAATACAAGAAATGGAGAAATATGCAGAGGAAAATAGGATTCCGATAATGGACAGGAGCGGAATTGACACGTTTGTCGGCCTGCTTCGTATTCAGCAGCCAAAGTTTATACTTGAAATTGGCAGCGCAATAGGATATTCTGCTATCCGGATGGTATCTTCATTAAAAGACGTTTCCATTCTAACAATAGAACGGGACAAGGAAAGGTATGAATCCGCAGTCGAGTATATCGAGCGAAGTGGTTATAGTGATCGAATCACTATCATTGAAGGCGACGCTTTATTGTTGGATGAAGCACTAATTTCTGAACGTCAGTATGATGCTCTATTCATAGATGCTGCAAAAGGCCAATATAAACGTTTTTTTGAGAAATATTCAAAGTTTGTTGCGCCGGGCGGTGTCATATATTGTGATAATATGTTTATGCATGGAGCTGTACTGATTCCGGATGAGGAATTACCGAAACGGAACCGTACGATGATTCGAAATCTGAAGGAATTCACTACTTGGATCATGGGGCATCCACAGTATGAAACGTCACTGCTTCCAGTCGGTGACGGAATTCTGATTGCAGTAAAAAAGAGGGACTAGGGGTTTCCCTGCTATTGAGGGAGGAAAGTAAATGGATAAGAGCAAACCTCTTGTCATTGGCATAGCCGGTGGTTCAGGATCTGGGAAGACTAGTGTTACGAACCGAATTTATGATGTGTTCAAGGAACACTCCGTTGTTGTAATTGAACAGGATTATTATTATAAGGATCAATCCCATTTGGAGTTTGAAGAAAGACTTTTGACAAACTACGATCATCCACTTGCGTTTGATACAGATTTGTTGATAGATCATATCGGTAAACTTTTAGATCGGGAAGCTATAGAAAAGCCGGTGTATGATTACGCTTTGCATACAAGGTCGGAACAGAAGATCGCGATTGAACCGAAGGATGTTATCATTCTTGAGGGAATTCTTGTTCTTGAAGATGAAAGGCTGCGTGATCTGATGGATATTAAGCTTTTCGTTGATACAGATGCTGATCTACGCATTATTAGGCGCTTGATGCGGGATATTAACGAAAGAGGCAGAACTATCGATTCTGTAATCGACCAATATTTATCAGTTGTTCGTCCGATGCACAATCAGTTCATTGAACCAACGAAACGTTATGCAGATATTATCATCCCGGAAGGCGGTCATAATGAAGTTGCGATCGACCTAATGGTAACGAAAATAAAAACAATTCTTGAATACGGTCCTGAATTGTAATATGATAAAGTCAGAATTCAATATAAATGGCCCTATGTCGCATACCTCAAGCAGGAGCGGCATAGTGTTTTTATGAACAGGAATATGAGGAGTGTTGTAAAATGGTATCAGAGAAAAAATACCCAATGACAGTATCAGGCAAAAAGAAGCTTGAAGAAGAGCTTGAGTTCTTAAAAACTGTAAAACGTAAAGAAGTCGTTGAACGCATTAAAGTTGCGCGTAGTTTTGGCGATCTGTCAGAAAACTCGGAGTACGATTCTGCGAAGGAAGACCAAGCATTTGTTGAAGGGAAAATATCTACACTTGAGTCCATGATTCGTAACTGTGTCATTATCACAGAAAACGAATTAAATACTGATGAAGTACAACTTGGGAAAACGGTTACATTTAAAGAACTACCTGATGGTGATGAAGAGACATACACGATTGTCGGCTCTGCAGAAGCTAATCCGATTGAAGGATTAATCTCTAACGATTCACCAATCGCAAAAGGCCTGATTGGCCGTAAAAAAGGCGATGAAGTTAAGATTGTAACTCCAGGGGGAGAAATGTCGGTCGTTATTGTTGAAATAAAGTGACCAGAAGTGGCCGCCTTCGAATGAGGGCGGTTTTTTCCGTAAATAAGCCAAACTTTTTAAGGGGGACGGCAATATGAATGGAAATAATTCGAATTACTCTCGAATAGGCCGTAAAAAGAGGAAGAACCGTGGCAACCAATTATTAAATATTATGATTGGACTTGTCGTGGTCTTGATAGTGATTGTCGGAGCAAATATATTCATGAGCAGCAATGACGACAAAAAAGATCAGGTCGCAAATCAAGATGAACAAGGAAGCATCGATGAAAATTTTAGTGAAGAAGATGCCAATACTGATGACGGAAGTGTGACTGACGATAAAGATGATAGTAACGCGAATGATGAAGTAACGGATGATGGGGGATCTGATAGTGCAGGTGCAGGTACTTCCGGGAATGGGCAGAACGACGATGAAGGTGATAGTGAAGATACTGTAACTACTGTACCGAATGATGAGGAAATAGTTGTAGAGACTATTGTTGACGCAGCTTGGAAGCCGATTGGAACTGTCCAAACAGGTGAACATGTTTCTATTTATAATGATGAGTCAGTTGATTGGGATGAAAAGAAAGAAGCAATTGCCTATGCTACAAAGTTTCCGGTAGAGTCTTTGATCTATTGGAAAATTAAAAATGGCGGTGGCCCCCAAAAATCTATTGGGATCGTTTCCACCAGGGACAAATCAGAGAAATTTCGTGTGTATCTTGAATGGGTGGATGGACAAGGTTGGAAGCCCGTTAAAATGGATATTTTAAACACATTGGACTTTGAATATTGAACTTTGATCAATGAATTTTAATCATTGAACTGAATTAGGGTCGGAGGGCAACTAGATGAAAATAGCAATAATAGGTGCAATGGAAGAAGAAGTTGAAATCTTAAGGAGTAAAGTCGAATCTCAGAACACGAGTGTTATTGCTGGTTGTGAATTCATTGAAGGAAAGATTGGCAAAAATGATGTCATCCTTGTGAAAAGCGGCATTGGTAAAGTAAATGCGGCGATTGCGACAACATTGCTTATTCAGCAATATGATCCTGATGTAGTACTAAATACAGGATCCGCAGGCGGATTTGCCGAATCGCTTGAAGTGGGGACAATTGTCATCTCGGATGATGTAAGACATCATGATGTGGATGCAACTGCATTTGGCTATGAAATCGGTCAAGTACCGGGAATGCCACCGTCCTATCAATCGGATTCAAGGCTTGTCCAAGTTGCAAGGGAAGCTATTGAGGAAATTGGGGAACACTCACATTCAATAGGACTGATTGCTTCAGGAGATGTATTCATGAGCGACAGTGAACGAGTTAATCTCGTGAAAAGTCAGTTCCCTGAAATGATTGCTGCTGAAATGGAAGCCGCGGCAGTTGCACAGGTTTGCCACCAATTTGGAAAACCTTTTGTTGTAATCCGTGCATTATCCGATATTGCTGGAAAGGAATCTTCAATTAGTTTTGATGAATTCCTACCTCTTGCAGCAAAACATTCTTCCGAAATTGTCATGCATGTCTTATCGAAATTATAAATGATATATGGTAAGATGAAGGTAGAGTATTTATTGTCCATAAGGAGGTTATGATAGATGTTTTATCTAATGGCTGGCGTATTTTTTCTATCCACAGTACTTGCTGTTATAATCGCTCGTGAGGTAAGTGCAGACTGAATTCCTAATGTGAGATGTAAAAACAGAATGCATTAAATTGGCGTTTCCTTACACGCGGCCGGGGGCCCTGTGTAAGGAAACGCCTTTTCATTTCGTCCAGATTCCAAGCGCCCTGCGCTTTTGTTACGTCCAGACTCCGGGCGCCAGTCCTTCGAGTCGGTTAGGCCCGCACGATGCGGGTCATGCAGTCGTTGTCGCAGGAAGCGACGGTCTTAGACTGCCTTCCTTTGCCAAAAAGGCAAAGAGCGCCTTTCCGGCATGTCTTCCACCGCTTGTCGGGACTTGGCAGGCGCCCTGCGCTTTTGTTTATTCGTTGTACTCATGCTTAAATAGCTGATACAATTTGACGATGGCCCTTTTCTCGATTCTGGAGACATAACTTCTTGAAATATTGAGTTGCTGGGCAATGTCCTTTTGGGTCATCGGTTGATCATCCAATAATCCATATCTTCTTTGGATGATTTCAAGCTCTCTTCCATCCAATTTTCCAAGATGGCGGTAAAGCCGTTCCTTCAGTTCTTTCTGTTGGACGGTTTCGATTGGCGCTTCCTCTTCGGTTTGCAAAAGATCTGCTATTTGAAGGGACTGCCCATCTTTATCTGTCCCGATTGGATCAAAAAGCGATACGTCTTTTTGTACTTTTTTCTGGGTTCGTAGATACATGAGTATTTCATTTTCAATACAACGGGCTGCATATGTCGCTAATTTCGTTTTACGGTCAAGTGTAAAACTGTTTACAGCTTTCATAAGCCCTATTGTACCGATGGAAATGTAATCGTCGAGTTGTTCATGTTTTGGGTGGAATTTTTTTACTACGTGAGCGACGAGGCGCATATTCCTTTCTATAAGCTCATCTCTTGCGCTCTCATCACCTTCTGCCAATCGCATCAAACAATCCGCTTCTTCCGCTTTGGATAACGGGCGACGGAATGCCTGCCCCCGGATATAGCCGACCATTGCCGGGATTTCGACCCACAGTTGGACGAGTGTCATAACAAATCCGCTCATCGGTCCACCTCCTGTGTCTATATGACAGCATATGCGATGACGGCTTGTATTAATTCGGTAGAATGAAGCGAATGTTCGAAAAGGAATTGTCGCCCTTACAATGCATGACGTCGGCTTCTGTTGTGGTATAATCAATTTTGAATTGGAGATATAACGGAGTGGATAACTTGTATAAATACTTTCTACCGGATGAGTATGTAAAAGACATTTTTCAAATTTCACCGGATAAACTTGTCGAAAAAGGAATCAAAGGAATCATTACTGATTTGGATAATACACTTGTGGAATGGGATCGACCTGAGGCGACACCCGAAATTACAGAGTGGATGAAAATGATGCAAGACGCGGGTCTTCAAGTGACGATTCTTTCGAATAATAATCATGCCCGTGTGCAGACATTCTGTGATCCGCTTGGTACACCATTCATATGCGATGCCCGTAAACCTTTGGCAAAAAACTTCAAAAAGGCACTTACCATGATGGGCCTGAAAAAGGAAGAGGTCGTAATGGTGGGAGATCAGCTTATGACGGATGTATTAGGTGGCAAACGATTTGGCCTACATACGATTCTTGTTGTTCCTGTAGCAAGCTCAGATGGTTTTGTTACAAAGTTTAACAGGATGATTGAAAGAAGAATTATGGCCAGACTCAAACGTCTTGGAAAGATTGAATGGGAGGAATAACGCTTGGAACAACTTAAATGTATAGGTTGTGGAATAGAAATTCAGACGGAGGATCCGAAGAAGGAAGGATTTGCGCCTCCATCGTCATTGGAGAAGGAAGAAGTCATTTGTCGACGCTGTTTCCGTCTTCGCAATTATAATGAATTACAGCCGGTCTCGTTATCCGGGGATGATTTCCTTAAGATATTAAACGGTATTGGAAGCAAAGATGGCCTTATCATTAAAATCGTTGATATTTTTGACTTTAATGGCAGTTGGATAAACGGCTTGCAACGATTTGTTGGCAATAAGGATATTTTGCTCATCGGCAATAAATCCGACGTACTTCCGAAGTCAATTAACCGAAACAGGCTTATCAATTGGATGAAAGCGGAAGCCGCAAAATTGGGGCTAAAGCCAATCGATGTGTTGCTCATATCCGCACATAAAGGGCATGGAATGGAAGAGGCGATGGAGGCAATCGATAAATATAGAAAAGGAAAAGATGTCTACGTTGTCGGTTGCACAAATGTTGGAAAGTCGACGTTCATTAATCGAATCATTAAGAACGCAACAGGTATGGGTGAAGTTATAACAACATCTCATTTCCCTGGGACGACGCTCGATCTCGTTGAAATTCCTCTTGACGACGGAAAAGCTATTTATGATACGCCGGGAATTATCAATGACCATCAAATCGCCCATCATTTAGATGCCAAAGATCTCAAAGCGATCACTCCGAAAAAAGAGTTAAAGCCTAAAGTGTTCCAATTGAATGCAGAGCAAACGTTATTCATGGGAGGGCTCGCTCGGTTCGATTTTCTGAAGGGGGATCGTTCTTCCTTTACAATTCATATTTCGAATGAACTGCCGATCCATCGTACAAAGTTGGAAAATGCAGATTCATTATATGCTACGCATTTAGGCGGTTTGCTTTCACCACCAAGTGGAGAATCGCTTGAGAAAATGCCGCCACTTGTGAGACATGAATTTTCCATTAAAAAACCGAAAATGGATCTTGTCATTTCGGGTCTTGGCTGGATCACTGTACAGCATCCGGGGGTTGTTGTTGCAGTACACGCACCTCGTGGAGTTGACGTAGTGCTCCGTCCATCACTTATTTAAGGGGGGGACAAGCCATGAAGAAGTGGTATGCAGTTATCGGTGACCCAATTGCACAATCGATGTCTCCGGACATGCACGAAACATGGTTTAGGGATAACGGGATTAGCGCATCCTATATCCCGATCCATGTGAAGGCGGATGAGTTGGAAATTGCGGTTACAAGTTTAAAAAGATTAGGATGCAACGGCTGGAACGTAACAGTTCCTCATAAGACTGCCATCATTCCTTATATAGACAAATTGGACGAAACCGCAAGGCGGATGAATGCTGTCAATACGGTAAAAGTGCTTGAAGACGGTACTCTTTACGGTATGAATACTGATGGACAAGGTTTTGTCCGTTCATTGCAAGAAGAGTACGAATTAGGGGAAACTATTGGCGATGTACTTGTAATCGGGGCAGGAGGAGCGGCCAGTGGTATATCCTTTGCCCTCGAAGAAGCCGGTATCGGCCCCATCACTTTTACGAATCGAACTTTTGAAAAAGCATTGCAGATATCTCTTGGATTTTCTTCGGGTTCTGCTTTATCATTTAAGGATGCCGAATTAGCGATCAGCAAATTTGGTTTAATCGTACAAACGACATCCGTTGGCATGAATTTCGCACAAAGTGGAATTCCTTTAAATCCATCGGGAATCACCGAAGGGACAATTGTCGCGGATATCATCTATAATCCGTTGGAAACTGAATTTTTACGCCTATCTCGTGAATCGGGCGGTAAGATATTAAATGGCGTCGGAATGTTCGTCCATCAGGGGGCCCTATCATTTAAGTTATGGACAGGTGTCACCCCGGATACGCGTAAAATGATTCAGTCCATTTCAACAAAACTTGGAGGAAATTAAATGTTATCAGGTAAACAAAAAAGTTATTTACGTAGTGAAGCGCATCATCTTCAACCAATTTTTCAAATCGGAAAAGGCGGTTTGACGGATCAAATTATTAAACAGATTGAGGATGCACTTGAAGCAAGGGAATTGATAAAAGTAAGCATTCTTCAAAATTGTGAAGAGGATAAAGATGAGATTGCTTCAAAGCTTCAAGATTCTAATATTGAAGTTGTGCAAGTGATTGGAAAAATCCTTGTGCTTTATAAAGAATCGAAAGAGAAAAAACGGATTGTCCTTCCATAAGGCTGAGCATATGAAAAAAATTGGACTATTGGGCGGCACATTCAACCCTCCCCATATTGGACATCTGATTATTGCCAATGAGGTGAAACATGCTCTCGGCCTTGACGAAGTGCGGCTTATGCCGACCGCTATCCCGCCACATAAGTCGAACCCGACGGATGCAACTCCTGAGCAGCGTCTACGTATGGTGGAGCTTGCAGTGGAAGGGACGCATGGTTTGTCTGTTTCCGCATTTGAAGTCGAGTTAGGTGGAGTTTCATATACTTATGAAACGATCAAACTGTTGAAGGAACATGAGCCGGAAAGTGATTTTTATTTTATTATCGGCGGAGATATGATTGATATGCTCCCTAAGTGGTATAAAATTGATGAGCTTGTAAAAATCGTCCACTTTGTTGGGGTTGGTAGACCGGGTACGAGCGGGAAATCAGATTATCCGATCAGAATGGTTCACATACCAGAAATCGAACTTTCCTCGACACTCATTAGGGAGAGGGTTGAAGCAAAAGGTACAATTCGCTTTCTTGTTCCTGAAAAGGTGGAAGATTTTATCCGTTTGGAGGGACTCTATGGAAACCCAACAAATTATTAATGAAATTAAGAAACGTGTTTCTTTAAAACGATTTGAACATGTTATTAGAGTAGCAGAAACAGCGAAAGTCTTGGCTGCCCGATATGGAGTTTCAGTCGAAAAGGCTGAATTAGCCGCTTTGTTGCATGATGTTGCGAAAAGCATGGAACCGGCAGATATGCGTAAACTAATTGAAGAAAATGGTGAAGATAATAGGCTGCTCTCTTTTCACCATGAAATTTGGCATGCAGCGGCAGGGAAGGTAATCGCACGTGATGAATTCGGGGTGACGGATTCGGATGTACTCAATGCCATCCGCTACCATACAACCGGTAGGGTAGGAATGTCTGCCCTTGAAAAAGTCATTTATGTTGCCGACCTGATTGAACCGGGAAGAAAGTTCCCTAAAATCGAGGAGCTTCGAAAAACAGCCGAACTATCGATAGATGAGGCGATGAAGTCTTGTATTATTCATTCTGTCGGATATTTAGTTGGCAAACGGGTAACTGTATTCCCCGACTCATTCGAATGCTATAATGAGCACGTACAAAGATGAACAGTCAACTACGAAAGGAAACGTGAAATATGACAACATTATTGGAAATAGCATATAAAGCAGTAGACGACAAGAACGCACAGGATATTGTAGTTTTAAATATGGAAGGTGTATCACTGATAGCAGATCAATTCATTATCTGCCATGCGAACTCAGAACGACAAGTTCAAGCAATCGCGAGGGAAGTATCTGATAAGGCTGCTGAAAATAACTTTGAAGTAAAAAGAGTTGAAGGTTTGGAAACTGGAAGATGGGTCCTTGTAGATTTAGGTGATGTAGTCGTACACGTCTTCCATAAAGATGAGCGCGGCTACTATAATTTGGAAAAGTTATGGGGAGATGCCCCTTTACTAAAAATGGCCGATGAGCAATAAAGAAGCCTACACGAATTTCGCACTCGTTTATGATGAGCTGATGACCGAAATTCCATACGATTCATATGTGGAATTACTTTCACTTGCGTTAGATGGGGTGAAAAATCGTAAAATCATCGATGTCGGCTGCGGAACCGGATTACTTTCCGTGAAACTTGCAAAGGCAGGCGCAGACGTTACCGGAATCGACCTCTCGGCGGATATGCTTGAAGTTGCCAAGAAAAGAGCAAATGCTCTATCAATGCCCATCGATTTCCTTGAGCAGCCGATGCAGGAGATTGAAGGTGAGCCGGAATATGATGGTGCGGTAATTGCGATAGATTCGCTTAACTATCTACCCGACCGGGAAAGTGTGATTCAAACCTTCAAAGGTATTCATTCGATATTAAAAAATGGTGGTTTGTTAATGTTTGATGTGCATTCCACCTTTAAGACGGATGTCATTTTTATGGAAGGGCCTTTTGTTTTTGATAATGACAGAATTGCCTACATTTGGGAAACCGAGGAAGGGGATACCGAGCATTCCGTCTATTCAAATATCGCGTTCTTCTTGAAAGAGGAAAATGGTCTTTATCGAAGGTTCAATGAAAATCATCTTCAGACAACATACCACGTTCACGAATATGTGGAAATGTTGCAAAGTGCCGGGTTTAAGGTGGAGCGTATTTTTGCAGATTGGGAAGATGAACCACCATATGAAGAAAGTGAAAGAATATTTTTTCAAGTCCGTAAATGAAACTTCCTTTTTAGGAAGTTTTCGTTTATAGTGGTATATGACTCCATATGGATGCCTCGAAGAAAGGGTGACAATACTGCTTACTTCTTTTTCTTCAGGTAAATGGCGCAGGATCATCACCCCCATTGCAGCAATCGCTGTACTTACCGCAATACTGTTCTTTCCCCGAGGACAGGCTGATAATCACTCGATTATCGCAAGCGGTCAATCCCCAATTATTAGTGTTTTAGAGGAAGAACTTCCTGAAGAGAAACCTGTGGATAGCGAGGGTACAATTGCCCCGGTATTGATCATGGTTGATATTCAAGGTGCAGTGAAATATCCAGGTGTCTATTCTTTGGTCGAAGGAAATCGCCTGATTGACGCGATACATGCAGCCGGAGGGTATTTACCGAATGCAGATTCCCGAATGTTGAACCATGCGATGAAATTGGTAGATGAATTATTCATTTATATACCGAGGGAAGGCGAAGAACTGGATTTTTATGATTCAAAAAATCTAACAAAGCCTCATTCTAATGGCCAACAGAATGATGACGGCAAGGTGAATATTAATCTTGCAGATGTTGAGGAATTGATGACTATTCCGGGCATCGGGCCGTCGAAAGCTGCAGCAATAGTAGCATATCGTGAAGAAAATGGATTTTTTAACTCTCCTGAAGCGATAATGGAAGTGTCTGGAATTGGTCAAAAGACATTCGATAAACTTAAGTCTTTCATTTCAACCAAATAGGAAATAGTTTGGAGGCATACATATGGAGCGTATTACATGGGATCAGTTTTTTATGGCGCAATGCCATCTTCTTGCGGTCAGAAGCACTTGTACAAGACTTGCTGTGGGAGCGACTATTGTAAGGGATAATAGAATTATTGCAGGGGGCTATAATGGCTCCATTTCCGGCGGTGACCATTGTATCGACCATGGTTGCTATGTCGTCGAGAATCATTGTGTCCGTACAATCCATGCTGAGATGAATGCCTTATTGCAATGTGCAAAGTATGGTAGTCCAGTAGACGGTTCAACTGTTTATGTCACCCATTTCCCTTGCCTGCAATGTTCGAAAGCGATTATTCAAGCGGGAATCCGAACAGTCAATTACGCAAAGGATTACAGAAACAACGAATATGCGATCAAACTCTTTGAGCAGGCAGGAGTAGAGATAAATCATATCCCTTTCGATGAAAGTAAAGTCGATTTCACTAAAGAAGGCAAGTTGGAGTTGCTCACTGACATACTTGAAGAAATGAAAGAATTAGGCGCACCTACAGATAAACTGTCCTCATTTAAGAGAAGGGTGGATGACTTATTCGGCAATTGATTGGTGAAATTCGTCCCATTTATGTTTGTATCCCGGTTGCCGTATCGGCTTTTGCCGCATACGGTCCGGTTCATGTTTTATTACTCAATCTTCTTCTTATCCCCATTTTTCTTCGTAGAAAAAAAGATTTTCTCACACCACTTTTAGTGTTAACAGCATCGATTTTTTCTTATTCTCTCATTTCCGTGCAAATTCCCAAGCTGAAGCAGGCTAATACACCCATCACTATTGCACTTACATGGACAGACCAGGTGAAAATAGATGGAGGAGTGTTAAAGGGTTTTGCGAAAACTCATTCCAATGAAATCGTCTATTCAAAATTGAAGTTTACCGATGAAGAACAGAAAAGACAGTTCGAAGAAATCCACATTCCTTCTTATCAATTTATTTTGACTGGCGTTTTCCGGGATTTGCCTCCCGCGGCACACGAATACTCTTTTGACATGGGAAATTACTTAAAAGCAAATGGCGCTATCGGTATGTTTGAATCCGACCAAGTCCTAAGCTATAAGAAAAATACAGGCATTCAATCTGTATTAGCGGAGCATAGGTGGCGGATTAAACAGCATATCAGGGAAAACTTTCCTGAAAACCTCATAGTGGAGGCTGAATCTTTATTAATTGGTGATCGAAGCGGAATGGATGAGGAACTTGCAGCAAGTTACCGTACGTTAGGGATAACTCATCTATTTGCAATTTCTGGTCTTCATGTAGGTTTATTAACGTTTCTTTTGCGGACATTACTTATCAGGCTGTCCATGAGAAAAGAGACCGTAGATACTCTCCTAATGATCTTGTTGCCTCTATACGCTGTCATAGCAGGGGGAGCCCCATCTGTTTGGCGTGCTGTTTCCGTTACGGTTCTCATTCTTTTGACTGCCACTGGTCGCTTTAGGATGCGAATGGATGATGCACTTGCCATAAGTGCGGCCTGTTTTATCCTTTTACAGCCATGGGTTGCCTTTCAGCCGGGATTTCAACTTTCCTACTTGGCTGCATTTTCATTGGTTTATTCAACCAAAATTCTTTCCCGTCAGAAATCCGGATTAGCCGTTTCGTTTCTTGTCACGATGATTACTCAATTGGCGCTATATCCTATTCTTTTATATCATTTTTATGAACTGTCACTGTCCTCTTTTGTAGTGAACTTGCTTTACGTTCCCGTTTATTCGGTGATCATATTGCCAATAAATATACTTTTGCTATTGTTGACGTACTTATTACCATCTTTTGCAGCAATTATCTTCTTTATCTATGAACCACTCAGAAATGGGCTTGGGCTATTCACGGAGTTCCTATCGTCGTTACCTTATCAGATGTGGGTACCGGGTAGACCGCACGGAGTGTTGTCAGCTCTGACTGTTATTGGGATTTTTCTGTTTTTCATCTCATTTGAGCGCGGAAGAAACCTGTTTCATTCATTATGTTTTATATTTGTTCCAGCAGTGATTCTTCATACATCCCCTTATATGAATCCAACATTGAAAGTTACTTTCCTCGATGTTGGACAAGGGGATGCTATCGTTATCGAACTTCCATGGAAACAGGAAGTCTATGTTATAGATGCAGGTGGAAATGTGAATTTTGGTGAACCTAATTGGCGTACACCGGAGAGGGAATTTGAAGTTGGAAGGAAAATCGTTGTTCCATTTTTGAAGGGAAGAGGTATTAAAAAAATAGATAAATTGATACTGACACATGCGGATAGTGATCATATTGAAGGAGCCGATGAAGTGCTTGAGGAAATAGCCGTTAAGGAAATCCATATCTCACCTAACAGTGAAAAAGAGTGGACGATGGAAGAAGTACTTCTTATTTCTGCAGAAAAGAAAATCCCTATTTTTGCGATGAATGAAGGAGTTAGTTGGCAGCAAGGATCTACCACGTTTAGCTATATTGGCCCCCAAAGAGGATTGTATAAAGGGAATGATAGTTCACTTGTTTTACTAATGGAAACTTCCGGTCCATCTTTTCTTTTTACAGGGGATTTAGAAGTTGAAGGGGAAAAGAGGATAGTAAGAGAATACAAGCATGTAAATTGGGGCCGATTAATACTTAAGGCAGGTCATCATGGAAGCCGAACATCAAGTTCAGACCTATTCATTCATACGTTGAACCCTGAGCTGACAATACTTTCATACGGCAGAAATAACCGATACGGTCATCCGCATCCTGAAGTCCTTGCCACTTTTGAACAGCAAAAATTACAAACATTATCAACGGCGGATCATGGCTCTATCACGATAAGAGTGAAAAAGGATCGGTATTCCGTACACACTTCCCAATAAAAAAAGACGGACATGTCCATTCCGTTTAAGGATGGACATTCCGACTTCTTTGACCATTAACGTGCGACGACGTCGATGATTGTAGCAACAACGAAAATTGCAGAAAAAGCCACGAAAGCTACAATGAATCCAACACCTGAGTCAATTAAATCATTGCGTTTGGACTGTACGTCTTGTTCAAACTCATTCATTGCTACACCTCCTAATTCCTTTATAGTATAGATGATTAACTAAAAAAAATCTATATCAAACGCTCTTTTAAGCCGCGTTTATGATAATCGACACAAAATGTTCATAGACGTGAAATGGTATTGTATAATGGGAAAGTGTAGTGATTGGAGTGATTGGAATGGTAAATGCAATCTGGAAAAGCATGAGCGAGGGGAAGATAGAGCCTGTTTACTTGTTGATGGGCGTCGAAAGACATTTAATTGATGAGACGATCAAACGGCTAATTAAAGCCTTGCCGGATGGAGAAGAAGATGCCGTCTTCAGATTCGATCTGGATGAAACACCAATTGAAGCAGTAATTGAAGAAGCGGACACACTCCCATTCCTTGTAGAGAGAAAATTAGTCATCGCGAATAATGCGTCTTTCCTAAAAGCTGCTGATAAAACAAAAGAGAAGGTTGTACATAATATTGCGTTGCTTGAGGAGTGGCTATCGAACCCTTCTCCTACTGCCACAGTTGTCTTTTTGGCGCCTTACGAAAAGCTGGATGGCCGGAAAAAAATTACTAAACTTATGATGCAAAAGTCTTCAGTGATTGAAGCAGTACCACTCGTCGGACGTGATTTGACAACGTGGATTCAAAATGAAGCAAGTTCGTTTGGTGTCAAAATAAGTCAAGAAATTGCACAAGTACTGATCGATATGACTGGAGACAGTCTTTTAACGCTCTCTTCGGAACTTGAGAAAATTGCAATGTATATGGATGGAAAAGGCGAAGTAACAAAAGAAATAGTTGAAATGCTCGTCCCAAGACTACCCGAAATGGATGTCTTCAGATTGACAGATGCCTATATGAACGGAAATATAAAAGATACCATTAAAATTTACCATGACTTGCTCCGGAACGGTGAAGAACCAATAATGCTAACTTCCCTTATCGCTGGCCAAATCAGATTGATGATTCATGTCAACATATTGGTAAAAAAAGGATATCACCAACAACAAATAGCAAAAACCCTAAACGTCCACCCGTACCGCGTAAAACTCGTAATGGAAAACAGAAGCATGCCTAATATGGAAAGACTGCTGCTTATTCTCGAAAAATTAGCCGACATCGACTACCAACTAAAATCAACAAGCGGCAAAAGAGAAAGAGTCTTAGAGATATTCTTCATGGACCCATTAAGGGCATGAACTAACTATATAAACAATTAACTGTTGATTTGCGCTCCAGGCGGACGCTTTCCGGGGGGCGGGCGGTGAGCCTCCTCAGTCGCGAAAGGCGTGCTCCTTGCGGGGTCTCACCTGTCCCGCTGATCCCCCAGGAGTCGCCGCCTTCCACTCCAATCAACGGAGCCTGCTAACGATTGTTTGATAATAAGCCTCCACAAGAGCAAACTATTAAAGAGTAAGAAAAAAATTGGAGTAAAGAAGATGGGCAAGGTTGATAAGCGTGGAGAAGTATGGACAAGAAGTTTTCCGGATTGCACTTAGCTTAGGAAATGGATAAGCAAAGTTTGCAAACACTGTTTCATATCTATTCTGGCGAGCGTTTCATTACGAATCAGCCAAAGTTTCGTAACAGGATAGCTCCACTATAGCATAAAAGACCTTGCGAAAAAACAAATATTCGTCATGTCTATTTGGCATATTCAATTTTATTTTTAGGGGCACTTGTTGCTTGTAGTGGAGGCGCTCGACTCCTGCGGGAATAGCATGAGCCTTGAGACCCCGCAGGGCGCACGCCTTTTGCGACCGAGGAGGCTCAAGCCATGCCCGCGGAAAGCGAGCGCCGGAACGGAAAGTAACAGCTTGTTGACAGTGTTATGTCTATAAATTATGTTTTATATTGATAAATAATTTAAGAAACCACTTGACTACAGGTAAGAAAGCGTCCGCCTGTAGCGGAAATCCGGCGGCATATCGTCCTTCCAATAGAAAAGGCTGTCCATTTTCATAGTGAAATGGACAGCCTTTTTCATAGCTATTACAAAGCTTTTTTAGTAAGACGTGCTTTTTGACGAGCTGCTGTATTTTTGTGGATTAGACCTTTACGTGCAGCAGTATCCAACTTTTTAACTGCGTCTTTCAAAAGTTCTGCAGCGTTCTCTTCTTTATTGATGAGCGCAGCATCAGCTTTACGCACAGCAGTACGCATAGCATGTTTATACTGTGAATTTTGTTCATTCGCAGCCGCACTTTGTTTTACGCGCTTAATTGCACCTTTGATGTTTGGCATTCCATTCACCTCCAAATTTCAGGTAAGGCAAGAGTCTTTCCATTATTAACTTCCGGATTCTCTTTACAACATTAACATTTTAGCAAAATCAATGAAAGAACGCAATAAAAATATGCAAAGAATATTTCCTTGACGCATCGTACAAACTGCATGTTGAGGTGATCATAATGGATAAATACGATTTTTATCGAACCGACCTATTAATCGAAAACGAAGAAATGGTTCGCCACCAAACGGAAAAGGAAAAAGAAAAATTAAAAGACTCCGAAGGCATTCAGTTTGATGAAACAAGAAAAGGCAGAGTAATTTTGACATCTGTCAAAATAAATGCCGAAGGTGAAAAAAGAATAGGGAAAAAAAGAGGCACCTATCTGACATTGACCAACCCAACTTTGACACATACCGATCGCGAAGGACTCGAAGAAATGGGAGAAATGCTGAAATCGAAACTAACCGAAATGACCAAGGACATATCTAATCTGAATAACGGAAAAATCCTATTGGTCGGGTTAGGGAATAGAGAAGTGACACCTGACGCCGTTGGGCCGCTCACGATGGATCGATTGAAAGAGATTGTCCCGATGTATTACTCGGACGAAGGGAGTGAACTGTTTGTCTATGCACCGGGTGTAACGATCCAGACTGGGTTAGAGACAGCCGATTTCGTTAAAGCCATCGTTCGTGAGATTAAACCGGATGTCATCATCGTCGTCGATGCTTTAGCGGCAAGGGATAGCTCTCGACTTTGTAAAACAATCCAAATGACAGACACAGGGATTCATCCAGGTTCTGGGGTTGGAAACAGCCGGAAAGAATTATCGAAAGAAACATTGGGAATTCCCGTCATTGCAATTGGTATTCCGACAGTCGTCGATGGTCCGGTCTTGATTGCCGATGCGATTAATACATTGTTTACGTATATCGCCTCCAAGATTGAAGAGGAAAGTCACCCATCCTCACGGTTGTCTGTTTCAAATTGGCTGCACACCCCGAATAAAGATGCGGACAGGACGAAACTTATCCCTATATTTGGGGATTGGACATCATGGCCACATGAGGAAAGGGTGCAATTATTTGAAGAGGTATTATCCAACCATGATCTAAATACATTTATTTCGCCTAAAGAGATCGACTCTTGGGCTGCCCTTTATGCTGAAATCTTAACTGACTCCATTAGCGAGTGGATTCAAGAACTTAAAACAAGTCATTGACCTATTCCCCCCGGCATATAGTTGAAAAAGGGGGGATGTCGCATGAAGAAAAATATGCAAATATGGTCTGTAATCGTATTCGTTCTATTCCTATTCCCGGTTGTCATCCAATTTATACCGGAAGAATCCAAGATTTCCAATTCCAAAATTATTAAAGAAAATGCTCTCATCGTCTATGCATCCAACGTTGTGGCGGAGGAAGAGCCGATCCCTGAGGTTGAAATCGAAGTGCATACGGAAATGGAAATCGAAGAAGAACCGAAACTTGGAAAAGTATTACTTTATAATACTCACTCAACTGAGGCATACAAACCGATTACAAAAGCGGTTGATGGAAAAATTGCCGTAAACCATCAGACCGAGAATGTAGTAAAGATGAGTGACAAACTTAAAAGCTTACTCGAAATCAATAGCGTAGAAGCTGATACACTGAAAAAGGCAGTGCCTTATTCACGCGCCTATCGGGATATAAGGCCGTTCGTTAAACAGCAAATTACCGAAAATGAATATGACTTAATAATCGACATTCATCGGGATGATATCGGACCTGATAAGTCAACGGTTGTTCATGGAGAGGAAAGGTATGCAAAAATCGCATTTGTCCTTGGTTTGGATAATCCAGCTTATAAACAGAACGAAGCGATTACGAATAGATTAAATGCAGCCATGGAAAAGAGGGTGCCTGGCATTACAAGAGGCGTCATTCCGAAGGGCGGGGCGGGTGTTGACGGGAAGTATAACCAAGACCTTCACCCTAAACTCGTTCTTTTAGAGTTAGGTGGTGTAGGGAACTCGGAAGATGAGTTAAACAGGACACTAACAGTCCTTTCAGATGCCATCTTGGAATTGCTTGATGAGGAAGAGTTGGAACTGAAATGAGAAGAGTCTATGCTTCATGGATAGTATCCATGGGGCTTTTTTCTTTTGAATGGGGCTAAACTTTAACAAAATGATTGCATCTGTTAAACTTAATTAGTTGAGCTTTGATTATTGTGATTAAGGGAATAAGAATATGTAACATGTTTATCAGTTATTTGCTATAATGCAAATAGCTTATATAGGAGTGAACTGACAGATGAATCATGAAGAAAGATTGGCACGTCAAAAAAACATTAGAAACTTCTCTATCATTGCCCATATCGATCACGGGAAATCGACGTTGGCCGATCGTTTATTGGAAAAGACTGAAACAGTAAGTTCGCGTGAAATGAAATCACAAACATTGGATTCAATGGATTTGGAGCGTGAGCGCGGAATAACGATTAAATTGAACGCAGTGCAATTATCATACACGGCGAAGAATGGCGAGGAGTACACGTTCCACCTGATCGATACTCCGGGACACGTCGACTTTACGTACGAAGTATCGCGAAGCCTTGCAGCATGTGAGGGTGCTTTACTTGTCGTTGATGCAGCCCAAGGAATTGAAGCGCAAACGTTGGCAAACGTTTACCTCGCGCTCGACAATGATCTTGAAATTTTGCCTGTCATCAATAAAATCGATTTGCCGGCTGCCGATCCGGATAAAGTGAAACAGGAAATCGAAGATGTAATTGGCCTGGATGCCTCTGAGGCAGTACATGCTTCTGCAAAGGCTGGTATCGGCATTGAGGAAATCCTTGAGCAGATCGTCGAAAAAGTACCTGCGCCTACAGGTGATCCGGAAGCTCCGTTGAAAGCATTGATTTTCGATTCGCATTATGACCAGTACAAAGGTGTCATCGTCAATATCCGGATAGTCGAAGGGACTGTTAAGCCGGGTGATAAAATCCGCATGATGGCAACCGGCAAAGAATTCGAAGTCATTGAAACAGGAGTGTTCACACCGAATATTTCTTTGCGCGATGAGTTAACGGTAGGCGATGTCGGTTTCCTATCCGCAGCTATCAAAAACGTCGGAGATACACGTGTCGGTGACACAATTACGAATGCGAAAAATCCGGCCAATGAACCATTGCCAGGGTACCGTCGATTGAATCCTATGGTTTTCTGTGGGTTATATCCGATCGACTCGTCAAAATACGTGGATTTACGGGAAGCCCTTGAGAAACTTGAACTGAACGACTCAGCTTTGGAGTTTGAAGCCGAGACGTCACAAGCGTTAGGATTTGGATATCGATGTGGATTCCTTGGGTTACTACATATGGAAATCATCCAGGAGCGGATTGAACGTGAATTCAAAATTGATTTGATCACAACTGCTCCAAGTGTTATTTACAATGTCGTAACAACTGACGGAAGAGAATTGAAAGTGGATAACCCTTCATTGATGCCGGATGCACAGAAGATCGATCATGTTGAAGAACCTTATGTGAAAGCATCCATCATGGTGCCGAATGATTATGTTGGCACTGTCATGGAATTATGCCAGCATAAACGCGGTAACTTCATTACGATGGATTATTTGGATGCAACACGTGTAAATATCATTTACGAATTGCCTCTTGCTGAAATCGTATATGACTTTTTCGACCAATTAAAATCAGGTACTAAAGGATACGCATCATTTGACTATGAACTGATTGGCTATAAAACATCTAAGCTTGTCAAAATGGATATTCTATTGAATGGCGAGCAAGTTGACGCACTCAGCTTCATTGTCCATCGCGACTTCAGCTACGAACGTGGCAAAGCAATCGTTGAAAAATTGAAAAACCTTATTCCGCGTCAACAGTTTGAAGTGCCTGTCCAAGCTGCAATCGGTCAAAAGATTGTAGCGCGTTCGACGATTAAATCAATCGGTAAAAACGTTCTTGCTAAATGTTACGGAGGAGACATCTCCCGTAAGCGAAAACTTCTTGAAAAGCAAAAAGAAGGTAAAAAGCGCATGAAGCAGGTCGGCTCGGTAGAAGTACCGCAAGAAGCATTCATGGCAGTCCTTAAAATGGACGAGGATTGATATACTTAAAAGGGGGTCCACTCGGACTCCTTTTTTGCACTAACGGCATTGCCGAAAGAAAGGGGACACAAACAAATGCGTGGCATGTATATTCATATTCCTTTCTGCCATCAAATTTGCCATTACTGCGATTTCAACAAAGTTTTTTTTAAAAACCAACCGGTAGACGAGTATATCGAATCGATAGGAAATGAATTAGCCGTCATGAAAGATGAAGGGCATTCATTCGAAAATCTTGAAACGGTTTTCTTAGGTGGAGGAACACCGACAGCATTATCTGAAAAGCAATTGGAACGTTTACTCGAAATAATCCACCACTATGTAGATGTAAGTTCCCTTAAAGAATTTTCAACCGAAGCAAATCCAGATGAATTGACAAACGGAAAACTATCAGTTTTGAAAAGTGGCGGTGTCGGCCGACTAAGCATTGGTGTCCAGTCATTCGATACAGAGCTTTTAAAAAGGATCGGCAGAACACACGGTGCAGACGATCCGATTAAAGTAATCGAAAATGCCCGGAAGATAGGTTTTGAAAACATTAGCATCGATCTTATTTATGGTTTACCTGGACAAACGACCGAACAATGGGAAGATACACTTAATAAGGCGTTATCGCTCGACCTTCCACATTATTCCGGATACTCACTCATAGTTGAACCAAAAACCGTCTTCTATAACTTGATGAATAAAGGGAAGCTCCCTTTGCCCGGTGAAGATATGGAAGCGAACATGTTTTCCATGCTAATCGATCGTATGGAGAAAGCCGGTAGACGACAATATGAAATCAGCAATTTCTCAATCCAAGGAAAAGAATCCATACATAATCTAATCTATTGGGAGAATGATGAATATGCAGGAATTGGCGCTGGCGCCCACGGGTATGTAAAAGGTCAAAGATACGCAAACTTGGGACCTTTGAAAAAGTACATGGAAAGCACAGATAATGGAATGCGCCCGATCATGAATCAACATGAAGTCACTATTATCGAAGCAATGGAGGAAGAAATGTTCCTTGGCCTTCGAAAAACAGACGGTGTTTCATTCCATGCTTTTGAATCTAAATTTGGTAAAACATTACCCGAAGTGTATGGGTCCGTTATCGAAGCGCTATCCAATAAAGATCTCGTTCAGATTTCCGAAAATCATATTAAATTGACAAAGAAAGGCATCTTCAGAGGTAACGAAGTATTCCAGGAATTTCTTAACTGAATGGGAGTTAATTCGTTGACACCGTTAAACTGATTTGATAAATTATGAGTAGCATTAGCACTCACTTATAAAGAGTGCTAACAGGAGTGATGATCAATGTTGACAAACAGACAATTGCTTATATTGCAACTGACGGTTAACGACTTCATCGAATCCGCTCAACCTGTCGGATCAAGGCAGTTATCTAAAAAACCGGAGGCCCCCTACAGCCCCGCAACCATTCGCAATGAAATGGCTGATTTGGAGGAACTTGGTTATCTTGAGAAGACCCATACATCCTCAGGCAGGGTTCCATCCGAAAAAGGTTACCGTTTCTACGTCGACCACTTGTTGACGCCAGAAAAGTTAACGGTGGAAGATAGCATTCAATTACGCTCTATTTTTCAGGACAGTGTCTTGGAAAAAGAAGAGCTGATCCGCAATTCCGCAAAAATCATATCTGAATTGACGAACTATACGTCAATCCTTTTAGGGCCAGACACATTGATGCACTCGGTGAAGAAATTCTCTATTGTCCCATTAGATGAAACAAAAGCTGTAGCAATCATCGTTACAGACAATGGACATGTTGAAAATCGGATATTTGATGTACCTAAAGGCATGGTGGCTTCAGATATTGAAAAAATGGTCAACATTTTAAACGAAAGGCTTGTAGGAACTCCGTTGAGTCTCCTGCAGAACAAGCTTGCTCGGGAAGCAAAAATGGTGTTTGAACAGCATGTCCATCATGCCGGTGACCTATTTGCCTCATTCCAACGGGCTATGACAATTAAACCAGAGGAACGACTGTATTTCGGCGGCAAAATGAACATGATGAAACAGCCGGAATTCAATGATCTTCAAAAAATGAAGATGTTTTTCGAGTTGATGGAGAATGGTACAACTGCGTTTAACTTTTTCCGAGATGACAAGAAGGGGATTCATGTACGAATCGGTTCTGAAAATGAGCTTGATGCGATGGAAGATTGCAGTGTAATTACTGCAAATTATTCGGCCGGCAATAATTTGTCCGGATCCATAGCGATCATTGGACCGAAACGGATGGATTATGGAAAAGTCATCACGATGCTCGATATCTTAAGTGGTAACTTATCGCAGGCGTTGGATAATTTAGGAAAATGAGTATCGTATTGGATTGGAGGAAAGATTTGTGAATGAGAAAATGAATGATGTAGAAAATGCTGCGATTGATGAACAAGAGGAAGTAAGTACTGACTCCGCAGTTTTGGAGACGGAACAGGAAACAACTTCCGGCGTTGAGGAAAGCTTGGAAGAGACGAATGAGGAAATTGATGAAAAAGATGCAAAGATAAGTGAGTTGGAATCGAAATTACAAGAAGAGGAAAACAAGCTTTTACGGGTGTTAGCTGATTTCGAAAATGCCAAAAGAAGGGCAACCCTCGATAAAGAAGCTTTGAACAAGTACAAGGCGCAAAGCTTGCTGACGAATCTATTGCCGGTTCTTGACAATTTTGAACGTGCTCTTGCAGTAGAAACGAAAACTGATGAGGCAACATCACTTATGACAGGAATGGATATGATTTACCGCAGCTTAATTGATGCGCTAAAAGGTGAAGGACTTGTCGAAATCGAGGCATTAGATAAGGAGTTCGATCCTAATTTCCATCAAGCGGTTATGACAGGAAGTGACCCCGATAAGTCTTCAGGCATCGTGCTTGAGGAACTTCAGAAAGGGTATATGTTAAAGGATCGTGTGCTTCGACCTACCATGGTTAAAGTAAACGAATAATCCGTCAAATCTATTTGCTATGCATTAAATCTAGGAGGAATTCAAATGAGCAAAATTATCGGTATTGACTTAGGAACTACAAACTCTGTAGTAGCAGTATATGAAGGTGGAGAGGCAAAGGTCATTCCTAACCCAGAAGGTAACCGTACAACTCCTTCAGTAGTGGCATTTAAAAACGGCGAACGCCAAGTTGGTGAAGTGGCTAAACGTCAATCCATTACAAACCCTAACACAATCATGTCCGTTAAGAGACATATGGGCTCTGACTATAAAGTAAAAGTAGAAGATAAAGAGTACACTCCTCAAGAAGTTTCTGCAATGATCCTTCAATACATGAAAGGTTATGCAGAAGAATACTTAGGCGAAAAAGTGACAAAAGCGGTCATTACTGTACCAGCTTATTTCAATGATGCACAACGCCAAGCAACAAAAGATGCTGGTACAATTGCTGGCCTCGAAGTAGAACGGATCATCAACGAGCCGACAGCCGCAGCATTGGCATATGGCTTAGATAAAGCAGATGAGGATGAAACAATCCTTGTTTATGACCTTGGAGGCGGTACATTCGACGTTTCCATCCTTGAACTTGGCGATGGCGTATTCCAAGTACGTGCTACAGCAGGGGACAATAAATTGGGTGGGGACGACTTTGATGATGTCATTATCGAGTACCTTGTTCAAGAGTTCCGTAAAGAAAATGCAATTGACCTTTCAAAAGACAAAATGGCAATGCAACGTTTGAAAGATGCAGCGGAAAAAGCGAAAAAAGACCTTTCTGGTGTTACTTCCACACAAATTTCCTTACCGTTCATCACTGCGGGCGAAGCTGGACCATTGCACCTTGAAATATCATTGACACGTGCTAAATTCGATGAGTTGACTGCACACTTAGTTGAACGTTCAATGGTACCAACACGTCAAGCGATGAAAGATGCTGATCTATCACCGTCTGAAATTGACCGTGTAATCCTTGTTGGTGGGTCAACTCGTATTCCGGCAGTACAAGAAGCAATTAAGAAGGAAACTGGAAAAGAACCATTCAAAGGTGTAAACCCAGACGAAGTTGTAGCGATGGGTGCGGCTGTTCAAGGTTCAATCATTCGCGGAGATGTGAAAGATGTTGTATTGCTTGACGTCACGCCGCTTTCACTTGGTATTGAAACAATGGGTGGAGTGTTCACAAAATTGATTGAGCGCAACACAACAATCCCTACAAGCAAATCACAGGTGTTCTCGACTGCTGCAGACAACCAACCGGCTGTTGACATCCATGTCCTACAAGGTGAGCGTCCAATGGCAGCGGACAATAAAACACTCGGTCGTTTCCAATTGACGGATATTCCACCAGCTCCACGAGGAATTCCACAAATTGAAGTAACATTTGATATCGACAAAAACGGTATCGTTACAGTAAAAGCGAAAGACCTTGGTACTCAAAAAGAACAAAACATTACAATCCAATCGAGCTCAGGTCTATCCGATGACGAAATTGAGCGCATGGTGAAAGACGCAGAAGCAAATGCTGAAGAGGACAAAAAACGTAAAGAAGAAGCGGACTTGAAAAATGACGCGGACCAACTCGTTTTCATGGCTGAAAAGACATTGAAGGATCTCGAAGGCAAAGTATCCGAAGACGAAGTGAAAAAAGTTGAGGATGCAAAAGAAGAGTTGAAAGCAGCTATCGAAGCTAACAATTTGGAAGATATGCGTACGAAGAAAACAGCTTTGGAAGAAATTGTACAGCAAATGACGATGAAATTATATGAACAAGCTGCTGCAGAATCACAAGCTCAAGGTGAAGCGGGTGAAGAAGCTTCCGGTAAGCCACAGGATGACGGCGTTGTAGATGCCGATTTTGAAGAAGTTGAAGATGATAAGAAAAACTAATTGAACGATCGATTGACGGAAAAGTCAAAGTCCGATATTCCGGCTTTGGCTTTTTCTTTTGGTAAATGTTCATCACGTGTTACAATAAGTCGAGCATTTAGCTGGATTGAATAATATATAAGTGTGTCGATTGATTTATGGGAGTGTGGAATAATGAGTAAACGAGATTTTTATGAAGTGCTTGGCGTATCGAAAACGGCAAGCAAAGAAGAAATCAGGAAAGCTTATAGGAAACTATCGAAACAATATCACCCTGACTTGAATAAAGAAGCTGGAGCAGAAGAAAAGTTTAAAGAAGTAACAGAAGCATTTGAAACATTAAGTGACGAAAGCAAACGTGCAAATTACGACAGATTCGGTCATTCAGACCCTAACCAAGGATTCGGTGGATTTGGAGGCGGCTTCGGTGGCGGCTCAGCAGATGGTTTCGGCTTTGAAGACATCTTCAGCACGTTCTTTGGCGGCGGAAGCACAAGACGTCGAGATCCAAACGCCCCAAGAAAAGGCGACGACCTTCAATATACAATGACAGTCGATTTCATGGAAGCAGTTTTCGGTAAAGAAACTGAAGTCGAAATACCTAGAGAAGAGACATGTGATACTTGTGATGGATCGGGCGCTAAAAAAGGAACACCTGTCAACACTTGTTCGCACTGTAGTGGAACTGGACAGATTTCAGTCACCCAAAACACACCACTTGGCCAAATGGTAAATCGCCGTACATGTCCACACTGTCAAGGTACAGGGAAAATCATACCTGAAAAATGTAACACATGCCATGGTTCCGGAAGAGTGACGAAACGGAAGAAGATTAAAGTTACAATTCCTGCTGGTATCGATGACGGACAGCAGCTTCGCGTATCCGGTCAAGGTGAGGCAGGGGTAAATGGCGGACCCGCCGGGAATCTGTATATCGTATTCCGAGTGAAAGATCATGAAAGTTTCGTCCGTGAAGGCGATGATATTTTTCTTGAAGTACCTGTTACATTCCCGCAATTGGCATTAGGAGATGAGATTGAAGTTCCGACCGTACATGGAAACGTGAAATTGAAAGTACCTGCAGGCACACAAACAGGAACAAATTTCCGTCTGCGCGGAAAAGGAGTAAAAAATGTCCATGGTCAAGGGCAAGGTGACCAACATGTAATTCTCAAAGTAGTTACTCCTAAGAAAATGACCGAAAAACAAAAGGAACTTCTTCGTGAATTCGCTTCAATCGGCGGAAACTCACCTGACGAATACTCAAGCTCTCTATTTGACAAAATCAAACGTACACTAAAAGGCGACTGAAAGGGATGATGTAGTTGAAGTGGTCTGAAATCTCCATCCATACAACACATGAAGCGACCGAAGCGGTTGCCAATATCTTGCATGAAGCAGGAGCAAGTGGAGTCATAATTGAAGATTCGAATGAACCCGACCGCATCCATGAAGATCGCTTCGGGGAAATCTATGAGTTGAAAAAAGAAGATTTCCCTTCTGAGGGTGTCATTGTCAAAGCTTATTTACCAACGAATAGTTTTTTAATAGAAACTGTAAAAGAAATTAGTGAATCCGTAGACAAATTAGTTGAATATGGCTTAGATGTCGGTATTAATTTGGTTCAAACAAGTGAAGTGGATGAAGAAGATTGGGCTACTGCTTGGAAGAAATATTACCACCCGGTGAAAATCTCAAGCAGGTTCACAATCGTACCTACTTGGGAAGATTACGTTCCTGTCGAATCAGACGAATTGATCATTGAACTGGATCCCGGGATGGCATTTGGAACCGGGACTCATCCAACAACAGTCCTCTGTCTACAGGCGCTTGAAAAGTACGTTAAAAAAGGTGACTCCGTCATTGATGTTGGAACCGGTTCAGGCGTATTGTCAATCGGTGCTGCTCTCTTAGGTGCATCGCAAGTTCATGCATTGGACCTTGATGAAGTTGCGGTAACTGCCGCAAAAGAAAATATAATATTGAATAATGTCCAACATATTGTAGAAGTGACTCACGGAAATTTATTGGACTCCGTGAAGGAACCGGCATCAATAATTGTCGCAAACATTCTTGCGGAAGTGATAATGACCTTTACGGAAGACGCTTATTCCATTTTACCTGATAATGGTCTGTTCATCGCATCGGGAATTATTGCCCAAAAACGCGATCTTGTAAGGGATGACCTTATTGAAAAAGGGTTTGAAATCGTTGAGTCTGTTTTAATGGAAGACTGGGTTGCAATCATCGCATCCAAAAGGAGTGTGTAACGGTTGCAACGCTATTTTCTTGATACCTCTTTCGACAAAGATGGAAAAGCGATGATTCAAGGTGAAGATGGTAAACATATTGTCAAGGTCATGAGGATGGATGTTGGAGATCGTATCATCGCGGTCAGTAATGGAGAGGCGTTTATATCGAAAATTATAGAGTTAGTATCGGACGGGGTACTTATCACCCGTGAAGAAGGAACGCTTGCCTCCAATGAAATGCCAGTTAAAGTGACGATTGCATGTGGCTTACCTAAAGGGGATAAGCTTGACTTAATTGTCCAAAAAGGTACTGAACTTGGCATGAAAGCAGTCATTCCTTTTGAAGCAGAACGATCGATCGTTAAATGGGACAGTAAAAAAGGCGATAAGAAAGTGGAGCGGTTACGTAAAATTGCGAAGGAAGCAGCGGAGCAATGTCATCGGACCGTTATCCCAGAAGTGAAAGCTCCTCTCTCATTCAAAAAGCTTTTAGAGGCGGCCGAAATCTATGATGTACGGTTATTTGCTGATGAAGAGGATGCCAAAAGTACCGAACCTAATAGGATTGCAGATAGGCTTAAAAACGTGTATCATAAACAGTCGGTACTAGTTGTTTTCGGGCCTGAAGGCGGGTTGTCCAGAAAAGAAGCGGATTCGCTAGTTTCTGCCGGATTTCTCTCGGTCTCATTAGGACCCCGGATACTTAGGACGGAAACAGCACCTTTATATCTATTGTCCGCAGTGTCATACGAATTTGAATGAAAGAGGTGAGCAGCTAGTGTCTTCTGTTGCATTTCATACATTAGGCTGCAAAGTGAATCATTATGAAACGGAAGCGATCTGGCAACTTTTCAAGGAAGCGGGCTACGACCGTTCCGATTTTGAGAAAAATGCAGACGTCTATGTTATCAATACATGTACGGTTACGAATACTGGCGATAAGAAAAGCCGCCAAGTCATCCGGAGGGCAGTACGTCAAAATCCGGATGCGGTCATTTGTGTAACGGGCTGTTATGCCCAGACATCTCCAGCTGAAATCATGGCGATTCCTGGGGTTGATATTGTCGTCGGTACACAAGATCGTACGAAGTTATTAGGTCTCATCGATGAGTACCGAAGCGAACGTCAACCGATCAATGCTGTCCGCAATATTATGAAAAACAGGGTTTATGAAGAACTTGACGTTCCCGCATTTACGGATCGTACACGTGCATCTTTGAAAATCCAGGAAGGCTGCAACAATTTCTGCACCTTCTGTATCATTCCTTGGGCTCGCGGCCTAATGCGTTCAAGGGACCCTGAAGAAGTCATTCGCCAAGCACAACAGCTTGTTGATGCTGGCTATCTTGAAATCGTCCTAACGGGAATCCATACGGGTGGCTATGGAGAAGATTTGAAAGACTATAACCTGGCCCGTCTATTACTCGACCTTGAAACGAAAGTAAAAGGCTTAAAAAGGCTTCGTATCAGCTCCATTGAAGCAAGTCAATTAACAGACGAAGTGATTGACGTCCTTCGGAATTCTTCTATAATCGTGCGCCATTTGCATATCCCGATTCAATCAGGATCCAATACGGTGCTAAAACGTATGAGAAGAAAATATACAATGGAATTCTTCGCTGAACGTTTAGATCGATTACGCGAAGCTTTGCCGAATCTCGCAATAACATCTGATGTCATCGTAGGCTTCCCTGGTGAGACTGAAGAAGAATTCATGGACACTTATAATTTCATCAGAGACCATAGATTCTCTGAATTGCACGTATTCCCTTATTCGAAACGGACAGGAACACCAGCTGCACGCATGGAAGATCAAATTGATGAAGACGTGAAAAACGAACGTGTTCACCGTTTAATCGAGTTGAACGACCAGTTAGCGAAGCAATATGCCTCTGATTTCGAAGATGAAGTACTTGAAGTCATTCCAGAGGAAAAGTATAAGCTTGACCCTGAAAGCGGTCTGTATGAGGGCTATACTGACAATTATTTAAAAGTTGTTTTCCCAGCGGAAGAGTCAATGGTCGGTAAAATTGTTAAAGTGAAGATTGTAAAAGCAGGTTATCCATATAATGAAGGCCAATTCGTGCGTGTTGTAGAATCGGACGAAGCGCTTGTATAATTATTAGAAAACAGTCTATCCTTACGGGTGGACTGTTTTTTAATGCGGTGGAAAACAATTTTTGTTATGATGAAGAGGTACATACAACTCAAGGAGGATTTTTACATTGAATAAGAATTATGCATCGTATATTGATCATACATTACTGAAAGCTGACGCAAAAAAGGATGAAATCATTACATTATGTGAAGAGGCGAAAACGTATTCATTTGCATCTGTTTGTGTCAATCCTGCGTGGGTAAAAACAGCTTCCAAGCTTCTTGAAGGAACAGACGTAAAAGTTTGTACAGTAATCGGTTTTCCCCTTGGTGCTTCAACTTCAGAGGTGAAAGCATTTGAAACGAAAGACGCAATTAATAACGGTGCAACTGAAATCGATATGGTTATCAATATCGGCGCATTAAAAAGCGGCGATGACGAAAAGGTTGGACAAGACATTGCAAGCGTTGTAGAAGCGGCAAAAGGAAAAGCGATTGTAAAAGTAATCATTGAAAACTCTTTGCTTACTGATCAAGAAAAACGGAAAGCTTCTGAATTGTCGAGGGCGGCTGGAGCTGATTTCGTTAAAACGTCAACTGGCTTCTCTACAGGTGGTGCGACTGAGGAAGATGTAAAATTGATGCGTGGAGTAGTAGGCCCGGAAATGGGTGTAAAAGCATCCGGAGGGGTTCGTAGCTTTGAAGACATGCAAAAAATGATTAATGCTGGCGCAACACGTATTGGGGCGAGTTCGGGCGTTAAAATTATGCAAGGATTACAAGGCGAGTCAGATTATTAATAGGATTAGGACGAATGCGAAGGCATTCACCTATTTTGGATAGATATTTTGAAAGTTTTTTATTGACCGTTTTGTAATAGTACGCTATAATTTTTTAGTACAAGGGTATCACCTTGTTTCGAAGTGTGCTCGGAGGGAGGGACAAGAGATATGACGAAAACTGTCGTTCGCAAAAATGAATCGCTTGAAGATGCTCTTCGCCGCTTCAAACGTACTGTATCAAAAAGTGGTACAATACAAGAGGTAAGAAAGCGTGAGTTCTACGAGAAGCCAAGTGTCAAACGTAAAAAGAAGTCTGAGGCTGCTCGTAAGCGTAAATTCTAATATCTGTCCATATTGAACTAACAATTAAAGCTTGATATTATGAAACCGGATTTTCCTTTGGAATATCCGGTTTTTTATATGTTTGTTAGGAAAGAAATAGAGATTCTCACTGGAAACGAGCGGATTTCGGAATAAACGAGCGGATTCCGTGATAAACGAGCGGATTCCGAGATAAACGAGCGTTTCCGCGAATAAACAACCACCTTACTAAACATTTGTTAAAAAACATCTAATAGAGTGAAACTTAATACCACTACCATACGTAAAGAAGGTATAATTATAAGTAGAGAAAGAGGTGAACAAAAAGATGCGTAAAATGATAGGGAAGTTCATCCTGTTCATTTTATTTCTAACCATTTTTTCTATTCCATTTGCACAAACGTCAGCCTCGGGTGACAAAGTGTACCACGTGAAAATCGATGATGCTGTTGAAAAAGGATTGTATGCTTATTTGAAACGCTCTTTCAAGGAAGCGGAGGATGCTGGAGCCAAAACAATCATTTTGGAAATCGATACACTTGGAGGCCATACGGATGCGGCTGGGCAGATTGGGCAATTGATGGATAACTCCGATTTGGAAATAATCGCATACATCAATTACAGAGCCATTTCTGCGGGTGCCCTCATTGCCTTGTATTCGGATAAAATTTATATGTCGCCGAATGGTGTGATAGGATCTTCAGGAGTCATCACAGCGGATGGGAATGCTGCAAATGAAAAGGCGCAAAGCATGTGGAAGGCAGAAATGATAAATGCCGCGGAATCGAAAGGCCGCAATTCTGAATTCGCATTAGCGATGGCTGATGCCGATTTCGAAATGCCGAAGTATCGGGCGGGGAAAGGTGAATTTTTAACACTGACAGCGAAAGAGGCTGCCGATCCGGAAGTTAAATACAGCGACGGCACGGTTTCCTCGTTCAATGAGCTGTTAAAAGTGACTAGATTGTCTGATGCTGAAATCATTTCGACAAAAGTATCTTTTGCTGAAGGAATAGCACGCTTCATCACCCATCCTATCGTTGTACCGATTTTACTATCGATTGCAGGACTTGGCCTTGTCGTGGAACTTTATTCACCTGGCTTCGGGGTACCTGGAACGATGGCGATCAGCTCCTTGGCGCTTTTCTTTTTCGGACATCTTATTGCTGGTTTGGCCGGATATGAGACTCTAATCCTTTTTGGAATAGGTGTCATTCTTATCATATTGGAGATTTTCCTCCCGGGCGGAATAGCCGGGACTCTTGGTGCGATTGCAGTTGTTGTTAGTATCATTTTGGCGGGTGGCAATCCGATGTACATGGCTTATTCGGTTTTGGTCGCGATTGCTGTTGCCGTTATTGGGATGGTGATCATTATGAAGTTTTTTGGGAAAAGATTGCACTTGCTCAATAAGATGGTGCTGATGGATGCGACGGATACAGAAAGTGGGTATGTGTCGAATGTCAACAGAACTGAGTTGTTAGGCAAGAAAGCGAAAACTATCACTCCTCTAAGACCAGCGGGAACGATTGATCTGGATGGAGAGCGAATCGATGTTGTTTCACAAGGAAGTTACATCGACAAAGGTAAACATGTTATTATTGTGAAGGTTGAAGGATCCCGCATTGTAGTCAGGGAATCCGAAGAAAAGGGGGAAAATGAATAATGGGTGCAGTTGCAGGAGGTTTGCTCATTCCGGGATTAATTATCGTCGGAGCAATCATTTTATTGTCAGTATTTTTCACACTTGTTCCAGTAACGCTATGGATTTCAGCGTTGGCGGCGGGTGTACGAGTAAGTATTTTCACATTGATCGGTATGCGTTTACGTCGCGTTATTCCAAGTAGGGTCGTCAATCCATTGATTAAAGCACATAAAGCAGGTTTGAACGTATCTATTAACCAACTTGAGAGCCATTACCTTGCTGGTGGTAACGTCGACCGTGTTGTTAATGCATTGATCGCAGCACACCGTGCAAATATTGAGCTTTCATTTGAGCGTGCTGCAGCAATTGACCTTGCAGGGCGTGACGTTCTTGAAGCTGTTCAAATGTCCGTTAACCCGAAAGTAATCGAAACACCATTCATTGCAGGTGTTGCGATGAACGGTATCGAGGTAAAGGCAAAAGCACGAATCACGGTCCGTGCAAATATCGACAGACTTGTTGGTGGTGCGGGTGAAGAAACCGTAGTTGCCCGTGTTGGTGAAGGTATCGTTTCTACGATCGGTTCTTCAGTGGATCACGCGAAAGTTCTTGAAAACCCAGATTTGATCTCTCAAACAGTATTGGCAAAAGGACTTGATTCCGGAACAGCTTTCGAGATCTTGTCCATCGATATCGCGGACGTTGACATCGGTAAAAATATCGGTGCAGAGCTTCAAACTGAACAAGCGATGGCAGATAAAAATATCGCACAAGCTAAAGCCGAAGAAAGACGTGCGATGGCAGTTGCCAACGAGCAGGAAATGAAAGCGAAAGTCCAGGAGATGCGTGCGAAAGTAGTCGGAGCTGAGGCTGAAGTTCCTTTAGCGATGGCTGAGGCACTTCGCAATGGCAATATCGGCATTATGGACTATATGAATTATAAGAACATCCAAGCAGATACAGGCATGCGTGATTCCATCAGTAAAATTGGTGGAGAACAACAACCTAAACCTGACACAAAGAAAGAGTGACGTTTGAGCACTAATATTCCCGGAAAGGGGATGCACTGATGGAAACGTTGATAATAGCAATTGCCTTGGGATTCATCAGTATGATCTTTAAAGGGAAAAAACCTGATGAGTCACAGAAGAAAACACAACCGAAACGGCCGCAGCAGCAAACACAATGGCCATCTGCCCAGCCAGAAACACAAGATCCGTTACGAAGATTAAAAGAGATTTCCCAAGAGATGTATAAGGAAATCCAACGTGAGTTTCAAACGGAGGTTGACGAACCGCCAAGCAGGCAGACTGAGCCTGCTGTAAGTCCGAAAAAGGTTGTTGTAGAAGAGAAGCCTAAAGAAACAAGGACCCCTGTTCAACGAAAAGAGCGGGAAGTTAAGTCCCCGTCTACTCCCCACCGCGGCAGACTTGCCACGCATCAGGGCGAGCCGGTGTGGGAAAAACCTGTTGAACAACATCACTTGATCCCGAAAGACGAACAGGATCTTATTACGGGCATCATATTCTCTGAAATTTTAGGACCACCTAAATCAAAACAATAATCATCGACCCCCTATCCAAATCATAGGCTTGGATAGGGGGTTTTATCATGAAAAAACTATTTAAAATGAACTCTTCAGTAACGATTGATGAATTTGTAACTGTTCGAATCACGGGCCCTTATAATCTATTGAAACTTGGCCCCGATTACGCAGCTGTTCGAAGCGGTGATCATATCATTGAAGCAACAGGGGATGACCTTATCGTTGAGACCTTATCAGAGGAATTGGCAGTATTCTCCTTTGAGTCCATTTCGACGATATCAATGAAGGCAGTTAAGGATGGACAGGGCGCCTATGATTCATAAAAGATACGAAGTGATGTTAACCGGCAAAACTGATCCATCGAGGTTTTTAAGCCTCCTTGTTAGGTCTGGTGTCAAGGTCACTGGGTTAACAGAAACTGGCGACAAAATCCGATTTCAAACTGATAAGAAAGGAATCCAGTTCATACGGAAAAATAGGCGTCGTTATCGAATGAAGGTATCTATAAAGAGGCCGGAAGAAGGATCAGTGGAAAGCCGGCTATTTACCTCTTTCCGGTTTTTGATAGCATGCCTTATTCCTCTTCTTGCCTCAATGTTACTTTGGGAAATAGAGATTGAATCGGATATGCCAGAGGTGGCTGAACGAATTGAAGTTAAATTGGATAAAGCATCTATTAAAAAGTTCAGGCCACTTTCAACAATTCCTGATGAAGGAGAAATTAGACGTGCACTCATGCTTGACGATCCATCGCTTTCCTGGGTCAGATTCAAAAGATCTGGAAGTACGTTGACAATCACACCGATGTTATCGCCGAAGTTAAACGACAAAGTTGAAAAAGAAGGTCCGCCCTCCGATTTAATTGCAAGAACGGGTGGGGTTATTACAAGCTTTCGATTAAGTAGGGGAGAGAGGGTGGCACACGTCTTTCAAACAGTGAAAAAGGGAGATTTACTAGCGACTGGCACTTTGGTGCAGGGAAATAAGACGGCAGTTGTAGGTGCGGAAGGTTCAGTGTTTGCTGATTTTTGGTCAGAATACACATTTAAAATACCAAAAACAATCGACTATCAGTTGTTGGGTGAAGAGAAAGTAAACGTTCATTGGCAATCCCCGATTGTCTGGAAAAATGATGGATTTCCATCTTTCCGATCTTTTATAAAGACTGAACATGTCCGTGAAGACCGAATTGAACAATTTGAATTGACGGAAGATATGGGTGAATCCATCATCCTGCCGTTAATAAAACACAAAATAATAAATGCGTCACAATTTGATCTCATTATCAAAGAAGAAAACATTTTACACTTGACGTTCGGAAGTGATACAGTTGAGGGGACTATATTATTTTTAATGAATGAAAATATAGCGGTTAAAAGACCGATTCCCAAGGAGACTGAAACTATTGAGTGAACAAGTGATCCAACTTCATATTGAGGAACCAAATGAAGCGGTTATGCTATTAGGCATTTCTGATCAGAATTTGAAGATGATTGAAGAGTCAATGAATATTTCTATCCTGACACGTGGCGACACGATATCATTGGCGGGGGAAGAAAAAGACATTCAAGAAGGAAAGTTCTTACTTGAGCAACTCTTAAAAGTCATACGCAAAGGGATCAATATTAACTTACGGGATATTTCGACAGCCATTGAAATGGTGAAGAATGGGACGATAGAGTATTTTTCGGAATTGTATGATGAAGAAGTTGCGAGAACAACAAAGGGAAAAGCGATTCGTGCGAAGACGATCGGCCAGCGTGAATATATTCATGCGATACGAAAAAATGACCTTGTTTTTTGTATCGGTCCAGCTGGGACTGGAAAGACATATCTTGCTGTAGTTCTTGCTGTGCAAGCTATGAAAACGGGAACGGTCAAACGGATCATTTTGACGAGACCGGCAGTGGAAGCTGGAGAAAGTCTCGGTTTCCTTCCAGGGGATCTAAAAGAAAAGGTCGATCCTTATTTACGTCCGTTGTATGACGCTCTGCATGACGTTTTAGGGGCCGAACATACGGAACGTCTAATGGAAAGGGGTGTCATTGAAATCGCTCCCCTTGCCTATATGAGGGGCCGTACGCTTGATGATGCTTTTGTTATCCTTGACGAGGCCCAGAATACAACGAAGGCCCAGATGAAAATGTTCCTGACACGATTAGGTTTCGGTTCTAAAATGGTGATCACGGGAGACAAAACCCAAATTGACTTGCCAAAAGGAGTCGGGTCCGGTCTGAATGCAGCCGAATCGATTTTGAAAAATGTATCTGACATACACTTTCAATACCTCGAGCAGGGTGATGTTGTACGCCACCCGATAGTTGCGAAAATCATTGAAGCTTATGAAAGTGAGCAGTCATCCTAAAATGGCTGCTCTTTCAGTATTTCAATAAAAAACAGTGAAAAGAGATATTGGCAAGGGGGGGGTCGATCGTGTTCAAACCAGTCGTGAAGCTTTTCAAATCACTGAAGTTCAAATACCTTTCTCTGTTTGTCGTCATCTTGGCGGCAATTGCATTATTCTCATTAATGTATGGGAATGTTAAGCAAGAAACTTATGAACTGCATGAATTCAAAATTTCTCCAAAAACGATTAGATCCTTGAAAACAGTCGAGGATACCGTGAAGACCGAGCAGGAGAAACGTAGAATTGAAGCCGAAGTAACGCCTTTTTATCAATTTAATGAAGAAATTTCGAAAAACAGGTCAGCAATAGCAACCCAGCTTTTTGATATTATTATAGAAGCCAAACAAGCAAATGTTCCTGCCCCGGATGATGAGTCCAAAATAGTGAAGTCCCGCACTGACCAAATAAAAGAGATCCGGGCAAAGTTATCCAAGTTGGAGGAAGAAGAGCCGGGCTTGAGGCTGACCAATGAAGCGATAACGAGCTTATTGAATGAAAACATAATTGAGTTAAGGAAAATGCAGAGGGAAGTTTCGACGATAATTGAAGAAGAATTATCGAAACCGATCCGAAGTGGAGATCTTTCCACGGTAAGGTACGAGGTCGAAAGGAAACTTCGTTTATCCGAGGCTATTAGGCCGGCTGTTTTGCAGACATTAATAACACTTGGACGATCATTAGTTATTGAAACTGAAACGATTAATAAAGAACTGACAAATAAACGGATTGAAGAGGAGAAAAATGCAGTTGAATCAAAAAGGATTCTCCAAGGCCAAGTAATTGTCCGAGAAGGACAATTCATAGATTCCGAAATATATAGACAGTTAGAATTAGCCGGCCTTTTGACAAATCAATCTTCCTTCAAGCCGATTGTTGGCCTTAGCCTTTTTGTGTTGTTTGTGTCGGCAATTATTTATATGCACTTCCTGACATGGCAAGAGAAAAATAATAAGAAGAAAAAATCATTGCTAATTGTTTATAGTATCTTTTTCATATTGGCAGTAATGATGAAACTTATCGGTTTGATAGATAAGGAGTTTGATGTCCAAGTTGCGTTTCTATTCCCGACCGCATTGGCTCCTCTTCTTGTGAAACTGTTGACGAATGAGCGCTTGGCTTTCATGATGACAATAGTTACCGCCGCAACTGCCGGAATTATGCTTCATGAGGGTTATGCTTCAATTATGCAGATGGAGATTGTCCTTTATATCTTATTTGGTGGGATTGTAAGTATTTATGTCTTAGGTAATAACGGTAGAAGGTCGAATATATTAAGGACGAGTCTTGCCGTTGCAACGTCCAATATTTTATTCATAGGTTTCTATTTATTAATGACTCAGTCTACATACGACCTAACGGAATTGATATTTTACCTAATTGTCGCTTTGACATCTGGAATCGTATCTGGGGCGCTTACGATAGGACTAATGCCTTTCTTTGAATCAGCGTTTGGATTGCTTTCGGACATGAGGTTGATAGAATTATCAAATCCTAATCATCCGTTACTTAAAAAGGTTCTTACAGAAACTCCTGGTACATATCACCATAGTGTCATGGTTGCGAATCTGGCAGATGCCGCCTGTGAATCCGTCGGCGCGAATGGATTATTAGCAAGAGTAGGAAGTTATTATCATGATATCGGGAAAACCGTAAGACCAAACTTTTTCATCGAGAACCAACATGGAACCTCAAATCCACATGATGCATTGCCTCCTGAAAAAAGCCGTGATATCATTATTGCCCATGCTACTGATGGAGCTGATTTGCTTGCGAAGCACAGGATGCCAGCGGAGATCGTTGATATTGCTAGACAGCACCACGGAACAAGCTTTTTGAAATTCTTTTTTGTAAAGGCGAAGGAATTGGGACAAGATGTAGTTGAGGATGATTTCCGATATCCCGGCCCTAAGCCACAGACAAAGGAAATTGCTATCATTTCAATTGCGGATAGCGTAGAAGCTGCGGTTCGTTCATTAAAAGAACCGACACCAGAGAAAATCTCGAAATTGGTCAAATCGATTATTGCAGGGAAGTTAAATGATGGCCAATTCGATGAATGCGATTTGTCCATGAATGAGTTGAAAAAAATCGAGAACGTCATTTGCGAGACGTTGAACGGCATATTCCATAGCCGGATTGAATATCCGGAATAACCCCAAGGAGGCAGACAAAAGAATGTTGGATATCTATTTTGACGATCGAACGGAGAAAGTGACCGAAGATACGATAAAGCTGATTCAGGATGTATTAGATCATGCAGCTAAAATGGAGAATCTTTCGGGCAATCCTGAGGTTTCAGTCACATTCATGTCAGATGAAGAAATACGTCAAGTAAATGCTGAATACAGGGGAAAAGATAAAGCGACGGATGTCATATCATTTGCTCTTGAAGAAATGTCAGAGGGTGAAGTTGCGATTGTACAGGAAGAAGATATGCCAGTTGTACTTGGGGATATAATTATTTCCGTCGAAACTGCAAAGCGACAAGCTGTGGAATATGGCCATGATGAAAAGCGAGAAATTGGTTTCCTTGCATTGCATGGCTTCCTGCATCTACTTGGGTATGATCATATGACTGAAGAAGACGAAAAGAAAATGTTCGGAAGGCAGAAGGATATTCTCTCTTCATTCGGCCTTGAAAGGTGACATAGAGTATGCACCCTTTCTTTAAATCGTTTTATTATGCATTTAAAGGGATACAACATGGCGTTTTCGCTGAACGGAATATGAAATTCCATACAATTGCAGCCATCGGAGTAATCGTCGGGGGAATACTTACGGGGCTCCCTAAGATGGAGTGGATAATTATTATTCTACTCATCGGAGGAATGTTGGCACTCGAGCTGATGAATACTGCAATTGAAAGGACTGTCGATCTTGTAACGGAGGAGTTCCATCCGTTAGCTAAACAAGCGAAGGATTTGGCATCCGGAGCGGTTTTGATATTTGCAATTTGTTGTGCAATCATCGGGATGATCATCTTCATCCCAAAATGGTTTTAAAATTATTCCCAAGGAGTTGCATTATGGATAAAAACACATTAATTAACGAATCAAAACTTGCACGTGAAAAGGCGTATGTACCTTATTCTAAGTTTAAAGTCGGAGCGGCACTTTTAAGTGAAGACGGACAAGTGTACCACGGCTGTAATATTGAAAACTCGGGGTATAGTATGACGAATTGTGCGGAACGGACGGCGTTTTTCAAAGCGGTTTCTGAAGGTGTTACAAAGTTCAAGGCCCTATCAGTTGTTGCAGATACAGAAGGCCCTGTTTCGCCATGTGGAGCATGCAGGCAAGTCATGGCAGAATTCTGCGATTCTTCAATGCCGGTCTACTTGACAAATTTAAAAGGTGATGTCCAAGCTACAACCGTTGGAGAATTGCTGCCTGGCGCTTTTTCCAAGGAGGATTTAGACTATGCAGAAGGACAGCAATAAATTTAAGTCAGGGTTCATATCCATAATAGGACGTCCGAATGTCGGTAAGTCCACATTTTTAAATCGCGTCGTCGGTCAGAAAATTGCAATCATGAGCGATAAGCCACAAACGACAAGGAATAAAGTTCAGGGCGTTGTAACTACCGATGAATCGCAATTGATATTCATAGATACTCCGGGTATCCATAAACCGAAGCATAAGCTTGGAGACTTCATGGTAAAGGCTGCAAGGAATACATTGAAAGAAGTCGATGTCATCATGTTCATGGTGAATGCTAACGAGCCAATAGGCGGTGGTGACAGATTCATAATCGACTTATTGCAGAATACGAAAACACCCGTCTTTTTAGTTATCAATAAAATTGACTTAGTTCACCCTGATGACTTGTTAACAACGATTACGTCATATACGGAAGTTTATGACTTTGCGGAAGTTGTTCCTTTGTCTGCTCTAAATGGAAATAATGTTGAGAGATTAATGGAGACGTTGACGAAATATCTACCGGAAGGGCCTAAGTATTATCCTGATGACCAGGTAACAGACCACCCGGAGCGTTTCATCATTTCTGAATTGATCCGTGAAAAGGTTTTGCATCTTACCCGTGAAGAAATACCCCACTCGGTGGCGGTTGTAATCGAGAAAATTGATCGTGATGAAAACCGCGGACTCGTTGATGTGGCAGCAACAATTGTAGTAGACCGGGATTCGCAAAAGGGTATTGTTATCGGGAAGAAAGGTGCTCTACTTAAAGAAATCGGAACGAAGGCAAGACATGATATCGAGATGCTTCTTGGATCTAAAGTATTCTTGGAATTGTGGGTGAAAGTACAGAAGGACTGGCGCAATAAACCAGGTCAACTGCGTGAATTCGGTTTCAGGGAAGATGAATATTGAGTCGTTAATGAAAAGGAGTGAGTCCCTTGCTAAATAAATGGGAAGGGATCGTTCTAAAAAGTATGCCCTACGGTGAATCGAATAAAATCGTAACGCTCTATACCCGTGAAGCAGGGAAAATGACGGCAATGGCAAGAGGAGCAAAAAAGCCCGCAAGCCGCCTTTCCGCTGTCACACAAACATTCACTTACGGTTACTATCTTTTGCGAACAGGACGCGGAATGGGGACGCTTGAGCAGGGTGAACCAATTGACTCCATGCGACATATCCGGGAGGATCTTGAAGCGACGGCGTATGCGAGTTATATTGTTGAGTTGATCGACCGATTGACGGATGATCGGGGGGCAAGTCCAAACGTTTTTGGTTTGCTCCATGATGCACTTCATGCAATCAATGAACAATATGATCCTGAAGCAATCTCGTTGTTTGTTGAATGGAAGATGCTGCCCGTTGCGGGTGTGCATCCTGTCCTTCATCAATGTGCAAATTGCGGAGCGGCTGAGGGTGAATTTGCTTTTTCCTTCCAGGAAATCGGCTTTCTTTGTCATCGATGTTTCCAAATCGATCCGTATCTTATCCGGATTACACCGACTCAACTCAGGTTGATTCGAACGTTCTTCACGGTGCCGATTCAACAGGTCGGCTCGTTGACACTAAAAAAAGCGACAAAGCAATTTATGAAGAAAATAGTTCGTACGGTATATGATGAGCAGGTTGGTGTACGTTTGAAGTCGCGGTCTTTTCTTGATCAGTTGGAAAGAACCCCAGAATTATTACCACAAAAAGAAAAACCACAGGAAGAAGGCGACTAACCTTCTCCCGTGGTTTTTTATTGGTTGTGAAAACGATAAGTACATTCAATTTCCGTTGCTTGATGTGGAAAGCGTCCGCCCGAAACGAAAGCATCAGTTTACATTTTAATATTAAAATACAAGATGCTTTTCGATGTATGCTTTTACGTCTGCGATTGGCATACGGACTTGTTCCATGGAGTCGCGGTGTCTTACAGTTACTTGGCGATCTTCCTCGGAATCGAAGTCATACGTGATACAGAACGGTGTTCCGATTTCATCTTGACGGCGGTAGCGACGGCCGATTGACTGAGAATCATCGTATTGCACAGTAAAGTGTTTACGGAGTTCAGCATACACCTCATCAGCACCTTCAGCCAACTTCTTCGATAACGGTAGAACAGCTGCTTTGACAGGAGCCAGTGCAGGGTGGAAGCGCATTACAGTACGCTTGTCGTCGCCTTCAAGCTCCTCTTCATCAAACGCATCACATAGGAACGCCAATGTAACACGATCCGCACCAAGAGATGGCTCAATGCAGTAAGGGATGTACTTTTCATTTGTAACCGGATCTTGATAATGGAAATCCTCACCGGAATGTTCCATATGTCTGGATAAGTCGAAATCCGTACGGTTCGCAATACCCCAAAGCTCTCCCCAACCAAATGGGAATTTGTATTCGATATCCACTGTTCCTTTTGAGTAATGCGAAAGCTCTTCAGAACTATGTTCACGAAGACGCATTCTTTCGGCAGTTAGGCCAAGGTCTGACAGCCATTTTGCGGAAAAATCTCTCCAATACTCATACCATTTCATGTCTTCGCCAGGTTTACAGAAGAATTCCAATTCCATTTGTTCGAATTCACGCGTACGGAATGTGAAGTTCCCTGGTGTGATTTCATTACGGAAGCTCTTGCCGATTTGTGCAATTCCGAATGGCATCTTTTTACGCATGGAGCGTTGAACATTTTTAAAGTTAACGAAAATTCCTTGAGCTGTTTCAGGGCGTAGAAAGATTTCGTTTGCAGATGAGTCTGTTACACCTTGGGATGTCTTGAACATCAAGTTGAACTGGCGAATTCCAGTGTAGTCCATAGCACCACAAGTAGGGCAGACGATATTATGCTCTTGAATAAGCTCCTCCATTTTTTCGAATGGCATTCCGTCAACGACAAGTTCAATACCTTTTTCATCCAACGCATCTTCAATCAGTTTATCTGCACGGTGACGCGTTTTACATTTTTTACAATCAATCATCGGATCATTGAAGTTCCCGATATGACCTGAAGCAGCCCACACTTTAGGATTCATCAAAATAGCAGCATCCAGACCTTCATTATAAGGTGATTCCTGAACGAACTTCTGCCACCAAGCACGCTTAATATTGTTCTTCAAAGTAATACCAAGGGGACCGTAATCCCAAGTATTTGCCAATCCTCCGTAAATATCGGAGCCCGGGAAGACAAAACCTCTTTGCTTCGATAAATTCACAATTTGTTCCATCGATAACATAAAAAATCCCTCCAATTAAAATAAGCACCCATCCCCGGACATATAGTCCGAGGACGAGTGCATAATGACCCGCGGTTCCACCTCGATTGGTTGTAAAAACAACCCACTTAAGAAATTAATAGCTCCAGGCCGCCGTTTCACGCCGTTACGGGCTTCCACTATCCCCGTTCGCTTTAGTTAGCATTACTTATAAGCCTTTCCTCGCCTATTGAATTCAGTATTAGTGTAGCACGCTTTATAACTACCTGCAAACTATTTAAGGTATTTATAGTTGATTGAATCGGAATGCGTCCGCCTAAAGCGCAAATCAACGTGTGTATCTTATAATATTAGCAAACAAGCCATCGTGTTAGGAATTATTGTTGTAAAATGCTATACTATTCAAGTATCTATTATCGAACGATTAGGGCGGTGATTCATATGGAATTGAATAAGCGCCAGACTGAAATTCTTGAAATTGTAAAAGCAGACGGTCCCATCACAGGTGAACAAATAGCTGAAAGATTAAATTTAGCGAGAGCCACGATACGACCCGACTTAGCAATTTTAACAATGGCGGGCTATTTGGATGCCAGGCCGCGCGTCGGCTATTTCTATTCAGGAAAGAAACCGACCCAATCGGTTGCGGACGGCATGATTGGAATGAAGGTCGGAGATTTCCAATCCATTCCTGTTGTTGTACATGAGAATGTTACAGTCTATGATGCTATCTGCCAAATGTTTTTAGATGATGTAGGCACTTTGTTTGTTGTTGATAAAAATTCATTTCTAACAGGTGTTCTATCCAGAAAAGATCTTTTACGAACAAGTCTCGGTAACAGTGAACTTGAAAAAATTCCCGTACATGTCATTATGACGAGAATGCCGAATATTACATATTGCAAAAAGCAAGATTCTCTCATACAAGTGGCCAAAAAGATGATCGGTCAACAAATTGACTCCCTTCCGGTTATCTCTGATAAAGAGGGAGGAATGGAAGTCGTAGGTAGAATAACGAAAACAAATATTACACGGGCTTTCCTTTCACTAGCGGAGGAACATGACTTATAAGCGTTTGCCTTTAGTGCTTAAAGAAAGAGGAGTGATACAATGAGAAAGTTAACATTGTTCATCGTTTCCGATTCCGTCGGTGAAACAGCAGACCTTGTTGCCAAAGCGGCAGCGTGCCAATTCAGGCAGGACCTCGAAACTGTATCGATGAAACGCTTTTCTCACGTTGAAGATGAATCCCAATTGCGGGAAATAGCGTATTTGGCCAAACAACAACAAGCCATCATCATCTATACATTAGTGAAAAGCTCCATGCGTGAAAAACTTAAACAAGAATGTCAACTTCATGGGTTAAACTGCATAGATTTATTAGGGCCGGTTATCAATGGAATCAGCGACTCGCTTGATGAAAAACCTAAGGAAGAACCGGGGCTCGTTCGCCAATTGGATGAAGATTATTTCAAGAAGATTGAAGCAATCGAGTTCGCAGTTAAATATGATGATGGACGGGACCCAAGGGGTGTCAAAAAAGCGGATATTGTGTTAGTCGGGGTATCTAGAACTTCCAAGACACCGTTGTCTCAATATCTTGCACATCGTAGTTTTAAAGTTGCGAATGTCCCACTTGTTCCTGAAGTAGACCCACCCGAAGAATTATATGAAATTGACCCGAAGAAATGCTTTGGTTTAGTCATTTCACCGAATGTATTAAATTCCATCCGAAAAGAAAGACTTATTGCTCTTGGATTGAAGGATGATGCAAATTATGCTCGAATCGAGCGGATTAAACAGGAACTTGATCATTTCGAAAAAGTTGTTTCGAAAATTGGTTGTAAAGTGATTGATGTATCGAATCGGGCGGTTGAAGAAACTGCAAATCTGATCTTAAGTGAATTATCAAATAGGCGTATATAATAAAATAAGAAAAGAAGGACCACCTGATTAGAAAAGGTTGGTTCTTTTTTACGGATTGTGTACAATAGTAAACTGGGTGTAAATTTTATAGAATTTGTTAAAGATGTATCTATAACAACTTTTTTTGTCGAATAAGCAGGATTTATGAAAACTATCCCGAATTGAACTATGTAAGAAGGGATTGGTGATAGAATGACCAAAATTCCCGAAGAGACAATTGAAGAGATCCGCTCCAAGACGGACATCGTCGATTTGATCGGTGAATATGTTCAACTGACAAAAAGGGGAAGGAACTGGTTTGGATTATGTCCGTTTCACGGCGAAAATACTCCATCCTTTTCCGTTGCAGAGGATAAACAATTGTTTCATTGCTTTGGATGTGGTGCCAGTGGAAATGCCATTACTTTTATAATGGATATTGAAAACAGTCCTTTTACAGAAGCAGTTTCGAAACTTGCAGAGCGGGTCGGTATTACGCTGGACGTATCAGTACAAAATCGTATAAGTAATCCCAAGACGAGCGACTTTCAGCATATGATCGACGCCCATGCACTTGCAGCGAATTTTTATAGTCATTTACTGCTAAATACAGTTGAAGGTGAAAAAGCATTATATTATTTGGAGCAAAGAGGATTTTCCCGTGACCTTATCGAAAAGTATGGTATAGGATGGTCTCTTGATGATCGGGAAGTGCTCACCTCGCTGTTACAACGGAAGAAATTTGAGATGAAGGAGATGGAGCGCGCCGGACTTTGTGTTATGAAAAGTGACGGGACTGGGTATTTCGATAGATTCCGTGGACGTATTATGTTTCCATTGCATGATGATAATGGGAATGTTGTCGGTTTTTCGGGACGTGTATTATCGGACTCGAAAGAGGAAGCAAAGTACTTGAATAGCCCGGAAACACCCATTTTTGAAAAAAGTCGTTTGCTTTATAATTTTCATCATGCACGTCTTAATGTCCGTAAAACGGGTAAAGTAATACTGTTCGAAGGATTTATGGACACGATTGCTGCAGAAAAAGCAGGAATTATGAATAGTGTTGCAGTCATGGGCACATCCTTGTCTGACACACATCTTACAAAATTGAAACGAATCGCAAATCAATTAATCATTTGTTGCGATGGCGATAACGCAGGCTGGGAGGCAGCCAAAAGGTTTGCTCTCCTTGCCGCACAAAAAGGGTTAGATGCACAAATTGCCCTTTTACCAGGTAAAATGGACCCCGATGAGTATATTTCTGTTAATGGTGGAGAAGCATTTACTGAGAAAGTACTAGGGAATCCATACACATATATGTCATTCATTATGGCCTATTATAAAAGGTCGAAGAACTTATCACATGAAAATGATGTGTTGCAATATATTCATGAAGTGACAGAAGAGCTTGCAACGAAAGTATCGCCGGTAGAACGGGATTTAATGATTCGTCAATTATCGACTGAAACCGGGGTATCGTCGGATGCTCTTAATGAACAAATCATAAAAAAAGTTGGGCAGCAAGCAAAGCGGGAAAAGGCGAATCCATCGATTGGACAAGCCTCTCAGATTGCCGTCAATATGCCAGAGCGTCAGCAAAATAGTATTGATCGGGCAGAACGACTTCTGTTATGCCATTTGTTAAACGACGGGAATTTATTCGATAGGATTCGTGACGAGCATCAAGATATATTCATGCATGACGAGTACATCACGATTTTTGTGAAGTTGGCTGGGTTTTACGAACAAACTGGCGAGCCGGATTTCCACAGATTCGCAGAGTCAATAGACGATCGTGAACTCCGTAAAATCGTGATGGAAGCGGCAATGCTTGACAGGGATCCAGAATTCGCAGAACAAGAATTCAGCGATTGCATACACCATCTCAAGAAACATAAAATTAAAAGACGCATTGAAGAGATGTTACATGAATCGAAAGAAGCAGAGAAGATGAATGATCATACCCGGGCACTGGAGCTGGCCAGGGAAATTATACAGCTCCGGAAATCATTATCGGCAATGTAGGCCGGATTCTGGTGAATTAAGGAGGAACGGGTATTATGACTAAAAAAGAACAATCCGGAGAGATGGAACAAGATATGACTTTAGATGAAGTGAAAGCAGCCTTACTTGAGCAAGGTAAAAAAGCGGGGGAACTGACCCTCGAAGAAGTGACTGATAAACTTTCTGTATTTGAAATGGAACCGGAACAATTCGAGGAGTTTCTTGATCAAATCGATGCGGCAGGAATCGAAATGGACCGTAAGGATGACGATGAAGAAGGCGGTAAAGATGAGGAGCAATTTGATCTTAATGATTTAAGCGTACCGCCAGGCGTGAAAATTAATGACCCGGTACGCATGTACCTGAAAGAAATTGGTCGTGTTGACTTACTGACAGGAAATGAAGAAGTGAAATTGGCAATCGCGATTAAGGAAGGTGTGGAGGCAGAAGAAAAGCTTGCCGACATGAAAACTCCTGATCCTGAGCAATTGGAGATTGTTGAGAAAGGTGAAAATGCGAAGAAAAAACTTGCGGAAGCCAACCTTCGTCTCGTTGTCAGTATTGCAAAAAGATACGTTGGGCGTGGAATGCTCTTCTTGGACTTGATTCAAGAAGGAAATATGGGGCTTATCAAAGCGGTTGAAAAGTTTGATCATACGAAAGGGTTCAAATTCAGTACGTACGCTACATGGTGGATTCGTCAAGCCATCACCCGTGCTATTGCCGACCAAGCGCGTACTATTCGTATCCCGGTCCATATGGTTGAAACTATCAATAAGTTGATCCGGGTCCAACGTCAGTTGCTTCAGGATCTTGGGCGAGAGCCTTCCCCAGAGGAAATTGGCGAAGAAATGGACTTAACAGCTGAAAAGGTAAGGGAGATTTTAAAAATTGCTCAAGAGCCAGTTTCGCTTGAAACACCTATTGGTGAAGAGGACGATTCACACTTAGGTGATTTTATCGAAGACTCTGAAGCACAATCCCCTTCGGACCATGCCGCTTATGAATTGCTTAAGGAACAATTAGAAGATGTTCTTGATACACTTACCGACAGGGAAGAAAATGTATTGCGTCTTCGTTTCGGTTTAGATGATGGTAGAACGAGAACTCTTGAAGAAGTTGGAAAGGTTTTCGGAGTTACACGTGAGCGAATCCGTCAAATCGAAGCAAAAGCACTTCGTAAGTTACGACACCCGTCACGCAGTAAAAGATTGAAGGACTTTTTGGAGTGATCCGCATCGGCATTTATGCCGATGCGTTTTATTATTTCCTAGGGGTCAGGGGGAGACATCGTGAGTATTCAACGGAAAAAGACGATCATCACAGAGATTAAATATTGGAAGGAAAATAAATTGTTACCTGAGCATTATTGTGATTTTCTGATTACACTTTACACCCAAGGCGAACAAGAAAGGGATATAAGTGCGTCGGATGCCATCCTTATAAACAGGAAAAAGAAGTTCAGTAAAAGATTAGTATTTTTGCATCTACTATACATACTCTCCGGATTGACGTTACTTGCTGCAAGCTTGAAAATATGGGCAACCTATTTTGAAGGGCAAACAACAGTATTGACACTGTTCCTATCTCTTAACTGCTTACTGTGGTTTGTAATGGGTAGACAATTAAAATTAATCTATTTTACTATTTCAGGGATTGCAGGCATCATTTTCATCATTACATTTTTAGTCATGAAATTTATAGAATAGTATCCTTCGAAAGAATGATTGTGATAATGCTTTAAATTTCGGTATAATAGTTTTGTAAGCGTTCACAAAAAAGGGGATGTTATAAATGAATTTTGATTTGACAGATGAACAACAAATGATTCGGAAGATGATGAGGGAATTTGCGGATGAAGTTGTTGCACCGGGTGCAATAGAACGTGACCGTACAAAGGAATTTCCAATAGAGATTTTTAAACAGCTTTCTGAAATGGGGATGATGGGACTTCCGTTTCCTGAGGAATATGGTGGGGCAGGGGCAGATACGACAAGTTTCGCAATCGTAACCGAAGAATTAAGCCGAGCATGCGCTTCAACTGGGATTACATATTCGGCGCATATCTCATTAGGTGGTGCACCTATAAATCTATTTGGAACGGAAGAACAGAAACAGAAGTACTTAACGCCGATCTGCACTGGGGAATCTTTCGGGGCATTCGGGCTAACAGAACCGAATGCTGGATCTGATGCAGGGGGTACACAAACGACTGCAAAAGAAGACGGGAATGACTTTATCATCAACGGCTCAAAGGCCTTTATAACGAACGCAAGTCATGCGAAGCACCTTGCACTTACTGCTATAACAGATGAGAATAATGGGAAGAAGGAAATTAGTGCGATTATTGTACCTACTGATGCAGAAGGATTTAAAGTAATTGATAACTATGAAAAGATGGGCTTGAATGCTTCCAATACAACAGAATTAGTACTTGAAAATGTAAGGGTGCCTAAAGAAAACCTGCTTGGTAAGCGCGGAAATGGCTTTAGACAATTCCTTGTTACATTGGATGGGGGCAGAATCGGAATCGGTGCTATGGCTGTAGGTATTGCACAGGCGGCGTTCGAGAGGGCATTAACATATTCTAAAGAACGAAAGCAATTTGGTAAGGCCTTATCGGAATTCCAAATAACGCAATTTAAATTGGCAGATATGGCGATGAAAATTGAGTTAGCCCGAAATATGGTTTATAAAGCAGCTTGGTTGAAGGATCAAGGCAGACCTTTCTCAAAAGAGGCTGCGATGTGTAAGTTATACGCATCTGAAATTGCGATGGAGGTAGCCGATCAGGCAATCCAAATCCACGGTGGCTATGGGTATATGAAAGAATACGAAGTCGAACGTTATATGCGAGATGCGAAACTTCTTGAAATAGGTGAAGGCACTTCTGAAGTGCAACGAATGGTAATCGCACGTCAACTACTTAATTGAATTTAAAAGAAAAAACTTCCAAGCAAAGAAAAAGTTTGTCGAATTTGTCACAAACGTAAGATTGTATAGGGATAACTCTTTCAGTTTTCTACAGGATACAGTACAATATTAGATGTGCACTGTATAATTTTACAGAATAATTCCTGGTGAAGGAGGGTAATTCAATGAAAAGCAATCCTGTAGTTCCTTATATCCTGATTTTTGCGCTGGGATTAGGACTTATTTTCTTCATGTCCCTTTACGGTCTTGATCAGAAAAAAGAAATCGCTGGAGCGGGTGAAGAAGGTAACGAAACCAATGAACCGGTAGCGGTTGAAGATTTTGATCCTGAAAGCTTTACTCAAGGGCAATGCGTCAGCTGTCATGGCGGCGATCTATCTGGTGGTTTTGGACCAACACTTCACGGTCTAACTGACAAAGAAGCGGTTCATAACATCATCAAAAATGGTGAAGGTTCAATGCCTGCATTTGGCGATAAACTCTCTGATGAGCAAATCGACGAGTTGACAGATTATCTTCTAACACTTAAATAAGAGCGGAAAGTCATCGAAAACGGTAATAACTTGCCGTTTCGATGGCTTTTTTAATTGATGTCAATTGAAAATGGTAATGGTATCCCCTTATAATATGGATATTGGAAAGGCGGGGTTTTATTGAATTCAGATAAGTTGTCCGAGCGGCTAACAGCAGTGGCTTCATATGTTGAAACTGGTGCAATTCTTGCCGATATCGGGAGTGACCATGCATACTTGCCTTGTTATTTAGTTCGTAATAAGAAAATCTCCAAGGCAATTGCGGGAGAAGTAGTAAAAGGACCTTTTGAATCGGCAATGAAAAATGTGAAAAAAGAGGGGCTTGAAAATAATATAATTGTTCGATTAGGCAATGGTTTAGAGGTTATTGAGGAGAGCGATGGGGTAGATACAATAACTATTGCGGGAATGGGTGGGCCTCTGATTGCTTCAATCCTACAGGAAGGCAACACAAAACTCGATGGTGTGAAACGACTGATCACACAGCCGAACATCCACGCTTCGTCAATCCGTGAATGGGCTGTAGAAAACGGTTGGACCATTATTGATGAAGAAATTCTGAAGGAAGATAGCAAGATCTATGAAATACTTGTTCTTGAAAGAGGACAAGCAAGCTATGATGAGCTTGAGATGAAATTTGGTCCCTATTTGCTTAATGAGAAATCTCCGGTTTTTATTGAAAAATGGAAGAGGGAGTCAGATGAATGGAATAGAATTCTCGATTCTCTGGAAAAAGCAGGAGCTACGGAGGAAATCCATCAGAGGAAAGAGCAGTTACGGAAGAAAATCGAGTTGGTTGGGAGGGTATTATAAAATTGAAAAAAGTAAATGGGCATGAAATAATAGCATTATTTGAACAATGGTCGCCTAAACGTTTCGCCGAGGATTGGGATCCGATTGGTTTACATATTGGTCAGCTGAATCGTCAGGTAGAGAAGGTATTGGTTACATTAGATGTCAATGAGGCTGTAGTTGACGAAGCAATTGAAACCGGCTCGAATTTAATAATTGCTCACCATCCGCCGATCTTTAGTCCGATGAAAACGGTTTGGACGGATACCCCTCAAGGTCGCTTAATCGAGAAATGCATTAAACACGATATATCTGTTTATGCTGCACATACGAACTTAGATGTAGCACCAGGTGGGGTAAATGACCTACTTGCAAACCAATTGGGACTACAAGACGTGGAAGTGATGAGCCCTACTATCTCAGATCCGTTATACAAATTGGCCGTCTTCTGTCCAGTGAGTCATGCAGAACAATTACGTTCTGTTTTGGCACAGGCGGGGGCGGGGGCAATAGGGGATTATATCGGGTGCAGCTTCACCTCAACTGGTACGGGAAGATTTATCCCTTCGACTGGTGCAAAACCTTTTATCGGTGAGATTGGCAAGGTGGAAGAGGTCGAGGAGGAGCGTATCGAAGTTGTGCTTCCTGGACCTATCAGAGGAAAAGTTATAAAGGCAATGCTTGCGGCGCATCCCTACGAGGAACCTGCATACGATTTTTTTGTGCTTGATCAACGGACTGAAGAATTTGGACTTGGCAGGGTAGGTAATTTACCTGAAAAGATGGAACTTGAGCAATTTGCCTTTTTTGTAAAAGAGGCATTCGATGTTCCTGCTGTGAGAGTAGTCGGGAATTCTCAGAAACAAATACGTAAAGTCGCTGTGCTTGGTGGAAGTGGAAGCAAATATATCAAAGCGGCAAAACGTAAAGGTGCAGATGTATTTGTCACCGGAGATATGGATTTTCATAGTGCGCAAGACGCTGAGTCGATTGATTTGGCAATTGTCGATCCGGGTCACCATGTAGAAAAGGTTATGATTAAAGGTGTTGCTGAATATATGCGGCATTTGGCACATGAAAAAGGATATGAGGTTTCCTTTATACAGTCCGAAATTGATACCGAACCGTTTCGATTTATATTTTAAAAGAAAAAAGTGCTGTCCAAATACTTTCATTGGAACAGCACTTTAATCACCTTATTCAATTACAGCATATGGTTCAATTCGCTTAACAGGTTCCGGATTTTTGATTTTAGGTAAGATTTTTTCCAATTTGAACTTTCGTTCAGGTGTATGAGTGGATGGATCTTCCGGATCAAAGCTTTCAAGGAAATTAATCACTTCACGGACAATGAGAGTCGGTGTTGAAGCTCCAGCGGTGACCGAAACGGTTTTAACATCTTTCAACCAATTAATATCGATCTCGGAAACATCCGAAATACGATACGATGGCGTATTTGCAATTTCGACAGATACTTGAGTCAGGCGATTTGAGTTATTGCTTTTCGGGTCACCAACAACTATTAACAGATCTGAATCACCAGCTTGCTCCGCGACTGCTTCCTGTCTAACCTGAGTTGCAAGGCAAATTTCCTTATGTGCCTCAATATGAGGAAACTTTTCTTTCAATGCGTCCATAATATGAACGACATCCCACTGGCTCATTGTTGTCTGATTCGTAACAAGCAATTTTTCATTATCGACTTGTAGATTGTCAACATCATCAAGCGTTTCGATCAAATGGACGGCATGAGGAGCTACGCCGATTGCTCCCTCAGGTTCTGGGTGGTATTTTTTACCGATATAAATGATGTCATATCCTTGATCTGTTTTCTCTTTTATCAAGTCATGGGTAACTGTCACGTCCGGGCATGTCGCATCAATTGAAACGAGTCCTTTACGACGCGCTAATTCCCTAACTTCGGGTGAAACGCCATGTGCCGTGAAAATAACAGTGCCGGTTTCAACTTTTTCAAGGATTTCCAGACGGTTTTTTCCATCCAGCGTAATAATGCCGTCTTCTTCAAATGCATCCGTAACATGCTTATTGTGGACAATCATGCCAAGTATATAAATTGGTCTCGGCAGCGATTTGTCAAGTGCAGCGTTTCTTGCAATAACCATTGCATCAACAACCCCGTAACAATAGCCTCGCGGGGAAATCTTCTTTACTATCATTCGTTCCTCACTCCTCAAAAGCGATTCTATTTCTATTATAGCGGAGTTAGGCGACTGTTTCAAAATTATAAATTAGGTGGCTGGAATATACGTGGTCCGGACAGACCTTGAGACAAACCTTGTGCTGCCGACGGAGCATTCCCAGCAACGGCGCTTGCTACAGCACTTGCTCCTCCTGCAGCCCCGGAAGACGGTAGCGATTGAAATCCTTTATATAATCTCCACATGGCAGGTAGGTTCTGGAACATCGGTGCTATTTGTTGGACAAGTGGTGCGTATTGCTGTGCTGTAGTTAAGAAACGGTTAGCGGTTTGCATGTATGCTTCCATTTTAGGGATATTTGGTCCCTGCCCTTGTTGCATGGATGGTCCGAATTGATTTCCCATTGGAGACCCCTGAAAAGGTTGTCTCGGTGGCTGGCCGAAGTAAGTTGGCTGATGTTGGCCGTACATCGGTTGGTTAAAGCCGTACGGCGAAGAATGTCCGCGTGCAAATGGATAGAAGGATTCGTATCTCATTGATAACCCCTTTCATTTGGTCATGATGAACTTTCACATATATACTATGCCAAAAACACATACGATGGAACGAAATAATGCTACAATAGGAATACATAAGGAGGCATATAAATGTCTAAATTCACTGATTATCAATTCAAACCGTTCCTTCGGGAAGCAATCGACCGTTTAGGGTTCAAACAGCCTACGCCCATTCAGAAGGAAATGATTCCTTTAATCTTGAAGGGGTCAAATGCAATTGGCCAGGCCCATACAGGAACGGGAAAATCGCATAGTTTCCTTATTCCGATTATTGAACGGTTGGACGAGCAGAAAGAGGAATTGCAAGCGGTCATAACAGCGCCGACAAGAGAGCTTGCAATGCAATTATATGAAGAGCTAAATAAAATGATTGAAAACACGGAGTTGCGAAGTTCGATATTAATTGGAGGGACCGATAAACAGCGTTCCATCGACAAATTGAAATCTATACCTCATATTATTGTGGGAACGCCTGGAAGGATCCGAGACCTTGCTGAAAACGGAGCGTTGTCAATCCATACTGCAACAATTTTAGTCATTGACGAGGCGGATCTGGCTTTTGATATGGGATTCATCGAAGATATCGATCAATTCGCTTCAAAAATGCCAACGAACTTGGAGATGTATGTATTTTCTGCTACTATTCCGGAAAAGTTAAAGCCGTTCCTTGCTAAGTACATGGAAAATCCTATCCATGTGCAAATTGGTAATAAAAAACCGCTGACCGAGGGAATGCAATATTCTCTTGTACCGGTTCGAAGTATGGATAGAAAGAAAAAGCTGCTTCATATCTTGAATGCTATCAATCCATATTTGGCGATCGTCTTCACGAATACGAAGCAGAATGCGGATGAAATCGCCGATTATCTTGCTGAGCAGGGCATTAAGGCCGGCAGGATCCACGGTGATTTGTCACCACGTGAACGGACAAGAATGATGAAGCAGATTCGTGACCTTGAGTATCAATATATTGTAGCGACTGACCTTGCAGCACGAGGTATTGATATTCCTGGTGTCAGCCATGTCGTCAACTATGAACTTCCTGATGATTTGGAGTTTTTCATTCATCGTGTAGGAAGGACAGCGAGAGCAGGTCTTGAAGGGGTAGCTATTACATTATATGAGCCTTCTGAGGACGATAAAATTGTTCAAATTGAGAAGATGGGCATTCCATTTGTCCATGAAGATGTGAAAAATGGCGAATGGCAGGAAGTTAAAGAGCGGAATGCACGTAAAAAGCGTGTTAAAGAAGTTGACGAACTCGATCGTAAAGCTGCATCCTTTGTCCGTAAGCCAGACAAAGTTAAACCAGGTTACAAAAAGAAAATGGCAAAAGATATAGAGAAATTCAAGAAGAGGGAAAGGAGATTGAAACGTCGAAATGACAAATGACCAACCACTATTATTAGGTTCCCATGTCTCCATGAGCGGAAAAAAGATGCTTCAAGGTTCAAGCGAGGAAGCATTAGGATATGGGGCAAGCACTTTCATGATTTATACGGGGGCTCCGCAAAACACACGTCGAAAAGCTATTGAGGAGCTGAACATCGAACAGGGACTAAAGCATATGAAAGAGAATGGTTTATCAAATATTGTGGTGCATGCACCATACATCATCAATATTGCGAACACAACGAAACCTGAAACGTTCAGATTGGGTGTTGACTTTCTTCAAAAAGAAATAGAAAGAACAGCAGCACTAGGAGCCAATCAAATTGTCCTTCACCCAGGTGCTCATGTTGGTGCGGGAGCAGATAAAGGGATTGAAAAGATTATTGAAGGGTTGAATGAGGTCCTTTCCGAGGATTCCACAGTTCGTATTGCACTTGAAACGATGGCAGGAAAGGGAAGTGAATGTGGAAGGAATTTCGATGAGATTGCCAAAATCATTGATGGCGTTAAAAACAATGAAAGACTTTCCGTTTGTTTCGATACATGCCACGTCCATGATGCAGGCTATGATATCGTTAATGATTTTGACGGTGTTTTAGAAGAATTCGACCGGATCATCGGTAAAGATCGAATTTCAGTTATCCATGTAAATGATAGTAAAAATGAGCGTGGTGCAATGAAGGATAGACACGAGAATATCGGGCATGGACATATTGGCTTTGAACCTCTGAGCTATATTGTCCACCATCCGGATTTTGCGCTGATCCCAAAAATCCTTGAAACACCATTCGTAGGCAACGATGCTAAAAACAAGAAAGCTCCATATAAACAAGAAATCGAAATGTTGAAATTGAAACAATTCCAACCTGAGCGACGCGATCTTCTATTAGTCTAAAAAATGATCCCGCCTTTGTAAGCACAAAGGCGGGGCTTTTTAAATCATATCCAAATACTGACGAAACAATTCTTCACCTTTTTTTTCCCCGACAGCATACTTCACTTTTTCCAAGAAGCTATCCGGAATTCCTGTAAATAACCAATGAAATGAAATTTCGTCAAGCAAAGGCCGTAATGCTCTGATTTCGTTAACGGATAAATTTATGCCATATGCATCCGCCAACATTTTTGCATCTTGATCACTCTTCATTTTTATCTCGTTCAATATTCTCATGTAATCCAATATCAACCATTCCTTCTCAATTAGTTGTGCCGAGCCATCACTTCGTATATACTTTTACAAGTAATCGTAATCGTTCCTGTTTACAATAAGTAGATTATAGAAAGGATTTTTCATTTGAAAAAACCGATTATTGAATGTGTTGATGTTAATTTTCAGTATGAAGATTCTACTGTTCTTGAAGATATTAAACTTGAAGTGAAAGAGGGCGAGTTTTGGGCGCTCATCGGTCCGAACGGTTCCGGTAAATCCACGTTGATCAATATTATTTTAGGTCTTAAAAGTCCGGATCAAGGGATTGTGAAGTTATTTGGTGAAAATGTGGACTCCTTCCGCCAACGTGAACGAATCGGCTATGTCTCCCAGAAATCCAATTCATTCAACACGGGCTTTCCCGCTACAGTGTTAGAGGTTGTAAAAAGCGGCCTAACCGGAAAGGTAGGATTATTCAAAGCTTTTTCCAAGCAGGATGAACAAAGTGCAATCGAAGCATTGCGGATCGTTAAAATGGATGCATTTTCAACAAAGAATATTGGTGAACTATCCGGAGGGCAACAGCAGCGAGTGTTCATTGCGCGCGCGTTAGTTGGAAAGCCTGATTTACTCATAATGGATGAACCAACTGTAGGAATTGACCAGAAAAACGTTGCCTCGTTCTATTCTATGCTCAATGAATTAAACCGTGAGCACGGTATTGCGATATTGCTCGTTACCCATGAAATCGATTTAGTAACCGACCTTGCAACACATGTCGCCTGTTTGAATCGGTCAATCCATTTTCACGGCAGAAAAGCTGAATATAAGAATATGGATGATGCGGATATTTCGAAATGGTATGGTCATCCTGTAAGGCGCGTTCATACCAATCGGAAGGGGGTATAACGATGATTAGTGCTTTATTGACATATGAATTTCTTCAGAATGCCTTTTTATCCGGACTGATTATCGGTATTATTGCTCCTTTGTTAGGCTTATTCATTGTTGTCAGAAGGCTTGCATTGATTGCAGATGCATTGAGCCATGTCGCACTCGCAGGCATTGCGGGAAGCCTTTTCCTAAGCCAATCAGTGTTGTTTTTTTCGGCTCTCAACCCGGTTTACCTTGGAATGGCTACTGCAGTTGGCGGCTCGCTTTTGATCGAAAAACTGAGGGGTGCGTATAAGCATTTCGAGGAACTTGCGATACCCATTATCCTTTCAGCTGGAATTGGTTTTGGGGCAATCTTCATTTCTTTGGCAAAAGGATTTTCTTCGGATTTGATGGGATATTTATTCGGTTCAGTTTCTGCAGTCAGTCGGCAGGATCTATCGATAATCATCATTATTGCTATAATTGTTATTGTCTATATCCGATTAGTCTATAAAGAACTTTTCGCATTATCGTTTGACAATGAATATGCGAAAATTTCAGGAGTACGTGGCAGTGCAATTCAGATAATTTTTATGATCATTGTTGCATTGGTAATCGGTGCATCGATGAGAATAGTGGGCATCTTGCTTGTATCTTCATTGATGACGATTCCTGTGGCGGCGGCAATACAACTTGCTAAAAGTTTTAAAGGGGCCATGCTTTATTCAATAATTATCGGTGAGCTGTCAGTTATCATCGGTTTGATATCAGCTTACTATCTTGATATTGCCCCAGGAGGTACAATTGTTATTACTTCCATCATTATTTTACTAGCAGTGTTAGGGTGGAATAAAGTGAAAGGAAAAAAACGAAATCGGATTGCGAAGGGGGAATTTGCATGACGTTAGATGAAGCTTGGAACATTTTGATCGAAAATCAATTCAAGCGGACGAAAAACCGGGAAACCATCCTTGAGTTTTTTGCCAAGAATGACAGGTATTTAACGGCAATGGAAGTTCGGAATTTTATGGCCACCGATAATCCGGGCATTAGTTTTGATACGATATACCGTAATTTGGCATCCTTTTCTCAACTTGGTATTTTGGAAGAAACAGAGTTGAATGGTGAACGCCACTTCCGGATGCAATGCGATCATGGAGTACATCACCATCACTTTATTTGTACAACTTGTGGAAAGACGAAAAATATACTACATTGCCCGATGGAATCGATTTCGGTAAATTTACCTGGTTATGAAGTGGAAGGGCATAAGTTTGAAATTTATGGGAAATGCCCAATTTGTATAGAATAAAAGAAAGAGTGAATCCCAATGGAAGGGACCCACTCTTTTTTATTTCACAATTTCTTTCACAGGAAACAGTTTATTGATCCATTCCTTTGCTTCTTGCCAATTTGACACTCGTATAACACCCTCTGGAATTGGTTCCCGATTGTATGGGGTGTCAAAAAGAAAGACTGGAATTCCCAATTCTTCATGTATCCCGACTGCATTATCATGCTTATCCTCAAAAAACGCGTCAACTTCAAACTCTTTTGCTTTCTCAATCTTATGATGGCTGCCGATTAATTCAATATGGTCGTAAGGAATTTCCTCACGCTCAAACCATTGAACTGTACAATCCAAAACATTTTTTCCCCTTGCCGATATATAGAACAACTCAAAACGTTGCTGTAACTCGGTAAGAATCATTTTAGCATGTTCTTGAGCGGGGGATGTTTCATAGATTGTAGCTTCCGCTGAACGATACCATTCATAGAATTCTTCTTCATTGACAGGGAAAGCCTTCGTTAAGTCGTATTCCTTTATATCATCTAAAACAAGATTACATCCAAACTGCTTATTGATATGAGGGAGTAGGGAAGTAGGGCAGGTTACAGTCCCGTCGATATCAATGCCAAAACGGAATTCCCTCATTCTGTGGCTCCACTTTTTAATAGAAGCTCTTCTTGGCGTTTCTTCTCAAAGTATTCTTCAGCCAATTTATCGATTTCTATTTTTAGCTCTTCAACCATTGTTTCCTCAGGAACTTTCCGGACTGTTTTACCTTTCATGAAAAGAAGGCCTTCCCCACGTGCTCCAGCAATACCGATATCAGCTTCTCGTGCTTCACCTGGGCCGTTTACCGCACATCCTAATACTGCTACCTTCAAAGGTGCCTTGATGGTTGAAATATACTCTTCAACTTCATTGGCAATGGAAATTAGGTCGATTTCAATACGTCCGCATGTCGGACAAGAGATCAGTGTCGCGGCGTTTGATGAAAGTCCAAATACTTTCAACAGCTCCCGAGCAACTTTAACTTCTTGTACAGGGTCAGCACTTAACGAAACGCGAAGTGTATTTCCGATACCCGCCGAAAGCAAAGTTCCGAGTCCAGCAGCACTTTTAATCGAACCTGCAAATAGAGTGCCAGACTCTGTGATGCCAAGATGTAAAGGATAGTCAAAGGCAGCCGCAGCCTTCGTGTATGCTTCTACAGCAAGGTTTACATCAGATGCTTTCAATGAAACGATAATGTCATGAAAATCCAAGTCTTCTAATATTTTAATATGATGCAATGCGCTTTCAACCATTCCATCTGCCGTAGGATATCCGTACTTTTTAAGGATATGCTTTTCAAGAGAACCGGCATTTACACCAATCCTTATAGGAATGCCTTTCGCTTTAGCCGCTTGAACGACAGCTTCCACTTTTTCTTGTCGTCCGATATTTCCAGGATTGATCCTAATTTTATCAGCACCTTGTTCAATTGCGATTAACGCGAGTTTATAGTCGAAATGGATGTCAACAACTAACGGAATATTGATGCGCTCTTTAATAGCACCAATTGAGTAAGCTGCGCGTTCATCAGGGCAAGCTACACGAACAATTTGACAGCCCGCTTCCTCTAAACGCAAAATTTCAGCTACTGTAGCCTCAACATCATGTGTTTTCGTTGTTGCCATGCTTTGGATGAACAACTCATCACTGCCGCCAATTGTCAAATTGCCTACACGGACAGGACGTGTTTTGGATCTGTGTGTCATTTCATTCATGGATTCTCTCTCCTTAAAAACTCATAACTAATATCTATTTTAGCAATCAATCATATGAAAAGACAAGGGACTGAGTCTAAGTCATCTTTAATTGCAATTGGACAATCCCGTTTTAGATAGTGGAAGCTTGACGGACAGGCCACCTACTAATTCCTGGTTTTGAAGATGGGGATTAAGGGAATAGAAGGTAGATAATCTTTCTACAAAGGTCATATTCATATCCGGGTACATTGATAAAAGAGTTTCAATTGTATCGCCTTCTATCGTAGTGACGGTTATTGAGTCAATTGTGGAATCGCTACAAGGCTGCGGTTCTGCATCCCCGAAAAAAGCAGCCAGAGGGATTGTCCCTTCCGAAAAGTCGATTCGAATTATATGGATGGCAAGAAAAATTACAACAGCTATTAATAGAGTACGCATGGTCATTCCCCCTCGCGTTACTATATGCGAGAAATGGGAAAGTATTCATTTTGGCGCGTTTGGGTAGTATTTAAGTGACACAAAAATATAGCATATATGAATGAAGGACGACAAAGCTAAACTGATGGTTTCAGCAGAAGGAAAGAAATCCAGTACAATCGTTAGAAATAGAGGGACAGTTGCTGCAATTGCTGTCGTCCTCCATAAAAAACGGTACTCTACACGTTTTTTTCTAATCTTACCAATAAGCATTCCGATACCTGCAAAAATACTAATCCTTACAAAAACATAAAATGTTGCGATGACAAATTGAAAAATGAATGCCATCGGATAAAGTAACCCGCCAATTGTTTTACTGTACTCTTCCAATTCTGGACTAGCTTCAAAAAGTGCAACATCTCCAAATACAAAACGGAAAAACGAAATCAATGTCATCAAAAGGATGAAAAAGAAAACAAAACGAATTACCCTTCCTATTGGTAGGAGACGAAATGCAGCAAGCTTTTTCGGTTCATGGAATCCAGCAAGAATTAATTGATGAAACTTCACAATACAACCTCCTTCAACAATTAATAGTTTATCATTTCCAATAGTAAAAAAGGCGATTATAGGTGAAATGGATATTTGACAGAATGATGGCAGTATCTTGGTGAATTGTTAAGGGAATGTAAAGATTTAGCTACTTCTATTTACAATTCATTAATATTATCAACATAATAGGTTGAATTACATAATGTTTGATGGAGGTTGGCTGAATAATGGAGATGAATTGGCAGGAAATGCTCTTTCAGTTTGTTGGGGGATTAGGGATTTTCCTATTTGCCATAAAATACATGGGTGATGGACTACAAAAAGCGGCAGGGGACAGGCTTCGGTCCATATTGGATAGATTTACGACAAACCCGTTCATGGGAGTATTAGTTGGTATTATTGTCACTGTTCTTATTCAATCGAGTTCGGGTACAACAGTTATAACCGTAGGCTTGGTAAGTGCAGGATTCATGACATTGAGGCAAGCAATCGGAGTTATAATGGGAGCGAATATCGGTACAACGATAACAGCCTTCATCATAGGGTTGGATGTTGGAGCATATGCATTGCCGATTATGGCAGTAGGTGCTTTCCTTATATTTTTTATGAGAAAAAACACATTAAAAAATTTGGGAGAAGTCATTTTTGGATTCGGTGGCCTTTTCCTTGGTTTAGAGTTGATGAGTGCTGGCATGAAGCCGCTACGTTCATTAAGTGCTTTCTCCGATTTTACGGTCACAATGGCAGATCATCCGTTATTAGGGGTTGTAGCTGGAACCGTATTTACTTTAATTGTCCAAAGTTCAAGTGCGACAGTCGGGATATTACAAGGTTTGTATGCTGAAAATCTTATCCCATTGGATGCGGCATTACCGGTACTATTTGGAGATAATATCGGAACGACAATCACAGCGGTGCTTGCAGCAATTGGTGCCTCTGTTGCGGCAAGAAGAGCGGCTGCGGCACATGTACTTTTCAATGTCGTGGGAACAATCGTGTTTATGATATTTCTTTATCCTTTCACTTTATACGTCGAATGGATTGCAAATATCTTGGACTTGGAAAGTAAAATGCAAATTGCCTTCGCACACGGCTCTTTCAACGTTGTAAACACAATCTTGCAATTTCCGTTAATCGGGGCTTGGGCATTGTTTGTTACAAAAATTATTCCTGGTAAGGATGTTACAATTGAATACAAACCAAAGCATCTGGATCCTAACTTTATTAACCAATCTCCAGCTGTCGCAATTGGACAAGCGAAAGAGGAAATCATTCGAATGGGTGATTTCGCGGTGCAAGGATTGCAAGAGACGTATGAGTATTTAAAAACAAGTAATAAGCGAAATGCTGAAACAGCCTATCAAATCGAGGATGCAATCAATAATTTGGATAGGAAAATCACTGATTATCTAGTCGAAATCTCCGCAGTTAACATTTCACCGATTGAGTCGGCGAGACATGTGATGTTGATGGATACAGTGCGTGATATTGAACGGATCGGTGACCATTTCGAAAACATTATTGAATTGATCGATTTCCGTGAAGTGAACCGTGTTAAATTGACGGATGAGGCTATGAAGGATTTAACGGAGATGTTCACACTAACTATTGGTACAGTTGAAAAAGCGATTCGCTCGCTCGATATGAATGATACAAAATTAGCGAAATCGGTTGCAGAGCAGGAAGACTTAATCGACAAGATGGAGCGGAAGTTCAGGAAAAATCATATCGTCCGTCTTAACGAAGGACATTGTACAGCACAGTCTGGTATGGTGTTTGTTGATATCGTTTCTAATCTCGAACGAATTGGCGATCATGCAGTAAATATTGCAGAGGCGATTTTGGGGAAACGAGTATAAGGAAGATTCGGGAGGGGAAATCATGGAAATAATCGGATGGATAATAGCCATTGTCATGTTCATCATCGCATTTATCGGTTTGGTTTATCCAATCATCCCTTCCGTATTCTTTGTTGTGGGCGGTTTCTTATTGTATGGGTGGATTGTATCGTTTGATGGGATGAATTGGCTGTTTTGGGTCATTCAGATTCTTTTTGTAATCTTGCTGTTCGGTGCTGATACATTAGCAAATATAGTTGGAGTGAAAAAATTCGGCGGTTCCAAGCCCGGGATGTGGGGAAGTACGATAGGTCTTCTTTTAGGCCCTTTCATCATTCCAGTTGCAGGCATCATTATTGGACCGTTTATCGGCGCGGTTTTAGCCGAGTTGCTTGTATCGCGTACAGATTTGAAACAATCCCTGAAAACAGGAATCGGTTCCCTTGTTGGTTTTTTAACGTCCATTGTTGCAAAAGGAGCTGTAATGCTTCTAATGATTGGAATATTTATATTCTTTGTCGCCTAATAGTTCATTAAATTTGAATGCCCTCCTAAATTTTGATAATGTTTATAGTGCAGGATAAATTATGAATCAATCAAGGAGGAATGGAAAATGGCTTACAAATTACCAGAACTACCATACGCATACGATGCACTTGAGCCTCACATCGACAAAGAAACGATGAACATCCACCACACGAAACATCACAATACGTATGTGACAAACGTGAACAATGCATTGGAAGGACATGAAGAGCTTGCTTCAAAATCTGTAGAAGAGCTTATTTCCAATTTGGATGCTGTTCCTGAAAATATCCGTACAGCTGTCCGCAACAACGGTGGTGGACATGCTAACCACACATTCTTCTGGAACATCCTTTCACCAAACGGTGGCGGAGCTCCAACGGGTGCACTTGCAGAAGCTATCGACAAGAAATTCGGAAGCTTTGATGCATTCAAAGAAGAGTTTGCAAAAGCTGCTGCAACTCGCTTCGGTTCAGGTTGGGCTTGGCTTGTTTCCAACAACGGCGAGCTTGAAATCATGTCTACTCCAAACCAAGATTCACCATTAATGGAAGGTAAAACTCCACTTGTAGGTCTTGATGTTTGGGAACATGCTTACTACCTAAACTACCAAAACAGACGCCCTGACTACGTTTCTGCATTCTGGAACGTTGTAAATTGGGACGAAGTTGCTAAAAACTTCGGCTAAAATCATAAATAGATGGAACCTAGCATACATTCTGTTCGTCAGAATGTATGCTTTTTGTATATAGAATGATATAATCCAAAGTGGACTATTTTAAGTAAGGGGAATACAAATGAAAAAGCCGATGCGCAAGGTGGATCAAGCAAAAATCCGTCAACGGAAACATATCGCCTTTAGGATGAATCTTCTTTTCTTCTCGATTTTCATCCTGTTTTCCATGCTCATATTCAGGCTTGGGTATTTGCAAATCGTCAAAGGAGAGACATATACAAGGGAATTGGAGAAGAAAGAAGAAATTGCAGTCAACACCAGTGTCCCACGTGGCAGGATATATGATCGTATGGGAAATATTCTCGTCGACAATAAACCGATGAACGCCATCACATATACGAAAACAACATCTACAACAGCAAGGGAAATGTTAGAGATTGCTGAAAGCTTATCCGAATTGATTGATCAGGATACAAGGCGGGTTACGGTCGGCGATAAGCGGGATTTCTGGATTCTGTTGAATCCTGAAGAGGCAAAAGAAAAGGTCAGCGCCGAAGAAATAAGGGAAATTGGCAAGGACGGCACTCTTTCTAAACAGGAAATTCAACGAGAAGTGAACAGGTTGACGCGTGAAAGAGTAACGGAAGAAGAAATAAACTCTTTTACAGATCATGAACTTGAAGTATTAGCGATCTACCGGGAAATGATGTCTGGTTATGCATATTCACCTCAAATTATTAAGAGCGGCAATGTAACAGAGGAAGAGTTTGCGGCAGTTTCAGAACGATTGACTGAATTCGAAGGTGTTGATACGACAACTGATTGGGAACGTGTGAAATTCTCTGACAGCACAATTCTTGGTACGATGACGAGCCCGATCGAAGGGATTCCGTTAACTCATTTGGATTATTATTTGGCTAGGGACTATTCTCGTAACGATCGGATCGGCCGAAGCTACTTTGAACAATATTACGAGGAGCTTTTAAAAGGTCAAAAGACAATCGTAAAAAATATAAAGGATCGAACAGGGCGTGTCATTGAGACCAAAACCGTAAGAGAAGGTGAGCCGGGCAAGGATCTTGTTTTATCGATGGATAGTGAATTACAGGAATCATTGGAAAAGCTTATTTCAGACAAGTTATTAGAGTTAAAGAAAGACCCTAAGTCAGGGCTGCTGGACCGGGCTTTTCTTGTGATGATGGATCCGAACAACGGTGAAGTTCTCTCTCTTGTAGGAAAACGGTTGGTGAAGGATTCTGACTCCGGTCGATGGGAAGTCCGTGATTATGCTTACGGAACATTCACTTCCGCTTATGAGGTTGGGTCAACTGTGAAAATTGCAACTGTATTAACGGGTTATAGTGAAGGCGTTTTAAATGTCGGGGACATTAAAATCGATGAACCAATCTATATTGCAAATTCCAAACCAAAAAGATCTCTATTCAATCAGAATGGCCGGTATTCTATCGATGACGTCCTGGCGCTTGGAAGGTCTTCTAACGTCTATATGTTCCGGATTGCCATGTCACTCGGGAACGCAGTGTATAGACCGAATCTTCCTCTACCTATCGATGTTGAAGGATTTGATAGACTACGGAATGGCTATGCCTCATTCGGGTTAGGTGTGAAGACGGAAATTGATTTGCCCGGCGAATACACAGGTGTTACAGGAGTCGATACTATATCTGGTAAGCTTTTGGACTTCGCAATCGGGCAGTTTGATACGTATACACCGTTGCAACTTGCACAATATGTATCTACAGTTGCCAATGGAGGATATCGGGTTGCGCCTAAGATTTTAAAAGAAATCCGAGAGCCTTCCCGTGATGGGGAAACGCTTGGTCCTTTGTTGCAAGAGACGGAAGTGAAAGTGTTGAACCGTATCAACAATACAGATAAAGAGATTGAACAAGTGAAAAAAGGGATGAAATACGTATACTACGGACCGAACGGGACAGCACCGAACTTGTTTAATGGCGCACCATACACAGCGGCGGGTAAAACAGGGACAGCCCAATCATCGTATTATGGAGATGATCGCAGCAAGTATGGAATGCCGTCCGTTAACTTGACGCATGTCGGATTTGCACCAGCTGAAGAACCAGAAGTAGCGTATGCTCTCGTTATTCCGTACGCTTCTACGGACCGAGGTCATTACCCAAGTAGGGATGCTAATTTGTTAGTGAGAGAGGCACTTGATATTTATTTTGATATAAAAGAAAAACGTGGAAACCTGAACCGAAATGAAACAACAAGTCAGGAGATAGGGCGTAAATCTGTTACGGAAATAGAAGAAGATGAAGAAGAATAAAAAAGCTGCCAAATCGAGATCATCTCGATAATGGCAGCTTTTTATTATTTCGTTTTTGTAATAATACTTGCAATTGTTTTAAGGTCCATTGTTGTGTCGACTTCATATTCGCCAATTTGGATAAGACCAGAAAGGCCGTTTTCTATTAAATAGGATTCAAGGCTTTTAGCGTTATCAATGATATTAGCTCTTTCGAGTCTGTCCGCAACAGTTTTGGAATTGGAACCCGGTTCGATTGTGAGGATTATTTTCGTAATTGACTCAGGTGCTGTTTGTTGTTCTTCATCGGTTTTAGCCTCGTCTTCATCCTTGGCTTCTGTTGTTGAGGCTGGTTTACTTGATGAAGTAACCTTTTCAGAAGAAGTAATTGTTTGTGCAATTGCCAATTCCTCCTTCACGCGGTCCAACTCGGCTTGCAATTCATCCAATTGCATTTGCTCATTTGGAGTGGAGGATGGTGTAGTAAAGGGCTGCGTAAAATAAATGATTCCCCCAGCCAAAATGCATCCTATTCCTGTGGCCCTTAGGATTTCTTTCATCATAGAAGAACACCTCGGGACTTCAGTACATTCATAACTTCATCGTCTGATAGAGAAGAGCGTTTTGCGATTTCAGGAATGGTATAACCTTGTGCTTGTAAGGAAAGAATTTGGTTGACAATTATTTCATGCACAGGTTTCGGTTTTGGTTGTTTACCCTTTGGAATTGGGCCAACACCAATCATCAATTCCTCTTCGATAGCCCTTAATCTCTTCTTTAACTGGTTTGTCTCCTGATGAAGGCTGATTGAAATATTTTCGATTTCATCTTCATGCTTACGTGAAGAAGTACCGAAAAAGAAGGAAAGTATGATTAATATAATTCCGCTGACTAATAAAATTAATGGTATATCCACTTGAAAACGCCTCCGGGAAAGATTGCTTTGTTCCCATAGTATCATATGCACCAAATTATTGTAATTTGAAACTTTCTTCTTTACATACACGTGTGATATGATACAATAAAAAAGTCGTATAAATCATGCTCATATTTAATTTATATTGCTGAATGAGTGGGAGGGACAACAATGCGCGTAAATATTACACTTGCTTGCACAGAATGTGGAGAGCGTAATTATATTACAAAGAAAAACAAGCGTAACAATCCGGAACGTCTTGAAATGAAAAAATACTGCTCACGTGAAAAGAAACAAACTTTGCACCGTGAAACGAAATAATCGCTCATGCCAAAACTCTTCACGGGTTTTGGTTTTTTATTTCAAATTGGGGGAATAATATAATGGGGAAATTGACAAAACGAAAGCAAGTATTGTCTATTATGAAAGATATGGATGCATCTGAATATGCAAGGAAATCTTCAGTGATTGTAAATCACCTCATTGATTCCAAGGAATATAGCAAAGCAGAAACGATTGGTGTAACAATATCTCGTTTTCCGGAAGTTGATACGATTTCCTTAATAGAAACTGCATGGAAAGCGGGTAAGAAAGTAGCTGTACCTAAGTGTGATTCTTCGACGAGGGAAATGGATTTCCGGATTATCACGTCATTTGATGATTTGGAAACAGTCTATATGGATTTAAAAGAACCTGCAATCGGGAAAACTGAATCGGTCGCCAAAGCGGCTATCGACCTGCAAATCGTACCAGGTGTCGTCTATTCGGATGAAGGATATCGAATTGGCTTTGGCGGTGGATATTACGATCGTTACTTGACCGATTATGAAGGGGAACGTTTATCTCTCGCATTTGAAGTCCAAACTGCCTATGATATTCCTGTTGAAGAACATGATATTCCAGTCAATAAGATTATTACCGAAAATGGGATCATTCAATGTCGAATGATACGTGAAAGAAAATGAAAGAGTTGAAAGAATACTTTGATGTACTGCAACTCCTTAAACGTTTCGGGATTTTCATATATACTGGAGAACGAAAAACAGATATTGAGCTTATGATGTCCGAGGTGAAAGAGTTATTTGACAACGGATTAATCCTTAAAGAGGATTACTTACGGGCACAGCTCATATTGAAAAAAGAAATAAATCTAATACGTTAAGTTTACTTTTAAGACTATTTAGAAGGATTTTTTAAAAGATAATCTGCAACTTTTTCTCCTCTTATCCGTCTATAATATGTAGTGCATGTACAATTGATAGGGTGAAATTACAAAAAGCTTCAAGAGTGAAAGGAAGATAAAGTATGAAAAAAGTAACGTGGCCCAAACATTCCGTACTCGGCATTGCAATTGTCGCTACATGGCTCACAACATATATAGGCTACATTACTAGCTTCAATATGAAAATTGATAATATGATACAGGAACTAATATTGTTCATTAATCCATTAAGTTTTCTATTATTCCTGTATGGCCTCGCGCTATTCATAAAGAGTACGAAACGTAAAAATATCTATATATTTTCAATTAGCTTAATAACATCTATTATTATGTTCAGTAATGCGGTGTTCTATAGGTTTTTCAGTGATTTCATCACATTACCGTTATTGTTCCAAACAAATAATTTCGGGGATCTCTCTTCCTCGGCAACTGCGAACATGCATTTAACAGACATCTTCTTTTTTACAGATGTAATTATCATTGCATTAGCTATCAAATTCATCCCTCAGAGGGAAAGTGCTTTAAGGCGCCGTAATATTGGCCGTAAGCTTTATTTTGTTGTAGCTGCTACAATTTTGATGGTGAATTTAGCGTTATCTGAGGCTCAAAGACCTCAACTTTTAACAAGAAGTTTCGACAGGGAACTCCTTGTGAAAAATATCGGTACGTACAACTATCATATCTATGATTTGTTCATTCAATCGAAAACACATGCACAACGTGCTTTGGCGGATGGTAGTGAGTTGACCGAGGTCGCAAACTATATTAATGCAAATTATGCAGAACCAAATCCCAAAATGTTTGGTGCGGCAGAAGGTCGTAACTTGATCATTGTGTCTATGGAATCGCTTCAAAACTTTGTTATTAATAATAAGATGTATGAGCATGAAATCACACCATTCCTAAATAGCTTGACAAAAGACAAAGATACATTCTATTTTAATAACTTTTATCACCAAACAGGACTTGGTAAAACTTCCGACTCCGAATTCATATTGGAAAACTCTTTATATGGAAGAAATGGAGGCGCTGTTTTCTTTACAAACAGCGGAAACACGTTTAACTCATTATCTGAAAAGCTTGGTGACAATGGGTATTTTACAAGTGTCATGCATGCCAATAACCGTAGCTTCTGGAACAGGGATATTATGTACCAAGCACTTGGCACCCAGAAGTTCTATGACGTAGAAAGCTATGAAATCGGTGAAGGCGAAGCGGTAAACTGGGGTATGAAGGACATCCCGTTTTTAGAGCAATCCGTGGAATTGATGAAAGAAATGCCACAACCGTTTGCAACTCGTTTAATCACATTAACGAATCACCATCCTTTCGATTTGGATGAAGAGGATATGCTGATTCCGCAGTATGATTCAAATTCGAAAACGTTAAACAAGTATTTCCAATCAGTCCGCTATATGGATGAAGCGTTAAAGATATTCTTTGATGACTTGAAGAAAAGCGGTTTGTACGATAACTCTATTATTGTGATGTATGGGGATCATTATGGTATCTCGGAAAATCATAATAAGGCAATGGGTATGTATTTGGATAAAGAAATTACGCCTTTTGATAATGTTGAATTGCAAAAAGTTCCAATGTTCGTCCATATACCTGGATACGGTAAAGGTAAAACGATGGATGAGTTATCAGGCCAAATGGATTTAAGACCAACAATCTTGCATTTGTTAGGAATTGACACCAAAGAAGATATGCAAATGGGTGCCGACGTTTTCTCTCCAGATCATGAACCTTTTATCATTTTCAGGGACGGACGATTGGTGACGGAAAACAATATTTTCGCTCATGAAGTGTGTTATGATATCTCTACAGGAGAAGAAACAGATTATGGAGCTTGTGAGCCTTACGTTGAACGCGCCACAACTGAACTTGACTATTCCGATTTAATCATCAATGGAGACTTACTCAGATTCACAGATGGTGACCAGGAAAAGTCGAAGACAAAGATGCATTAAAACGACTAAGACTAAGTTCTGCACGGGTTCGTTTCCCGTGCAGTTTTTTTATAAGGATATAAGGACGGAGGGGAGGGGACGTATTGAAAAGACTAATAATCTTGCTTCTATTGGTGTTAATCGCTTTGACGGGTTGTACAACTAAAAAGGAAAAAGTTGAACAACAGGGACTTGGAAAACCAAGTGAACCGATTAATGATCCAATCGATGAACCAATTGAAGAAATAGTTGATGAAAACAATAATTCACTTCGCATTTTCAAAGCGGATCCCTCTTCGTTTCACTTTGTTGCAGACTGGCTAACAGATTCTGAAATCCTTTACGTGGAAATGAGAAATGGGGTTTATCAAGTTAAATCGTTTAACCTAAAAACTGGGGAATCGAATCTTGTTTATGAAGATGAGTCTTTCATAACGGATATTATCGTTCATCCTTCATTGGATTATTTGCTTGTACATACGAGTGACCAATCGGATCTTGCGGTTGTTAAAGTGGTTTCAATGGACGGGGTCGTTCAACATCAAGTTGAAATCACTTCAACAGAATTGGCGATTGAATGGAATGATTTGGACCCGGAGAAAATATTATTTACGGCTTTTCATGAAGATTGGTCTTTTGATCTCTTCGTATTTAATGGACATACAGAAGGACTTTCGGTTATCGAGATGGATGATCCGTTTCCAAAATGGATAGATGATAATCGAATTGCCAATATGCTCTTTTCGGAACATCCCCTTGATGGCGGAGAGGTACAGATTTTAAATAGTGCAACAGGGGAGACGGAAACTCTAACTGCAGGAAATGTCATTTACTTTGATACGTATGAAAATAAGCTACTGATAGTCCAGTCCCTTGAATCTGATAATTTCACATATTCATTACGCGATGGTGATGGAACTATGTTAGCAAATTGGATAATGCCACCAGTCAGCAATTATTCGGAATGGGTTGTTCCTGAAGTTGAATGGATTAATGGAGAAAGTTTTCTGTATAAAGCAGCTTCAAAAAGCGGGCAGTTAGATGAGCTTAGTTCACAGTTTAATTTATATCTTCAAGAAGTCGGCAATTCGAAAATTATTATCGAAGGATTGGATGCAGACTCGCTCGCATGTTCTCCAACCGGTAAAAGGTGTTTAAATGGCTACACTTTTGAAGAAGTAATAGATGTTGAATCTGGCGAAAGATTGAATTGGATAGAATTTGACAAATAAAAAACATCCTCTGCAACCAAGTGCAGGGGATGTTTTTTACCAATTTGAATTAATGTAGAGTTGCCGGGTATCCTCCGAAAACTACTGTTGCAATTGTGAAACCGCCAAAGATAACAGCAGCCGCTAAATTGAACACGATGCTTAGGATATTGCGCTCTTTAAAACCTTGTACAGTTCCGACAACGGAAAGAATCGCCACCAAGCCGAAGATTACCATTAAAATTAAACTTGCGTTCATTATGAAGACACTCCTTTCAAATAGAGAAAAAATGAATGCCGATTTAGCAATATTCCTCTCTTATTGTACTGGTTAATAAGGACTTTGTCGAGGCATATAAGTGACGTTTGTTTGAAAACGGTATCCATCTTCATTATTATTACTTAAAGGAGGTTGGTAAGATGTTAAAAATACGTACATATCCATTAGGGCCGATTCAAACGAACTGCTATATTATTGAAGACAGTGAAGGACAATGCTTGGTTGTGGATCCCGGAGAAGAGGGAAGCAAGATTATCGAAAAAATCGAAACTAGGAATGGTAAACCTTTAGCTATTCTTTTGACGCATGCACATTTTGATCATATTGGAGCGGTAGATGAAGTTAGAAATCATTACTCCATTCCGGTCTATATACATCGGGAAGAACAATATTGGCTGATGAATCCGGATCTGAACGGTTCGTCAAGGTATCCTGGGTTGCCACTCGTTGCAAATAAGGCGGCCGATCACTTTTTACAGGATGGCCCATTAAAAATAGGACCGTTTCAATTTGAAGTCCGACATACACCAGGACATTCACCCGGCAGTGTGTCATTTGTTTTTACAGATGCACAATTCGCTGTCGTTGGAGATACACTATTCAAACAAAGTATAGGGCGAACGGATCTGCCCAATGGAGATACAAATACATTGCTCAATTCAATCCAAGGAAAGCTTTTGTCATTGCCTGATAACTTCAAAGTATATCCAGGGCATGGCCTGGCGACAACCGTAGGTGATGAAAAAGTATCGAATCCGTTTCTGAAATAAAAAAACAGCTATTTGGCTGTTTCAGACTGTAGACAAAAGGGTTGGAATTCATAGATTTCCAACCCTTTTCTACATTTTAACTATTAGTAGCTGAAATAACGTTGATTTCCGTTCCGGGCGGACGCTTTCCGGGGGGCTTGCCCTCAGCCTCCTCGGATGTGCTCCCAACGCTTCGCTTTTGGTCGCAAAAGCCGTTCTTCGTAACGGCTTTTCCTGCGGGGTCTTCACGCTGCGCTGATCCCCCAGGAGTCGCCGCCCTGCACTCCAATCAACTGGAGATCCTTTAAGACAGGGGCATCATTTCAGCCTCCACAATCGGAGCTTTCCATGTACAACTGGCCAGCTTCTTCAAATTTATGGCAGCAAAAGTTAGCATCGCCTGCATGGACAATTTTTTAAGTCCCCTTAGGGTTGTCCATCGCATGCCATGCTTTTCTTTGGCATCGGCAAAGACACGTTCAATTGTCTCTTTGCGCGTTCCATATATTTCTTTAATTTCATGATTGTGACGCAAATCTTCAGCTACATCCAAATAATCTTGCCAGATATGACGTAGAATCATCTTTTGGTGATTCTTATTCGCAGTATATTGGCTAATCACTGGACATGCTTCACATATGGAAGGAGTCGATGCATACTGGCTGTATTCTTTCTTCGTAGTTGTTCGGTAGGTTAGCACCTGTCCTTCGGGACAGAGATAGCAGTCGTAATGCTCGTCATGGACATACTCGTGTTTTCTGAAAAAGCCTTCCTTCGTCATTGGTCGTTTGTGCGGAAGTGCAGGAAGTATCTGATTCTCTAAAAGGAAGTTGGCAATGGCTGGGTTTTTGTATAGATGAAGGAAAAATCAAGGGCCGCATCCAGTTTTCGCACAATATGGTCGTGAGGAACCAACTGCTCAATGGTTAGCATCTCCAACTGTTCACGTTCATTAATTTGATTCTTCGTCATCATATCCATCACCTCATTTGGTTAGTAGGGAGCTCCGTTGATTGGAGCGGAGAGCGGCGACTCCTGCGGGAACAGCGCGAGCTGAAGACCCTGGACTGAGCGCAGCGAGGGAAGCGGCTGAAGCCGTGCCCGCGGAAAGCGTCCGCTCGCAGCGGAAATCAACACTGTTAGCTTTATCTCAGAAAAAAGACTGTAGGCAAACACCCAAATTCATGGTGTTTGTCTACAGTCTGAACAGCCAAATGGCTGTTTTTTTTGGACGATCAACAACTCTTGATTAATGACCGCCTTGTACATGAATGAATGTTGAGTAGTAGCTGAATCCTACCATGAAAATCATTAGGTAAGCTCCGAACATGTACATATACATACGCTCTGTAAGGTTCAAATATCCAAGCAACAGGAAGAAAATAGTGCTGGCTACGAATATAACGGTTGCTGGCATCATTCCACCGACGAAAAACATAACAGCGAAAATACCCGTCCAAAAACCGCATAGCTTGAACATATTATCCATAAGTGCGCCCCTCCTTAACATGAAACAGTTCAAAGATCTCCTATTCATTATAATGGATAGTAACTTGAAAAGTAAACTCTTAACAAGTCAACATTGTGACAAATGGATGGATTGGAGTTGTTTGGAAAGATAGTGAAATTTAAATTTGCTATGGAAAATGCGGTTTAAAATTTCTAAAGGCCCGAAAACGGCATATAAACTTCGAGTTTGCGTCAAGCTATTCCTTTATAAAACATTTCATCGTATACTCACGATAAGGTGAAAAGCGGTCTTTCGCCCCTACATTCGAAAGAGGGGTGTTCAATGGAAATGCGTACTAACCTCATTGAAATAAAATGCCTTGAACTTTTGGAACGTGCAGTATTCAATGATGCGACCGATATCCATCTTGTTCCGATGCGTGAAGGTTATGATGTGCGTTTCAAAAAGAATTCGAAATTAGAGCGGGCTGGCACATATCCCCCACAGTTGGCCACCCGTATGATCTCCTTTTACAAATTCCTTTCATCATTAGATATTAGCGATAAACGTAAACCTCAAAGTGGCTCATTTCATAAAAAAGTACATGATAAAAATTACTCGTTTCGCGTTTCAACGATTCCATCCATCCATATGAAAGAAAGCGTCGTCATACGATTGCAAAGGCATGATAGAATTTTGCCCCTTGAAAAATTATGCATCGACCCAATTTGGGAACAAAAATTTCGTTATGCTATCCAGGAACAGCAAGGGCTAATTATCATCACTGGGCCAACCGGCAGTGGAAAAACGACAACTATTTACTCACTAACTGCACATTGCGTCAATCATTTGGAAAGGCATGTCATCACATTAGAAGACCCGGTAGAAAATAATCATGCCCATTTGCTGCAAATCGAAGTGAATGAAAGATCCGGCATGACGTATGCGGCTGGTTTGAAAGCAATTCTAAGGCATTCGCCTGATGTTATTATGATTGGTGAAATTAGAGATGCGGAAACCGCGAAGACCGCGGTAGCGGCTGCTTTAACAGGACATCTTGTGTTGACTACGGTCCATTCAAAGGATCCGGAAGGCTGCTTTTACAGATTAATGGATTTCGGAATCACACCGGAAGAGCTGCGACAGACGATTGTCTGCATCTCTGCGCAGCGCTTGATACAGAAAAACGATGGAAGTGCAGGCGTAGTATTTGAAATCGTCCAAGGGAATTTATTGGACACTATAGCCGAATCGATTAGTAAGGGAGAAAAGGTATCCATCCCACGAGAGATGAAAATGGAATCGCTCTTAAAGAAATATGGCAGACAAAGTGTAGAGACATATGGCTAAGAAAGGGTTCATGGTTTTCTTTGGCATATCGCAAAGTATTGATAACCGTTCTGCCTTTTTAGAAAGACTATCGATTTTATTACAGGAAGGTTATACATTTCATGATGGTCTTATTTTGTTACTGCCTCATCATGCGAAAAATTATTCGGACCTCCTGAGTCAAGTGGAGTCTGATTTAAAAAGCGGACAAGGGATTACGTCAATTCTCGAAAGGCTTGGATTTTCGCCAAGCGTCCTTTTGCCGGTTATTGTTTCTGAAGTAGATGGGCGATTGGCAGAAACATTGAAGGGGATTGCCGAACGGCTGAAAAGGACCGATGAGAGAAGAAAAAAATTAAGAAGTCTCCTTCTTTATCCAGTAGTCCTTTTTTTCTTCATGACAATATTGCTTGTAGGCTATCGAAACTACTTCCTGCCAAATTTGCAGGCATTATCCGTATCAAGAAATGAAGCAGGGACTGGATTCGTTGAGATGCTACCTATTATTGTCTCCAAAATTCCTGACGTTATCATCGCTTCTGTTTTAGTGGTGTTTATAGTGGCGGTGGTCGGGACGCTATTCTACCGGAAGCTTTTGCCATCTTCCAAAATCGGCTTTCTATTGAAGATTCCCATAATCGGGCGTTTTTTTACAAAACTTAACACACGGGATTTCGCGGGTGAGATCGGAAGCCTATTGCAATCCGGGCTATCAATGCAGGATGCCCTTGACGTATTGGTTGAACAAGAAGTGGACCCCATCATGAGCGAAGTGGCAGGCGTGATTAAGAAACATGTCGTTTACGGCGAATCATTCGATCAAGCAATCCATTTGACTAACAGCCTTCTTGATGACTTAGGTGCATATGCGAAGCATGGTTCCGATACGGGACACCTTGCGAAAGAACTTATTATCTATAGTGAAAAACTGAATGAGATGGTTGAAGAAGAGATGGGAAAGTGGCTATCAATGTTGCAACCGATTTTATTTACAATACTGGCCATATGTATTTTATCCGCTTATTTGGCATTGCTATTACCGGTATATGGCATGTTCGATAAAATTTAAGGGGAGGATAAATTGAAGTTTATTAAAAGCGAGCAAGGATTCACGTTGATAGAGATGATGATTGTGTTGTTGATAATTTCGGTATTGGTGTTGATAGCTGTACCGAATGTGTCTAAACATGCAAAGACCATAGATGAAAAAGGTTGTGAAGCCTATATGCAAATGGTGGAGGGCCAGATTGCGGCGTACAGAATGGAAAAACATAAAACCCCTACATCACTAAGTGATCTCGGGGATGATTACTTGCCCAAAGGTGCAAAATGTCCAGATGATAGAGAAATAATGATTGACGAAAATGGAAAAGTAGTTCCAGTTAAGAAACCTGGTGGAAATTGAAAAATAACCAATCAGGCTACACTTTCCTTGAAATGCTTTTAGTTCTTAGTGTCGTACTCATCCTTACGGTCGTCATCATTCCGATTGGCGACCGTTGGATTCAAAAACAAAGCGAGGAAGAGGCACTTCAAACGTTTATAGCAACAATCCATCATGCTCAAGCATATGCGATTGCTCATGAGGTACACACTTCCATTACTTTTCCCAACTCTGGGAGATCATACAGCCTGCACACTCCGAACCCTGTTACGTACTCAACCATCGATTTTCCGGATGGCATGAGATGGGTTGCTGGCGATCGGCTAAAAAAGGTTGACTTCCATCCGAATGGCCATATTATCAATCCGGGAACGCTTATCATTCGCACTTCAACTGGAGATAAGCGGATAACTTTGCAGTTACAACATGGGAGGATGCTCATTTATGATCAATGAAAACGGCTATTCTTGGCCAGAGTCAATTCTTTCTCTTGCTATTGTAATGGTCATTTTCGGGACGTTGTTTCCTTTTTATACCCATATGTCGGCGAGGCTCGAGATGAAGCGGCTGGCAATGCATGCAGCAGAAACAGCGTACCATGGCGCTATTCTGCATAAATCATATGGTTTAAGTGCAGGTGTAAATCATATAAAAGGGGTTTCATATTCTTGGTCAGTGAACGGTGATTCCATTTGCGTCATGTATAACTCTATAGAAACGGAAGTTAACAAGTGCATAAACTTTTAAAGGATGAAAAAGGGTTTACATTTTTAGAGTCAATCTTTCATTTAGTAATCGCTGCTATTTTTCTTCAATTTGTCATTCTTTTTTTCTATTGGAAAGCACCTATCGAGCGACAATTGGAAGATTATTTTGCGACCGAATGGGAGCTATTTGCAATTGACCTTCAAGAATTATTACTTGAAGTTGATGAGCTAACACTTTCGCTCGGAAATCGAGGCATTTCATTTACGAATGATAGGGGAAGGATTCAAGTCGGACAGGTCGAAACTGTCATTCGGAAAACGACCCATGAGAAAGGGTATATCCCGCTTTTTACCAATGTTGCTAAAACGGCTTTTATAGTGGAGGATTATGAATTGCTTTTGAAAGTGACGATGCTTGACGGCAGTGTGCGGGAGAGGAGATTTGCAATTGGCTCGTATTCAAAATGAGGAAGGCATAATCCTTATAGCGGCACTTATTTTACTTTTTATCGTAAGCCTCTTTCTTTTTACCCTCGTTTCATGGCATAGTAATTTATACAGAACATTCGATTCAATTGAAACGTATTACGAAAAGGAAACGAAAAAGATTATGGGGCAAGGCGGTTAAAAAAATGAAGAAAGTTTACTTGGTGGGATTTATGGGGAGTGGAAAGAGTGCAATCGGCAGACGGTTGAGCACTTTGTTAAATATCCCCTTTTACGATATGGATGCTGAGATTTCCGGACGAACCGGAATGACGATCCCTCAAATATTCGAAGCATATGGGGAAGAGAGTTTCCGGGAAATGGAAACTGAGTTCTTACGGAATTTTCATGATGAGTTTTGTATCATCGCCACGGGCGGGGGAGTAGCGATGCGTGAGGAAAACAGAAGCATTATGAGAAAGACTGGGCTCGTTTTTTATCTGAATGCTAACTTCCGAGATATTTGGCGTAGAATCTCCACGGACATCAACCGTCCAATTGTTCAACGTTCAACGCGAGGTGAGTTGGAGTCTATTTTCAATGAAAGGATGCCATTCTATCTCAAAAGTGCACATATCAAAGTCGAGACGGCGGAACGGACATTGAAAGAGATTACTCAGTATATAGCGTTTCAAATCGATCGTTTGAAAAATTAGTGGCTATAGACGAATTTTGTAGTTATAGGACGTAAATTGGCGTAGAATAATAATTTGAATAAGTGAAACACGAACGTTTGATTAATTTATATGAATAATATTCGCTAAATAACCGTTACATTAAAAAGGATTGCGCTTCCACTTATGAAATGTTAAGATATAAGGCGAAAGGGCATGAAGTTGCCAGAATTTTTTCAGATACCTTACACTTAACAGCATATCGCGGATGATTGGATAGGGGAGAGCACGCATCAGGCGTCGCCGAAGGAGCAAATAACTCAAGTTATGAATCTCTCAGGTAAAAAGACCCATCCATGACGCATCTCTGGAGAGCGCCGGAACTATCGGCCACCAACGAGGAAAGCCGCAAGGTCAAACTTTCAGGTACAAGGACAGAGGTTCTCTTATTATTAAGGGGACTTCTGTCTTTTTTTATCAATTATCTAAGGGGGAATATGGCTGTGACAGAAACTTTGAAACTGAAACGTACCGCGCTTTTTGATAGCTATAAGGAGTATGGCGGTAAAACAATCGATTTCGGTGGTTGGGAATTGCCTGTTCAATTTTCAAGCATCAAAGCTGAACATGAAGCGGTTAGAACAAAAGCAGGTCTATTTGATGTATCGCATATGGGTGAAGTTTTCGTATCCGGAGATGGGGCTCTAAATTTCTTGCAAAAGCTTGTTACGAATGATGTTTCAAAACTGAAGGACGGTCAAGCACAGTACACTGCAATGTGCTATGAGAACGGGGGGACCGTAGATGATCTATTAATCTATAAAAGAAAAGACAATGACTATTTATTGGTCGTAAATGCTTCAAACATTGAAAAAGACGTCGAATGGATGAAGAAACATGCAACTGATGATGTCGTCATTGATGACCGTTCTGACGAATTTGGTTTAGTTGCACTACAAGGACCGAAAGCGCAAGGAATCTTGCAGAAATTGACGTCTGAACCTTTAGATGAAATCAAATTCTTCCGTTTTAAAGAGAACGTCGATGTTTCTGGCCACAATGTCTTAATTTCCCGTACAGGTTATACAGGTGAGGACGGCTTTGAAATTTATGGATCTCCAGAATCCATTGTTGCTCTTTGGCCGATCATCCTTAAAGCTGGGGAGGAGGAAGGCGTTGTCCCAGCTGGATTAGGTGCACGTGATACCCTCCGCTTTGAGGCAGGGTTACCTCTTTATGGCCAAGAGTTATCGAAAGATATTTCCCCGCTTGAAGCAGGCTTAGGCTTTGTTGTGAAGGTGAATAAGGAAGCAGATTTCATTGGCAAAGAAGTATTGACTAAACAAAAAGAAGAAGGCGTATCAAGAAAACTTGTTGGCCTTGAAATGATAGATAAAGGAATTCCACGTACGGGTTATAAGGTGTATGTCGGCGATCAGGAGATCGGAGAAGTTACAACTGGTACGCAGTCCCCGACTTTGAAAAAGAATATCGGTTTCGCACTCCTGTCAACCGAACATACAGCAGTTGGAACGGAAGTAGAAGTGGAAGTTCGAAGCAAGCGCTTGAAAGCAGTATTAATTGCAACACCATTTTATAAACGATAATTGAATGAAGAGGAGATATGTGGACATGAAGCTCAAGCATCGTTATATTCCTATGACGGATAAAGATCGCGAAGAAATGCTGTCAGCAATCGGCGTAGCGACCGTTGATGAACTTTTTGAAGATATTCCTGAAAAAGCCCGTTTTAAAGGTGAATTGAATATTAAGAAGGCAAAATCCGAATCCGCATTAACGAAGGAACTTGCTCAACTTGCGGCTAAGAATGCTGATGCACGTACATATGCATCATTCCTTGGAGCTGGTGTATATGATCACTACAAGCCGATCATCGTAGACCATGTAATTTCCCGTTCTGAATTTTACACAGCATATACACCGTATCAGCCTGAAATTTCACAAGGTGAATTGCAGGCGATCTTCGAATACCAAACAATGATTTGTGAATTGACTGGCATGGATATTGCGAACTCCTCCATGTATGACGGCGGAACTGCACTTGCGGAAGCAGGAACTATGGCTGCGGGTCATACTCGCCGTAAGAAGATCCTTGTTTCTGAAACTGTGCATCCGGAATCAAGAGATGTTGTGGCGGCTTATGCTGCTGGACAATTTATCGAAGTAGTGACTGTCCCGCATAAAGACGGTGTGACAGATATCGCTCAGCTTGAGGAGTTATTAGATGACAATACAGCAGGTGTACTTGTACAATATCCTAACTTCTTTGGACAAGTGGAAGATATTAAAAAAATCGGTGATATGGTTCATGACAAAGGTGGATTACTTGTCGTCTCCGCTAACCCGCTTTCCCTTGGTGTATTGACACCACCAGGAAAATTGGGTGCAGACATTACTGTAGGAGATGCTCAACCATTCGGGATTGCTGAACAATTCGGCGGACCTCACTGTGGTTACTTCGCATCGACTAAAAAGCTGATGAGAAAAATGCCTGGCCGATTAGTTGGGGAGACAACTGACGATGAAGGCAGACGCGGTTATGTATTGACGCTTCAAGCAAGGGAGCAGCATATCCGTCGTGACAAGGCTACATCCAATATCTGTTCGAACCAAGCATTGAACGCTCTTGCAGCTTCTGTTGCGATGACTGCTTTAGGTAAAGCTGGTGTGAAGGAAATTGCTTACCAAAATATCGCGAAAACAGCTTATGCGAAAAGTGCATTTGAAAAAGCAGGTTTTGAAGTAGCTTTCCGCGGAGCACATTTCAATGAAATTGTTGTTAAAGTAAACAAATCTGTAAAAGAGATAAACGCTAAGCTTCTTGAAAAAGGATTCATCGGTGGATATGATCTTGGATTGACATATCCTGAGCTTTCCAACCATTGTTTGATCGCGGTCACTGAACAGCGTACAAAAGAAGAAATCGATGCACTTGTGCAGGAAATGGAGGCTTCCAATGCATAAAGATAATCAACCGCTTATTTTTGAAATTACGAAAGAAGGTCGAATCGGATATAGTCTTCCGGAACTTGATGTGCCGGAAATCGATTTGTCCAGCCATTTGCCAAATGGATTTCTGAGGGAGGAATCAGCTGACCTTCCTGAAGTTTCCGAGTTGGATATTATGCGTCATTACACAGCTTTATCTAACCGTAACCATGGTGTTGACACAGGTTTCTATCCACTTGGATCTTGTACAATGAAATACAACCCGAAAATCAATGAGTTCGTTGCACGTATCCCTGGATTCGCGAACATCCACCCGTTACAGGATGAGTCAACTGTCCAAGGTGCAATGGAAATGATGTATGACCTGCAACAGCATCTATCTGAAATTACAGGTATGGATGAAGTGACACTTCAACCAGCGGCAGGTGCACATGGTGAGTGGACTGCGTTAATGATGATCCGTGCATTCCATGAAGCGAATGGAGAAAGCAACCGTACGAAGGTTCTTGTCCCGGACTCCGCTCATGGAACGAACCCTGCTTCTGCGACTGTAGCTGGATTTGATACTGTTACCATTAAGACGAATGAATTCGGATTAGTTGATATTGAAGACCTGAAATCGAAGGTTGACCAAGATACAGCGGCATTCATGTTGACGAATCCAAATACACTTGGCCTTTTCGAGAGAGATGTTCTTGAAATTTCCGAAATCGTACATGGAGTCGGCGGCAAGATGTACTATGACGGTGCCAACCTAAATGCCATCATGGCAAAAGTACGCCCTGGAGATATGGGCTTCGATGCTGTGCACTTGAACTTGCATAAGACTTTCACTGGTCCTCACGGGGGCGGTGGTCCAGGTTCTGGCCCGGTCGGCGTAACGAGTGAATTAGCACCATTCCTACCGAAACCAGTACTTGTGAAGCGAGACGACAAATATACATTCGAATATGATCTTCCACAATCAATCGGACGCGTTAAGCCGTTCTACGGCAACTTCGGCATCTATCTACGTGCGTACACGTATATCCGTTCAATGGGTCCAGATGGTTTGAAGGCTGTTACGGAATATGCGGTATTAAACGCGAACTATATGATGCGCAAATTGCAACCTTATTTCGATTTGCCATATACACAACATTGTATGCATGAGTTTGTACTTTCTGGCCGTCGCCAAAAGAAATTGGGTGTCCGCACTTTGGATATGGCAAAACGACTGTTAGATTTCGGTTTCCATCCACCAACAATCTACTTCCCGTTGAATGTTGAAGAGGGGATGATGATCGAGCCGACTGAGACAGAATCCAAAGAAACACTTGATTCATTCATCGATGCAATGATTCAAATCGCGAAGGAAGTTGAAGAGACTCCAGAAGTTGTTCAGGAAGCTCCACATACGACTGTCATCAACCGTCTTGATGAAACGAAGGCAGCTCGTCAACCGGTATTGCGATACATCAAAGAAGAAGAGCTTGTAAATGCGTAATAACTGAAATATAAAAGGAGAGGCCCGGGGACGGGGCTCTCCTTATTTTTGTTCATCGTCGTTATTTAAAATCCGATGGAACCACCATTTTGGTCCCAATCTCCTTTTGTAGACTTCTTATGCTGTTTTTGAAGATCTTCAATCCTGCGCCGATAGACAATCTTCCCATCGTAGTGGAAGCTTATCGCAATTGACATGTAAAGCTCATTTAATTGGGAAACGGATAGCCCTCTTGTTCGGCTTGCCATATCGTCAAGCTGCTCATCATTGAAAAGGTTCTTAATGTCCAATTGTTTTAAATAAGCCCTTCTTACTTCAGTGGTTGGAGAAGGAATTTCGTACGTGCTGTCAAATCGTCCAGCGCGATTGATAAGGGCTGGGTCGATCTTTTCCGGATAATTGGTTGTCCCGATGATAAAAAGGCCATCACGCACCCGTGCACCGTCCAATGTATTCAGGAATGTGCTCCGTGTATGCTCCGGCATTGAATCAATATCTTCAATGACGAGAATTGCAGGCGCCATCCTTGCGACGGTATTGAACACCTCTTCGACTGAGTAACTGCCCGTATGTTCCGTAATCTGCCAGTAGATGACGGGTGCTGACGTTGAACCGGTAATAGAGCGGACAAGAGTCGTTTTGCCGTTGCCTGGTGCACCGTGTAGAAGAATGCCGCGTTTATACGGGAGTCCGTACTCTTTATAAAAGTTCCCGTCATTTTTGAAGAATTCATCCACTGAACGATAAATATCGTTTTTGATCGTCTCCTGAAGAAATACATCATCTCGCTCAATCGTATGGTCCTGCGCAAAGCTCTTTTTCACGACACCGTTATCTGTATCGACCAAATAAGTAATTGTCGTTTTCATCTGTTCACGCTGCAATCTGTTAACATCTTTGATGAAATGCAGAACGTTTTCAGCAGAAGGGGCAAATATATGATGATCCGGCCAAGTAGTCCCGCTGTCAACATAGTAAAGAAATTGTGCAAAGGCGACTTCGTATTCGGGGAAATAGAGTAGCTGATTCTCAATCGTTTCAGAAACTCTTAATTCAAAAGCGCGGTCTGAATCGGTTTTTTCAACTTTTCCTGACGGACGTGTGCCATATATATGACCTAATGATTCGTATTGTAATTTACCTTTTTTCATTAATTCATCAATAACGGATTCCGCATGTGAGATGAGCTCCTCAGCGTGAATGATTTTCCAATCTTGCATTTTTCGCGCATTCAAGCGTTCCATGACTGTTCGAATAATGAATGCATAGTTTTCATAATGAGGATGAGAGTCGTTAAATAATTTCTCGACCGGTAATAAAGTAAAGGATTGTTGTTTGTCCATGAAGGTCTCCATTCATTTTTTGTTATAGAAAAAGTTCCTCCTAAGGAAGAACTTTACTTGGTGTAAAAGTATTTATTCGTTAAGTAAATGGTTACTTGCTTTTTACCTTTCCTGTCCAAGTACGAAAACCGCCTTGAAGTTGGTAAAGTTGAGTGTAGCTTTTATCTTTCTTTTTGAGGAATAATGCAGCACGTGAACTTTTACCTGTGTTTTGGTCATACAAGTAAACAGGCTTGTCCGGACGAATTTCTTTGTAGCGCTGACGGAATTGGGAATAAGGGATATTACGTGCACCCAAAATATGTCCCGCTTCATACTCCTTCGGTTCTCTCACATCGATCAATTGGGCTTTACGGTACCCTTCGATAAATTGCTCTTGCGTTAAATTGTTAACAGCTTTTCGTAAGCGCAGCATTGTGATTACAATATATAAGATCAAAATTAGTAAAACTGCACCTAAAACATAGTAATTATTCACAACCGCTTTCCCCTTTCTATGTATAAGTTTTATTATATAGAATGACTGACACTTCTTCAATGGAAATAAAACATTGATATACTGTAAAAATCGTCATTTGACGAAGTTTGTAAAAATCAATACTTATTCGTAAGAAGAGTTCATGGTAATATAGAAATATTGTTTTGAAAAATAGGTGCTGTTAAACTTAGTTTTTCAGTAGCTGATAGTTTAGTCCTTATGATTGATTTCTTCAAATAATGAATGAAGAAATAGACTGGACCTTTTAGATTATTTTTCTAAGCGAACTGCATGATATCAACTTTTTCATTTCCATTGTCGAAATGTTTTCGTTGCAGCAGGTTTCAATATGTAGTAGATTAGGGAATAGATTCAACACAACATGTTGTGTTGCTATAAAAAATACCAGAAGGAGGATGCGTTAATGGTAATTGTTTCAAAGCATCAAGAACCGATTCTGGACAAGACGCGGTTGAATGCAGATATTGCCGAATTCCCGCAAGTTCATCCAATTACGGAAGATATGAAAATCGAGCACAGTGGTGTATCCCGACTCGTCATGATTGACCGATATTCATTTAAGGATATCGAAAAGAAAACACTTAAAGTTGGTGATTTCGTTGTCTTGACAGTGAAGGAAGATCCGAAGTTTCCGGCAAGGGGACTTGGTTACATTACAGCACTTGACGAAAAAAATCGAACAGCGGATATTTGGATCGAAAAAGAATACCGGAGTGCAATCGACAATCCCGAAAGCATTGAAACCGGTATTATTACAAGACCAATTGACGTGATTGAAAAACCACTTGAAGTGTTCTATGAACAGATTGCTAAACGGAATGCAACGGGCCTATCATCTGTAGAAAAGACGGAAGAACAACGTAAAGCATCTTTCGACAAGTTTTATGGTCAATTATCGAAGATGAACTTCATCCCGGCAGGACGTGTGTTATATGGTGCTGGATCAGATACAGAAGTAACGTTTTTCAACTGTTATGTAATGCCGTTTGTAGCGGATTCACGCGAAGGCATTTCTGATCACCGCAAGCAAGTAATGGAAATCATGAGTCGTGGCGGCGGTGTTGGAACAAATGGTTCGACATTACGCCCACGAAATACATTGGCACGTGGCGTTAATGGTAAATCATCCGGGTCAGTATCTTGGCTCGATGATATAGCAAAATTGACACATCTTGTTGAGCAAGGTGGGTCTAGACGCGGAGCACAAATGATCATGTTGGCGGACTGGCACCCTGACATTTATGAATTTATCATTTCGAAAATGCAAAATCCAAGGATTCTGCGTTATCTTATTGAAAATACAGAAGATGAATTGATTAAGAAACTTGCAAATGAAAAACTGAAATTCAAACCGCTAACCACACAAGAGGAAGCGATGTACCAAGGAATCCTTAACTATCGGACAATCCCTGGTATGGGTGGTTTCAACGAAGCGATCTTAAGAGACGCTGAAACGAAATTGCGTGACGGAGGAACGTATTCCGTTAACAATCCAGAGTTCCTAACTGGTGCGAACATTTCAGTCACATTGACAGATGACTTCATGAAAGCTGTGGAAGAAGACGCAGATTTCGAACTTTGTTTCCCAGCCGTTGAAAAATATTCTCCTGAAGAAATGGCAATTTACAATGAGGAATGGCATAAAGTCGGAGACGTACGCGAATGGGAGCGCCAAGGACATGAAGTCCGAGTATACCGGACAATCAAAGCGCGTGCACTATGGGATCTTATCAACATTTGTGCGACATACTCGGCAGAACCGGGAATTTTCTTTATCGATAATGCAAATAGCGAAACGAATGCAAAAGCATACGGCCAGCAAGTCGTAGCAACAAACCCTTGTGGCGAGCAACCACTTGCTCCTTACAGTGTGTGTAATTTAGCTGCTGTAAACCTTGCAGAATTCGCTGATAAAGAAACAAAGACAGTAAACTACGAAAAATTGAAAGAAACCGTTCGTGTCGGAGTTCGCATGCAGGACAACGTAATCGATGCGACACCATATTTCCTTGAAGAAAATAAAGTACAAGCCCTTGGTGAGCGTCGTGTCGGACTTGGTGTTATGGGACTTGCCGATCTACTGATCTACTGTGAAAAAGAGTATGGTTCAGAAGAAGGCAATGAACTTGTCGACAAAGTGTTCGAAGTTATAGCGACAACCGCTTACCGTGAATCAATCGAGCTTGCGAAAGAAAAAGGTAGCTTCCCATTCCTTATTGGCAAGACAGATGAGGAAACAAAAGCGCTTCGTGAAGCATATATCAACACAGGCTTCATGAAAAAAATGCCGGAAGATATCCGTGAAGCAATTCTTGAACATGGTATCAGGAACTCCCATTTATTGACAGTTGCACCCACTGGATCCACTGGAACAATGGTTGGGGTTTCTACAGGACTTGAACCTTATTTCTCCTTTACTTATTACCGCAGCGGACGTCTTGGGAAATTCATCGAGGTGAAAGCGGGTATCGTGGAAGAGTATTTAGAGCGTAATCCAGAAGCAGATCCGGACAATCTTCCTCATTGGTTCATTTCATCAATGAGCTTGTCACCGGAAGCACATGCTGATGTACAGTGTATCATCCAGCGTTGGATTGACAGCTCAATCTCCAAGACTGTTAACGCACCGCGCGGCTATACAGTCGAGCAGGTAGAAAGCGTATATGAACGTCTTTATAAAGGCGGAGCGAAAGGCGGCACTGTGTATGTCGATGGTAGCCGTGACTCTCAAGTATTAACGCTAAAAGCTGAAGAAAACGAAATGGACTCCGATTACGTAGAAGAAGTTGTAGAACAACGTAAAGTCGTGCTCGTCAATACAGTTCAGGACTTACGTTCAACTAATGTCACAATCGGCTCTGAAGTGGGCGATACATGCCCTGTATGTAGGCAAGGCACCGTTGAGGAAATGGGTGGATGTAATACATGTACGAACTGTAATGCACAGTTGAAGTGTGGTTTATAATTAAAGGAACTAAAAAGTGAATTAATGTAAAAAATCGTCCTTTCTAAAATGCTGCTAACCGGGATGATCCGTTGTCGGAAGATATGAAGAATCGTGTTATGCAAGCAAACGAAGTAACAACGTACTAAATTAAAAAGGAAGTGCCCACAATCGGGACACTTCCTTTTATTAATTAACAGGAACTGTAGAATCTTCCACTTTAGCATTAGTGGACTTTAAAATCTCGACATTTTCAATTCCTTGCTCTTCAATTTCAAGCAGCTTATTAAACGAAGCGATTGCCACCTCGACTTGATTATCCTCAGGTTCTTTTGTCGTCAACAACTGAAGCCATAATCCCGGATAGCCTAAGTATTTCAATACGGGAATGTTACGAAGGCTGTTCGTAAATTGCAAGACTTCAAATGAAACCCCAAGCACGACAGGAATTAATAAAATACGATTCACTATACGCAGCCAGAACGGATCTGTTGGAACAAGGAAATAGATGAACATACCTACTATGACGGTGAATAACAAAAAGCTGCTGCCACAACGGTAATGCAAGCGCGACTGTGCCTGTACGTTTTCCACAGTTAACGATAATCCATTTTCATACGCATTAATGACCTTATGCTCGGCCCCGTGATATTGGAAGACCCGTTTAATGAGAGGGGTCATGGATATTAGTGAAATGTAGATCAAAAGCAGCGCAAGCTTGAAAAAGCTCTCCAAGAGGATTTGTGCTGTTTTACCGGGTGCTATAAAATCCAACATTTGCGCCAAAAATACAGGAACTAAAGTAAAGGCGAACTTGCCGAACAAGAATGATAGAACACCAACTGCCGCTACGCCTAATACCATTGCTAACTTTGAAGACTCCTGTTCCTCCACAACCTCTTCACCAGGCATCACATCATAACGTTCGTTTGCGAACGTTAAATGTCTGGATCCAATGCCCGCGGATTCGACCAACGCTACAATTCCTCTTATAAAAGGAATTTTTTTAAGCTTCGTAGGGAGGGGCTTCGGTTCTTTTGGAACGTAAAAATAATCCAGTGAATCATCTTTACGTCGAATTGCTGTTACTGTATGGTTCTTGCTACCGAACATGACACCTTCTATAAGTGCTTGGCCACCGTATGTTGGCGGCTGTTGCTTTTTAGTCATAATTATCCCAACACCTTCTTTTTTCGATTGAAAAACACATGTACATAATTACCGAGATTAAGATTTAGCCTAATTGGAAAGCCTTATCCTTTAATGAGATAATGACTATCTTATTTCATTATTGTACAAAAAATCGCATGATTACTCCACCTTTTAGGTTTAAAAAAACTAAACTTTCCCGACACTTCTTTTAAGGAGGAATTACAACTTATGAGCAAAACAATGGCTTGGACTACATTCTTTGCAGCTTTATTTACATTATTTTCTTTAAAATTCTTGCATTTTTTCAATTTCATAAAATGGTCGCCTGTCGGGTGGACGGATAAAGTTCTGCTATTCGGAACTAAGAATGAAGCACCTAAGTACACATTTTTATTCGTTATTCTAATAATCATTTTCGCTATTTTTTATGGAGTCTCAAAACTAACAGTAGGCATTCACCCAGCCGTAACTGCATTTGTAATAAGCGTGATTTGTGCAATTGCCATCGAATGGGTAATCTTTTCACCAACCTCTTTATCGGCAGGCGTCAAGTCAATCTCAATTCCATTCTTTTCAATTATTGCGGTTGTCAGCATATTCGTGACAGGTACAGCTGTTTACGAGGTAAAATCTTCAAATAACAACTAAAAATAGGTTGCGACAATGTAGCGATATGATAAAATGGGAAAGATAATGGTGAGAGGAATGGTGCGGCGGTGAAACTGCTAGTTCTGAATGGACCGAACTTAAATAGGCTTGGAAAAAGGGAACCGGATATTTATGGAGCGGAGACACTCTTGGATGTCGAACAAAAACTGCAAACTATTGCTTCAGAGAGCCTCGTAGAACTTTTCTTTTATCAATCAAACAGCGAAGGGGCGTTAATTGATAAAATCCACGAGGTGTATGACCTTGGTTTCGACGGAATCATTTTCAATCCAGGTGCTTATACACATACAAGCATTGCAATAAGGGACGCGATTGCCTCCGTGGATATTCCGGTTATCGAAATCCATATTTCAAACATACATAGTCGGGAGTCATTCAGACATACATCTTTAATCGCTCCAGTGTGCATCGGACAGTTATCCGGTTTCGGCACAAGCGGTTATGAGCTTGCACTCCAAGCTTTCCTTCTCCGTAGAAAAGGGGTAAAGCTATGAAACTGTCAAAATTACGTGAATCACTGAAGAACAATGGAATTGATGCATTATTGGTAACAAATCCTTATAACCGGCGTTATATTACTGGATTTACGGGCAGTGCTGGGGTGGCGCTCATTTCTGCTGAAGATGCTGTGTTCATCACAGATTTTCGGTATACAGAACAAGCGGCTAAGCAAGTGCAAGGATTCCGTATCGTGAAACACGAAAAGACACTCATTGAAGAAGTCGCTGTGCAAGTTAAAGAAATGAATGTTAACACACTTGGATTTGAAAAAGATAATCTTACATTTGGCATGTATGAAACGTACAATGACAAAGTAGATGCGGAATTAAAACCGGTATCAGGTCTCATCGAAGAGCTTCGTATGGTGAAAACTGCTGAAGAGCTTGAAATTCTGAAACAAGCAGCGAAAATTGCAGATGATGCATTTGCACATATTTGCACATTCATCAAATCAGGCGTGACAGAGCTTGAAGTATCTAACGAACTTGAAATGTTCATGAGAAAACAAGGCGCTACATCATCTTCTTTCGATACGATTGTTGCTTCAGGTGAGCGGGGAGCATTGCCACACGGAGTTGCAACCGACAAGGTCATTGAGTCCGGCGACATGGTCACTTTAGACTTCGGGGCTGTTTACAATGGCTATATTTCGGACATTACTCGAACAGTTGCAGTTGGTGAACCGTCCGAAAAAATGAAAGAAATCTACGAAGTGACACGTGTTGCACAACAATTGGCTTTAGAACAGATCAAACCGGGTATGACTGGTATAGAAGCCGATGCGGTAGCAAGAGACTACATTAAGTCTAAAGGATACGGTGACGCTTTCGGACACTCGACTGGACACGGAATTGGTCTTGAAGTCCACGAAGGGCCAGGATTATCATTCCGCTCGGAAACAGTACTTGTTCCGAATATGACAGTTACTGTTGAGCCAGGGATTTACCTACCAGGTATTGGCGGTGTACGTATTGAGGATGATATCATTATCACCGAAGAAGGAAATGTCCGTTTGACACATTCACCAAAAGAATTAATCATCCTATAACGAACATAATGGAGGAAACAGAATGATTTCAGTAAACGAATTTAAAACAGGTCTTACCATCGAAGTGGACGGGGATATTTATCGCGTCATTGATTTCCAACACGTTAAGCCAGGAAAAGGTGCAGCGTTTGTCCGCTCCAAACTACGTAACCTGCGTTCCGGTAACGTGAACGAAAAAACATTCCGTGCAGGTGAAAAAGTGGAAAAGGCTCAAATCGACAACCGTCGCATGCAATACCTATATGCGAACGGTGACGACCATGTTTTCATGGATAATGAATCATACGAGCAAATCGAATTGCCATCTGCACAAATCGAAGAAGAGTTGAATTACTTAAGAGAAAACATGGAAGTTCATATCATTTCCTATAAAAGCGAAATTCTTGGTGTTGAGCTTCCAGCAACGGTAACTCTTGAAGTAACCGAAACTGAACCAGGCATCAAAGGTGACACAGCAAGCGGCGGCTCAAAACCTGCAACACTCGAAACAGGCCTAATCGTCCAAGTACCATTCTTCGTAAACGCTGGTGACAAACTGATCATCAACACTGAAGAAGGCGAATACGTATCAAGAGCATAATAAATCGAAAAAACACTTCGTTTCCTATTTAGGAAGCGGAGTGTTTTTGCGTTTATGCGTATCATATTTCATCACGCCCTTTCATAAGTTGTTACATGAAGGGGGAACCCGAATTGGAATTAACTGATTTACTGAGAATAGCCGGCATTGGATTAGTCATTGGTTTTTTACACGTTTTCTTCGAACAGACCGGTAAGAAGGAGTTCTCATTCTTTCTTTTCTTCGTAGCCTATATTTACATCGCCGCTGAAATGATCCGCTTCCTAAGAATCTTCTTCTTGGAAATCGCTGAATTCTTTCAATGGCTATCATTGGCATTCTAAATATGGTTACACTCTTTCAACTGATTGTCATTTATCTCCTTCTACTAACCGTGTCATTTGTCACCAAAAGCTTACAACCTATCATCTATGCAGCAATATTTTTCATCTTCCTGTCGTACATCGGAGTGACTGTCATAGTACCCTTCGGAAAAACATTTTTGGAATTATTCGACCCAATGCCAGGTCCATATGCGAAGTTACTGATTGGAAGCGTCCTATTATTCTATTTCTCGGAAATAATTGTTAAACATGTATCAGATGCAGGGTACGATTCAATCGCAAAAGTAGCTCATTTCGCTATTAAAATCGTAATTTTATCTCTATGGCTACCACAATTATCAGCATTAATAGAATCACTATCCAAATTTATTATTAAATGATCGGATGAAGAATCCATGATAGCTATGCTTGAATCCGTAATCGGAACTGTACTATCCAGTTTTATCGTCGTAATTGTTTCCTCATTTATGGTATTGGTATTGGATTTCCTTTTTCCATCGTTCAGAAAATGGACGAGAATATTCCTTTTTTTCATCGTCCTTACGGTTGTTCTACAACCCGCATTTGAGCACTTTCAGATGATTCGAAACATCACACAGACAATTGCATCCATGTTTATCTCAATCTACCCATTATTGACGGCAAGCATCATTGCTTCTGGAGGTTCATTCAGTATGTTGAATTTCCAGCCAGCTATGCTGTTATTCGCGAATGGCGCAGTCATATTGGCGGATAAAATACTGATTCCTTTACTGTCAGCAACGATGTTGTTTGACATCCTTTCAAGGATAAACCCGTCCATCCCTTTTACGAAGATGGCGGACTTGCTACGGACATCCCTTATCAGCGTTGTATCCGCGTTGGTTGCTGCATATTCAATATTTATCACAGCAGGAGGGACAATTTCATGGGCATTGACAGGTGTTACGAGTCAACCAATAAAGGAGCTGATCCGCCAAAACATTCCAGTCATTGGTTCGTTCATGACGGATAGCCTTGGGGCGATTGGACGATATTCGTCGGGGGCAAGTGTGTTTATCGGAGCTTGGTTGATCATTACAATCTGGTCCGTCGCCTTGCTGCCAACTTTGAAGACATTGCTTACAGCCTTCCTCTATAGGTGGACGGCGGCACTTATAGAACCGTTTGCGGATGAGGACATCACCGGAATTTTAGATGATATCGGGAGGACTTTATTCGTCCTTTGCGCGGTCTCTTTCCTGGTCGCATTCGCTTTCATCTATACCGCGTTATTTACGGTCATCCTTGTCAAATTAATAACTGTAGTGAAATGAGGAGTGGCTTGCTAACATTTTTAAGCGGATTACTATTAATCTGCATTTTATGTTCTATCTTGTCACTTGTCTTGCCAGGGGACCTTGAAGACGAATTTCTACCTTTGATGAAGATGGCTGTAGGAATTTGGATCATTCATTCCATCACTACAATTTTTGGTCATAGCCTCTTCTGAACAAGCATATCATGCAACATAGATGACACGAACCATATCCGGCTCGAAGAATGAAATGGTGATTATATGCAAAAACCAAAACGAAAACTTCATATGCTCTTCATCGGAACGCTACTCGCGATCCTCATAATTTTCATCAATTCTACAATTGGTTCGATGGGAGGGGAGAAAAAGAAAGGGGAGGAGAGTCGAGAGGTTACTGCACTTGAACAAGCGTTGATGAAAATTGAAGGAATTGGGGAAGTGTTCATCTACACACACTCTGAACCGAAAGATGAGTCAAGCCCATTAACAGATTACTTTTCAGTATCCGGCACCAAGTCTAAAAAACAGAACCCGTTGCAAGGGATCCTCGTCGTTGCGGAAGGTGCGGACAATCCCATGACGAAAAACAAAATCAAACAAATCTTGTCGGCGGTTCTCCAATTGCCAGAACATCGGATTGTCGTCGAGGAAATGAATAAAAGGGGGATACATGTTGAAAGCGAATAAACGAACTGTCTGGTTTCTAACTCTACTAAGTCTCGTAGCGGTAATCTCAATCTATTATTTAAAGAAGGAAGCACCGATGGACTTAGATGCAATGGCGATTTTCGGAGATAATGATGTAGTAACTAATTCAAAGCCGGATGAAGTAATTAAGCCTGTGTATGCGGACTCAATGCGCTTTGAGGAAATGAGAATGGCAGTGATGCACGAAAGAAGCAGCCTGAAAGAGCAATTGACTAACCAAATGTTATCCTCTGATTTGTCAGCAGAAGAAAAAATAGCTGCTTATGAAGAAATAAATGAACTCATCAAACAAACATCTGCAGAAGAAATGATGGAAATTCAAATAAGAAACCTTGGTTATCCTGATGCATTTGTTCGGATGGATAACGGTAAAGTAAATGTTACAGTCATTGCAGAAGATGGACATTCAGCGAAGATGGCAGCAGAAATTACACAATACGTAATGACGAGCTGGGAAAATGCACGTACTGTCCAGGTCGACTTTATGGAATAATTCTTAGACTAGGCCCTGAAAGGGTCTTTTTCTTATTATCCTGACTCTTTTTCGAAGCAAATCGACTATATCTATTTCAATATGTTCGAAAAACGTCTAAAATAGGAGTAGTAATGAAAAAATTAGAGTCAGGAGAATTGTCAATGTTGAAAATTCAAGAAATCCGAGAAATCATTAAATTAATCGATCAATCCTCAATTGAGAAATTTACATTTGAATCAGAAGGCACTAAGATAAAATTAGAAAAAGGTAATTCAAATGCACATGTTCAAACGGAGCAAAAAAATGTGGCATCTGTACAACAACAACAAACAGCACCGGTAGTACAAGAAGTTAAACAAGAGGAGCCGAGACAAGATAAGGCTGAAACTGCAAACAACGAGACTACATCGAACACACCTGCTCAAGCAGATGATTCATCTTTGCACAAAATCACATCTCCGATGGTCGGCACATTCTACCAGTCTTCATCACCGGAAGCACCTCCTTATGTTAAAAAAGGGGATACGATTAGCCCAGAGAAAATCGTTTGTATCGTAGAAGCGATGAAACTCTTCAATGAAATCGAAGCTGAAGTTTCCGGAGAAATCGTGGAGATTCTTGTGGAAGACGGTCAATTGGTTGAATACGGACAACCTCTCTTCCTTGTCAAACAAAACTGAGGGGAGTTATAGAAATGAAAAAAGTATTAATCGCTAACCGCGGGGAAATTGCGGTAAGAATTATCCGCGCATGCAAAGAGATGGACATTAAAACTGTGGCAGTCTATTCGGAAGCCGACCGTGAAGCTCTGCACGTTGAGCTTGCAGACGAGGCATATTGCATCGGCCCTAAACTTTCTAAAGACAGCTACTTGAACTTTTCCAACATCATTAGCGTGGCCAAATTGACTGGCTGTGATGGAATTCACCCGGGATATGGTTTCCTTGCTGAAAATGCAAGCTTCGCTGAACTTTGCGAAGAAGTGAATATTGAATTCATCGGCCCAACAGCGGATGCAATCTCAAAAATGGGAACGAAGGATGTCGCAAGAGAAACGATGAAGCAGGCCGGAGTCCCAATTGTACCAGGGTCCGATGGCCTTGTTGAAGATGAAATCGAAGGACTTAAAGTAGCTAAGGAAATCGGCTTCCCAGTCATCATAAAAGCAACAGCAGGTGGCGGTGGAAAAGGGATCCGTGTTGCAAGGGATGAAGATGAGCTGGTAAAAGGCATCAAAATCACCCAAAAAGAAGCAGCCGCCGCATTCGGTAATCCAGGAGTATACCTTGAAAAATATATAGAAATTTTCCGCCACGTTGAAGTTCAAGTTCTTGCAGACAAGTACGGCAATACGATCCACCTGGGAGAACGTGACTGTTCAATCCAAAGAAGGATGCAGAAGCTTGTAGAGGAAGCTCCGTCACCTGCCTTAACTCCTAAAATCAGGGAGCAAATGGGTGACGCAGCTGTAAAGGCTGCAAAAGCCGTTAATTACCGTGGAGCAGGAACAGTTGAATTCATATTCGATCATATTAATCAAAAGTTCTACTTCATGGAAATGAACACACGTATCCAGGTAGAACATCCTGTCACTGAGATGATTACTGGAATAGATTTAATCCAACAACAATTAAAAGTTGCTGCAGGTGAAAAACTAGAATTCCGTCAAAAAGACATTAAAATCAACGGATGGTCGATTGAGTGCCGTATAAATGCTGAAAACCCATCGAAAAACTTCATGCCGTCCCCTGGTAAAGTTACAATGTATATGCCTCCAGGTGGATATGGGGTAAGGGTAGACTCTGCTGTTTATAACGGCTACTCAATCCCACCATTCTATGATTCAATGGTAGCAAAACTCATCGTCCATGCAGATACACGCGAAGAAGCGGTAGCAAGGATGAAACGTGCACTCGACGAATTCATTATCGAAGGCGTGGAAACAACCGTCCCGTTCCATTACAACCTAATGAACAACGAAGTGTTCAAATCCGGCGACTTCGACACAAAATTCCTTGAGAAATACTCCGTAATGGATTGATTTGTAATTATTTTTATATTTCAAGGTTTATCTTAGGATTGAAGTGGAAGGCGGCGACTCCTGGGGGATTAGCGGGACAGGTGAGACCCCGCAGTGTCGCGTAGCGACCGAGGAGGCTCACCGCCCGCCCCCCGGAACGCGTCCGCCTGAAACGGAAATCCGATTTACAGATTAGGAGGAGAAGTGGAATGGCTGATAAAACAAATCCTTCATTTGCAGGAAAAAGTTCAAATGGAGACGCGGTATTAGGACGCGTCCAGTTAGCTCCTGAAGTCCTCGAAGTAATCATCGGCATCGCTACAAACGAAGTAGAAGGTGTCGCAACAACAAAAGGCAACTTCGCAACAGGAGTTGCAGAAAAGTTCGGAAAAGTGTTTCATGGAAAAGGTGTCAAGATTGATTGGATAGAAGATAAACTCATCGTCGACGTCTACTGCGTCGTCCAATACGGCTACCCAATACCTGAAGTAGCAACCGAAATCCAAAAACAGATCCGCCACGCCGTACTCAACATGACCTCACTTGAAACGAAAGAAATAAATGTCCATGTAACAGGTATCGATTTTGATGTAACAGATGATAACGAATAAGAAGAAAAGCATCGTCCGTCGGATGGTGCTTTTCAACTTGTCCTGCTATATCTTCATCAACCGAATATGCTATGATAGTGCCCAAGAGATATAGTGGCGAAGGAGACAAATGTATGAAACGAAGAGAAGCTCGTGAAAAAGCGGTCCAAACCCTTTTTCAGTTAGATAACACAGAAATGTCAATTGAGGAAGCAATAACATATATCACAGAAAGCCCGATTGACCCTTTCTATGAATCCCTTGTCAAAGGAACTACTCAATACCGTGAAGAAATAGATGTGGTACTCGCAGAAAAACTTGAAAATTGGTCGCTTGATCGGTTGCCGAAGATTGAAAGAACAGTCCTCAGAATGGCTGTTTATGAACTTCTTCACAATGAAGACGTACCACATCGAGTTGTTCTGAATGAAGCGATTGAACTTTGTAAACAATTTGGGGATGAGAAATCCGGCCGTTTTGTGAATGGCGTCCTATCCAAATTTGAAGAAAAATAACATACTTATGTGGAGGGGAAATAGATGACTGCTCAATTGATCAATGGTGTAGCTATCGGAAAAGAACTCAGGGAGGAAATTAAGCAAGGTGTCAGCAACTTGAAATCATCTAACACAACGCCGGGCCTCGCAGTAATTCTCGTTGGAGATAATCCCGCTTCAAAGACATACGTAAGTAATAAAGAGAAATCAAGTATTGAGGTCGGAATAAGATCCGAAGTGATCAAATTACCGGCGACTGTTTCTGAAAATGAGCTATTGGAACAAGTGGAAAAGTTGAATCAAGACGATTCCATACACGGGATTTTAGTTCAATTGCCTTTACCAGAACATATCAATGAAGATTTAGTCATTCAAAAGATAGACCCTAGCAAGGATGTAGATGGCTTCCATCCTCAAAATGTAGGTAAAATGATGATTGGCCAGGTGGCGTACCTTCCTTGTACACCACACGGAATAATGGAAATGCTTGAGCGTACTGGTGTTGAAATTGCAGGAAAACATGTTGTCGTTATCGGTAGAAGTAATATCGTCGGCAAACCGATGGGGCAATTGCTGCTTCAAAAAGATGCAACGGTCACATACTGCCATTCGAAAACGAAGGATCTTTCGTTCTATACAAAACAAGCGGATATTCTCATTGTTGCCATCGGTCGTGCCAAGTTCGTAACGGACGAGCATATTAAAGATGGTGCGGTTGTTATCGACGTCGGTATGAACCGTGATGAGAATGGTAAATTATGCGGTGATGTCGATTTTGAAAAAGCGAAAGAAGTAGCTTCAGCTATTACACCTGTACCTGGTGGAGTAGGTCCGATGACAATTACAATGCTTTTGAAAAATACACTCCAAAGCGCGGAGCTTGCAAGTGAAAAGATGAAAAGCAATCTGCATGCTTGAAGGAATGTAAAGCAGTTAAAATACTTATAAGTAATGGTGTCTGGACGCTGTTTTTCGCATGAAAGACAGCGTTTATATCGTCTGCAATTTGGAGGTGAAAAGATGACCGAAAATCCTTATCTCTCTGTCTATACATTAACAAAATACATAAAACGGAAGTTTGAGGCGGATCCTTACCTTAGAAATGTTTTTGTGAAAGGTGAATTATCCAATGTTAAGATCCATCCAAGTGGGCATATTTATTTTACATTGAAGGATGATAAAAGCAGGATCCAATCTGCCATGTTCCGTTCTGCAGCAAATTCACTAAAGTTCAAACCTGAAGAAGGGATGAACGTCCTTATAACAGGAGACGTGAATGTATTTGAAGCAAGTGGCCAATATCAGTTATACGTCCAAACGATGCAACCAGATGGTGTCGGTGCTCTTTATCTTGCATTTGAACAACTGAAGAAAGAGTTGGCAAAAGAAGGACTTTTCGATGAAAGATGGAAACAGAGATTACCTTCACTTCCAAGGAAAATCGGTGTCATTACTGCACAGTCCGGAGCTGCGATTCGGGATATCTGCTCCACCATAGCGCGCCGTTATCCTTTGGCGGAAATCTGTTTGTTCCCTGCCGTCGTTCAAGGTCCACAAGCTGCGCCATCGATAGTTGAAGCAATCAGTTCAGCCGAGTCTTATGGTTCAATTGATGTTCTAATAATCGGCCGTGGTGGTGGTTCGATAGAGGATTTATGGGCTTTTAATGAAGAAATAGTAGCGAGGGCAATCTTTTCATGTCGCATACCGATCATTAGCGCAGTTGGTCATGAGACGGATACAACAATTGCAGATTTTGTTGCCGATATGAGGGCCCCTACGCCAACCGCAGCGGCTGAACTTGCAGTTCCTTCACGTGAAGAATTATTTGATAGGATATTGGATCGTAAACGCTCAATCTATAGGTCGTTTTCACATCAAATTAAACAAGAAAGAAAAAGATTGACAACAACGCAGCAATCGTATCCTTTACAATTCCCTGAAAGACTTTATCGTCCTTTCACTGAAAAATTGGCTAACTTGGACGATAGGTTATTAAGAAGCAAAAATGACATAACTAAGAATCGTAAGCTCAAGCATGAGCGTTTGGAAGGAATGCTTTCATTTTATTCACCGTTGCAGCGAATAAAAGAGGAAGGTAGAAATATTGACTTCCTAACAGAAAGAATGACACGTTCGATTCAAAGCGATATGCGTAAAAACAATGATGAATTTAATTCCATCATTAGAATGTTAAGGGCGCTAAACCCTTTGGACGTGATGGAACGCGGCTATTCGATTGTTTATAAAGAAGGAAATGTCATCAATTCCGTAAAAAGCCTTGAAGAGGGTTCAACAGTACAAGTCCGGCTGCAAGATGGGACGGTAGAAGCGGACATCAAGTCAATCAAAATCAATGACAAGGAGGATGGGTCAGATGAGTAATGAAACACTCCGATTTGAAGAGGCGATGACAAAATTGGAAGACATCGTTCAAAAGTTGGAATCAGGGGATGTCCCTTTGGAAGACGCCATTACACTTTATAAAAGGGGAATGGAACTATCTGCATATTGCCATGGTAAATTGCAAGATGCAGAAGAACAGCTAATTACTATAATTGATAATGAAGGGAAACCAACCCCGTTCAATCCGGCGAAAGGACAAGATTCCGATGAATAATGAATTGCAGCAATTTATATCAGAAAAGACACCCCTTGTTGATGCGGAGATGAATCGATTAATCCAATCTGAAAATTCCCCAACAAATTTGAAAGAATCAATGCTATACTCTGTCAATGCGGGCGGAAAACGAATAAGACCACTTCTTGTCCTATCAGTATTGACTGATTTCGAAAAAACTGTTTCGGAAGATGCTTTGAAAGTTGCTTGTGCAGCAGAACTTATTCATACATATTCCCTCATCCATGACGACTTACCATGCATGGATGATGATGATTTCAGAAGAGGTAAACCTACGAACCACAAAGTGTATGGGGAAGCTACTGCAGTCCTTGCCGGTGATGCTTTGCAAACGGTTGCTTTTGGGATTTTAGCGTCTTTACAACATACAAGTCCTGAGAAGATTGTTAAACTAATTGCACTTCTTGCCGATGCATCAGGTGCTGATGGAATGGTCGGTGGCCAAATACTTGATATGGAAGGCGAAAGTTCAACTTTGACGCTTGATGAGCTTGAAGAAGTGCACCGAAATAAGACGGGCGCATTATTATCATTCTGTATTGAAGCCGGTGCAATTCTTGCCGATGCAAATGAAGAGGAGTTGGTCCAACTTCGGGAATATGCAACAAATATAGGACTGGCTTTCCAAATTCAAGATGATATTCTTGACGTCACTTCAACTACCGAGCAACTTGGTAAAACAGCAAACAGTGATGCGGCAAGTGAAAAGTCGACTTATCCATCGCTCCTTGGTCTTGAAGGTGCTAAGCATCAACTTGAAAAATATCACCAAAACGCAATAAAGTGCCTTTCTTTTATAAAAAAGGAAAACTCCATGTTAAAACATTTTGCTGACTATATTGTGCATAGAAATGTTTAATCGTTAAAAGTAAAAACAGCCTGTTATGCAGATTTTCGCCAAAAAGTTTCTATTAAAGAGCCTTCTTGATATAATGAAAACATTACTGACGCAAACGTGGCAATCAAATTATGAAGGTGTGTGATAGTAGTGGACCTCACTCAAATAGCGAATCCATCGTTTTTAAAAAAACTTGATAAAGAACAAATGATGGAATTGGCAAAAGAAATCCGGAAATTCCTTATTCATAACCTGTCGACAACAGGTGGTCATATTGGACCGAATTTGGGCGTTGTTGAATTGACAATCGCATTGCATAAACTGTTTGATAGCCCACAAGACAAGATTATATGGGACGTTGGTCATCAAGCATACGTGCATAAGATTTTAACAGGCCGAGCGGGACAATTTGATACATTACGCCAATATAAAGGATTATGCGGATTCCCGAAGATGTCAGAAAGTGCACATGATGTGTGGGAAACAGGTCATAGTTCAACATCACTTTCCGCAGCGATGGGTATGGCAGCAGCAAGAGATATGGTAGGTGGCTCGAACTATGTCATACCGGTCATTGGAGATGGGGCGTTGACAGGCGGTATGGCTTTAGAAGCATTAAATCATATTGGCCATCTTAAAACGAATATGATCGTAATTCTTAATGACAATGAAATGTCAATTGCTCCTAACGTAGGTGCACTTCACGCTATACTTGGAAAACTGAGAACCGCCGGAAAGTATAACAGTGCCAAGGATGAATTGGAATACATTCTAAAAAGGATTCCAGCTGTTGGCGGGAAGGTTGCAGCCGCTGCTGAACGGGTGAAGGATAGCTTGAAGTATTTACTCGTTTCAGGAGTGTTTTTTGAGGAGCTTGGATTTACGTATCTTGGTCCGATTGACGGACATGATTTTACTGATTTGGAACGAAATATCCAATACGCTAAAAAAATGGAAGGCCCTGTCCTCCTGCATGTAATTACTAAAAAAGGTAAGGGATATAGACCAGCGGAAAACGACAAGATTGGAACTTGGCATGGAACTGGTCCATATAAAATTGAAACAGGGGATTTTGTAAAATCAGCGACAAACGCGCCTTCTTGGAGTGGGTTGGTTTCAGAAACAGTCAGGAAGATTGCGCGTGATGATAAGCGTGTGGCAGCAATCACACCAGCGATGCCTGTTGGTTCCAAACTCGAATCGTTCGCGGCTGAATTCCCGGAACGCTTCTTCGATGTTGGTATCGCAGAACAGCATGCCGCGACAATGGCAGCGGGCCTTGCAACTCAAGGAATGAAGCCGTTTTTGGCAATCTACTCGACTTTCTTGCAACGGGCGTATGACCAAGTTTTACATGATATAACTCGTCAAAAACTAAATGTTTTCATTGGAATTGATCGTGCAGGACTTGTAGGAGCGGACGGGGAAACCCATCAAGGCGTATTTGATATTGCATTTTTACGACATATGCCAAACATTGTCATTATGATGCCGAAAGATGAGAATGAAGGTCAGCATATGGTAAGGACTGCTTTAAGTTATGATGATGGTCCGATAGCAATGCGTTATCCGCGGGGCAATGGACTTGGGGTCGTAATGGACGAAAAGCTGAAAACTATTCCAATCGGAACATGGGAAGTGCTTCGTGAAGGTACTGACGGGACAATTTTGACATTCGGAACGACAATTCCAATGGCTATCGAGGCGGCTGAAACACTTTCTCGAAAGGGCATAGATGTAAAAGTGGTAAATGCAAGGTTTATCAAGCCCCTTGATACGGATATGCTTGATGAGATATTCAAGGACGGGAAACCAATAGTCACGGTTGAAGAGGCTGTATTGGCGGGCGGATTTGGTAGCGCTGTACTTGAATATGCACATGATGTATCAATGGAACATATTTCGATTAGCAGATTAGGCATACCTGACGAATACATCGAACATGGAAGTGTAGATAGATTGCTCGAAGAAATCGATTTGACTTGCGAAAATGTCGTGAGAACAATGGAAAAAGCAGTTGCCAAGACCAATGTTGCGAGGGAAATTGTATGACAAACGGTCAACAGAAGGAGCGCGTAGATGTTCTGCTTGTTCAAAGAGGTTTAGTGGAAACAAGGGAACAGGCAAAACGCTCGATAATGGCAGGAATCGTATTTTCTGCTGAAACAAGATTGGATAAACCCGGAGAAAAGATTAAGATTGACGCCCCTTTAACTGTAAAAGGGGCGGTTTTGAAATATGTGAGCCGTGGCGGTTTGAAACTGGAAAAAGCATTGGAAGTATTTGATATGACTGTAGAGGATAAAATCGTATTGGACATCGGATCATCCACAGGCGGTTTTACCGACTGCGCACTACAGAATGGAGCCAAGCATTGTTACGCATTAGATGTAGGCACCAATCAGCTTGCTTGGAAAATAAGAAGTGATGAACGTGTTACAGTTATGGAAAAAACAAACTTTAGGCATGCTACTCCAGAACAGTTTAAAGACGGCGTTCCTGAAGTTGCAACGATTGATGTTTCTTTCATCTCTCTGACATTAATCCTACCTCCATTAAAGCAAATTCTTACCGAAGGCGGAGATGTAGTTGCCCTTGTTAAACCCCAATTTGAAGCGGGGAAGGACAAGGTAGGGAAAAAGGGCATTGTCAGGGAAAAATCAGTTCATTTGGAAGTACTGCAAAAAATTGCAGACGCTTCCTTACGGGATGGTTTTTCACTTCAAGGCATCTCATATTCGCCGGTTACTGGCGGAGAAGGTAATATTGAATTCCTTTTTCATTTAAAATCAGTAAGCGAACCGGCTACATCTTATGCTCAACCTGAATTTGAATCATTGATCGACGAGGCGTATAAAGCCTTTCAGTAACTTATAGGGATAAATAAGCAATGGAGTGATCGAATTGAATAAGGGACAACGGCATTTACGTATTCGTGAGATTATCACGAATTATGAAGTGGAAACCCAGGACCAACTTGTCGATAAGTTAAAAAGTTCCGGTGTAGATGTTACACAGGCGACTGTATCACGTGATATTAAGGAATTACATCTTATTAAAGTTCCTCTTCCAGATGGACGGTACAAATACAATATCCCAACAGTCAATAAGTTCAATACCGAAGAAAAACTTGGACGGATGTTAAATGACGCATTCGTCAGTGTAGATAGCGCAAGTCATTTTATCATTTTGAAAACCTTGCCTGGAAATGCTCATGCTGTCGGTTCCCTTATCGATAACTTAGGTTGGGAAGAAATGCTTGGTACTATTTGTGGGGATGATACTTGTATGATCATTTGTAGGGATGAGTCACTGACTATTGAAGTGAAAGAAAGGCTTTTAGCGTTAATATAAGCCTGATTTTCATGGAAGGAGGCTCGTATTTGAATGTTAAGTGAACTATCCATTCATAATTTCGCCATTATCGAACAACTTGAAGTTTCTTTTGATGAAGGGTTAACTGTTTTAACGGGCGAAACAGGTGCTGGGAAGTCAATAATCATAGATGCAGTTCAGTTACTTGTCGGAGGAAGGGGTTCCCAGGAATTTATTCGCCATGGGGCAAATAAAGCTGAACTGGAAGGCATGTTCATAATCGAAGAAGAGAATCATCCTGTTTTTGAAAAGTTGAATGACTTTGGCATAGATTTCGAGGATGGCAATATTATACTGAGACGCGATATCAATTCAAATGGTAAGACGTCTTGCAGGGTAAATGGCAAGCTTGTGACAATTGCAAGTTTGCGTGAAATAGGTTCTCAGTTAATCGATATTCATGGTCAACATGATAATCAGGAACTCATGCATGAGAGAAGGCATATTCATCTGTTAGACCAATTTGCAGGCCAGCCCTTATTCGAAGCACATAAAAATTATCACGATATATATGAACGATATGTAAAACTTAAGCGAAGACTTGAAACAGCAAATGAGAATGAACAACAGGTTGCCCAGCGTATTGACCTTTATTCTTTCCAGTTAAAAGAGATTGATGCGGCTGGACTTCAAATTGGTGAAGAGGAAGAACTTGAAGAGGAAAAGCTGAAACTCCAACATTTTAATAGGCTTTTCGAACGTTTGAACACTGCGTTTGAATCTATTGGTGGGGATAATCATGCATTAGATTGGGTTGGTTCTGCTATGAGCGATCTTGAAGATGCAGCGTCAATCGATAAAGAGCTTACCTCACATGCTGAGATCATTTCATCATGTTTCTATTCCCTTCAGGATGTATCTCATGAACTTAAAAGTATAATTGATAGTATGGAATTCGACCCTATGAGATTATCTTTTGTCGAAGACCGTCTTGCCCTTCTTCTATCATTAAAAAGAAAATATGGTACAACGATAGAAGATATCCTCATTTATCGGGAAAAGATTTCCGATGAGCTGGATCAGTTGCTGAATCGGGATGCGCGTATTGTACAAGAACAAGAAAAGCTTGATCAGTTAAAAAAGGACTTGGAGATTGAAGCAAACGAGTTATCCATCATAAGAAAGCATGCTGCCACTGAGTTGGAAAAAGCGATTATGCAGCAATTAAAAGAGCTGTATATGGAAAAATCCGATTTTAAGGTTTCCGTTACAAGGAAACCGGCAAATGTATTTGATAGCAACGGTGTTGATGATGTCGTTTTCCTAATTTCAACAAATCTTGGTGAGCCTTTAAAACAGCTTGTAAAAATTGCATCCGGCGGTGAATTATCACGGATTATGTTGGCGTTGAAAACAATTTTTTCAAAACACCAAGGAATCACTTCGATTATTTTTGACGAGGTAGATACTGGTGTAAGTGGAAGGGTCGCACAGGCAATCGCTGATAAAATTTCAATGGTTGCAGTAAATTCACAAGTGCTTTGCATTTCCCATCTTCCTCAAGTAGCTGCAATGGCCGACCATCATCTTCTTATTAAGAAAGAAGTAACGGATAACCGGACAACAACGGCAGTCGCTGAAATATCTGAAATTGAGCGAACAAAGGAATTATCAAGGATGCTTTCCGGTGCCGAAATCACGTCGTTAACTTTACAGCATGCTGAAGAGCTGCTTTCAATGGCTGAAACAAGAAAAGCTACATTTCACTGATATTTAACAATAAAAAACATTATAGGAAACGATTAATTACGCATACTTAATGTATGCGTTTTTTCTTGTTTTAACCTTTCATAAGTTCCGCCTTAACGGACATACCAATAGTATCATTCAGCTGAGGAGGTGAACCATGGGATGGAGTAGGCGACTGTTGTCCGTTTCGTTTGCCACGCTTTTGTTATTTCTGCCTTTCCACGAGATCGTATCGGCAACTTCAAGAGATCAAGTCATTCCAATGGGACATTCAATTGGTATTCAGATGGATTTGTCCGGTGTGTATATAACGAATGACGTACTCGTTCAGGAAGATTATTGGTTGAAGGCGGGCGATTCCATTAGCAAAATGGATGGGATCCCTGTCGTTAATCTGAAGGATTTTGAAAAAGTCGTCGGCAAGGCAGAAAAGGATCAAATCCACATGAATATCAATCGGAAAGGAACACCGCTTGAAATTGTAGCGGAAAGGGATGCGGTAAAACGTCTCCTCCCATTTCTTAAAGACCGAACAGAGGGAACAGGAACTTTAACATATGTTGACCCGAAAAGCGGCACATATGGTGCCCTTGGCCATCAGATTGTCGATAGTTCCTTAAAATCACCACCATCATTCAAAAAAGGTGCGATTTACCTCTCAGAAATCGAGCAGATTAAGAAAAGTACACCAGGAACTCCGGGATATAAGATATCTTCCATTATTGATGGTGAAGATTACCTTGGCACCATTAAAACAAATGGCGTGTATGGAATTTTCGGCAACTGGAATGCTGCCAATAAGAAGGTTTTATCCGAGCCGCTTGAAATCATGCAGCCCACGGAATTAAAGACTGGGGCAGCGGAAATTTTTACTACCGTAAAAGGGACGGAAGTCGAAACATTCTCCATCCGAATAACGCAAATTGAAGAGGAACAATTTCAGTTCGTTCTAACGGATCCTGTCCTGTTAGAAACAACGGGTGGGATCCTGCAGGGAATGAGTGGAAGTCCTGTTATACAAAACGGAAAGTTTGTTGGTGCCATAACGCATATGTTTGTGGATGAACCAAAGAAAGGTGCCGGTTTATTCTTAGTGACAATGCTTGATGGCGACGGCAAATAATTTCATGCGAAAAGGTCAATCCTTAGGGATTGGCCTTTTTGGTAGTGGCTATGTGTCACACTTCGTCGAAATTTAGGGAAAGTGTAATTCGTTAGACACATTTTCAATTTTCTTAAAGGAATGTTGAATCGTTTGTCGAATTTCTACTATACATAAGTTTGCGAAAAGCGAAAAATGTAAAAGGGGTAACCAATGGAAAAATATGGGGGGAATTATGGAATGACGAAAGTGAAAATTGCAATTGCGGATGACAATAAAGAACTTGTTAAAACGATGACAGCCTATTTTAAACAACATCCCGATCTCGAAGTGATTTGGTCAGCACATAACGGCAAAGTTTGTCTTTCCATGCTTGAGGAAAACAAGCCGGATTTGTTGCTTCTTGACATAATTATGCCTCATTTGGATGGTATTGCAGTATTGGAAACGATTAAGGGGAATCCGGAAATGTCGGATATGCACATCATCATGCTAACCGCATTTGGTCAAGAAGATGTCATGGCGCAAGCTGGAGGCCTTGGTGCATCATACTTCATGTTAAAGCCTTTTGAAATCGATCGGTTAATTACACAAATCCACCAAGTTTCTGGAACGCAAAAGCCGGTTAGACCAACTATGCAAGCACCGAAAGAAGAAGTGGTTGAAAACACTGGCCTGTCTCAGCGAGCACTTGATACAACAATTACGACCATCATCAAAGAGATTGGCGTTCCTGCACATATTAAGGGGTACGCTTTTTTACGGGAAGCCATTCAAATGGTATATACAGATAATGATCTACTTGGCTCAGTTACAAAAGTTCTTTATCCAGACATTGCAGAAAGATACAAAACAACCCCGTCACGAGTGGAAAGGGCAATTCGACATGCAATTGAAGTGGCATGGAACAGAGGTAATTACGATACTATTTCCAAGATATTTGGTTATACAGTACATCATCTGAAAAGTAAGCCAACAAATAGTGAATTCATCGCGATGATCGCAGATAAGATCAGACTTGAAAATGTAGCAAGTTGAACTCATATTAAAAATTATTGACGGACACTGGCCGAAGCTTGTGTCCTTTTCAATTGGGTCCCCTGATTATTTTTGGAGAGTTTCTTGTCGGATTGGAGTATACTAGTAAAAACTCGAAAGGTGTTTTGGACGTGTCAACTGAACCTTCACATTGCAAACCGCTTGTTTACGCGCATAGAGGAGCCTCTGGGCATTGTTTTGAAAATACGATGAGTGCATTCAAGGAAGCGCTGAGACAAGGAGCAGACGGCTTAGAATTGGATGTGCAGCTTACTGCCGATGGGATACCTGTAGTTATTCATGATGAGGATCTAAGCAGGCTCGCTGGAATTAATAGACCGGTTTCTTCCTTCACCTATAGTGAATTGAATGGTATTAAAGTTGGCAGGAGGTTTTTTCGGAATTTCTGTGGACATAACATTCCTACATTGAGTGAAGTAGTCTCGTTTTGCAGTATGAATAATCTTGCATTGAATATCGAATTAAAGGAAACCGTTTCAGAAAGGCCTGAGTACCTTAGGGACATCTTAGATATGGCTCTACTTTTGAACAATGTACATCTGTCATCTTTTGATGTTGGAATTCTTGAAAAAGCAAAAATGATGGAACCATCACTCGAAATTGCCTTGCTTGTAAAAAAGAAAACGACGGACTGGGATAACTTGGGGAAATACAGTTTTGCGGATGGGTTCCATTTCCACAAGAGGCTAATGGCAGAACCGTATATGAGCAATCTAATAAATACTGGAAAAACTCTTAGGATGTATGGTGTAACGGGTAAGGAAGACATCACCCAAAATCCGCCACCCTCGATTAACGGCTGGATAACAGATTATCCAGGTAGATTCAAAAGATGAAAAAGGGACAACAGCGCAAATTGCTGATGTCCCTTTTTTCTTATTAGTTTCGTTAATACTTTTTGTTGATTATAGTTGCTCCGCCTGTAGCGTAAATCAACAGTATTAGCTTATTATTTGAATCTCTGCTGAACCCTACCTTTACGGCGATCTCGACGTAAAAGAAAACCAGCAAAAAATGCAAGGCCTGCACCGAACATTAACAAACCAACTATAAATTGAAGCCAAATGAACGGAAATGGGCTAAACAGAATGCCGAAAAGTGAATCACGCATCAATTTAATCCCACCGGCCGTTATTAAAATAGGTATCAAAAGAACGATGAAAGCTGCCATACGCGCCATATTATCAATCTCCTTAACAATTTTTATTTTACCTTCTCAACAAAGATTGTCAAGAACAGTGCAATCGTGTATGATGAAAATAGATTTGCAAAAGATTGCATGGTGCATAGAAGGAGAATGAATATCCTTGCAAAGTGTTCTTTTAATTGACTTGTTGAAAACAAATGAACAATTCTTTCGAAGGATTCGAACGGAAATGGATAGGCAGCGTATGATAATCAATTCAATTGATGAAGGTATGATTGGGATTGATCAAAAAGGAATTGTCGACTTCATAAATGAAAGCGCTTGCAGGATGTTAGAAGTTTCTGATTTCAACACAATTGGCAAATCGATTTTCGAGATCATTCCCGACAGTAAATTAGTCAGAGTTCTTGATACTAAAAAAGCCGAACTGAATAACGAATTGGTTCTTCCGAATGGCTTAACAATAATCAGCTCACGTTATCCACTAATTTCATCAGATGGGGAAACATTTGGTGCGTTTGCGGTTTTCAAAGACGTATCCGAAGTCGTTAAATTGGCTGAGGAAGTTACAGACTTGAAATCTATAAAAACGATGCTTGAAGCCATTATTCAATCAAGTGATGACGCAATTTCGGTCGTAGATGAAAAAGGTAATGGCGTTCTTGTCAATCGGGCGTACACAAGAATCACCGGATTGTCTGAAGATGAAGTAATCGGAAAACCTGCCACCGTCGATATAAACGAGGGTGAAAGTATCCATATGAAAGTGTTGGAGACACAAAAACCAATTCGTGGTGTAAATATGCGAATAGGGGAAGATAATAGGGATGTCATTGTAAATGTAGCGCCTATTATCGTCAATAATCAGATGAAAGGCAGTGTCGGTGTCATCCATGACATCACAGAAATGCGTAATCTGATGAAAGAGCTTGATTGGGCGAAGCAAATCATTCGAAAATTAGAGTCGACTTTTACATTTTCTGATATACACGGGAGTTCCGCAGATATACGTCTATCGATTGACCAGGCGAAAATTGCAGCGAAATCGGATATACCTGTTTTATTAAGAGGTGAACCTGGCTCTGGAAAAGAGCTTTTTGCAAATGCAATTCATAGTGAGAGCAATAGAAAATCCTCTAAATTCATTCGCGTGAACTGCACCGCGATTGACCCTTCCGTCATTGAAAGGGAATTATTTGGGGAAATTGAACAAAATCCTTCGATACCTGTCAAATTGGGATTATTTGATGAAGCAATGAGTGGAAGTATTTTCCTTGACGAAGTGACTGACTTGCCGTTAAGCGTTCAGTCTAGGTTATTGGAACACTTGAAACAAAGACCTACCCAAATGAATGAACATCTAAAATTCAATCCGGTACGCATCATTGCAGCAACATCCAAAAATTTAGAAAAAGCGATTCATGAAGGTTCATTCAATGTCGATTTGTACTATGCATTAAACCGTATTACGATACAAATTCCCTCCTTGCGAACTAGGAAGGCAGATATTCCTGAAATAGCAGCTCAATTACTGAAGAAATTAAATCAGGAATTTGGCATGAATGTCGGTGAAATATCAGGCGAAGCAATGAATAAATTGCAGCAATATGAATGGCCAGGAAACGTTCGGGAGCTTGAAAATGTCCTAAGTCGAGCAATGATTTACATAGGGCCTGGTTCCTCGATAATTCAAGCAGAAGATATTAGAAGATCCCTATTTACGAGTGAAGTAAAAACGACTGAAGAGATTCTTCCCGAGAAGAGTACACTTGCATCAGTTATGGACGATTACGAACGATCCGTCCTTGAAAAAGCTCTTGAAGAGCATAATGGAAATAAATCATTGACAGCAAATCGTCTTGGTATTTCGTTGCGCTCCTTATATTACAAACTAGAGAAATTCAAACTGATCTGATGGAGGAGGGCTGAAATGACGACACTAAAATCACTTGTTGAAAAAACCGCTGCGTCGGGTTCACGGACAGTCGCAGTAGCCTGTGCAGCGGACCCGGAAGTGCTTCAAGCTGTGGAGATGGCTATGATGAAAGGGATTGCCTCCTTTATACTCATTGATAATGAACGAATATTAGAGCAACTTATTAAGGAACGCTTTCCCGAACTTCGGAGCAACCCTTATATTTCTATCGTGCATGCCGATACTATTCAGGAAGCAGCCGAGAAAGCTGTCCGTTTCGTTTCAAGCGGTGAAGCACAAGTTCTGATGAAGGGGAATTTACCGACAGCAATCGTCTTAAAAGCTGTTTTGAACTCTGAATACGGCTTGCGAACGGGAAAGGTGCTTTCCCATGTAGCAGCCTTTGAAGTTGAAGGATACAACCGTTTGCTATTTGTCACGGATGCGGGAATGAATATTGCTCCTAACCTTGAAGAGAAAGCACAAATCATCCAAAATTCAGTGGCAGTTGCTAAAGCTTGTGGAGTTGATGTACCGATTGTTGCACCCCTCGCAGCGATTGAAACTATCAATCCTGTAATGGCAGCTACGACGGATGCGGCAAACCTGGTTGTTATGAATCATAGAGGGCAAATTAAAGACTGCATTATCGACGGCCCGCTTGCTTTAGATAATGCTGTGTCTATCAAATCGGCCCAACATAAAGGAATCACAAGTGTAACGGCTGGGAAGGCGGATATCCTTGTCGTGCCGTCGATAGAAGCAGGAAATATTCTATATAAATCACTTATGTATTTCGCCAATGCAAAAGTCGGTGGAATTATACAAGGTGCAAGAGCGCCGATCGTTCTCACTTCGAGATCTGATAGTGCAGAAACAAAGTTGTATTCATTGGCGCTAGCCATACAGACTTCAAAAAAATAAAACGGATTATCCCAAGGAGGAAATACATCATGGAATTATTTAAATATATGGAAACTCACGATTATGAACAACTGGTTATCTGTCAGGATAAAACATCCGGCCTTAAAGCAATCATCGCGATTCATGACACAACACTTGGACCAGCATTAGGTGGAACTCGCATGTGGACATACGCAAGTGAAGAAGAAGCAATTGAAGATGCACTACGACTTGCTAAAGGTATGACATATAAAAACGCAGCAGCCGGATTGAATCTTGGAGGCGGAAAAACAGTTATTATCGGAAATCCAAAAACGGATAAAAATGATGAAATGTTCCGTGCGTTTGGCCGTTTTATTGAAGGTTTAAATGGTAGATATATTACTGCCGAAGATGTTGGTACAACTGAAGAAGATATGGATTTAATCCACCTCGAAACTGATTATGTCACAGGGGTTTCCGCAGAATTCGGTTCATCAGGAAATCCATCACCAGTTACAGCATACGGCGTCTATAAAGGAATGAAAGCTGCAGCAAAAGAAGCATTCGGAAGTGATTCCCTTGAAGGCAAAACGATTGCAGTACAAGGTGTTGGAAACGTTGCCTATACACTTTGTGAGTATCTTCATGAAGAAGGCGCGAAATTGATCGTAACGGATATCAACAAAGAGGCCGTACAACGAGCTGTTGATGCGTTCGGTGCAATTGCTGTCGAAACTGATGAGATCTACTCACAAGATGCGGATATTTTTGCACCATGTGCACTTGGAGCGATCATCAATGACGAAACAATTCCACAATTGAAATGTAAAGTAATCGCAGGTTCTGCGAACAATCAATTGAAAAATCCAGAACACGGCGACATGATTCATGAAATGGGAATCGTTTACGCCCCAGACTATGTCATCAACTCAGGCGGTGTTATCAACGTTGCTGATGAGCTTGCAGGCTATAACCGTGAACGGGCGATGAAACGAGTTGCAGGAATTTACGATACGATTGAACAAATCTTCGCGATTTCAAAACGTGATAATATCCCAACTTACGTAGCCGCAGACCGTCTTGCAGAAGAAAGAATTGCAAGGGTTGCAAAATCTCGTAGCCAATTTTTGCAAAATGAAAAAAGCGTTCTTTCAAGAAGAAAATAACAAACGGCGCATCTCGGAAGAGTAGGAGGGATGTTCGTGCATAAAGATATCTTTAGAATCCTGGTCATCAATCCAGGGTCTACATCAACGAAAATCGGTGTGTACGATAACGAGCACCTTGTATTTGAAGACACATTGAGACATTCAGCAGAGGAACTTGCACAATATCCTTCAGTCATCGATCAATACGTTTTCAGGAAAGATTCTATTATCGCATCTTTAGAACGCGGAGGAGTCGCCTTGGATGAACTGCATGCAGTTTGCGGTCGAGGTGGACTTCTCCGTCCGATTGCGGGCGGAACATATACTGTGAATGCAAGAATGATCGAAGACTTGAAAAAGGGCTATTCCGGACAGCATGCATCAAATCTTGGTGGCATCATAGCAGACGAAATTGCTAGTGCGACTAAGATTCCGGCATTCATCGTCGATCCAGTAGTCGTTGATGAAATGCATCCGCTCGCCCGTATTTCAGGATTTTCTTTAATCAATCGAAAATCGATTTTTCACGCATTGAATCAAAAAGCGGTTGCAAGACGATATGCCAAAGAAATAGGCAAACGTTATGAAGACCTGCGCCTTATTGTCACCCATATGGGTGGAGGTATAACTGTTGGCGCACATCGTTTTGGAAGAGTGATCGATGTCAATAACGGCTTGCACGGAGATGGTCCATTTAGCCCGGAACGTGCGGGAACTGTTCCAACTGGGGATTTAGTCGATCTATGCTATTCAGGAACTTATTTCAGAACAGAAATCATGTCCAAGTTGGTCGGCAAAGGCGGACTCGTCGGATACCTTGGAACAAATGATGCAGTCACTGTAGAAAAACGGATTGATGCAGGCGATGAAGAAGCAGCTCTTGTCTATGAAGCAATGGCATATCAGGTGGCAAAGGAAATTGGAAGTGCCGCAACTGTCCTTGAAGGGAATGTAGATGCCATAATTCTTACCGGTGGCCTTGCGTACGGGAAACAATACGTAGAAATGATAAACTCCAGGGTGCAATGGATTGCAGATGTAGTCGTCTATCCCGGTGAAGATGAATTGCAAGCACTTGCAGAAGGTGCTTTACGCGTCTTGAACGGTGAGGAGAAAGCAAAAACCTATCCCGCGTGATGGATAGCAAAGAGGAGGCCATAAACAGATGGCAGTCGAATATGATGTAGTTATTTTAGGCGGCGGAACGGGCGGATATGTAGCAGCGATTCGCGCAGCACAATTAGGTCTTAAAACAGCTTTAGTTGAAAAGGAGCTTTTAGGTGGAACTTGCTTGCATAAAGGATGCATTCCAAGCAAAGCATTGCTGAAAAGCGCTGAAGTATACAAAATGGCTAAAACGGATTCTGCACATTTCGGTGTGGACACAGACGGCGCTACGCTGAACTTTACCCGAGTACAAGCAAGGAAAGAAGAAATCGTCCAACAGCTTCATAAAGGAGTCACTGCCTTGATGAAGAAAGGAAAAATAGATGTCTACGAAGGTTTTGGCAGAATGTTAGGGCCATCTATATTCTCTCCAATGCCTGGCACCATTTCTGTTGAAATGAATAACGGTGAAGAAAATGAAATGCTTATCTTAAAAAACCTTATTTTAGCTACCGGATCAAGACCCCGAACATTGCCGGGACTTGAACTAGATGAAATCCAAGTACTTTCTTCAGACGGTGCATTAAGAATGACCGAATTACCGAAGTCGATGCTAATCGTCGGCGGCGGAGTCATCGGTATCGAATGGGCTTCCATGTTAAATGACTTTGGAGTTGAGGTCACGGTGATTGAATATGCTGACAGAATCATACCGACCGAAGACGAAGACATTTCAAAAGAAATGAAAAAGCTTCTTTCGAAAAGAGGAGTCACTTTAATCACAGGTGCAAAAGTATTGCCTGAAACACTCAAGAAAACAGAAGAAGCAGTTACCATTTCAGCTGAAATTGCTGGTGAAACGGAAGAGTTTACAGCTGAGAAAATGCTTGTATCCGTGGGAAGACAGGCCAATACAGAAGGAATCGGTATCGAGAACACAGAAATCCAGTTAGACAAAGGCTACATACAAACAAAATCGACATTCCAAACGAAAGAAAGCCATATCTATGCAATTGGCGATGCAATCGGCGGACTTCAATTGGCACATGTAGCATCACACGAAGGGATCGCTGCAGTTGAACATATAGCTGGACTTTCACCGGAACCTATCAATTATACAAACATTTCACGTTGTATCTATTCAAGCCCTGAAGCGGCGAGTGTCGGGTTGACTGAAGCACAAGCAAAAGAGCAAGGGTTCAATGTAAAGGTCGGTAAATTCCCATTCGCAGCAATCGGCAAAGCACTCGTTAACGGTAACGCGGACGGATTCGTAAAAATAATCGCCGACAAAGATACCGACGACCTATTAGGGATCCACATGATCGGAGCACACGTAACAGATTTAATTTCCGAAGCAGGCCTCGCGATGGTCCTTGACGCCACTCCATGGGAAGTAGCATCAACCATCCACCCGCACCCATCCCTTTCCGAAGTAATGGGCGAAGCATCACTCGCAGTCGATGGAAAAGCAATTCATATGTAAATTTCTATGTTCCTTATTATTTCCGTTGCTTGAAGTGGAAGGCGGCGACTCCTGCGGGAATAGCATGAGCTGAAGACCCCGCAACGAAGCGTAGCGTAGTGAGGAGGCTGAAGCCATGCCCGCGGAAAGCGTCCGCCTGAAACGTAAAGCAACTGTTAATTTCCAATTATATCAACCGAAACGAAGGGGGATTCATAAAATGGCGAAAACGCGTCATGAAGAATTAGGATTGACGAACGAAAATGTTCTAGAAATCTACGAAACAATGGTAATGGCTAGACGTTTGGACGAACGCATGTGGCTATTAAATCGTGCCGGAAAAATTCCATTCGTCATCTCCTGCCAAGGCCAAGAAGCCGCACAAGCCGGAGCAGCATACGCACTTGACAAGAACAAAGACTGGATTGCCCCATACTACCGTGACATGGGTGTCGTCCTCCATTTCGGAATGACACCAAAAGAACTAATGCTATCGGCATTCGCTAAAGCCGAAGATCCAAACTCCGGCGGTCGTCAAATGCCAGGTCACTTCGGACAACGTAAAAATCGCATCTTAACAGGATCTTCCCCTGTTACAACACAACTTCCGCATGCAGTCGGAGTTGCACTTGCGGCTAAAATGAAAAATGAAGACTTCATCACATTTGTCACATTAGGAGAAGGTTCATCCAACCAAGGGGACTTCCACGAAGGGATGAACTTTGCTGGAGTTCATAAATTACCGACTGTCATAATGGTTGAAAATAATAAATATGCAATTTCAGTACCGCTTGAAAAGCAACTTGCTTGTGAGAACGTTTCAGATCGTGCAGTTGGATACGGCATGCCTGGAGTAACGGTTGACGGTACAGACCCACTTGAAGTCTACCGTGTCGTGAAGGAAGCTGCAGATCGTGCACGTAGTGGGGAAGGACCAAGCCTTGTTGAAGCAGTTTGTTACCGTTTGACTGCGCACTCATCAGACGATGACCATCGTCTATACCGTGATGCTGAGGAACTTGAGGCAGAACGGAAAAACGATCCAATTCCTAAATTCGCAGCTTATTTGAAAGAAGTTGGTGTCTTGGATGATTCACTTGAAAAAGAAATGGACGATCGCATTAAGGCGATTGTGAATGAGGCGACTGACTATGCGGAGAAAGCACCTTACGCTGAACCGGAATATGCACTTCGCCATGTCTATAAAGAGGAAGGGGGAGACCAATAATGGCTGTACTTTCATATATTGACGCGATTACACTTGCGATGAAGGAAGAAATGGAACGGGATGAAAACGTCTTCGTACTTGGAGAGGACGTTGGTAGAAAGGGTGGCGTATTTAAAGCGACAACTGGCCTTTATGACCAATTCGGTGAATACCGTGCACTTGATACACCACTTGCTGAATCTGCAATTGCTGGTGTTGGAATCGGAGCAGCGATGTACGGAATGCGTCCAATTGCAGAAATGCAATTCGCGGATTTCATCATGCCTGCAGTGAACCAGATTGTTTCAGAAGCAGCGAAAATCCGTTACCGTTCAAACAATGATTGGTCTTGTCCGATTGTTATCCGCGCGCCATTTGGTGGTGGAATTCATGGTGCGTTATACCATTCCCAATCAGTCGAGTCCATGTTTGCAAGTACACCGGGATTGAAAATTGTAATTCCTTCCACTCCTTACGACGCTAAAGGTCTATTGAAAGCTGCTATCAGGGATGATGATCCTGTCCTTTTCTTTGAGCATAAGCGTGCATACCGATTGATCAAAGGCGAAGTTCCTGAAGAGGAATACGTTTTGCCAATCGGAAAGGCCGATGTGAAGCGTGAGGGTGATGATATTACAATCATTACTTACGGACTATGTGTACATTTTGCATTGCAAGCAGCTGAAAGACTTGCTGAAGATGGAATTTCTGCACATATTTTAGACTTACGTACAATTTATCCACTTGATAAAGAATCTATCATTGAAGCAGCTTCAAAAACAGGTAAAGTATTGTTAGTTACTGAAGACAACCTTGAAGGAAGCGTAATGAGTGAAGTTTCAGCGATAATCGCAGAAAACTGCCTATTTGACCTTGATGCACCTATCAAACGTCTTGCGGGACCTGATGTTCCGGCTATGCCATATGCTCCTACAATGGAGAAGTTCTTCATGGTCAACCCGGATAAAGTTGAAAAAGCAGCGCGTGAATTAGCAGAATTTTAATATGAAAGGAGGATTTCGAAGTGGCAATTGAAAAAATCGAAATGCCCAAACTTGGTGAAAGTGTTACAGAAGGAACGATTGAAAAGTGGCTTGTGAAAATAGGCGATACGGTTAATAAATACGATCCATTGGCAGAAGTGAATACGGATAAAGTTACTGCAGAAATCCCTTCATCATTCGCTGGTACAATTAAAGAAATTATCGTAAAAGAAGGCGAAACTGTTGATGTAGGTGTCGTCGTTTGTACAATTGAAACAGAAGGCGGCGCAGAAGGAAACGCTGAACAAGAAAGTCAACCTGTTGCGGTTCCAGCAAAGGAAGAACCTGCAAACGAAATGCCGGCAGCTGGATCACAAAAACCGGCTTCACCTCTTCAACGCGGTGCAGGGGCAGCTCGCTTCTCACCAGCAGTCATGAGAATGGCGCAAGAAAACAATATCGATCTTTCTCTCGTTCAAGGATCCGGAAAAGAAGGACGTATTACCCGTAAAGACCTACAAGCAATTATCGACAGTGGTGAAATTCCAACAGCAGTACCAGTTGCAGCTGAACAAGTAGCTGAAGTCGTTCAGGCGGCTCCAGTCCAGGAAGCACGCCCTGTATCTAAACCGGCTGTCGCTGAGTCAATTCCTACTGCGGCTGGAGATATCGAAATTCCAATCACTGGTGTGCGCCGGGCTATTGCTACGAATATGCTCCGTTCTAAGCATGAAGCACCTCATGCTTGGACAATGATTGAAGTCGATGTCACGAATCTCGTCCAATACCGAGATTCTTTGAAAAACGATTTCAAACAAAAAGAAGGCTTCAATCTGACATACTTCGCGTTCTTCGTGAAGGCAGTATCACAGGCGTTGAAGGAATTCCCTATGATGAATTCGATGTGGGCAGGGGACAAAATCATCCAAAAGAAAGACATTAATATTTCCATCGCAGTCGCAACGGAAGATGCTTTATATGTACCTGTCATCAAACATGCCGATGAAAAAACGATCAAAGGAATCGGAAGGGAAATCAATGAATTGGCTTCAAAAGTCCGTTCAGGAAAACTCAAATCCGATGAAATGTTAGGCGGTACATTTACTGTAAACAACACAGGATCTTTCGGATCTATCCAATCGATGGGAATTATCAATTATCCACAAGCTGCTATCTTACAGGTCGAATCCATCGTGAAACGTCCTGTCGTTATGAATGGCGGCATGATTGCTGTTAGAGATATGGTAAACCTATGCCTATCACTTGATCACCGTGTATTGGACGGACTCGTAGCTGGTCGTTTCCTTGCACGCGTAAAAGAAATACTCGAAAACATCACCGCAGATAACACATCTGTCTATTGATAGAATTTCAGCTGTCTCTCTATAAGAGGGACAGTTTTTTGTATGAAAAAGGCTAATTTGTCGTTCTGACTTTCAATGAAATTACATGTCGGGTACACTATAATTAGGCATAAAAGAAAAAATTCTATATAATTTACACGACTCCTCATGAATAACGAAAGGAGCAATTCCATTGACAATTGAGAATATGAAAAAAACAACATTTGAAAAAGCAGACTTCAGGCAGTGGAAAGTACTTGCCGAACAATCACTAAAAGGAAAGCCTTATGAGAGTTTATTAACAGAAACTTGGGAAGGCATCAACCTACAACCTCTCTACTATGAAAAAACAAACTCAAAAAACACCAAAATCATTCAAACGATGAAAGATAGTCCGGATTGGATAATTGCACAACAAACTATTGCCGATGATGCATCATCTTTTATTAACCAACTAAAAAGTTCACTTGAAAAAGGAAATGAATCCATCGTTTACGATGGCATGTTTCAATTTGACTGGGGAGATGAAGAATTACTGCAGTTGGCTTCATTGCTATCGGAGTACCCGGTGTTTTTTATGAACATCGCAAGTGATGATCCTATTTTAAGAGCTTTTGATTTTGTTCATCATGAAAATAGGGAGACAGTGCAGGGTGTCGTTCAATTGAAGGATTGGGTAATTCCGGTCGGGTATAAAAAATTAAGGACGGACGGTGCGGATCTTTGGAAAGTACATCATGATGGTGCCGATGCTGTAACTGAACTTGCGATAGCCCTTTCTGAGGCTGCCCGAATTGCTGGAGCAGCGGAATCATTCCAAACGTTTGCAGATAATTTCTTCGTCCGTTTTGCAATTGACACGCATTTCTTCATGGAAATCGCTAAATTACGGGCATTCCGCATACTATGGAAAGCTTTTTCAAACGCATACGAAATAGAAGATGCACCACATATTCCTGTAATGGCTGTCACTTCTTTAAGATCTTACTCGAAACTTGACCCTTACGTGAATTTACTGCGGGCGGGGAATGAAACATTTGCATCAATTTTGGGTGGGGCTGACATAATTACAGTTCATCCACACGATATTTTGACAGGTCCAAATGAAAGTTCGATACGATACGCAAAAAATATTCAACTTGTATTAAAGGAAGAAACACATGTGGAAAAAGTGTTGGACCCTGCAGGCGGATCGTATTTCATCGAAGACTTAACAGATGAGCTTGTTGAAAAGGCGTGGGCATTGTTCTTGGAGATTGAAAAAAATGGTGGGATTCACGTCTTTCTTCAAAGGGACGAATTGAAAGAACTTTTATCAAAACGTCAATCAGAAGTGAATACTAACAAAAAGTCACTGATCGGAACAAATATCTATGCTGATCTTGGAACTACGAATTTTGCGGATAACGATGCATATAAGCAACTGAATCGATTGGCGAAACCATTCGAGAATCTTCGGAAAAAAGCAAGTGAAAACCAACCTAAAACCGTATTACTGACATTCGGAGAGTTGAAAAACTTCAAGCCACGTGCTGATTTCGTTACGGGATTCTTGGCTTCTGGTGGTATAAAAAGCGAATGGAGTCCTTCATTCCAATCAGCTGAACAGGCTATTGAATGGTTGGAAACAGTGAAACCTGATTATGCGATAGTCTGTACTACGGACGAAGAACTTTCCGGTAGAATTGTAGAGTCAATCCTTGAAAAAATGCCTGAAGGCCTTTTATTGGATGTTGCCGGTAAAGTCGATAAAGAGACTGAGCAAAAGTGGATTGAAAAAGGGTTGAACGGCATTATTTACAATGGTCAAAACAAAATTGAAAAACTCTATTCCATTTTTGATGCATGGCAAGAGGGGGCTGCGAAATGATGAAACCGGATTTCAATAAAGTCGATATTAGCAAGTTGAAAATCTCAAACCGTTCGATCAACAATGAAAAGCCTTTCCTGACGAATGAAGGGATTGAAATAAAGAAGAGCTATTCAAATGAGGATTTTAATGGAGTTTCTCATTTAGAGGATTTTCCGGGTATCGCACCGAATACTCGTGGACCCTATCCAACAATGTATGTAGCACGTCCATGGACGGTTAGGCAGTACGCAGGGTTTTCAACTGCTGAAGAAAGTAATGCATTCTATCGTCGAAACTTGGCAATGGGACAAAAAGGATTGTCTGTGGCATTTGACCTTGCGACACACCGCGGGTATGACTCCGATCATCCAAGGGTAACAGGAGATGTTGGTAAGGCTGGTGTCGCGATCGATTCTGTAGAAGATATGAAGATACTTTTTGACGGGATCCCTCTCGATCAAATGTCGGTATCAATGACGATGAATGGTGCAGTTCTTCCAATCATGGCGTTTTATATCGTTGCTGCAGAGGAACAAGGCGTTACTACTGAAAAGCTCTCCGGAACGATTCAAAATGATATTTTGAAAGAATATATGGTACGTAACACGTATATCTTCCCACCGGAAATGTCGATGCGTATAATTGCAGATATTTTTGAGTATACATCGAAGAATATGCCGAAATTCAACTCCATTTCAATTTCGGGCTACCATATGCAAGAAGCCGGTGCCACAGCGGATATCGAGTTAGCTTATACATTGGCGGACGGGTTAGAGTATGTCCGCACTGGTCTGAAAGCGGGAATCGATATCGATTCATTCGCCCCGCGCTTGTCTTTCTTCTGGGCAATTGGCATGAATTACTTTATGGAAATAGCCAAAATGCGCGCGGCGCGTAAAATATGGGCACAAATGATGCAATCCTTTAACCCATCAAACCCGAAATCACTCGCTTTACGAACACATTCACAAACTTCAGGATGGAGTTTGACAGAGCAGGATCCGTTTAATAATGTTACACGGACATTGATTGAGGCGAATGCTGCAGCGATGGGGCATACACAATCATTGCATACCAATGCACTTGACGAGGCCATTGCTTTGCCGACAGATTTCTCGGCAAGAATTGCTCGAAATACACAATTATTCCTTCAAGAAGAAACGTATATGACGAAGACGATTGACCCATGGGGTGGTTCTTATTATGTCGAAAAGCTCACCGACGAATTGACGGAAAAAGCTTGGGCTTTAATCGAAGAGATCGAAGAATTGGGTGGTATGGCGAAAGCAATTGAAACAGGACTTCCGAAGATGAAAATCGAGGAAGCGGCTGCAAAACGTCAAGCGAAGATCGATTCCCGTGCCGAAACGATTGTTGGAGTAAATAAATACCGTCTTGAAAAAGAAGAGCCGATTGATATTTTGGATATCGACAATACGCTTGTGCGCCAAAAACAAATCGAACGTATTCATGACATGAAAAAGAATCGAGATGAAAATGAAGTCAAAAAGGCGTTGGAAGCACTTACTCACGCTGCGGGGAATGGTGAAGGAAATCTATTAGCGTTATCGGTGGACGCAGCAAGGGCAAGGGCGACAATAGGGGAAATCTCGGATGCAATTGAGAAAGTGTCCGGCAGACATAAGGCGGTGATTCGTTCGGTGAGTGGCGTATACAGCTCGAATTTCAGCAATGCGGAAGAAATCGAAGAAGTTAAAAGAATGTCCGACGAGTTTTTGGAAAATGAAGGGCGTCGACCGCGAATTCTAATTGCGAAAATGGGTCAGGATGGACATGACCGTGGCGCGAAAGTAATTGCCTCATCATTCGCCGACTTAGGCTTCGACGTGGATATTGGTCCATTATTCCAAACACCGGAAGAGACTGCTTTGCAAGCTGCAGAAAATGATGTGCATGTTATCGGAGTAAGTTCACTTGCTGCAGGCCATAAAACACTTGTGCCTACATTGCATAACGAACTGAAGAAAATTGGACGTGAAGACATCCTGATTGTTGTCGGCGGAGTCATTCCTGCCCAGGATTATGACTTCCTAAGAAAGAATGGCGCCACGGCAATATTCGGTCCTGGAACGGTCATCCCTGTTGCTGCCCAGAAAGTGATTGAAGATATTTACAAAGCGCTCGGTTATGAGGAAGTGACAGAGTGAATAAAAAGAATCGTTTACAGGACGACAGCGCATTGCATGTAATGAACGGCATTGAGTCCTCACATGATGGCATGGTTGCCCCAACTCGCAAACGATTTGTTAAAAAAGAACGAACGATTGAGATAGAGGATCTTTACACAGAAATCCTTAACGGATCAAGGCTTCATTTATCCAAAGCAATCACATTGCTCGAAAGCATCAATGAAACGGATAAAAATGCAGGTCAGGATTTGTTGAAAATGCTGCTCCCGAAAACTGGAAACAGTATTCGAATTGGCATTACAGGAGTTCCAGGGGCAGGGAAAAGCACATTCATCGAAGCTTTCGGGCTTCAGTTAGCCGAACTTGGCCATAAAGTCGCCGTTTTAGCGATTGACCCAAGTTCAACAGTAACTGGCGGAAGCATATTAGGCGATAAGACAAGAATGGAGACGCTCGCGAGGCATAAGAACGCCTTCATCCGGCCATCGCCTTCATCCGGAACACTTGGCGGTGTCCACAGAAAGACGCGAGAGACAATGCTCTTATGCGAGGCCGCCGGATACGACATCATACTAATCGAAACGGTCGGAGTCGGTCAAAGTGAAACCGTCGTTAGAGGAATGGTCGACTTCTTCATGCTACTTGTCCTGACCGGGGCGGGTGATGAATTACAAGGAATGAAAAAGGGGATAATGGAGCTCGCAGACGCCATAATCGTCCATAAAGCGGATGGCGATAACTTGAAGCTTGCCAAAAAGACAGTAAGAGAATACAGTCAATTGCTTCATTTCCTCCAACCCGCAACACCGGGATGGACAACCACCGCCATGTTAGTCTCATCCCTACAAAATACCGGACTCGACCAAGCATGGGAGACAATCACAAACTTTCAGAAAGAAATGATGGCAAGTGGTGTATGGAACGAACGCAGACAAATACAGACAAAAGACTGGTTCCACTCCATGATCCGCGACCGACTAATCGACAACTTCTTCTCCGAAAAAGGAAAAAAAGAACTTGTAACCGATTTAGAAGGACAGTTGTTGTCAGGCGATATTACAGTCGCAAATGCAGTAGACAGGATTTTCTCAAATGATTAGAATGTATTAGGATTGAAGCAAAAATCCGTTTTCACGAAATTATTCATTCCTAATATATCTTTTTTGCAACTATATGTACCACCTGCTATGATAAACTCATACAAAGAAAGGGGACGACTAAAATGACAATGGACTTCAATTTTTATATGGATGAAATCACAAAAACAGCCCGCACAGAAATGGAAGCAAGCGGCTACGAACAACTAACAACACCAGAAGAAGTAGACGCGGCATTCAAACGCCCAGGAACTACACTAGTAATGGTAAACTCCGTATGCGGTTGTGCAGGAGGCATCGCACGTCCAGCAGCAGCACACGCCGTCCATTACGACAAACGCCCTGACCACCTTGTCACAGTGTTTGCAGGACAAGATAAGGAAGCTACCGCATTCGCACGTATGATCTTCGGCGAAGACCATCTTCCATCATCACCATCATTCGCATTATTAAAAGATGGAAAACTTGTAGCAGAAGTAGGGCGCTACGAAATAGAAGGACATGACCCAATGTCGGTCGTTACAAACCTACAAGGCTATTTCGAAGAATACTGCGAAGAAGTTTAATAAATAAAAAAACAGTCCAATTCGGGACTGTTTTTTTATTATAGAAACATGCTTAATCCAAATAAAATACTAGAAGCGACCATTGCCACAACCATCATATATACAACGAACTTTTGAACTTTTTTATTGCTCATTGGGCAATTCTCCTTACATTCAATATACATACATTTTAACAGAAACACAGAAATTCTCAAGGTGTAGCGGAATTATTCACAAAACGTTACAATGAAATAGGGAGGGAATGCGAGATGAAAAAAGTAGATCACATCGGTATAGCAGTCAAAGATATTACGAATGCGCTTCCACATTACATAGATACATTGGGGCTTACTTTGCTTGGTATCGAAGAAGTTGAAAATCAGAAAGTGAAAGTGGCTTTCATAGATGCCGGCAACGTCAAGCTCGAATTGTTAGAGCCTATCGGTGAAGAAGGCGCGATTGCGAAGTTCATCGAAAAGCGCGGAGAGGGAATTCATCATATCGCCTTCGGTGTAACGGATATTAGAAATCGAATGATTGAACTGAAGGAAAAAGGTGTTCAGCTACTTCAGGCGGAGCCGAGTATTGGTGCAGGAGGTGCCGAGGTAGCCTTCATGCATCCGAAATCTTCCTTCGGCGTGCTATACGAACTATGTGACAAAGGGGACATGCCAAATGGACATTTATGATAAAATCAATGAATTATATGATAAGAAGAGAGAAATAGAATTAGGCGGTGGTGACGAGCGAATTGCAAGACAGCATGAAAAAGGTAAGTTGACCGCTCGGGAACGTATTAGTCTATTGTTAGACGAAGGGTCTTTTGTTGAGTTAAATCCATTTGTCATCCATCGAACACGTGATTTTGGAATGGATAAACAGATGGGGCCAGGTGATGGTGTAGTGACTGGTTACGGAAAAATCGACGGACGTCCAGTTTACCTTTTTTCTCAAGACTTCACCGTTTTCGGCGGCGCACTTGGTGAAATGCATGCTATGAAAATTGCAAACGTCATGGACCTCGCAGCGAAAAACGGAGCACCATTCATAGGTCTTAATGATTCAGGCGGAGCGCGCATTCAGGAAGGCGTTGTTTCATTGGACGGATATGGGGAAATTTTCTACCGGAATGCTATCTATTCGGGCGTGATTCCGCAAATTTCAGTCATCTTAGGTCCATGTGCGGGCGGAGCTGTTTATTCGCCAGCTATTACTGATTTTGTTCTTATGACTGATGAAACGAGCCAGATGTTTATCACAGGACCTAAAGTGATAGAGACGGTTACAGGTGAAAAAATTTCTTCAGAAGACTTAGGTGGATCAAAAGTACATAATTCAATTAGCGGAAATGCTCACTTCCGTGGGAAAGACGAAAAAACAGTCTTGGAGCAAGTCCGTCATCTACTTTCCTATCTTCCTCAAAATAACAATGAGAAAGCACCTATGGTGAAAGTGGATTCGAATGACCATTATCGAAGTGATTTGGCAGATGTTGTGCCATATGAAACGACCCGCCCTTATGACGTTCGGAAAGTTATAGAGCAGGTTGTAGACAAAGATTCTTTCCTTGAGGTTCAGGCTGAGTTCGCGAAAAATGCGGTCGTTGGATTTGCAAGAATGAATGGCGAGTCGGTCGGTTTGATTTGTAATCAGCCTAAAGTAATGGCTGGTGGGTTGGATATCAATTCATCCGATAAGATTGCCCGGTTCATCAGGACATGTGATTCTTTCAATATCCCGTTAATCACATTTGAAGATGTGACTGGATTCTTCCCAGGTGTCAAACAGGAGCATGGGGGCATAATTCGTCATGGAGCTAAAATCCTTTATGCCTATTCTGAAGCTACCGTTCCTAAGATTACGGTCATCCTTCGCAAAGCTTTTGGTGGAGCTTACGTGGCATTGAATTCGAAAGCAATTGGAGCAGATGTCGTCTATGCTTGGCCGAATGCTGAAATTGCGGTAATGGGAGCAGAAGGCGCGGCGAACATTATTTTCGCAAGAGAAATCATGAACAGTGAGAATCCGGAGGTTACAAGGGCGGAAAAGATTGAGGAATATCGGACGAAATTCTCGAATCCATACGTAGCAGCATCACACGGTATGGTGGACGATGTCATAGATCCCCGGGAAACCCGCATCAAATTGTTACAGGCACTCGAAATGATGAGAAATAAACAGGAAACCCGACCTCGTAAAAAGCATGGAAATATTCCACTATAAGAAAGACTATCAAAGGAGCGATACAAGATGAATGAGCAAAGATTATTGGATGAATTTTTTGAACTTGTACAAATCGACTCAGAAACAAAACATGAAGAAGTGATTGTAACTGTATTAAAAGAGAAAATGGAAGCACTTGGCTTTTCCGTTTTTGAAGATGATTCAAAAGAAGTTACAGGCCACGGAGCTGGAAACTTAATTGCAACTTTAAAGGGTACAGTAGAAAACGCGGATCCCATTTATTTCACTTGCCATATGGATACGGTAGTGCCAGGTAAAGGTATTAAACCTGAGTTACGAGAAGATGGCTATATTTATTCTGACGGAACGACGATTTTGGGAGCAGATGATAAAGCTGGCCTTGCAGCTTTATTTGAAATGGTAAGGGTATTAAAAGAAAGCGGACAGCCTCATGGGGATATCCAATTTATCATTACAGCAGGTGAAGAGAGTGGGCTTGTTGGAGCAAAGGCAATGGATCCTTCCCATTTAAAAGCAAAATATGGTTATGCTGTTGACAGCGATGGTAAAGTCGGAGGCATTGTAACAGCTGCCCCATACCAAGCAAAACTGCTTACAACAATTTACGGGAAGACAGCACATGCGGGTGTGGCACCGGAAAAGGGAATTTCGGCAATAAATATTGCTGCGAAATCGGTTGCTGCTATGACACTTGGCAGAATTGACTCCGAGACGACAGCAAATATCGGCCGCTTCGAAGGTGGGCAAGCTACAAATATTGTATGCGATGAAGTTCGGATCTTAGCGGAAGCTCGTTCCATTAATCCTGAAAAACTGGATAAACAAATTGCGCATATGGTTGAGACTTTCGAAAAGACTGCAGCTGCAATGGGCGGAAAGGCTGAAACAGAAGTGAAGTTAGCGTATCCTGGCTTCAGTTTTGGTGAAGAGGCGGAAGTTGTTCAGACAGCGATGCAGGCTATACGCAATATTGGAAGAACTCCGGAATTGATGACAAGTGGTGGCGGGAGCGATGGAAACGTCTTTAATGGTGCGGGTGTTCCAACTGTCACTTTATCCGTCGGCTATGAAGAAATTCATACGAAAAATGAGCGCATGCCAGTAGAAGAATTGAATAAGCTGACAGAGTTATTGATTGAAATTGTTCGAATTGCAGCTGCAAAAGGAGCTTGACGATGGGCGATCTAAAGGCGGTCATCGTTCAATGCGGGCAAGAAGAATACGCGCTGCCCTTGGATATTGTCATTTCCGTTGAAAAGTTGCAACAAGTGAACCCAATACCACATCTACCGGAATATATGCTTGGGTTGATGAAAATAAGAGGAGAATTAGTACCTATTTTGGATTTCCAATGGATACTATACGACAATTCAGCTAAGGACCATAAAACTGCGAAAGTAGTTGTTGTCCGTACAGAAGGTCTCGATATCGGATTACTCGTCCTTGATGCAAAGGAGATTCTTGATATATCTAAGGATACATTTTCATCATCCGAACTACTTTCCCATTCAAAAACACCTTATTTTACAACGATAGCTAATTTGGAAGAACGGATGATCACGGTTGTCGATCCGCAAATTCTATCGGAAAGGCTAACAGGAATGGACGTAATAGGGGACTATATCCGCTCACTAAAGATAGAGGAATCTTAAAAGACTACCGGATGGTGTGCATCCATCCGGTTCATTTTTCAATTGGAGAGAGGCACATGACTGAGATTAGAGCATCACATGCTAGAGTCATCCTACATCTTGATATGAATAGTTTTTTTGCTTCGGTCGAACAAGCCCATGACCCGAAATTGAAAGGAATTCCGATGGCGGTAGCTGGGAATCCGAAGGAAAGACGCGGAATCCTTGTCACATGCTCGTATGAGGCAAGGGCGCTTGGTATTTATACAACGATGTCTGTAGGTGAAGCTAAAAGAATATGCCCTGAACTGGTCCTTGTCCCACCTGATCACGAGAAATACCGGATCGCTTCTGATGCGGTTTTTTCGATTTTACGGACCTATACTGATCTTGTTGAACCTGTTTCGATTGATGAGGCTTTTATCGATATTACCAATATTGGCGGTCTTACGAATGCTGTTCAAATTGCATCGCATATGCAACAGCGTATATTGGCTGAATTAGATCTGCCGTGCTCTATAGGAATTGCTCCGAATAAATTTCTTGCTAAGACGGCATCCGATATGAAAAAACCGATGGGTATCACAATTTTACGGAAAAGGCAGGTACCCGATATTCTATGGCCACTTCCGGTTATTGAAATGCATGGCGTTGGGCAGAGTACAGAAAAGCGATTGAATGAAATAGGTATTAAGACAATCGGAGATCTTGCAAAAGTTGATGAAGTGCTTATTAAAGCGTCGTTAGGTAAAAATGGAGTGCGTCTCCGTAACCGTGCGAACGGTATTGACCACCGTCCGGTTGATCCAGAAGCGGCGGAGGAGCGTAAAAGTGTTGGAAGCTCTACAACTTTACCAATCGACGAGACCGAATTAAGTTCTTGCCTTGAAATATTTAAGCATTTGGCAGTCAAAGTTTCCAAACGGTTGGAGAGGAATGGAGTAGCAGGAAATGTTGTCATGATACAAATCCGTACATCCGAGTGGCGTAACCAAACAAGGAGTCGTACAGTATTGAACCCATTGTATAAATCGAATGATATTTACAAGGAAGCGGCAGACTTATTCAAACGGCATTGGGACGGGGAGCCCGTTCGGTTATTGGGGATTACTATTTCGAATACCATCCCAATGAATGAGTTGTATGAACAATTGTCGATTGATAATTTTGAGATGCATGCGAAAGAAGCTACAGTGGATGAACTCGTTGCAAAACTTGAGAAGAAATTTGGTCCAAACTCAGTTAAACGAGGTATGTAAGAAGGGAGCGACTCAGATGGAAATCTTTTTTTTGGGGACGGGCGCAGGCATGCCCTCCAAGTTACGCAATACGTCTTCATTGATCCTGAATCTTTCTGCTGAACAGGAAGGCTACTGGATGTTTGATTGCGGTGAAGCGACCCAGCATCAGTTGCTTAGAACCTCAATTAAACCAAGGAAAATCAATAAGATTTTCATCACCCATTTACACGGAGATCATATTTTCGGCTTGCCGGGCTTCCTTGGTTCTCGATCGTTTTTAGGTGGAGAAGAAGAATTGACCATTTATGGCCCAGTCGGGATAAAAGAATGGATCACCACTTCACTTAGAATTACAAAAACCCATTTGACCTATCCAGTAACTATAAAGGAAATCGACTCAAGCATCCTTTTTGAGGATGATCAATTTAAAATCACGACGAAGGAACTTGAACATGTGATTGAATGTTTTGGTTTCAGGATTGAACAAAAGCCACTGCCTGGTAAATTGTTGATTGAAAAAGCGGTTGAGGCAGGTGTGCCGAAAGGACCTTTATTAAAAAAGTTAAAAGACGGGGAAGATATTCAGTTAGAAAATGGACAATTTGTTTATAGCCAAGATGTAACAGGCGCTCCGCAAAAAGGCTTTACGATAACAATCCTTGGAGATACGCGATATTGTGAAGCTGCACTTGAGTTGGCAACAGACGCAGACATTTTAGTTCATGAAGCGACTTTTGATAGTGAAACAGGTGAGCTTGCGAATGAATATGGGCATTCAACAATCGCAGATGCAGCAAGGACTGCAAAAGAGGCTAATGTTAGGGCTTTAATCGCAAATCATATCAGTGCGCGGTTCATGCCAAGTGATCTCATGAAATTAAAGGAACAAGGCACCGCAATCTTTCCAAATCTTCATATCGCTGATGATTTCAGCCAGTTTGAATGGAAAGACGAGCAACTGATAAAAAAATAAGCTGTCGCCCAGTCATAAAATGACCGCGACAGCTCTTTGCTATTTTGTAAACCTAAAAAATCCAGCCTCGTTTGTATTGAACAGGCGACTCAATCTCTACACCCAATTCCATTGCGGCTGAATACGCCCAGTATGGATTCCTCAACAATTCACGGGCTAACAAGACTAAATCGGCACGGTCGTTTTTCAAAATTTCTTCCGCTTGAATTCCAGTTGTTATTAATCCGACTGCCCCAGTTGCAATTTTAGCACCCTTTTTAATTTCTTCAGAGTAAGGTACTTGATACCCAGGGTAAGCGTCAATTTTGGCTGGAACAACAGCGCCAGAACTCACATCTATTAAGTCAACGCCTTGTGTTTTCATCCAATTCACCATCTCTATGTAAAGAGTTGGAGACATACCACCTTCTACATAATCCTCAGCAGAAATTCGTACGAATAACGGGCCATCCCAAACCGAACGGACTGCATCAATAATTTCTCGTAAGATGCGGTAGCGGTTTTCGGATGAACCACCATATGCATCGTCTCGCTTATTTGAAAGAGGGGAAAGAAATTCATTGATCAAATAACCATGTGCGCCATGCAATTCAATCACATCAAAACCGGCTTTCTTCGCTCGGATTGCACCATCTTTAAACGCATTGACTACTGTTTTAATATCTTCAACTGTCATTTCAACAGGAGTTTTATATTGTTCATTGAATCGGATAGCACTTGGCGCATAAATGTCACCATCTACAGTCGCTTTCCGACCGGCATGAGCAAGTTGGATTCCTGTCTTTGCACCATGCTGTTTCATAAGACGTACAATTTCAGAAAGTCCTTCAAGATGGTCATCACTCCAAATTCCTAAATCCTGGGCAGAAATGCGACCTTCAGGTAAAACTGCTGTCGCTTCGACGATTATCAAACCGACTTGTCCGACAGCGCGAGTTGCGTAATGTGTTTTATGCCAATCTTCTACTTTACCGTCCATATTATGAGAAGAGTACATGCACATAGGTGCCATAACGATACGATTTTTGAACTCCACACCACGTATTGAATACGGTGAAAATAATTTTGCCATTTACTTTCCTCCTAACAGCTACAATAACCAAAGTATAACAAACCGCCTGACAAAAAGCGTTTTGTTTGCTCTACTCTTTCTTTGGGGCAGGAGAGGAAAGGTACCCTAATTCCCGTGAGCGGATTTCAGCACTATGAACGCATTCCGCAATTATTCTTTTAAAAGAATTCCTTTCAAGTGCCTTAATGCCAGCCTCTGTTGTTCCGTTAGGACTTGTTACATTCTTCCGCAGCAATGCAGGCTCTTCACCTTTTTGTTTCAACATCGCTGCAGCTCCAACAAAAGTCTGGATAACTAATTCCCGAGCAACTTCTTTTGACAAGCCTTCTTCAACCGCAGCTTCTTCCAAAGCCTCTACCATATAATACACATATGCTGGTCCGCTACCTGACAAAGCTGTTACCGCATGTAATTGATCCTCATTCACTTGCTTTACAATTCCAATCGATGATAACAGTTCTACGATTCGATCTTGTAGTTGTGCATCAATCGCACTATTCCATGACACACCAGTTGCTGATTTTCCGATTGTAGCAGATGTATTCGGCATCGAACGTGCAATAGGACGTTTTCCAAGCCCTTTTTCAATTGTCGAGATTGGGACACCGGCAATTACTGACAATACAGCAGACTTTTCATTTAACTCATCTACAATATCTTTCATAGCCTGGTAGATATCTTTTGGCTTTGTTGCGAGTACGACAAGATCTGCTTCATGTAATGCCTTTCGCTCGGGACAGAGAATAGATACTCCATACGTTTGTTGCATATAGTGGAGCCGTTCGTCATCCGACTTATTCATGACATATATATCATCCGGAGACATTACGCCACAATCCACAATTCCGGCTATTATCGCTTCTGCCATTGAACCTGCGCCTACAAATACGATTTTTCCCATTATCTCAGTCCCTTCGAATATCATGGCTCACATATAATCTTGAAAAAAGTAAATAACGCCAACTACAATTGCCAACAAAGCCACTATTATTAAAATTTTCCATACGCTGACAGGAGCATGACCGCTAACCTTACCAGTTTGACCATTTACTAAAAAGCGGTAAACCTTATTATTATAATTAAATGAAGAAATCCAGATTGGCAGTAAAATATGCTTAAATGTGATGCCATCATAATTTGTTTTCACATTAACAATCCGAACCTCATCACCGGTTTCCTTACGAAGAATTCCGTTTCGGATTCGTGAGTCAATTATGTCCCTTGCTGAATACCAACCGCTCTTCAGAGAAATCGAATACCGTTCAGCAAGAAAACCTGAAAGATACTCCGTACGGTAATCAAGAAGGCTGGATAGTTGGAAAGGCTCAACCTTGTCAATCAATCCTGATGCAACATTTTTTGAAGCCTTTACAAGGACATCATCGTAGAACTTTTGATAAGTGCCGCGCTTTGTACGCCATCTGATCTTTCGGACCTGTTCTGTAATCTGCTCGGTCTTACCATCACGATGTACAGTCCGAGTTTCCGTTACGTAGTAGTAGGTTCCGATTTTAACAATGTAATCGGAATCAGTGTCGGAATCGAATGTCCAATAGGGAATGTAAGTACCGTTTATCTTTTGTAATTCATAATTATGTTTTAATTTTGAAGGAGCGAAATATCGTTTTGTTATCCATTTCTTGAATTTATTTACGGCCTCGTCTTTTGAAATTTGAAAAGGAATGACAAGGGCTGGTTTTATGCCAGCATCGTTTTCGGTTACCGTTATATGGGAAGACCCGCAAAATGTACAGAAATCCGCCACTTTATCTTTATCCAATAATGTCTCCGCGCCACAGCTGTCACATTTGAATACCCTTTTTTCATCTCCCCAGCTATGATCAGCCTTATCAAGAGCATCCAAATAATCATGCTCGGTCGTATTTTCTCGGGTAGCCTCGATTTCCACTTCGGTACCGCAAAAAGGGCATTTCAATCCCCTTGTAGTGGGGTCATAAACTGCATTCCCACCGCAAGAGGTGCACTGGTTCACTTCGGTATCTTCGGTAATATTTTCATCCATGAAGTCATCGGAATTACCCAATTTAGTCACACAGCTTCACCTCTTTAACTTTCAAGTCCCTCTCCACAATCGCCGCAAAACTTGGCAGTAGGCCCATTTACCGCACCACAAGCATTGCATTTTTTCTCGGTTACTTGTTTAGTTCCGCATTCACCGCAAAACTTTGATCCTTCATTAATTTCAACTTTACAACTAATGCATGGAACCTTTTTTTGCTGTACGGAATTCCCGCATTCGGGACAGAATTTTGCTGTCGTTCTAATTTGGGCCTGGCAATGAGGACAAGGCATTTTTTCTTGGTCAGCAGAGGGGGTAGGTTGTTGCTGGTTTTGATTGAATGCATTGGCCATTATATTACCAATTGCGGCACCGGCACCAATGCCAGCACCTGTTGCAGCCATCCCTCCACCTTCGTTTTGCGCCGCATCCCGTATTGCTTCAGCAGCTTGGTATTGCGTATACGTATTCATATTTCCAAGTACACCCATTGTCGTCCGCTTATCCATCGCTTGCTCGACTTCTTTCGGTAATGACAAATTCTCAATATATAAGGAAGTGATTTCAAAACCGAATTTTGCAAAACGCTCCTGCATCTTTTCTTTGCCTTCCGTGCTAAGTTCGTCATAATGCATGGCAAGATCGAGTGCCGGGATTTGCGATTCTGCAAAAAGATCCGTCAACCCTGACAGGACCATCTTTTTCAAATGGCTTTCGATGCTGCTTGTATCATATGAGGCATTTGTTCCGAATAACTCTTTAAGAAAGACGACCGGTTCTGATACTCTGTAAGAATAAATTCCGTAACCACGTAAGCGAATCATCCCGAAATCGGGATCACGCATCATAATAGGATTTGAAGTTCCCCATTTTTGGTCGATGAATTGCTTTGTATTAATAAAATAGACTTCCGCCTTAAAAGGGGAATTGAATCCAGTTTTCCAAGACTTGAGTTTTGTTAGAATGGGCATGTTCTGCGTATATAAAACATGGTGGCCAGGGGTGAATACATCAGCGATTTCCCCTTCATTCACAAAAATCGCGACTTGCGATTCTCTGACAATCAGGCTTGCCCCCATTTTGATTTCATTATTTTGCACTGGAAAACGATATACCATTGTATTAGAACTTTGGTCTGTCCATTCTATGACTTCGATAAATTGGCTCTTGAAAAAATTAAAAAATCCCATATCGATCCCCCTCGAAAAAAGTTATGGTTATTATATCATATACGTATTAGGAACTTGAAAGTTTCAAGGGGTGACATAGGTTTCCGAAAGAGGTAGAATAGACTGAATACCTATTCATTATTATAAAATCTTTTGTTATATGAAGGAGTTACTAAATATGATACATAAAATTGCAATTCCAACACCATTCGCGGTTGGCGATGTAAATGCATTTGTCGTAAAAGGAGATGCGCTATCACTTGTCGATGCCGGACCAAAAACGCCAGATGCTTATGAAGCATTAAAACAAGGATTGAAAGAGATAGGCTATACATTCAAAGATATAGAACAGGTAATTCTAACCCACCATCATCCTGATCATGCAGGTTGGATGGACGCCTTTGACAAGGCAGAAGTTATCGGTCATCCATATAATGATCTTTGGTTAAAAAGAGATGCGGAGTTCATGAAGTATCATGATAGCTTTTACCTAAAGTGCTTAAAAGAAGAAGGAGTACCGGAGTCCAAATTCAATTGGATTGAAAAGATGAAACGTCCAATTAGGTTGATGGGGGAACGGACACTGAATCGAACAATTGGGGAAGGCGATGAATGGACGGGGCATCCTAACTGGGTTGTAATGGAAACACTTGGACACGCACAAAGTCATATTGCATTATTTAACGAGAAGACGGGTGAAATGATTGGAGGGGATCTTGTTTTAGAAAAAGTATCTTCCAATCCATTGATTGAACCACCTGCAAATCCGAAAGCGGATCGACCAAAATCGATGTTGCAATACAATGCCTCATTGACACGTTTATTAGATCTTCCAATTGACGTGGTATATGGAGGGCATGGGAATGAAGTGCGTAATGTTCATGCCTTAATCGAAACAAGACTACAAAAACAGCATGAACGAGCGATGAAAATACATGGCATGCTGAGTGAAGGAAGTAAAACGATTTATGAGCTTACGAAGCAATTGTTCCCGGCTGTGTATGAAAAGGAATTAGGACTCACTTTGTCTGAAACGATTGGACAAGTGGATTATTTATTGTCAAAAGGGCTTATTCGGGAAACTCTCGGAGAAGGCGGCATCTTGTATTATGACCAAGCGTAAAGTTTTGATAACAGGTGCAACAAGCGGAGTCGGTTTTGCAGTGACAATGCGCTTACTGGCGGACACAGATAATTTTACAGTAATTGGCACGGGAAGGGCTCCGGATAAATTATGGGAATTGCAAAACGAAGGGGCAGAAGCCATTCCGGCAGATGTGACGAACATGGAGGAAATGGAAAGGGTATTGGATAAAATTGGTTCACCAGATATTGTCATTTTTTCCGCTGGTGTCGGTTTATTCGAGGCAGCCCACTTAATGCCCGAGCAATCAATCCGCGCTATGATGGAAACGAATGTAATAGCTCCGGTTGTCTTAACCAAACATATCTTGCCGCAAATGATGGAACGTGGGAATGGCCATCTTATCTACATCGGTTCCCAGGCTGGCAAGGTGGCGACGCCGAAAGCGTCTGTATATGCAGCGACAAAGCATGCATTGATCGGTTATACAAACGCGTTGCGCATGGAAGTTGCTGATTTCGGAATTGATGTCAGTGTCATTCATCCGGGACCGATTGACACACCTTTCATTGATGGAGCGGATCGGACGGGGAAGTATAGGTCATCATTAGGTAAGCATTTATTGCATGTAGATACTGTAGCGGAAGCAGTCTTGAAAACAATTGAAAAGCCTGTTCGGGAAGTCAATCTACCAGGGCTTATGGGGTTGACAAGTAAACTTTATTCAGTAGCGCCGGGATTAGTTGAAAAGCTTGGACGGAAATATTTCATGAAAAAATAGCTGTCTTCGCGACAGCTATTTTCATTGGAGTTATAGGCACGCGCTCGTTTAATCGTAAATCCGCTCGTTAATGCCGAAAAGCGCTCGTTTAATCGTAAATGCGCTCGTTAATTTCGAAAAGCGCTCGTTTAATCGCGAATCCGCTCGTTTATCCTCACAACCGCTCGTTTTTCGCCATTTGTTTCTGTGCCAATCTCACCATTTCTTTCACCATATTGCCCCCAATTGGGCCACCGATCTTTCCAGCTTGCTCAGAAGTCAATTTTCCGTTATAACCGTCTGATAACGGAATCCCTAATTCCTTCGCGACCTCATATTTAACCGCATCCGGACGTCTGCTATCAACATCGTATCCTTTAGCCCGCATGACATCCGCTTTTAATTGGTCCAGTTGTTCACGTGCCTCAGGTACTAAAATTTTATTTTTTCTTGCCATCTTTTCCCCTCCTTTCCTTCGTAGTCTTAACCGAACCACTAAAAACATGTAAATAACTATGTAGAATAAGCTAAATTATTCCTTTCCATGTTATACTAATTGCAAATTATATGAGCAGGGAAGTGTGGGAATGAAAACGGTTACGATTATGGATATCGTGAGACTGTTTAAGTTGGAAGTGTTAGTAGGTCATGACCAATTAAATAGAGTATTAAAAAAGACAAAAGTGAGAAGGCCGGGATTAGAATTCATGGATAAGTTCGATTTCATCGCTACAGAACATGTACAAATCCTTGGAAAAAATGAAATTAATTATTTGCATACGTTATCAGACGAGGAGTGCAAGTTGCGCATCGCCAATATTGTCCAATATGACCCGCCGTGTATTATTATCACCTCCAATCAGGAAGAACCGCTTGGGCTATTGCGTTACTGTACAAAGAAGCATATACCTGTTTTACGGTCACATGATTCGATGTCTGAGTTGAGTGCCAAATTGGACGCGTATGTTACAAAGATGATGGCACCTGAGATTGCGGTTCATGGAGTATGCGTCAACGTTGCGGGGATCGGAATTTTATTGCGCGGCAAATCAGGAGTTGGGAAAAGTGAGACTGCACATATATTGATCGGTAGAGGGCATCGACTGATTGCCGATGATATCGTCGTATTGAAAAAACTAAGTCCGCAGACACTTTTAGGTACACATAACCAAAAGAATAAAGAATTCCTTGCACTACGAAGCATCGGGTTATTGAACGTCGTTCGACTTTATGGCCGGGCGGCATTTCAGGAGGAAAGCCGGATCGCACTTGATATCGAATTGACGGAGTGGCAGGAAAATGCATTGAATAATGAACTTGAACTGGATGAAAAATTCAAGACGTATATGGATGTCCCAATTCCGCATATTCAAATACAATTGCAACCTGGAAGAGACGTAGCAGGCTTGATTGAAGCTGCGGCGAATAATTGGTATTTGCAACAGCAAGGCTATAGCGCTGCCGATGAATTCATGAAACGACTTGAACCGGAATTTGAAGAAGGACAACATTGAAAGGGGAAATTTCAGATAAAACAGCAGATAAAAGAACTATTAGAAATGGAAGACGGACAGTGCATTGCATATATGGACGAGTATGGGGAAAATCTTTTTTCCTTTATGCTTGAAAACTTGGGATCAACCGACGGGGAACTGCGGGATGAATTAATCTATCGATTGTTCGTCAAATTGATTTCGATTGATGTACTTAAGAATGATCTTTTAGAGAAGACTGCGGTGGAGTTAGTAAGCGATCACTATTTATACGCATCAATTGGCGAAATGAATACGGATACAGTGTTCACACGGTCTTTTGCATCATTATGGTTGACTGCACTTTTATGGAAGGATCAGCAACAACAATTTTTAAACCCAGATTTGCGAAAACAGACTTTTGAAAGAAGCTCGCTTTACTTATCAAAAGAAATGGATACCCGCGGATTTGTGAATGGCAAAGGATGGGCACATAGTATTGCTCATGGGGCAGATTTAGCGACAATGTTGGTGAAGCATCCATTGTTGGAGCGAAAGGTGATCCCTACGATTTTAGACGGGGTGGCATCTTGTTTTTGGAAAGGCGGTGTTTATACTGACGATGAGGATGAACGCCTAGTAACTATTATCCTATCCCTCGTTAAACAGGATTATCCAGAAGAAGTTCTCATTGAATGGTTTGAACAGCTATTTGACCGTTTGGATGCGGCGGCATCTCGAATGGATCGATCACTTTCTTTTTATCATGCTCGCACAAATATTTTGCAATTCACGAAGACACTTTATTTTGCTTTGATGAAGGTGAACAATGGACATAAATTGCGCAGTGCTATCTCGTATTTTATCCAAGAATGGCAGAATGTTTGATTCGCTGATAATGTAAAAAACCCGCCAATTCGTTATTGGCGGGTTCATTCAACTTATTTCCTTTCAAATCCAATATATCTATTTCCTTGGAATGTCAGCATGCCGATGTCTCCTTCTGCGAGCATTCCGTATTCTTTTGCGCCTACACCCAACTCCATCCGATCTCCGCTTTCCACTTGAAATGTTGCATAATACCATGTAGATGCAGAGGAATCGCCGCTTCCGCCTGAGGTGTGCGCCCGCTTTGTTACAACATGTGCAGGAACAGTCAGTCGTGGTGAATTATTGTTCTTGGACCATTGTCCGATACTCTTAACAATCACGACAATGAAAAAGCCAATAACTAATGCAAACACAATAACGAAAAAAATAGGTCCAAATGAAAACATAAAATCATCATATGCATTAAATCCCATGGAGCCACCTCCGTATGAATCTACTATAGAATACGTGCATTAGGGAAGAAGATTTCAGCTGACCACTATTTAATAATCGCTTCGGCTGTAACTTCTACATTTCCTTTTAAAGCCCTGCTGATCATACACGAATCTTCCGCTTTAATAACAAGTCTCTCCGCAATTCGTTTTTTATCTTCCGAAGTGTCTACAGCCAAAACAAGCACCGGCTTATGTATGATCTTCTTATATGTAACAACACCATTCGTATAGTCGACAACACCAACGGATTCCATCGTCAGACTCGTTTTCTCAATGCCGCTTCGCTCAAGCATCGCTGCAAGTGTGATGATATAGCACGTTGCGGCTGCTCCAAGCAACATTTCATCCGGATTTGTCCCTATTCCGGGGCCATCCATTTCGACAGGTATCGAAACTTCTGTCTGCAAGTTCAACGTTTCAATTGTTCCGATATCATTACGCAATCCAGGCCAGTTTGCTTTTAAATGAAATAAATGTTCTGCCATAATTCCAACCACCCTTTTAAATGAATTAGTTATAGTATAATTCATAATTCTTCTATTTTGTAGTTGTCGGTTTTGTTAGAAAATAGTAAAATTAAGGAAAATGGCTATTCAGGGAGAGTGGGAGTTGGCGTTATGAAGATAGAATACGGAGAATATGGAGTTCCTAATGAAGTAGAAAAATTGATAGAATTGGAAAATAAATTGAGGAAAAAGGGATTAACACTGGATTCAATAGGCATGGTGCCTATTCAAGATTCTTTTTCATATTCGATAACTCCACCAGATGTAATTCCGTTTGCCCATACTGGTGGGGATGGAGTACATTTTGGGTTTTTAACTGATTTTGGATCAATAACTGATTTGAATGAAGCACCGATTGTTTGTGTTACGCCTACGAATGATCCACCAATTCGCCTAACAGCACGAAATATTAATGAGTTTTTGTTGATTGCCTCGTCTGTTCCGCATGTCGGGTTATTGGATGATTGTTGGCCTTGGGAAAATTCTGAATCGACCAAGCTAATTTTGAGTGATTATCTGTCAGACAGTTGGCAGTTAAAAAGAGATAAGCTTTTGGATCTTCTACAAGAAGTGTTCAGCACTAAGAAAGTAGACGTTTCCGAATATGTTCAAACGGTTCTCCGAGAACGTGAAGAAAGTATAGTTTTAAAAACTTATGATGGCTTGGGAATTTTGGGAACTGCAGCTGATCTTCATAGACGCTACTCTTTTGATCCTGAAAGAAGGCAAGATAAAGAACAAATTGAGAGAATGAAAGTCTTTTTAAAAGACGCAACATATGAAGAAAAATTGGGTTTTATTCGGGATGCGATGTTTTGGTATGTACTATCGTACGATTATGACAGTGAAATTTTAAACTTGGTTATAGATTTAATGGAATCCCTAAATTTAAAGGATGAAGCAAGAAGGCTAACCTATAGAAGCCGTGACTGAGGAGGGTATCACTATCAAAAAGTTATTCGTACCATTCATATTCTTTCCAATCCTATTATTGTTTGCATGTCAGGCAAATAATATGGTTCAGGACCTAATTTTTGTGGGCGAGGATAAAAATTGGTTCTCTGAGGTAACTGTTACTCAGAATGATGGGGAAGAAACCTATCGGGTTCATTTTGAATACAAAGGAGAGAATCTACAGGATACTAAAACATTTGGTTTCTATGTTCAATCGAAAAATAACGGTGTAATAAGTTTTGGTGGGGATGATTTTACTTTAAATAAAGAAGGCATATTTTTTACGGACTTTCCAATCTCCAACAGCCGTTTAACAAATAAAAATGATAAGTTGGAAATTAAAATAGAATGGAATGGAAACAGTGAAGTATTTACCTTGCTAAACGAAGATGCTGATTCCAAATAGGAAAATATAGAAAAAAGGCAGTTGGGATGAAATTAACATTCCAACTGCCTTTTTAGCATTAGCGCATGAATCGTCAAAAAACCTCTACTTCGCCTATTGAACGAAATGAGATTGTATGGTAAATTTATTAAGATAGACACTGTATAATTAATATGAATATATTATCCCTATCTTAATTATACATCATCGTCTATTCATTAGTCAACCCTTTTACTTATTTTTTAAAGGAGTGTTGGTATGGAATCGACGTTTCAGCACGAACAACAGCGCGTAAATCGAGTCACTGAACTTATTGAAGAACGAATTCTCAAGTTGGGGGCAGATGCAACTCGGCAACGGGATGAAGTTGTAAAGATTCGAAAACATTTTTGGGATGAAGTTAAAGTCAATGTGGATACATTTGATGATTATCTTGAAACGATTATTGGACTAAGACAAGAAGCTCAAGCACTTGCTGTTAGTCAAAGCACACACCGGCTTTCATCTAAAAGGTTGTCCACGCTACAAAGAATGAAAAAATCACCGTACTTTGGACGGATCGATTTTAGCGAAGAAGGGGTTCCGACCGAGGAACAGATTTATATCGGAATAGCCACATTAACAGATGAAAGCGGGGAAGATTTCCTGATCTATGACTGGAGAGCCCCGATTTCAAGTATTTACTACGATCATCAACCCGGGTTGGCCACATATGAAACACCTGGAGGCGTCGTGCATGGCAGGTTGGAGAAAAAGTGGCAATATTTGATACGTGAAGGAGTACTTCAATCGATGTTTGACACAAGTCTTACGATTGGAGATGAGATTTTACAGATTGTTTTAGGGAAAGGCACCGATAAGCATATGCATAATATCGTGGCAACGATCCAATCGGAGCAAAATCGGATTATCCGTCACGATTCAGGTAAGCTTCTTATCGTACATGGTGCAGCAGGTAGCGGTAAAACGTCTGCAGCCCTACAACGAATCGCTTATTTACTTTATAAATATCGGGATAGTATGAGCGCCGACCAGATCATATTATTTTCGCCAAATTCATTGTTCAATAATTATGTTTCCAATGTCCTTCCGGAACTTGGTGAAGAAAATATGCAGCAAGTGACATTTCAAGAGTACTTGAACCACCGTCTTAGCGATGGGTTTAAAGTGGAAAACCCTTATGAGCAATTGGAATATGTACTGACAGCTGAAAACACTCCGTCGTATCGATCAAGGGTAGAAGGTATCCGCTTTAAGGCTTCCACACCATTTTTTGAAGCGATCGAGTCGTATAGAAGAGGGTTAGAGACATCTAAAATGCTGTTTAAGGATATTCTCTTTAGGGGAAAACCGATTGTAACCAAACAGGAAATTGAAGAAAGATTCTACAGCAACGACACGTCACTCCGTTTCCATAATCGCCTTGAAAAGTTAAAAGATTGGCTAATGAAGAAGGTGAATGGAGTTCGGAAAAACGAACTAACGAAGCCCTGGGTAGAAGAGGAAATCGAATTACTTAGCGATGAGGCTTATCATAAGGCGCATAAGCATTTAGCGAAAAAGAAAGGTTTTAAGGGTGAGTCGGTTGCTGACTATGAAATGGAACCGAAAGAACTTGGCCGCTTGATCGTTCAACAGAGATTTAAACCGCTTCGTAAACAAATCGAAGAGTATGCTTTCATAGATATGAATGGGATTTATAAACAGCTATTTACAAGCCCCTTATTTATCGAACGATGGCATAAAGGAGATTTGCCAGCCGAGTGGCAGTCTATTTGTTTGACTACAATTAACATGATTGATCAAGGCAAGTTGTTCTATGAAGACGCTACACCGTATCTATTATTAAATGAGCTTATCCGTGGCTTTCAAACAAATAGGACGATTAAGCACATCGTTGTCGATGAAGCACAAGATTACTCGCCATTCCAATTTGAATACTTGCGTCGTCTTTTTCCAGCGGCAAAAATGACTGTTTTAGGTGATTTCAATCAAGCAATTTTTGCGCATGCAAGTACACGAGTTGACTTCAAAGCATTAACCGGACTTTTCGGGCCGGATAATACGGAAGTTGTAAACTTATCGCGAAGCTATCGTTCCACAAAACCAATTATCGAATTCACACGTCAACTTGTGGCTAATAGTGAGCAGATCATTCCGTTTGAACGTAATGGTGAGAAACCGGAATTAATAAAGTTAGCTACTTATGATGAATTGCATAGACATATTTCCTTTAAAATTAGTGAGTTGCAAAATATTGGCTACAACACGATTGCAATCATTTGTAAATCGGGAGAAGAAAGTGAACGTGCTTACCAAGCCTTGTCTGACATTGAGGATATCAAGCATATAAAGAATGGATCGATGGAATATGAACAAGGAGTCGTCGTCATTCCTTCGTATTTGGCTAAGGGAATTGAATTCGATGCGGTCATTATTTATGATGCTTCGGAGCAAGTTTATAACAATGAGGCCCTACGCAGAATATTCTACACTGCCTGTACGAGAGCCATGCATGATTTGCAATTATACTGTGTCGGTGAACCAACTAAATTATTAAAAGACGTTTCAAATGAGAGTTATATTCAGAATTGAAATGAAATAAAAGCAGTTGGAATGAATTCATTCCAGCTGCTTTTTTCATGAAAAAAGGAGATTGTATCATCATTATCGAATAGGTTAGTCAGAAAGTATATGGGATACTTATGGGATATGATTTCATCGTTGTCATTGGGAAATGCTCTTTATCATAGTGTTAAACCTATTTTTCTCGCATATTTCAAATAGACGATAAAAAACAAACAGGCGGCGAGCAATCGGAATACTGAATTTATGTACATCGCTGCCTCTATGCCTAAACTGTTTAACAACCAAATTCCAATCTGTGGTGCGATGAATGCCACAACCGACAATAATACATTGTATGTAGTAATACAATATGTTCTGACTTCAGTCGGTGACTGTTCCAGTAGCAAGTTAAATAGCAATAACACAACACCAGCAAGAAAGAAACCCGAAGAGGTCTGGATAATCGTAATATATATTAAGTTTGTAGACAAAACGGTTAGGAAGGGGGTGGTTGCCATACCAATTGCCGCCCAGACGAAAACCAATGTGTTTGACCGTTTTTCCGCCCACTTTCTCCAGAGTGGAAATGAAATAATTTGAGCTAACATGCTTCCAACAGAAAACATGCTAATCCAAAAGATCGTTACACCGACAACCCTAACGTGATAGATATTGAAGATGCCCCATGCCATCTGCCAAGCAAAATTAAAGAACAACGCCGCAACTAAAAATGATACGTAATTCTTATATTTAAAAATCGACCAGTCCATAGTTTTCTTTTTAAGTGATGTTTCATCCGTTTGTACAGGTTGTTCATCATGTTTCATCAGTAGGAAAACTTCAAGTAAACCAAAGCAAAAGGCGATTCCGAACAATATTTGATACGCAATGACACTATCCGAAGCGTCTTTCATTAAAATACCAATCAAAAGTGTGGAACAAAGTCCGACAATCGTTAACATCCGGTTTCGGTCACTGAAAAAGGTTCCGCGGTTGGATTCAGGTACGAGACCGCTTATGAATGTCTGCCACCCTACGTTTGCCACAGTATTCGGCAAGTTCATAAGGGCGATGATGACTAAAAACATCCACGCTTGTGTAGGCTGAGACGGAATAAAAACAAGAGCGATGATTAACAGGAACATCAATCGCGCCATTAATACAGAAACAGCTACAAGTTTTTTCTGTGTTTGTGCACGATTTAAAAGAATCGCTGCCGGAATCGTCATAAGTAATGCCATAAGTGGGGGGAGTGAACTGATTAACCCGACCTGGTAATTGGTAGCTCCTAAAATAGTGATTGCAAAAATCGGAAAAAAGTTTCCGGAAAAGTTTACTGCAACTGTTGAAGCCATGCCATGATAGATGCTTATTTTCTCATTGTATGTACGCATTCGTCACTCCACATTTCTATGTAAAAACCCTCGTAAACAGAATTATATACTTAGATTTGCAGAAAACAAGTCCTATTATAAATATAACTTCAAATTGTAGTTGAATAACCATTACCACTTGTTCGTCAATTGCAAATACACCAGTGTTTTTTATGGATAAAACGTGGAATAGTGAATAGAAGATTACTTTCTTGAAGTGTAGTATAATCGATAGATTATTGAAGGAGGTACTTATGTTTTTTATCGAAGCGAAACGAATTGTAGTGGTCATATTCGGTGCTTTATTGATGGCGATTTCATTGAATTTCTTCCTCATAAACGCCAATGTCTATGCAAGCGGATTTTCTGGAGCGGCCCAGCTTGTATCAAGTGTTTTGAGTGATCAATTCGGGATATCGCTTAGCACCGGAATTTTACTTTTGTTATTCAATATTCCTGTATTTATTTTGGGATGGTTTAAAGTCGGAAGAGGCTTCACTATTTACAGTATTATTTCTGTTGCCTTTACAACTTTGTTCCTTGAGTTATTACCTATACTTTCACTATCCAACGATATTATTCTAAATGCGGTATTCGGTGGGGTAATTGCAGGAGTTGGAGTTGGGATATCATTGAAGCTTGGTGCATCTACCGGGGGAATGGATATTGTCGCAATGGTATTGTCTCGCCTGCAGGATAAACCAATCGGTATGTATTTCTTGTTATTGAATGGAATTATCATTGTGCTTGCAGGCTTCCTCTATGAACCCGAGAATGCACTTTATACGATGGTTGCCCTTTACGTTACTACTTCTGTCATTGACATGCTTCACACAAGACATGAGAAGGTTACGGCAATGATCATCACGCATAAGGCGGATGATCTCCAACAAGCGATTCATGACAAAATGGTGCGCGGGATTACAATTGTGCCAGCGAAGGGAGCTTATTCTAAAGAAGATAAAAGTATGTTGTATTTAGTAATTACAAGGTACGAATTATATGATTTGGAAAAAATCATTAATGAAGTTGATCCTCATGCTTTTACAAACGTCGTTCAAACAGTAGGCATCTTCGGCTTCTTCAGACGTGAAGGAGAGCCTGTAAAATAAAAGAGGCACCCTTTTGAATCAGGGTGCCTCTTTTATTAATTCGTTACATTTTCCGTATCTGCTATCTCTTTTTTATCACTTAAGAAGTCATTCAATGCCTCAATGTTTTTCTCCATATCGATATCAAGGACAGCACCTACATAATCAACTCGTTTATCTGAGAATGAGCCATCTATCGGAAGACGCAAAGTCTCGACCTTTTCGGATTTATTATCCATGACCCCTTTACCGATCGAAAGAATTGTCATTTTATCGAGATTTGTATCGACATATGCATCAGCTGCACCTAAGAGCTTTGGTAAGCTCAAAATGCTATGAATACTTACAGCTTCGTCTTTTAATTTTGACAGTACTTCCTGTTGACGCTCCACGCGACCAAAGTCATTTTTATAATCATGTCTGAAACGGACATATCCTAATAGTTGGTCACCATGTAAAATTTGCTTGCCTGGCTTTAATGTCATATAAATACCGTGTGACATCGTGTAGGGGATGTCGACTTCAATTCCGTCCGGTGCAATGATATCGGCTATCTTTGGAAAACCTTTAAAGTCAACCATTGCGTAGTAGTGTATATCTAAGCCGAAGTTTTCTTTTATCGTCTGACGGACCAATTCCGGCCCTCCAAGTGGATACGCAGCATTAATCTTTTGCTTTTTATGTCCCGGTATATCCACGTAAATATCCCGCATGATCGATATCAATTTCACTTTTTTTGTTTCCTGATTGTAGTTGGCTATCATTAATGTGTCTGAATGTCCTTCCTCGTTTTTACGGGCGTCAGACCCTAAGAGTAATACATTGATCTCGCCGAATTGCGGTTCAGGACCGTCAAAAATACCGAAATCTTCATTTTGACCTTTTAAGGTTCCATCTCCGGAAAGCGATAATCCTTTATTGTATTGGTCGACCCAATAATAAACTCCGAAGGCAAGCAACACTAAAATGATGCCGATACCGATTCCAAGCTTCTTTTTTCTTTTCTTTAGCTTCCTTATGTCGTGTCTATTCATCTATAGATCACCGCCTTAACTAATATAAATAGATATTGATTTAGCCGCTAACGTAACACGCGGAAAATCATATCATCTAATAACTCGATGGGCAAGTAATATTTCAATAGATATAGACGTATAACATCAGAAAAGGTTTTCTTAATATATATTAAAAGATTATTTCTAAAAAAATTAAAATTCAAGGCGGCGGGCTAATTTTTCAATAGTGACCGATAACTTCCTTACAACGGGCATTCCATGTAAAAAACCGCTTCAATGAACGGTTTTTCACTTGAAAAACTATTTATCTACCTATTACATCTCGCTCCTCAACAAACACCTTTAAATCAGGTCCATACTCTTCATTGATTTCATGGGCTTTTTTTTCGGCGTCCTCCTTGTTTTCATATAATCCTACTTCAAGGTAAAACTCACTTTCCCAAGTGGAAAACAGGATTCCGTTTTCTCGGAGTACCCTTAAATCTTTTTCCTTTAATAAATATTCCTCGTAATCCGGAATATCACCACCGAATAAATGGGAGGGGGTTCGTACTGTGTAAAGTTTTGTCGCGATCGGTTCTTCATCCGCGGCAACACTAACTACAAGCTGCGCAGGATCGGAATATTCCTCACCTGCGATTTTAACCGGCCCTTTAAAAACGATTGTAAATCGAATTGCTGAATCATCATGGGTGACTAACCAATAGGCATCTTCAACCAACTCACTGTTTTTCAAATGAATGAATTCATTTGCTTCAAAAGCTCGTGCACCATGTATCGTAAAGGTCATCGTATACGGATTTTCTTGGTATTCAATAATATAGACCGGTGCCAAAAGTTGATATTCCTCTTCTTCACCTCTTTGAGTGAAATGAATGCTGATATGCTCCACATCATCTTCTTTTTCAACAGTAATCGATTTGACATTTACATTATCTGTAATAGTACCTCCAGTTGCCAATCCATACTCAAATGCAAATGTCTTTACTGTATTACCGGTATCTGAAATGTCATTGCTTTTGGAGGGGGTTGTGGCGAAGACCTCATTTGTCTCCTGTTCCTTGGATACGGGTACGTTACCAAACTCAACCGCTTTTACTAAGTGTCCTAAAACAGGAGTATTAGAAATACGTGCAGTTAGGCTTGGCACCGTATTGACAGCAGCAATGAACAGAATGAATGTAGCGATGAGCCAAGTTAAAAAAGGGAAGTCATTTTTGCTATTTTGCTTTTTCATTTATTTCTCCTCCTTTTTAGTTCAATTTACGAATTTAGTTAGATTTATATATCCTATCATTTGAATTCGAAAAATAGAGCACTTTCATGAAATTTATTTTTATGTTAGGAAGGAAAATAAGATTTACGAGATGAATATAGTAGAGAGTCGCTATGATAATTACAAGGGGAGAAAATGATGCGATTGTCAGAGATTCATCCGTTTTTTTATCATGCTCGAATTGAGCAGAAAAGGTTTTTTCGATACATCAGTAATTTGAAGGCTAAAAAGCAGTTCGCCAGGCAAAAAGTCGAAAAGAATTTTCAATTCTCCTGTAAAAAACATCAATCCTTATTGCGGAGACGGTTGGGGGACAGTGATCCTGTTCTACAGGAGAATAAAATCGTGAACTTAGGGATAGCTGCAAGTCGAATTGACGGTATACTCATTCAACCTGGGGAAGTTTTTTCATTTTGGAAATTGGTTGGGAGGGCCACGAAGAAAAAAGGTTATATTGAAGGAATGCAGTTGTCAAGAGGAGAAGTGAAGACCGGAATTGGAGGCGGGATTTGTCAGTTGGCAAACCTTCTCTATTGGATGGTGCTACATACGCCGATGACTGTTATTGAACGGCATCACCATAGCTTTGATCCTTTTCCGGATGAGGGAAGGGTTCTTCCGTTCGGTAGCGGGGCAAGCGTTTTCTACAATTATGTGGATTTGCGGTTTAAGAATACGACTCCGTACACGTTTCAAATCCGTATATGGCTGACGAATCGACATTTGAAAGGTGCTATTTTTGTGAATGAAGAAATGGAATACAGTTACCATATAGAAGAAAGGGAACATCAATTTTATCGACATAATGAAAAAGACTACAGACAGAACGAAATTTGGCGTCGGACAATTGATAAACGGACTGGGGACTGTGTTGGTGAAGAACTACTTATAAAGAATAATTCCGAAGTGAAGTATGAGGTGAATGAGAAGGAGTTAGTCGCTATTAGTTAAAAAGGCCAGGCGGTTATTGCCCGCCCGGCCTTGATCAGAAAATGTTATTGAATCGAAGCGATAATTCCTTCATCTCGATCTAACAATAGTTTTATGCTTGCTGCATAAGGATCGCCTTGTAATACTTCCTTTATATAGAAGCGGATTGATTGAATCATGTCGAATGAGCCAATCACATATTTTTTATCGAAAAACTCCACTTCCGCAGAAAAGCCTTCGTCGTCGTCATAAATTAGCTCAACTTCAACGTTTTCTGGTAAAACATCTTCATGTTTCCATGCTTGGTCAAGACAAATCGCATTAATAATATCTTGTTCCGACATCATCAATTCCGCCATGGATTAACATCCTCTTTTTCTTTCTTCGCTTTAAGAAGCGCGAAAATCTTCCGTATTAGACTAATCGCAAACACGATAGCAAGGACATTAATCATTAAGCCTAAAATCGATCCCAAAACTCCCATATTGGCAAATAGACTACCGAAAAGTAAGCCTGCAAGCCCTCCGATGAACAATCCTTTCATCAGTCCACCCGAGAAGAAGCCGCCCTTCGTGGTGTTGTTTTGGGTAGATTTATTAAATGACGTGTTTTCATCTTGTTTTTTCTTATCCACTTTTGGTTGATTATTAATGCTGTTTTGTTGTGGATTTGTATTAAAGCCTTTCTTTCCTGATTTATACCTCTTCGCTTCAACAGTTGTTGCATGATCATTTAACACTAAGCTGCCGATAGGCGACATAACAATCGTTAAGGCAATTAGCGCAGACAAGATTTTCTTCAATTTCATTTCCCTCCAGTAAGCTGTAAAAAAACTGAGATGTACCTAAAATAGTATAATTCATTTCAAAAGTAAACTATACTAATTTGCCTTTTTATTATTAGGTAAGTGATGTTCTTGATAATCATAAAACAAATCAATTGGGATAAATAATCCAACTTTGCCATGCTCTTCGTGATCTAATGTAGCAAAAACGACTCCGATCACTTGTCCGTTTTCATTAATAACCGGACTGCCACTATTACCACGATATACCGGAGCCTTTATCATCATTACCTCATTCGTCCAGTTATTTAACGTAATAGGTGATAAAATGGTTCCTTCATTTGCGATTCCTTTAAAGCTCAATGGATTCCCGATAAAAGTAATCGGATCATTTTCTTCCATAGCAATATTATTATTTGCAAGAGTTAGGGAAGGAAGGTCATTTCCTTCAATTTCAAGTACAGCCACATCAATCTCTGGATATGCTTCGAGTACGGTTGCATTATACCGGCCATCCTCCGGAAAAACGACCGTTATAAATTTATCATCTTCAATTACATGATAATTTGTTAGTATTTTTCCTTCATTAGATATGGAGAACCCCGTACCTTTTCCATTCTCAGTCGAAACAACGACAACAGATTTTTTATAGTCTGCTATGCTTTCCTGTTTCGAAAGTGTCGCCGACGTTATAAGAAACTCAATCGCCGGAATCGAAAACACTTGAAAAAGCCCCGCAAACGTACTCAGTGCTAACATAATCGACATCAACCAAACAAACCATTTCGGAACCCGTCTTTTTGGTTTTGCTACATCCTCAGATGATCTTAGCAAAGCCTCCCGTTGAGCCTCCAACACAAGTTCATTTATCTCCTCATCACTCATCTGTTCAAATTGATCATCATTCTCTTCAAGGACAACATCATCTTTTTCAGTAGTCAATTAACATTCACTTCCCCGCAAGTAAGAACTATCTATTATTATAACAAAAATTCGAATTAATTTAGAATGAACTTAAATAAGTATCGGGCATTCCGTTGCTTGGAGTGTAGGCGCTCGACTCCTGCGAAAGCCGTTACGAAGAACGGCTTTTGCGAACAAAAGCGAAGCGTTGAGAGCAGGTGGGAGGATGCCTTAATTTCTGCAAAGAACGCAGAAATACGGCAAATCGAACTCTTCGTGGTTCGATTGGCTCAAGCCATGCCCGCGGAAAGCGAGCGCCGGAACGGAAAGCAACAGTTATAACCTAACCTTTCACATTTTGTTTCCCGCCACCATATGTATAAAAGGGAAAGGGGAGAGCAAATTGGTTTCAATGACACCCATTACAATCAATGGTCATACATTTACTGCAGTGACCGTTCTATTACCGAAAACAACCCTACTTACCGTTTCAAACGACAAAGGATACATCATGTGTGGTGCCCTCGACGTAGCATTACTAAATAACGTCTTATCAGATCGGAAAATTATCGCAGGGAGAGCCGTCGGTGTAAAAACAATCGAACAACTCCTTGAAGCTCCGTTAGAGTCAATTACAAAAGAAGCAGAAACTTTAGGGATCCATGTAGGTATGATCGGTAAAGAAGCCTTACTAAAAATGGTATAAAGAAAAAGCATCGAATCGGCAATTAAACCGCTTCGATGCTTTTTCTTTTCTACATATTAACGATTGTTGTTATTGTTGTTGTTTCTATTATTGCGGTTGTTCTTGTTCCTGTCATTGTTGTTTCTGTTGTTGTTATTGTTATTGTCTTGATTGTTTACATCAAAAAAATCTTGACCGAATTCAGTATTGTTATTTCTGTTTTGATTTCGATCGTTCTGGTTGTTCTGGTTGTTCCTGTTGTTATTATTGTTCCTGTTTTGTCTGTTGTCCGGCATTATGAGACATCTCCTTAAATGATTTTTAAGTGAAATGTTCACTTACACAATGTATGATGTCCAACGTTTTAAAAAATATCCATAAAATAAAAAACACCATCCACAAGGGATGGTATTGATTGATTATGTACGAACAAGCCGCTTTTGCCGTATCGAATCATAGAAAGTTTTAAACCACCACTCCTAAAAGTGGGTGTTCGCAGAAACGCTCCTGTCCGTCCCGATTGATGATGAATCGGGCATACCATTCCTGTTTCAATATAAAACTCCCTTTTACAGCTTAAAGGTTAAAACTTAATGTGAATACGAACAATGCAGCCTGTGAATTCATCTTACACGACATCATGCAATGTGGCAATGAAAATAACTTTTAGTTCCAAAGTGGAATGGTGGCAGTTTGCATTTTCCTCTACAGGGAAAGATAAGGTAGCGAAAGGGAGTGTAGATTATGAATCGTGTATTTTTGTTTCTTGCATTCATTGGAGTCCCATCCGTGTTGGTAGGCTCTTTATTAAATTGGCCAGCCATTCCTATATTTTTAATAAGCTGTGCGAGTATCATTGCTCTCTCGGGCTTTATTGGCCGAGCAACGGAAAGTCTTGCTATAGTGAGTGGGCCAAGAGTGGGTGGCTTATTGAATGCCACTTTCGGAAATGCAGTCGAATTGATCATTTCTATATTCACATTAAAAGCAGGCTTAATCGGAATCGTTCTTGCATCGCTAACAGGATCCGTCCTTGGGAACTTGTTGCTTGTATTGGGTTTTTCTTTTTTTGCGGGTGGGATTAAATATAAAACGCAAAACTTCAGTATTCATGATGCCCGATATAATTCAGGTCTGTTAATATTTGCCGTTATTGTTGCATTTGTCATTCCTGAAATCTTTTCGCAGAAAATGAATTATCAAAATACGGTTACTTTAAGTGTGGGCGTCTCGATCATTTTAATAGCACTCTATATGGCGGGCTTGTTTTTTAAACTCGTCACACATCGTGGTGTGTTTGCCTCCTCTGATAAAAACGTGGAAGAGGAAGTTGAAACACCCGAATGGTCAAAGTTAAAGGCGATCATCGTCCTTCTATTATCGACGATTGCTGTTGCATTTGTTTCTGAAAGATTGGTGCATACATTCGAAACACTTGGTAACCGATTCGGATGGACGGAATTATTTATCGGAGTCATCATTGTAGCTATTGTTGGGAACGCTGCGGAGCATTTCTCGGCAATTACGATGGCTATGAAGAATAGGATGGACGTGGCTGTCGAAATTGCAGTCGGTTCCACATTGCAAGTAGCGATGTTTGTTGCACCTATACTTGTTATCGTTTCGTTATTCATGCCAGTGACAATGCCTTTAGTGTTCACAATTCCTGAATTGGTAGCCATGGTGACTGCGACTTTCCTTGTTATCAATTTATGTAATGATGGAGAATCCAACTGGTTTGAGGGTCTAACATTATTATCTGCTTATCTTATTATCGGTATAGGGTTTTATTTCTTATAAGAATAAATTTTATTACAATAATTTTAATTTGAATTGTACCCCTATTGTTTTAATTTAAATATAACTGTTTATTACACCTCGTTTGGGTTAATGGTAAATTGATGTCAAGGTCACAAACTCTTTTGTTGTGAGGTTTAATCAACATTTTGCGCAAAATGAATAAGTTTATGTTTATATTTTCGGAAAATGTATTCAATAAAAACACTTTGACTTAGATTGCTTTCGTTGTATAATAAAAAGGGTTAATTCTTCTGACAATTACAAAGGGAGGTCATCATCTTGAAGAGAAACAAAATGCTATTGCTTATGGCCCTTTCTTTAGTGCTTAGTGTCGTTCTTACAGCTTGTGGAGGAAAAGACGAGGCGCCTAATAAAAGCGGCAATGCAACAGGGCAAAATGGATCCGGCGAACCGGATGCCGAGCAAGTGCTTAACTTGATCGAAGGGGCGGCAATTCCTTCCGTAGACTCAGCGATTGTTGAAGATTCAGTTGGATTCAATGTATTGAATAACGTAAATGAAGGTCTATACCGATTGAATTTGGACAATGTAGCGGAACCTGCTATGGCTGGGGAAGAGGCTGAAATAAGTGAGGACGGACTTACTTACACATTCAAGCTTCGAGACGCTAACTGGTCCGATGGTACTCCGGTAACAGCACATGACTTCGTGTTTGCATGGCAACGTGCAATCGACCCTGATACTGGTTCACCTTACGGACCATTCATGATGTCTGGGGTTGTTAAAAACGCAACTGCAATTAGTGAAGGAAAAATGGACAAGTCTGAACTTGGCGTTGTTGCCGAAGATGACAAAACGTTTGTTGTAACGTTGGAACGTCCAGTACCGTATTTCTTATCTCTAATGTCATTCGGGACATTCTATCCTCAAAAAGAAGAATTTGTAAAAGCGAAGGGCGATGCTTATGCAACAAACTCCGATAATCTTCTTTACAACGGGCCATTCATTCTTACTGAGTGGGACGGTACAGGGGACAGCTGGGTGTATAAGAAAAATGAAAATTATTGGGATGCAGAAAGCGTAAAACTTGATACGATCAATGTTGACGTTGTAAAAGACTCTGCAACCGCTGTAAAACTGTATAATGATGGCAAAAAAGATCGTGCTGGTGTATCTGGTGACTTGGCAATGCAATATGCAGGTCATGCTGAAGCGGTAATTGAACCTGATACATCTATATTCTTTTTGAAGTTCAACCATATGAAAGACGGCAAAGAAACACCGCTTGCAAATGAAAACATTCGTAAAGCAATTGCGAAGTCTTTCCAAAAAGAGGATTTAGCTGACGTAGTCCTTGCAAATGGTTCAAGTGCTGCAAACTTCATCGTTCCAAAAGAATTCGCTTTTGATGAAAACGGAAATGACTTCCGTGAAATTGCCGGCGACCTATTGGTCTACGATACTGAAGAAGCGAAAGATTACTGGCAAAAAGGTTTGGACGAGCTTGGAGTGACTGAACTCCAACTTGAAATCCTTGGTGGGGACAGTGAACTTTCCAAGAAGATGGATGAATACTTCAAAGCTCAACTTGAAGGCAATCTTGAAGGATTGAAAATCAAGTTGAAAGAAGTACCGTTTTCAGTTCGCTTGGAGCTTGAATCCAATCAAGATTACGATATCGAAGTGTCTGGATGGGGCCCTGACTTCCAAGATCCTATTTCGTTCTTGGATCTGTTCGTCACGAATGGCACTAACAACCTAATGTCTTATTCAAATCCAGAGTACGATGCATTAATCAACTCCACAAAAGATGAACTTGCATTAGATCCAAAAGCGCGTTATGAAGCATTCGCTAAAGCGGAACAGATTCTTTTAGAAGACGATGCTGCAATCGCCCCGATTTACCAAAAAGGATCAATCCAATTACAAAAGCCTTACTTCAAGGATCTTGGTGTGCATCCATTTGGGGCGGATTATAGCTATAAATGGGCTTATATCTCCGGGAAACAATAAGGGATATTAAGTAAATGCTGAATATGCCAGAGAGTATATGGACGGAAATTTGTTCATATACTCTCTCTTTTTAACTAATCGGTTGGAAATCTTTAAATTGCATGAAATAGGTTATTCTACAATTAGAGAAATATGGAGGTGCGAAATGGTTAAATATGTTGGTAAGCGTCTAATTTATATGTTCCTCACGATGTTCCTCATTGCGACAGCGACTTTTTTCCTTATGCAAACGCTACCAGGTTCGCCGATAGCCTCATATAACAAGCTGAATGAGTCACAAAGGGCTATTGTTGAGAAAAAGTATGGCATTGATAAACCGAAGCCAGTTCAATATGCCATCTATATGAAAAACTTGGCAAAAGGGGATTTGGGTACATCATTCGTCTTTAAGGGGAAAAGCGTTAACGACCTTCTTTCAAGTCGCTTTAAACCTTCCTTCATCCTTGGTGCACAGGCGATGGTGTTCGGTACAATTATCGGCATTCTATTAGGTATGATTGCCGCCTTACGGCAAAATACATTTTGGGATTATGGGAGTACTTTCTTTGCGATATTGGGGATATCGATTCCGTCCTTCGTCTTCGCATCATTACTTCAATATTGGATCGCTTCCGAATGGCATCTACTGCCAGTTGGCTTATGGAACGACGGCTGGAAATCCAGTATCTTACCGTCAATCGCGTTAGCTATGGGCCCTCTTGCTTTATCCGCAAGATTCATACGGACTGAAATGATTGAAGTGTTGAGTTCGGACTATATAACGTTGGCGAAAGCTAAAGGGGCGAATGGTTATGAAATTGCCTTCAAGCATGCGCTTCGAAATGCATTAATCCCATTGGTTACAGTTTTGGGTCCTGTTGCGGCTGGTCTTGTGACGGGATCACTTGTTGTCGAGCAGATTTTCGCAATTCCTGGTATCGGTGAGCAGTTCGTTTCTTCTATTATGACGAATGACCATGCGACGATTATGGGGACGACTTTATTCTTCTCCGCATTCCTGATTGTCGTTATTTTCATCGTAGATATTCTTTACGGAATCATTGACCCACGAATCCGTCTGTCTGGAGGTAAAAACTAATGCAACTTGATAAACAACAATTACCGCCAGAAAAATTTGAACGAGTGGTGATCGATAACGATTCAGCTGAACGTATTACGAAACCAAGTTTAAGTTTTTGGCAAGATGCTTGGCTGCGTTTACGTAAAAACAAAGCGGCTATCGTAAGCATGGTTGTCCTTGTTTTATTAGTTTTGATGGCGCTTGTGGGACCGCATTTGAACGGTCGCTCGGGAGATGTCCAAAATCTTCGTCACGCCAACTTGCCACCTAAAATACCGGGAATTGAAAAGTTGGGGATTTTTAATGGCGTCGGGGAACTTGGTGGACAAAAGGTCGATTTGTATGAAGTTAAAAAAGTCGATGACTATTATTGGTTCGGTACTGACGGACTCGGACGCGATCTATTTACTCGCTTATGGGAAGGGACCCAGATCTCATTATTGATCGCTTTCATTGCGGCTTTGATCGACGTGGTCATTGGAGTAGCATATGGCGGTATTTCGGGATACTTCGGAGGTCGAACTGACGATGTCATGCAACGGATAGTTGAGATTCTAATCGGGATTCCGACGTTGATCGTCGTTATTCTCATGATTCTTATTATGGAACCCGGAATAACAGCGATCATCATTGCGATTTCCATCACGGGCTGGATAGGGATGTCCCGTATCGTCCGTGCGCAAATATTGAAATTCAAAGGCCAGGAATTCGTTCTTGCTTCAAGAACACTTGGAGCAGGTCATAGTCGTATCATCACAAAACATCTATTGCCGAACATTTTAGGGATTGTCATCATTAATACGATGTTCACGATTCCAAGTGCAATTTTCTTTGAAGCATTCCTTAGCTTTATTGGGATTGGACTTCAACCGCCAGCAGCTTCGCTTGGTACACTTATCAACGACGGATATAAAGTAATGGAATTCCAACCATATGTTCTTTTATTCCCTGCGCTTGTTATTAGTATTTTGATGATTGCGTTCAACCTGATCGGTGACGGTCTGCGTGATGCGCTTGATCCGAAAATGAAAGATTGAATGGAGGAAAGCCGAGATGGAGAAAATATTGCAAGTAAAAGACTTGGAGCTTTCCTTCCATACGTTTGCCGGTGAAGTGAAAGCGATACGAGGAGTAAGCTTTGACCTGAACAAAGGGGAAACTTTGGCGATTGTAGGTGAGTCAGGATCAGGAAAATCGGTGACGACAAAGTCAATCATGCGATTGCTACCCGAGTCGAGCTCCGAGTTTAAAAACGGGGAAATCCTTTTTGAGAATAAGGACTTAACGAAGTTGCCTGAAAAGGAAATGCAGAAAATCAGAGGGAAAGACATTTCGATGATTTTTCAAGACCCGATGACATCCTTGAATCCGACGATGACAATCGGGAAACAAGTAATGGAACCGATTTTAAAACACCAAAAAGTAAGTAAGTCAAAGGCCATGGAAGTTGCCATCGACCTGTTGAAAATGGTTGGGATTCCGAATGCGGAAAACCGATATAAAATGTATCCGCACCAATTTTCAGGTGGACAACGACAACGGATTGTCATCGCCATTGCGCTTGCATGTAATCCAAAGGTGTTAATCGCCGATGAACCAACGACAGCGCTTGACGTTACAATTCAAGCCCAGATCCTTGAGTTGATGAAAGATATCCAGAAGAAAGTCGATACTTCCATCATCTTCATCACCCATGATCTTGGTGTTGTAGCGAATGTCGCAGATCGTGTCGCGGTTATGTATGGCGGTCGTATTGTTGAAGTTGGTACAGTCGATGAAATATTCTATAATCCTCAACATCCGTATACATGGGGGCTGTTAAGCTCCATGCCTTCGATGGATCTTGAAGAGGAAAGACTTTATGCGATTCCCGGGACACCGCCGGATCTATTGAATCCGCCGGTGGGGGATGCATTTGCGCTACGTAGTGAATATGCATTGAAAATTGACCTAGAACAAGCTCCGCCGATGTTCAAAGTAAGTGATACGCATTACGCAGCTACATGGTTGCTTCATCCGAACGCACCGAAAGTCGATCCACCAGCAACAATCATTGAGCGGATGAAGACTTTCCGTGGCAGCAGATATTATGAAAGTACTGATGGGAATTTAGGGGGTGAAGCGTGATGGCAGAGAAATTGCTTGAAGTGAGAAACTTGAAACAATACTTTAATGCCGGAAAACCTTCCGAAGTCAGGGCGATTGATAATATTAGCTTTGATATATACCGTGGTGAAACATTCGGTTTAGTTGGTGAGTCCGGTTGTGGTAAATCAACGACGGGCCGGACGATTATCAGACTTTACGACGCCACCGACGGTGAAGTCCTTTATGATGGTGTCAGTGTCCATGGGAATAAGTCAAATGCAGAAGTGAAATCATTGAATCAGAAGATGCAAATGATTTTCCAAGATCCATATGCTTCATTGAATCCGCGTATGAAAGTGCTTGATATCATTGCAGAAGGTCTGGATATCCATGGTCTTGTCAAAAATACTAAAGAACGTAAAGCGAAAGTTATTGAATTGCTTGAAACGGTTGGGTTGAATAAGGAACATGCTGAACGGTATCCACATGAATTCTCAGGCGGTCAGCGCCAGCGGATCGGTATTGCACGTGCGTTAGCCGTAAATCCAGAATTCATCATTGCGGATGAGCCAATCTCTGCATTAGACGTTTCGATCCAAGCGCAGGTCGTTAACTTATTAAGGGATTTGCAGAAAGAGAAAGGTCTTACGTATTTATTTATCGCTCATGATTTGTCGATGGTTAAATATATTTCAGACCGGATTGGTGTCATGTATTTTGGGAAACTTGTCGAAATGGCAACTGCAGAAGAGTTGTACAAGAATCCGATGCATCCCTATACAAAATCATTGCTTTCTGCTATTCCATTGCCAGACCCGATTTATGAGCGCGCGCGTAAGCGGACTCCGTATAATCCTGAAGATCATAAATATGGCCCGGCAGAAAAAGTCGAGTTCCGCGAAGTTTCCCCAGAACACTTCGTGCTATGTTCGGAAAAAGAGTTTGAAGAAATGAAAAAGCGATTAAAATAAATAGAAGCCGCCTCCAATTAAATTCAGGGAGGCGGCTTTTTATTATATAGAATAGACCAATAGGGCAACTAACATGAGGAGGACAACTGGTACTCCAAGACGGAAAAAGAAGTTAGGTTTTATCGTGATAACTTCAGATGGTGGCCGCATCGACATTATTTCTTCCTGAACATGCTTTCTATAGAAGACTTTTTTCATGCTGGTCGAAAAGAAATCAAAAAAACCGGACTGAAAAACAAGTACTGTCAGGCCTAAGAATAGTAGTGCTGATCCTATATTGAACGATACATTGATATAGTTTATAAGCGACAATTTTCCATAAAATATAAGCAATAGTAAAATAATTAATAATTGGCTTGCAATAGCATTAATTACAATTCTCTTCATTTTCTAACCTCTTTTTTATTGTTAATATAATTGTTTATTACTGTATATTATAATAAACAAGAAAATAAATCAATTAACTGAAAACCTTGTTATATCAATGTTCTTGAATAAATAATTGACAATAAAAAAACTTCTAATTACTTTAACATAATATTGTTTCTGAAAAAATCGTGAAAAAGACTTTGACAGGAGACGTTTTCGGGGTATAATAAAAAGTGTTAATTCTTCAGACAATTACAAAAGGAGGTCAACAACATGAAGAGAAGCAAAATGCTATTGCTTTTGGCACTTTCTTTAGTGTTAAGCGTCGTTCTTGCTGCTTGTGGCGGTAAAGACAAGACAGAAGACAAAAACGCTGCACCTGATAAAGAAAATGACAAAGGTACACAACAAGAAGAAGCTGGGGAGCCAGATGCGGAACAAGTTCTTAACTTGATCGAATCTGCTGCTATTCCTTCTGTAGACTCTGCTATCGTAGAAGACGCAGTAGGTTTCAACGTATTGAATAACGTAAACGAGGGTCTGTACCGTTTGAACTTGGAAAACGTTGCTGAACCTGCTATGGCTGCTGAAGAAGCAGTAGTGAGCGAAGATGGATTGACTTACACATTCAAACTTCGTGACGCAAAATGGTCTGATGGATCAGAAGTTACTGCACATGACTTCGTATTTGCATGGCAACGTGCAATCGACCCTGAAACTGGATCACCTTATGGTCCATTCATGATGTCAGGCGTTATTAAAAACGCAACAGATATTAGTGAAGGAAAAATGGACAAGTCTGAATTAGGTATTGTTGCTGAAGACGACAAAACATTGGTTGTTACTTTGGAGCGTCCAGTGCCATACTTCTTATCACTTATGTCTTTCGGAACATTCTACCCACAAAAAGAAGAGTTTGTAACAGCTAAAGGTGATGCATATGCAACAAACTCTGATAACCTTCTTTACAACGGTCCATTCGTTCTAACTGAATGGGACGGAACTGGAGATAGCTGGGTTTACAAGAAAAACGAACATTATTGGGATGCAGAAAACGTTAAACTTGAAACAATCAACGTTGACGTTGTAAAAGACTCTGCAACCGCTATTAAGCTTTACAATGATGGTAAGAAAGACCGTGCAGGTGTATCTGGTGACCTTGCGTTACAATACAGTTCACATGCTGAAGCAATCGTACAACCTGAAACTTCTGTATTCTACATGAAATTTAACCAAGAAAAAGACGGTAAAGAAACACCACTTGCGAACGTAAATATTCGTAAGGCAATCGCTAAGTCTTTTGAAAAACAAGATTTGGCTGATGTAATCCTTGCTAATGGATCAATTCCTGCTAACTTCCTTGTACCAAAAGATTTCGCGTTTGACGAAAGCGGGAAAGACTTCCGTGATATCGCTGGAGATTTCTTGGTATATAATGCTGAAGAAGCTAAAGATTTCTGGCAAAAAGGATTGGATGAGCTTGGTGTAACTAACTTGGAACTTGAAATCCTTGGTGGAGACACTGAACTTTCCAAAAAAATGAATGAGTACTTCAAATCACAACTTGAAGGCAACCTTGAAGGTTTGAAAATCAAATTGAAAGAAGTTCCATTCTCAGTTCGTTTGGAACTTGATACAAATCAACAATATGACATCCAAATTTCCGGATGGGGCCCTGACTTCCAAGACCCGATTTCATTCTTGGATCTGTTCGTTACTGACGGAACTAACAACTTGATGTCTTATTCTAACCCTGAATATGATGCATTGATCGAATCTTCAAAAGCTGAACTTGCTTTGGATCCAGCTGCTCGTTATGAAGCATTTGCAAAAGCTGAGAAAATCCTTATAGAAGATGACGCAGCAATCGCACCGATTTACCAACGTGGTTTGCTACAATTGCAAAAGCCATACTTTAAAGGTCTTGCAGTTCATCCATTCGGAGCTGACTACAGCTACAAATGGGCTTACATTTCTGGTAAAGAGTAAGAAATAAGATAAGACAATTTAATATGGAAGAGAGTATATGAATTTAATTTGTTCATATACTCTCTCTCTTTTTAGTTGTAGGGAATAATTCGAAAATTTATTGTATTATCAACTTGGAAAAGTATTGAGTATTCAATTTGACATAGATGAATGACCCTAATTTGGAGGTGCGAAATGGTTAAATATGTTGGTAAACGTCTAGTTTATATGTTCCTCACGATGTTCCTCATTGCGACAGCAACATTTTTTCTTATGCAAACGCTACCAGGTTCACCAATAGCTTCATATAACAAGCTAAATGAATCGCAAAGAGCAATAGTTGAAAAGAAGTATGGCATCGATAAACCGAAGCCAGTACAGTACGCAATCTATATGAAAAACCTCGCTAAAGGGGATTTGGGTACATCATTCGTCTTTAAGGGAAAAAGCGTTAACGACCTTCTTTCAAGTCGTTTTAAACCGTCATTCATCTTAGGTGCTCAGGCGATGGTGTTCGGTACGATTATAGGTATCTTGTTAGGTATGATTGCCGCTCTCCGGCAAAATACTTTTTGGGATTATGGAAGTACCTTCTTTGCGATATTGGGGATATCGATTCCATCCTTTGTCTTCGCATCGTTACTCCAATATTGGATCGCCTCAGAATGGCATTTGCTACCGGTTGGTTTATGGAATGATGGGTGGAAGTCCAGTATCTTGCCTTCCATCGCATTAGCAATGGGACCGCTTGCATTGTCTGCAAGATTTATCCGTACAGAAATGATTGAAGTATTAAGCTCGGACTATATTACTCTCGCAAAAGCTAAAGGTGCGAACGGTTTCGAAATTGCATTTAAACATGCACTTCGAAATGCATTGATTCCTTTAGTTACAGTTTTGGGGCCGGTTGCAGCTGGTCTTGTTACAGGATCGCTTGTTGTTGAGCAGATTTTCGCAATCCCGGGTATCGGTGAGCAATTCGTTTCTTCTATTATGACGAATGACCATGCGACGATTATGGGAACGACTTTATTCTTCTCTGCATTCCTGATTGTCGTTATTTTCATCGTTGATATTCTTTACGGAATCATTGATCCAAGAATCCGTCTGTCTGGAGGTAAAAACTAATGCAACTTGATAAACAACAATTACCGCCGGAAAAATTTGAACGAGTGGTGATCGATAACGATTCAGCTGAACGTATTACGAAACCAAGTTTAAGTTTTTGGCAAGATGCTTGGCTGCGTTTACGTAAAAACAAAGCGGCTATCGTAAGTATGGTTGTCCTTGTTTTATTAGTTTTGATGGCGCTTGTGGGACCGCATTTAAACGGTCGCTCGGGAGATGTTCAAAATCTTCGTCACGCTAACTTGCCACCTAAAATTCCTGGCATAGAGAAGTTAGGTATTTTTAATGGTGTTGGCGAACTTGGTGGACAAAAACTTGATCTTTATGAAGTAAAGAAAGTTGACGAATATTATTGGTTCGGTACTGACGGACTAGGACGAGATCTATTCACTCGTCTTTGGGAAGGTACTCAGATTTCATTATTGATCGCTTTCATCGCGGCTTTGATCGATGTTGTAATCGGGGTTGCCTACGGAGGTATTTCGGGCTATTTCGGAGGCCGAACAGATGATGTCATGCAACGGATAGTTGAAATTCTTATCGGTATTCCAACATTAATTGTCGTAATACTTATGATTCTTATTATGGAGCCTGGGATAACGGCAATCATCATTGCGATCTCCATCACAGGTTGGATTGGGATGTCACGTATCGTGCGTGCTCAAATTTTGAAATTCAAAGGGCAAGAATTCGTTCTTGCTTCAAGAACACTTGGAGCGGGTCATAGTCGTATCATTACAAAACATTTATTGCCAAATATATTAGGGATTGTCATCATCAATACGATGTTCACTATTCCAAGTGCTATCTTCTTCGAAGCGTTCCTAAGCTTTATCGGGATTGGTCTTCAACCGCCTGCAGCTTCGCTTGGTACGCTTATCAATGATGGCTACAAGGTTATGGAGTTCCAGCCGTACGTACTATTATTCCCAGCGCTGGTCATCAGTATTTTGATGATTGCGTTCAACTTAATCGGTGATGGTTTGCGTGATGCACTTGATCCGAAAATGAAAGATTAATAGGAGGAAAGCCAAGATGGAAAAAATATTGCAAGTAAAAGACTTGGAGCTTTCCTTCCATACGTTTGCCGGTGAAGTGAAAGCAATCCGCGGAGTAAGCTTTGATTTGAACAAAGGGGAAACCCTCGCAATCGTAGGTGAGTCAGGTTCGGGTAAATCCGTAACGACGAAATCCATTATGCGATTACTACCTGAATCGAGCTCCGAGTTTAAAAATGGACAAATTCTATTCGATAATAAAGACCTGACGAAACTCTCTGATAAAGAAATGCAGAAAATCAGAGGTAGAGAGATTTCAATGATATTCCAGGATCCGATGACATCCTTGAATCCGACGATGACAATCGGGAAACAAGTAATGGAACCGATTTTAAAACACCAAAAAGTGAGTAAAGCGAAGGCTAAGGAAGTTGCAATCGACCTATTGAAAATGGTTGGGATTCCAAATGCGGAAAATCGTTATAAGATGTATCCGCACCAATTTTCTGGTGGACAAAGACAACGGATTGTCATTGCCATTGCACTTGCATGTAATCCTAAGGTGTTAATCGCCGATGAACCAACAACGGCGCTTGACGTTACAATCCAAGCTCAGATTTTGGAGCTTATGAAGGACATCCAGAAGAAAGTAGATACTTCCATCATTTTCATCACGCACGACCTTGGTGTTGTAGCGAATGTAGCTGATCGCGTCGCAGTTATGTATGGGGGACGAATCGTTGAAGTCGGAACTGTCGATGAAATTTTCTACAACCCTCAACATCCATACACATGGGGACTATTAAGCTCCATGCCGTCGATGGATCTTGAAGAGGAAAGACTTTATGCGATTCCTGGAACACCGCCAGATCTTTTGAATCCACCAGTAGGGGATGCATTTGCGCTACGTAGTGAATATGCATTGAAGATTGACTTGGAACAAGCTCCACCTATGTTCAAGGTAAGTGATACGCATTACGCAGCTACATGGCTGCTTCATCCGAACGCACCGAAAGTCGATCCGCCAGCAACGATCATTGAGCGGATGAAGACATTCCGCGGTAGCAGATATTACGAAGGTTCTGATGGAAAACAAGGAGGTAAAGCATAATGGCAGAGAAATTGCTTGAAGTGAAAAACTTGAAACAATACTTTAATGCCGGAAAACCTTCCGAAGTTAAGGCAATTGATAATATCAGCTTTGACATTTATCGTGGTGAAACATTCGGCTTAGTTGGTGAGTCGGGTTGTGGCAAATCAACGACGGGCAGGACGATTATCAGACTTTACGACGCTACAGACGGCGAAGTCCTCTATGATGGTGTCAGTGTCCATGGGAATAAATCGAAAGCTGAAGTTAAATCGCTGAATCAGAAGATGCAAATGATTTTCCAAGATCCTTACGCTTCTTTGAACCCAAGGATGAAGGTCCTTGATATTATCGCTGAAGGCCTTGATATTCATGGTCTTGTGAAAAATGCCAAAGAACGTAAAGCGAAAGTTATCGAACTGCTTGAAACAGTAGGTTTGAATAAGGAACATGCGGAGCGGTATCCACATGAATTCTCTGGCGGTCAGCGCCAGCGGATTGGTATTGCACGTGCGTTAGCCGTAAATCCTGAATTCATTATTGCGGATGAGCCGATCTCTGCATTGGACGTTTCAATCCAGGCACAAGTTGTTAACCTGCTAAGAGATTTGCAGAAAGAGAAGGGGCTTACATATTTATTCATCGCGCATGATTTGTCGATGGTTAAATATATTTCAGACCGGATCGGTGTCATGTATTTTGGGAAGCTTGTCGAAATGGCAACTGCGGAAGAACTTTATAAGAATCCGATGCACCCCTATACAAAATCATTGCTTTCTGCTATTCCATTGCCGGATCCAATCTATGAGCGTTCACGTGTGAGAACGCCATACAATCCGGAAGATCATAAATACGGCTCGGATGAAAAAGTGGAATTCCGCGAAATCACACCAGGCCACTTCGTTTTGTGCTCCGATAAAGAGTTTGCACAAATGAAGAAAGAAATAAAGTGAAACAAAGCCGTCCTTATCAATCGATGAAGGCGGCTTTTGTTTTGCAGTGATAGTGTAAATGGTATAATTGAAGGGAAATGTTTGGAATGAAAGGGTGATGACATGGATTTTCCGGCTGGTTTTTTGAAAAATACTATGTTTTTTAAGGATTTATCAGAAAAGGAACTCGAACCCTTCTTACCGATAATGCATAAAAGAAAACTTCCCGATAAAACAATGTTATTTTTCCAAGGTGATCCAATCACACATGTTTTCATCGCCAAGACAGGTAAAATTAAAATATTCCGCAACGATTACACCGGCAAAGAACAAGTCCTGCACTTTAAACAACAAGGCGATCTTTTCCCCCATGTAGGATTTTTCCGACAAGGCAATTTTCCTGCCCATGCTCAAGCCATTGAGGACAGTGAAGTATATTCAATTGACATCAAGGAATTCGAACAAGTTTTAATGACCCATCCATCTGCATCTGTCAAAATGGTAAAAATTCTTGGAGATCGAATTGTTAGCCTTCAACAACGACTTGAAGAAATGGCTTTGCGAAGTGCAAATGAACGGATCTTATTATTATTGATCAGGCTTTCAGAAACCCATGGAACAGAGTTAGAAAATGGGTGGGTGAAGTTGAATACCCGTTTTAAAAACGTGGATCTTGCGAATATGATCGGAACATCCAGAGAGTCCGTGAATCGAATGATATCTCAGCTTCGAAAAGATGAAGCTGTAGAACTAAAAGATGGGGACTACTTGGTCTTCCCTGAAAAACTTAAAGACGATTTACTTAGCTATAGTTAATAAAAAAGCCATTTTGCAAACCACATCTTGTGGATTTGCAAAATGGCTTTTTTATATTTTCTGCTGTCACGGCTTTGTAACATTTGGCTACATATGTGTGATGTACATCACATTGATGAGAAGCGTTATCAATTAATATGAAATCAAGAACAAGACACCGGAGGTGATACGAAATGAAAGCTCCAAATATTCAAGTGGAAGACAAGAATAAAGAAGCCGAACAGTCAGTGAAAGGAACGATGTTTTCAGTAGGTGTTGTCGGGTTTGTAATCTTGTTAACTTGGTTGTTATTGTTTGTTATTTATATGTACCGGTATTAAGGTAAATCGTTTAATAGATTCGGTAAGGAGGAACAGTGATGAAAATGAATCGGTACGAAGAGATTTGGTTGGCACTTAGTGGAGGTATGCTTGTGATATTCATGCTTATAACGGGCTACCAAACATTCGCATTAGGCATGGGGCCACCAAGTAATAAAGAAACAATCGATCCGCAAAAAGTAGATCAAACAGCACCTTTCGATAATCCGGGTGTTTTCAAAACAGGTGAAAATGAATATGAAGTCGTTATGACTCTTGAAGTATTTAATTTCAATCCAGGAAAGATTGAGATTCCGGCAGGGTCAACGGTTACATTCGTTATGACATCGAAGGACGTCGTTCACGGATTCCAAGTTGTTGATACGAACTTAAATGCAATGGTTATGCCAGGGCATATACAACGAGCAACCCAAAAATTTGATAAGCCGGGTGAGTATCTCGTCTTATGTAACGAATATTGCGGTGCCGGGCATCAATTTATGAGTACTACAATTACGGTAAAATAAAGGAGGGATGAAAAATGAATTCAACAGTAAAAGTACCTAAAAAGGAAAAATCCATTAAAGGTTCATTAAAAGAGAAGTCAACTAAACTGATGGGGATCAGTCCTGAAGATGCCAAACTGACAAAATGCTATATGGCCGTTGCGTTTATCGCTTTGCTATTAGGTGGGATTTTAGGATTGCTTCAAGGTCTGGAACGTGCAGGACTCTTGCAGTTGCCGCATTGGTTTAACTATTATCAAGTGCTGACTGCTCATGGCGTATTACTTGTACTTGTGTTAACAGCATTCTTCACAATCGGTTATTTCTACGCAGGGCTTTCACATACACTTGGCGGCTTATTACCACAAGTCAGGAAGATGGCATGGGTAGGATTTTGGTTGAAAATTACTGGCTTCGTATTTGCAGTCGTACCAATTTTGATGAATAAAGCATCTGTACTCTATACTTTCTATCCGCCGATGGCAGCTTCACCCTATTTTTACATCGGTCTCGCACTAATTGTAATCGGTGTTTGGATGTGTGCATTCGGTGCATTCATCAATATAGCAAAATGGCGTAAACAAAATCCAGGAAAACATATTCCGATTTTCGCTTTCTTTGCAACAGGCGTATTCGTACTATTATTCTTCGGGAGCATCGGAGTAACAATTGAAGTGTTAACACTGATCGCGTGGTCATTCGGCTGGAAAGCAACCGTAAACGTCTTGCTTAGCAGAACATTATTCTGGGCATTTGGCCATACATTAGTAAACATTTGGTATTTAACAGCAGTGTCTGCCTGGTATGTTGTCGTACCGAAAATTATCGGTGGACGTCGTTTCAGTGATACATTGACACGGGTTGTCGTCGTCTTGTTAGTCATTTCGAATATTCCTGGTGGGTTCCATCACCAAATCGTCGACCCAGGTATGTCACAAACTTTGAAATTCCTTCACGTATTCATGAGTTTGTCCATCGGTTTCCCTTCATTGATGACAGCATTTGCGATGTTCTACGTCTTTGAAAAAACAGGTCGAAAACTTGGAGGAAAAGGACTTTTAGGTTGGTTCAAGAAACTTCCTTGGGGAGATGTGCGTTTCCTTGCACCAATGATTGCGATGATTGCCTTCATACCTGCTGGGGCTGGTGGTATTGCGCAAACAACAAACCAATTGAACCAAGTCGTTCACAATACAATGTGGATTGTCGGACACTTTCACTTAACAGTAGGAACTTCCGTAATCTTGACATTCTTCGGTATCAGTTATTGGTTGATCCCGTATATTTCTAAACGAGTTTTGACGCCTCGGATGAATAAAGTCGGTATCATTCAAACAATCATTTGGACGATCGGTATGATATTCATGTCGGGTGCAATGCACTGGGTAGGCTTACTTGGATCACCTCGTAGAACTTCCTATACAACATACGGTGATAACGCCACAGCTCTTGGATGGGATCCATACTTGATGTTCCTTGCTGTAGGTGGAACATTCCTGATCATCGGTGTGCTGATACAAGTATTCGCTGTCTTTCATATGATGTTCTTCGCACCAAAAGGGGAAACAGAGTTCCCTATTGCAGAATCAGAGGAACCTCAGGAAAAAACACCAATGTGGACAGATCGTTGGGGATTATGGATTGTCATCATGCTATTGGTCGTATCCATGGGGTATGTCGTGCCGGTTGTCGATATGATCGTCAATGCACCTCCAGGTTCACCACCATTTGTTACATGGTAAATAAGTAAAGAGAGGGCGGTCTCATGCAGATTGCCCTTTCATCACTAACCGTTCAGGAGGAAAAATCATGTCAAATCTTTATACGAAAATAGCATCTATAGTTGTCTTGCTTTTCGGGATCCTGCTGATTTTTATCGGAACGGATGGGTTTACTGCATTTACCGCAGAAACAGCTCGTGTCAATAAACTGCTTGAAGAGAAGCCGCAGTTTCCGGATGTCACTTTCGAGGATAGTAAAGAGCGAGAATACTCAATTGAAGAATTTAAAGAGAATCATGTCTTAATCACTTTCTTTTATTCCTCATGTACAACCGTTTGTATCGACCTTGAGATGAATATGTCGGAGCTGTATGATAAAATCCCTAAGGAATATATCGGAGACAAAATCGATTTTCTAAGTATCAGTTTCGATCCGGAGAGGGATGACCCAGCCACTCTCGATGTTTATAAGAATATGTTCAGTAGCGATGGGGAAACTTGGCGCATGGCAAGGATTCGGGATCAAAAACAATTAAATAATTTATTGGAGGAATTCGGAGTAATTGTCATTCCGGATGATTATGGGAATTTCGCACATAATTCAGCTTTCTATTTAGTGGATGGAAATGGAGTCTTACAAGAAGTAATGGATTATAAGGATGTCGATGCTGCAGCGGAAAGAATTATTGAAATTCTTGAAGTAGGGGAGGGGCAATCATGAAACAGTTGAAATATGGCTTAATCTTATTCGTGTTTCTTGCAATACCTCCAGTGGCAAGTATTCTTGAGTCGATTATGATTATGCATATGCATATGCAAATGCCTCTCCTTGTTTTTGCAGGGTTTTTAATGGCTCCTTTTTTCCAATCAAAATTCCCTAAGCTGTTTTCAAATTGGAATGAGGATGGTATACCGGGGATTTTATTATTTATTGTTGTGATGGTGTACTGGATGATTCCGAAAACGATGGATGATGCGTTGACAACAGTTAGTGTTGAAGTGTTCAAATTCATTAGTTTACCGTTTTTGGCGGGTATTCCTTTACGAGATAGTTGGAATAAAATTGGACCGAATATGAAAAAGGCGGTATTTATCCTTTTCACTGCTCTCTTTTATGTTATGGGGTTCCTTTATATTAAGGCGCCGATCCAATTATGTAATAATTATTTGCTGATTGATCAAATTACGCTTGGCTGGGGTTATATGACGATGGCAATTTGTTTTTCAATCTATTTGATTTATATTGCTTTTACTGATAAGCAGGAACCGATTGAGCAAAAGTAAAGCTGTCCTTGTGATTTATTCACTGGACAGCTTTTTTATCTGTAAATGCTTGGAAGACCGTTGATTTCTTTTAAAGTTAGGGATTATATTCTAATCCGTTCGGGATGTGTATAAAGATTGAAAGATTGCCCCCGGATGAAGCCTACTGTAGTTATTCCTAATTCTTCGGCAAGTTCCAAGGCAAGTTCGGTTGGGGCTGATTTGGATAGGACGATTTCACAGCCGATTTTGGCTACTTTTAAGAGGATCTCCGAAGAAATCCGGCCGCTGAATGCAATCACCTTGCCATCAACAGAAATATTATTTCGTAGACAATGACCGTAAATTTTATCAAGGGCATTATGCCTTCCGATATCCATCCTTGAAAGCAAAAGCCCGTTAGGATCACAAAGGGCTGCATTATGAACACCGCCCGTGTGGCGGAACATTTCTGCGGACTGTTCCATTTCTTCCATTAATGAAAAGCATTGTTCGGGTGTAAGTTGTACATTAACGGATGTCATTTCTTTAGCTGTAAGTGCGTCATGCGCAAAGACAAAAGCTTGTCTGCTCATTCCGCAACAAGAGGTGATATACCTTTTGTTCAACATTTTTTCGTAAAAAGGAAAGTGTTGCTCAGTTTTTATATGGACAACCCCTGTCTCTTCTTGCATCCAAATTTCCTGGATAGACTCGGATTTCGGGATGACGCCTTCAGATACAAGGAATCCAACAACCATATCCTCAACGTACTCTGGCGTACAGACGATTGTCATAAATTCTTTATCGTTAATCCGGATTGTTATCGGATATTCCACTGCTATCGAATCTATTTTTTCTTCCATTTGTCCTTTCGAAAAACGGAAAACCTTCCGTTTATGAAGCTGTTCCACCGCGCAAGCCTCCCTGAAACTGTACTAAATTAAAGCGTATACATCTATAATACTATTAAAATGGATAAATAGTTAACCGAATAATATTAAATGTTAGATTAGGACACGTTGTATAATAATTTTCTTTAATCTATACTATAAGTAATAGAATTGGAGAAATTTTTATTCAGTAAAAAGGAGGGGGTTCATGGCATATCCTGTGGAAAGCGGTTACAATTTATCTTGTAAAAGAACTCAATCATCTCGTGAGAACATAATAGGAGAATTAAGGAAAATAGATTTATTGTAGGACTAATCCATTGCAACAACAAGGCAAATGAAGCTTTAGGATGATTAAGGGGTTATAGAGAATGATTCTATCAATGAAAATCAGACTCCGACCGACTAATGAACAAGAAAAACAGTTATGGAGGTCTGTGGGTACTGCCAGATGGGCGTATAATTGGACGTTAAACAGACAACAGGAAAACTTCGAGCAGGGAAACAAGTTCATTTCCAATAATGACCTGCGGAAAGAACTGACAAAACTTAAACAAATGGAAGCATTTAATTGGTTATTTGACGTATCAAATAATGTTACAAAACAGGCGATAAAGGATGCTTGCAATGCTTATAAAATGTTTTTCAAAGGACAAGCACGTTACCCCAAATTCAAAAGTCGTAAAAAATCAAAGTTATCCTTTTATAATGATACTGCTAAATTGAAGGTTAAAAAAAACCTTGTTTTGATTGAAAAAGTAGGGTGGATAAAAACAAGTGAGCAAATTCCGATGGATGTTTCTTACACCAATCCGAGAATTAGTTTTGACAATAAATATTGGTATATTTCCGTGGGGATTGAACAGGAATTTGAACAGCCGGAACTAACAGATGAAATCATTGGAATTGACTTAGGGATTAAAGAGTTGGCTGTTTGTTCCGACGGTCAAGTGTTTAAGAATATCAACAAAACCAAAGAAATAAGCAAGACCGTGAAACGCTTGCGGAGGTTGCAACGAAGCGTATCACGCAAATACGAGATGAATAAGGAGGGAGACCGTTTCGTCAAAACGAGCAACATTATAAAACTCGAAAAGCAGATACAACTGCTACACAGGCGATTATCCAATATCCGAAACAATCATATCCACCAGTCAACGAACGCTATCGTGAAAACCAAACCAAGCAAAGTTGTGGTGGAGGACTTGAATGTAAGTGGTATGATGAAAAATCGTCATCTTTCAAAAGCAATCGGAAACCAGAAATTCCATGAGTTCATTCGCCAAATGGAATATAAGTGCGAAAAATATGGAATTGGATTCACTAAAGCGGATCGTTTTTACCCGTCCTCCAAAATGTGTTCATCATGTGGAACGATTAAGAAAGACCTGAAACTGTTTCATCGTGTTTTTTCATGTGAATGTGGATTAAGGATGGATCGGGATAGAAATGCATCATTAAATTTAGCAAGCTACGGAAGATTAACAGTTTAGTCAACATGAAGACACTGTTAATGTGTAGGGTTCGTTGTATCCGAATTTACGCTTGTGGACTGTCAAACCAAACGATAGTAGCTTAGGCAAAATCGGACAGGATGAAGCAAGAATTAAACATACCTTACAGAGTTTCATAAGGTTTTGGCAACGGCGCTTACATTGTCGATTAGGATTAACGGCACAGCATATCCTTACACGGATGGCATGACCGTACTGCAGGTAATCAACGAACTGAAGATCGAGCATCCACAAATTTGTTATTTTCCCGAAGTGGACCCAATCGAGACTTGTGATACATGTATCGTGGAAATAAACGGCCGTCTCGTCCGTGCTTGCTCAACAAAAGCAGACCATGGAATGGACGTACAATTATCTTCAACACGCGCAAAAGAAGCGCAAACAGAAGCAATGGATAGAATCCTTGAAAACCATCTGTTATATTGCACAGTTTGTGACAACAACAATGGAAACTGCAAAATACATAACACTGTCGACATGATGGGAATCGAAGAACAAAAATATCCATACGAGCCAAAATGCTCAAAAGACAGCGTTGATTTTACGCACCCGTTTTATCGATATGACCCGAATCAATGCATCGCTTGCGGCCAATGCGTAGAAGCCTGCCAAAATCTTCAGGTGAATGAAACACTAAGCATTGATTGGGAACGTGACCGTCCGATTGTCCTATGGGATGGCGGTGCCAAAATCAACGACTCGTCCTGTGTCGGCTGCGGCCATTGCGTAACGGTTTGCCCATGTAATGCATTGATGGAAAAATCAATGTTAGGTGAAGCAGGGTTCATGACGGACTTGAAAGATGAAATTTTGTCACCGATGATTGACCTTGTGAAAAATGTAGAACCCGGTTATAGCGGAATTATGGCGATTTCCGATGCAGAAGCTGCGATGCGTGAAACAAGGACTAAAAAGACGAAAACTGTTTGTACGTTCTGTGGTGTTGGTTGTTCATTTGAAGTATGGACGAAGGACCGTAAAATCCTTAAGATTCAACCAGTTTCAGAAGCGCCAGTTAATGCAATTTCAACATGCGTGAAAGGGAAGTTCGGATGGGATTTCGTCAATAGCGAAGAACGACTGACAACACCGCTTATTCGTAAAGGCGACACATTTGTAGAAGCATCATGGAAAGAGGCATTGGATCTTGTAGCAGATCGTCTCGGTTCAATCCATAAAAAACATGGCAAAGACAGTGTTGGCGTCATTTCATCTTCTAAAATTACGAACGAAGAAAATTACTTGATACAAAAGCTGGCTAGACAAGTTTTCAAGACAAACAATGTTGATAACTGCTCTCGCTATTGTCAATCACCGGCGACCGACGGATTGTTTAGAACAGTTGGCATGGGTGGAGATGCAGGTACAATTAAAGATATTGCAAAAGCGGGACTCGTAATTATTATCGGAGCGAACCCAGCAGAAGGCCATCCGGTTTTAGCGACTCGAGTGAAACGTGCCCATAAATTGCACGGTCAGAAGCTGATAGTAGCTGATTTGCGTAAGCATGAGATGGCAGAACGCTCCGATATATTCATTAGTCCTAAGCAGGGGACTGACCAAGTGTGGCTTATGGCAGTTACAAAATATATGATTGACCAAGGTTGGCACGACGCGGCATTCATCCAAGAAAATGTGCATTACTTTGATGATTTTAAAGAAGTGCTGAAAAAATATACGCTTGAATACGCTCAACATGTTACAGGTGTTTCGAAAGAAAAGTTGATGCAGACCGCTGAAATGATCCGTGATGCTGACGGAACATGTATTTTATGGGGGATGGGCGTCACACAAAACACAGGGGGATCTGATACTTCCGCAGCTATTTCCAATCTCCTTCTTGCTACAGGCAATTACCGTAGACCTGGGGCCGGTGCATATCCATTAAGGGGACATAATAACGTCCAAGGAGCATGCGATATGGGCACACTTCCGGGATGGTTGCCAGGTTATCAGCATGTCACTGATGATACAGCACGCACAAAGTTTGAACGAGCTTATGGAGTTGAAATCGACGAAAAGCCCGGAATGGATAATATTCAAATGCTTCATGCTGTTGACGATGGCATTATGAAAGCGATGTATATCGTAGGGGAAGATATGGCGTTAGTAGACTCGAATTCCAACTATGTCCATGATGTCCTGTCCAAATTGGACTTCTTAGTCGTCCAAGATATTTTCTTCTCAAGAACTGCGAGGTATGCTGATGTTATCCTGCCAGCTGTTCCTTCATTAGAAAAGGAAGGGACATTCACGAATACAGAAAGAAGGGTTCAGCGCCTCTACAAAGCATTGCCGGAATTAGGTGATACAAAGGCGGATTGGTGGATCGTTCAGGAGATTGCAAAGCGGTTAGGAGCAGATTGGAATTTTGCTGGACCAAGAGAAATATTCGCGGAAATGGCAAGTCTATCACCTTTATTCAGTCAAGCTGATTACAGCAATATGGAAAACTGGGATAGCTTTTTATGGGGGAGTTTGGATGGGTCAAGTACACCATTACTGTACGTGGATGGTTTCAATTTCCCAGATGGCAAAGCACGATTTGCGCTGTCAGATTGGGTAGAACCTGTTGAATATCCTGCCGAGTTCGACTTGCATATTAATAACGGGCGAATCCTTGAACACTTCCATGAAGGGAATTTGACAAATAAATCGGATGGTATCCAGTCAAAAGTACCGGAAATATTTGTCGAAGTCTCTCCTGAACTTGCGAAGGAGCGTGGCGTCCTAAGCGGGTCACTCGTAAGACTTGTATCTCCTCATGGAGCATTAAGATTACCGGTTGTAGTGACGGACCGCGTTAAAGGTAATGAACTGTTCTTGCCGATGAACTCTGTGAAAAAAGAATCGGCCATCAATTTCCTGACAGGTCCGGCGGTAGATCAGCGGACGAATACGCCGGCTTACAAGCAAACGAAAGTACGCATGGAAGTATTGAGGAAGGAAGGCGACAATCCGTTGCCGGCCAATAATCATCGGAATAAAAAGCGGTACCCTCAAGATGGTGTGGAAGTTGAACGGAAGTGGGCACGTCCAGGCTATCAGCATCTGACAGATCAACCGGAGAGAGGGTGACAAAAATGGCGGCACCGATTACATCCATTCAAAGAAAACAACTGACTCAGGAAGAACAGCAACAAGAAAAATTGAATGAACTTCAAACGTTAATTGCTGAACAGCAGCAATCATTGAATAAAATCCTTGAACTTACTGCGGAATTGGATAAAGCGGGAGTGCTTGATGCGATGAATGCAATGGTGAAGGCAAAAGATGATCTAATGGGAATCGCTGTGAGTCAAGTATCCCGTGAACCGATGACGAATTTAATAAATAATTTAATGAATACAGCGGGGATTTTAACATCGATAAATCCCGAAGTTACCGAGAGTTTAAAGAAAGCAATCGCGTCGGGGATCCAAGATGCTGAGTTATATAAAGGGAATGGAGATAAAGTATCCATTTTTCAAGTGATGACTGCACTAAATGATCCAAATATTAATCGTGCAGTAAAATATGGTCTGGATTTCCTGAAAGGGATGGGTAAGGGACTGGAAGATTAAGATGGAGCAATAGCGAGCGCTCGTTTATTCCGATATCCGCTCGTTTATTCGTAGAAGCGCTCGTTTATTCCGATATCCGCTCGTTTATTCGTAGAAGCGCTCGTTTATTCCGATATCCGCTCGTTTATTTGCAAAAGCGCTCGTTTATCCTAAAAACCGCTCATTTTACGCATACTCTCTTAAACTATTTGAAACTTTGTTAATATCTATTCGTAACTTAAATAGAGAAACGAAGTAAAAATAGAGAGTGGGGTTATCATGCTGAATATTGAAGAAGAAAAAAATGTAGAGCCGAAACTAAATCCATGGACTTCTGTTTGGCTTCATCCAAGGAAAACAGTACAATATGTCAGTGAATATAAGACCGATAAATTTATTTTCTTGATTGCCGCATTGGCTGGGTTGGTTCATTTTCTCGATTTAGCAATGAGCAATGATCTTGGGGATGCATTGAGTTTAGGTACAATCCTTTTAATCGCTCTGATTGCAGGTCCACTCTTAGGTATCATTGGTTTATACGTTGCATCCGGTTTGTACTATATGATTTCAAAGATGTTCGGTGGATCAGGAACATTTTCAGAGACCAAAACTGCCTATGCGGTTTCCGGAATAATTTTAGTGATCGGTGGACTTATTTGGATTCCGGATCTACTCATTTTGGGGCAAGGCAATTTTATGAGTGACTATGACTTTACATTTGGTCACTTTGGCTGGTTATTCATTTCAATGATCGGTAATTTGACAATTGGGGTATGGTCGTTAGTCGCTTTAATTGCTGCCATTTCCGAAGTTCATAGATTATCTATAGGGAAAGCTATATTAGTTATTTTATTACCTATAATCATTTTGGTTATTATCGTCATTTTTATTGTCGTTTTAACGTTACCTTTCTTTTAACCATGCTTGCATTGCTTATCATTGCAATGCAATTTTCTAATTATTTTCGAAATGAGGAAAGAGTGAGGGAGATATATTTGGATAGAATTATAAAAGAAATATTCGTAGGCAAACCAAAAACAGTCGGAGATAAAAATGCGAAAAATCCAATGGATAAGGAATGGGAAAGCGCAATTTTTAAAAAGCCAGTAACTGGACGAGTTTGGGTTGGAAAAAATGGATTGGATGGGGACGGTCAAGCAGACCTAAAAAATCACGGTGGTCCGGAAAAAGCTATATTCGCTTATCCAAGTGAACATTATGGATACTTTCATGCTGAATTCGATTTGACTGCTATGAAAGCAGGAGGAATGGGGGAGAACCTATCACTCGCCAACATGTTGGAAGACGAAGTTTGCATTGGAGATATTTATGAGATAGGCGAAGTCGTTATTCAAGTTTCGCAACCGAGACAACCTTGCTGGAAACCTGCGCGTAGATTTAAAAGAAAAGATCTTTCGTTACTCATTCAAGATTCAGGGAAGACCGGATGGTATTTCCGTGTTCTGAAAGAAGGATATGTATCAGCTGGACAGACGCCGAAATTAGTAGACCGGCCTGCACCTGAATGGACAATTGAAAATTGTAATCACGTGATGCATATTGATAGGGAAAATAAAGAAAGAGCGGCGGCGCTTGCAGCTTGTGAATGGCTGGCGACCAGTTGGAAAAACACTTTGAATAAGCGTTTGGAGGAAGGCGTATCATCAAATACGGGTAAACGATTATATGGAGCTAATGAATGAAAGGGCACCAGCGAAATTCCGCTGGACGCCCTTTCATAATGTAGGCTTATCTTCGTCGTTTTGTTTCTGCTTTGTTTTCTTATAGACATTCACTACTGCATTCCTGTATTCTCCAAGGGATGCAAATTCATGTGCAACTTCTTCATACATTTCATTTCTTTTTGCGATTTTTTGACGCTTCGTTATTTCCCTTTCGACATGATCCATATGAATTACCATCCTAACTTTAATTATTGTATCTGATCATTTACAAATTTCCCGTATTCTGGTACCGCGATGGATTTGAATTCAGATACCAATTTTTCCAAGCTGTCCTCCAACCACTGGCCTTCTGCAGGTACACCATGCCCAGTAATTGCGATTTTTGGATTTAGTGCTTTTAAAATATTTACGGATTGCTCTGAAGTTTCCCAGTCGGGAGTTAAGTACCGTGGAGGTCCGTTTATTTCTTTTTCCTGGGTAAAAACTTTATATAACTCATCTTGTTTTACTGTCACAAATGCATCGCCGACAATCATTGCATGGTCTTTATTCCTGAACATCGAAATATGACCTTCAGTGTGACCAGGTGTATGAATCCATTTCCAATCTGGCATAAAGGGGATGGTATGGTCATCCGAAAGTGCATGTGCTTTTGTCCCGATATTAATACCCTCATTCGGGAACATGAACGACATTTTGGCAACCATGCCACCTTCCACCGAAGTGTCGGGTTTCGGATAATTTTTTTGTCCGGTTAAATAAGGAAGTTCCAATGAGTGAGCATATACAGGGACATCCCAAACTTCCAACAGATCAATCAATGCACCGATATGGTCAAAATGGGCATGTGTCAAGATAATTGCCTTTGGTGGGTTTCCATTTCCAAAACGCTTTTCCGCTTCCTCTATAATCATCGTTGCAGACTTTGGCATACCCGCATCAATGAGGACCCAATCATTGCCAATACCAGCTTTACCGTAAAATACGACATTAACGATTTGAACTGTAAAGCAATATAAATCTGGGGCTACTTCTAGTCCTACACCGCTTGAAACGGATGTTAAGGGTTGAAATCTCTCTGTTGATGAACTTCTTTCCATATCCATTTTGAAATCCTCCTGTTTACATTAGTATTTAATATGGTTTCTTTCCTTATATCCATACCCGTTTATTTCAAACATTTTTATTGCCAATTAAAGCCTAATTCTCTATAATAGTAGGGTACATTAATTTTGTCTCAGTAGCTCAGGGGATAGAGCAACAGCCTCCTAAGCTGTAGGTCGCAGGTTCGATTCCTGCCTGGGACGTATTGGTCAATAAAAAGTCGGGGATAGAATTATTCTATTCGCGACTTTTTATTTTCGGATTTTATAAAAGGATTTTCTTGTTCGTTGACGAATACCGAACAATAAGTCTATATTTAATAAGATACTATTTAAATATATCCCAATTTATAAATGTTATTTCGATAAAATGTTTTGCGGAAGATAAGATTGTTCATGGGAGGGATTCTATGGATATGCAGTCACAGTATAAATTGTTTCTGCAAAACCTACAAAATACGTTTTCCGAATTGACAGGGTTAACAATCATGGTAGTTGATAGATATGGAGAATTGCAGACAGATGTTTCCTGGGAACATGAATTGGCCAAAAAACAATTTGAAAAATATATTCTTCCAAAGGACCTCGTCAATTTTATAAAAAAGTTTGAAAACGTTAAAGACACATTACTCTTGGATGCAGCATATGGAATTAAAATTATCTTTACTCCTGTTAAAACTAAAGAAAATCGGTCAATCCATTTCGTTATTGCTGGATATATTGACCAATCCAAAACGGATGAAATGATTGCTGATACGATTCGTGTAATGCCTTGGGAAGAAAGTCCGAAGGCATATGTAGAATTAAGGGAAAAAATTGATCAAATCAAAACGATGACAGAAGCAATCGCAATTTATACTAAAATGTTGGATGAAAATAAGACTCGTAAAGCCTTTTCGAATCATATTTCAACAAAAATAAACACCATTAATAATGGAACCGCATCGATTCAATCAGTATTAGGCACAGGAATGTTTTTCGAAGAAATAGATTTTATGGGGTTAGCGATTAAAACAGCAAAAAACAGGTTTACGATTGAAACAATTATTGGTGATTATAATCCGCTAATTATAGGATATGAATTCGAAATCGGTGAAGGGTTAATGGGGTATGCTGCTGCGACAGAAGAAAATCTTTTTATAGAGAATATGTCCAGCGACGCAAGAAATCGTATTTTTGCCAAAAACAAAATGAATGTATATAGCTTATTCTGTTTTCCTTTATTCGATCAGAATGAAGTGATTGGTCTACTATTTGGTGGAAGCACACAGGAAGTAATAACGAATAATGATTTTTTATACGATAAATTTGCAGTTTGTGCATCACTTATGAATAATTTTTTACTGAAAACAAGGTTGGAAGTTAAGAATAATGACTTGCAAGTTGAAACTCAATTATTTGAGGACATCCTGAAGGTCCTGCATTCCGCAAAGGATATTAAAAAGTCTTTGTATCTTTTAATTGACCTAAGTATGAACTTCACAGACTTCGAATTTTCTTCTTTTGTATATAAAACCAACTCAAATCCCAATCAAATTGAAATATTGTCAAGGGGAATGTCCGATGGAGAAATCAGGGACTATTCTCATAAACTTGCAAAGGATTTAATGGAAACTGATTTCCTGACACAAGCAGATGAATGGAGAATGAAAAAGACATCATGGGGCGTTAATGTTATGGAATTTCCAATCATAATTGATAATTCCATACAAGGTTTTCTATCAATCGGTTATAAATCAGACGATAGCATTTCAAAATACAATAGAATTCGATGGAATTTGGCAAGGGCAGCACGAGTCGTGTTTTTAAATAACCTTTATCAAAATTCAAGTGGCGGAAATAGTACCGAGCTATTCGTTAAATGGGTTGAAGAGATTTTACTGCACTTTAGACCTGCACAATATCATCGTGCTCAACAAATAAAAATTACAACTGCCAAACTATTCATGGAGAGTGAAATGGAAGTATCGCCGGATATCGATAAGATAGCTATACTCTCCGTTTGTGGGCGTGATCTTGTAACAAATGTTTTGAAAGATAAAGAACTGATTGAGCAAATGACAGAGTTCTATAATGTGTTGGACAAGAAAAGTTCTGGAAATCACCTTATTGAAACGGTTGCTGCCGTTTGGACATACTATACGAATGATGAATCAATCGAGGCTGTTAGAGATTTAGGGCTTATTCATTCTGAAATAAAGACAACATTTAGCTCGTTCATTAAACGTCAAAAGCATAATGATCAAACGATTGAAATGACTGAAAGGCATACTGATAACTCTTCAGTACCTATCAACCTTGGATTATCTAAAAGGGAAGAGGAAGTTTTAGCTGAAATGATGAAGGGGCTAAGCAATAAGGAAATAGGGAGTACTTTATTCATCAGTGAGCATACAGTGAAAAATCATGTTACAAATATTTTAAGTAAATTAGAAGTTACCGACCGATCACAAGCAATTGCTAAAGTGTATCAAATGGGATTTGACGGAAATAATACAACATTTATTTGATATCAAAAGTCAGGAGGTATTTATTACCTCTTGACTTTTTTGTTTAAAGTAACTAATTGTTTTAAGTTTAATGGTAACTGTGTAGGAAAATAGATTCAAACGAAATGTTTTGATAAATTAGAACTGAAATGAGGATATAGTCTCAATTAGTACTGCGTTCCTATGCCTTATGACCCCTATAGGAGAATAATAGGAACTACGTGTGATTGTCGAAATTTGTATGATACCTGATAATAATAGTAAGAAAAGTATTGTGAAATTCAAAAAGGGATGAGTGTGTATTATGAATGAAAATATTTCTGAAAAAACACACTGGCATTTAATTGATAAAACAAAGAGAAATTCAAAATTATACACTGATCTACCAAAGGCAATCGAGAGGGAAGAATTACGACTGCATTACCAGCCTAAGGTAGACCTCGTAACTGGAAAGGTAATTGGAGTAGAAGCCCTTGTTCGGTGGGAACACCCAAAACTCGGTCTAATATATCCTAATGATATCATTCCGGTTGCTGAGGAGCTTGGTGAAATAACTTCGATTGGTAATTGGGTAATTCATCAAGCCTGCCTACAAAATAAAAAATGGCAGGATAATGGATATTCTCCAATGATAATGTCAGTAAATCTCTCGATGCAGCAATTTACTAGTGATGATTTAGTCGCTACTGTGAAGAAGGTCTTAAATGATACCCTTCTTCCTGCGCATTATTTAGAGCTTGAAATTACTGAAAGTATGACGGCGAACGTTCCAGCGACGATTCATACACTCAAACGTTTAAAATCACTTGGGATAAAAATAAGTGTCGATGATTTTGGAACTGGATATAGCAATTTAGCCCATCTTAAGAATTTTCCTGTGGATGTATTAAAGATTGATCAATCATTCATTAAAGACCTGATTCAAAACCCAATTGACCAGGCTATTGTTAAAACTATTATTCACCTTGCGTCTGATCTGAATTTAGAGGTGGTTGCTGAAGGCATTGAGACTTCTGACCATTATCTGTTCCTTAAAGAGCATAAATGCCTAATTGGACAAGGATATTTATTCAGCAAACCTGTGGAGAGTCATACATTTATTGAAAGAGTTCACTATATCGAATCTGGGGAGTATAGGAATCTAAAATGAATTGTGTTAAAGGGGTGTAGAGACATGCATTTTGTAATTACAAAAGGGAATAGCGTTGATGAAGCTATACAATCGGGACTCGCTAAATTAGATAGCACTAAAAACAATGTACATATAGAAGTTATACAACATAGGAAAAATAAATTGTTTTTTTCTGAAAAGGCGGTTGTCAGATTGACAATGAAAGAAGAGAAGAGGGATTCAAACAATCCCGGTATTTTCAATGACCTTTTAAATTTGCAGGAGTTTCCACCTGACTTGAACGAAGAAGCTATTGATCCAAAAGAAGGTAGGGCTTGGATTAAGGACGGTAAAATCCACTGTAAAACGATTGAGGGGAAACAGACCAAGTTTACAATTCCTCATCATTTCACATTGCTTATTAATGGGAAAAAGGCTATGAATAGGACCGTTGTATTATCTGAAGACGATGACTACGTACTTGAACCGGAAGTCAGCGTACAAGAAACACAGTGGAAAGCATCATTGTCCACTGATCTGTTGGAAGCAAGGTTAACTGTGAAACCGGGATGTCGGTTGACATATAAAGTTATGGATTCTGATCCGGCATACCATCTTGTTCCTACTGTTGTTGAGATAAAGGAATATCAAAACACTCTAAAAGTCTCGGATATTGTTCAGGAAATGGGAGTATTAGGTGTCAATTTCGGATTGAACCATGATGAAATGGTAAAGGCGACAGAAACAATCGAAGCCCAACCTGAAATTTTTGTAATTGCAAGTGGAATCCCAGCAAAGAACGGGGAAAATGGATGGTTGGAAATACTCGTCAAAACAAAGATTGAAAAAGTCATTAAAGAAAATGAGGATGGCCGAGTGGACTTTAGGGAGATCAAATCGATTCCAGTCGTAGAACAAGGCGACGTACTTGCGATTATCCATCCCCCTACACCTGGCGAGGTTGGCTGTTCAGTTCGAAACGAGCCGATTCCATCTGATCAAACATATCCGATTGTAACTCATTTAGGTAATGGGGCTGTAATAGACGGGGATAAAATTATTGCAACGAAATGTGGAAGACCGTTTATTGAACAAACGGGGCAGCTTGTTAGGGCTGCAATCATACGGAAGTTAACCCATCACGGAAACGTCGATTTATCAACGGGCAATATAAGGTTTAAAGGTGATGTGGAAGTGGTTGGTGAATTGACAGACAATATGGTTGTCGAGGCTTTTGGTGATATTGTTATCCATAAAGCCATCAATAATGCTACCATCACAACGACTGGAAATATTATTACGCATAGCAACTGTAATGGATCTACAATAACTGCAGCTGAAAATGATTTTTTAGAAGAGGATCTTATTAACCAAGTCACCAATATTATTTCAACAACTGAACAAGTAGTGGCAATGCTTTCCATCATAATGAATTCGTCGGAATACAAAAACAGTCTTCACGGCAATAATATACAAGCCATTACTCATTCGTTGATTCAAAGTAAATTTAAAGATTTCCCGAATCAGATTCAGGAATTTAGTACTTCTATTAATAAACGAAAAGATACTTTATTGAATGGGGAATGGATACAGATTTGCAATCAATTAGACCGTTGTTTTCAATCATTGATTGTCGTTCCAGATTATCTTGAATGCATTGAAGGATTACTGAATGACATGAAAAGCAGTATGGAAGAAAGTTTACAGAGCAATTCTTCAGAGTCATTTATTAAAATCCCGAAAGCGATGAATTGTACTATTTACTGCAATGGTGATGTTTTTGTAATGGACAAAGGCTGTATCAATACATCAATTCAGTCCCGTGGTCATGTGCAGATAAACAACATTTTCAGAGGCGGCAAAATAGTGGCTGAAAAGGATATTAGTGTTGGGGTAGCCGGATCAATTCACTCCTCAATAACTTTTCTTTCGGTCCCAGAAGGTCAAACTATCCGAATTCGAAGAGCGATGGAAGGTGTCGTGTTGAAAATTGGTAAGTTCTCCTATCAATTTACCGAAACTGCTTTTAATGTGAAAGCGTATATGGATAAAAATGGTGAGTTGGTTGTTGAGTTCCATAAAGGATTATTTAAATGAAATAGTTTAAAACTATATAGTTTTGTAAACGAAGCTGAAAACCATCCTGGTTTTTAGCTTTTTAATACGGGTAAAAAGTATATTCAGAGATAGCGTTAGGGGAGAAGGATGGTAGTGGAAAATAGTTTAAATAACATTCCAAGCAATGTATATACGTCTTTAATCGTTAATAATCAGAATCCAATATTTATTTTAGATCACTTGGGAAATATAGTTTCAGCTAATTTGGCAATTAGCGAGGTTTTTGGCTACTTGGCTTCCGAATTGATAGGTAAAAACTATAGGGAAGTCTTGGCGTCTTCAATGAATTTTGAAAGTGATTGTAAAGTGTTGGTTGGTGAACATTATTCTTTCAAATTAACATCAAGTGATAAATCGGGTCGAACGATTCATTTGGAAGTTAAGACGATTCCTATTCAAGAGAATGGGAATTTAGTCAATGTGTTAATGATCACTAAAGATGTGACTGAACTTGTGGAAACAAAAGCTGCGTTGCAAGAAACTTCAGAAAAGCTGCGTTCACTTTACTCTTCATTGGCTGATGCAATCGATATTGTTGACTTGGATGGAAATGTACTACAAGTGAACCGAGCATTCGAAGAAATGTATGGGTGGAAAGCTGAAGAAATCTTAGGTAAACCTATGCCGACCATACCTCTTGAACGAATTGAAATGGTAAAGGAAGAACGTAAACTCTCGATAATAACAAATCAATATATAAAAGGATTGGAAGTGGAATGCTTAAAGAAAGATGGATCAATGATTATGGTCAGTATAACGGTATCCCCCCTCCACGATGAAAAGGGAAATGTCATCGCTTTCTCAGGTATTTCTCGTGATATTACTGAAAGAAAACGAATGGAAGCGGATTTAATCGAAAGTCGGAATAAATACAAGAAATTACTGGATGCATCACCAGAACCAAGCTATGTCATAAGTGATGGGATAATTCACTATATCAATAGAGCAGCTGTTAAGTTGTTCGGTTTTCAACATCATAGTGAGTTAGTAAATAGACATGTATTGAGGTTAATCCCAAAAGATTCGATTGGATTCATGGCTAATATCATTCAACGGTCCGCACTGGCTTTACCTATTCCGGAAGAAACAATTGAACAAAAAATGGTACGTCAGGATGGATCCTCTTTCATAACGGAATCGACCTTTTTAGGGATTGAATATGAACATAAGCCGGCGATACATGTCATATTTAGGGACATAACGGAGAAAAAAGAAATTGAGGAAGCCTTAAAAAATAGTGAAGAGAAGTACCGATTAATCACGGAACATATGACCGATTTGGTAACAGTCGTGGATGATAAAGGTATTATAACGTATGCATCGCCATCATCCTATCCAGTATTAGGATTTACACCACTATTTTATGAGGGGAAACCTGTTCGTAATAAAATACATCCAGATGACTTTCCACTTCTTCAAAAGCAGGCAAGAGATCTATTCAACTTGAAGCAGAATTGCGATATGGAATTTCGATACAAGCATCGCACGAAGGATTGGATTTGGGTGGAATCGAAAGGAACGTACTTTGAAGAAAAAGGAAAAGGTTATCTTTTATTCGTCTCACGTGAAATTGAAGAAAGAAGAAGTCTGCGGGAAAAGTTGAAATCAATGGCTTTTCATGACGAGTTGACCGGCTTGTCAAACCGTAGACTATTTCAGGAGAAAATGAGCGAGGCATTGGAACAGGCTAAACTTAACAATTCTAAAGTTGCCTTGCTCTATTTGGATATCGATAAATTTAAATGGGTGAATGATCATTTAGGGCATTCCGTTGGTGATGTGCTGCTTAAACAGTTTGCAAATCGTGTTAGCGAAACTCTTCAAAAAGACGACATCTTTGCCCGTCAAGGCGGGGATGAATTTCTTGTCCTTTTACCTAATATTGAAAGCGATAAAAGTGCAATCGCGACGGCAGAGCGTATATTGAATTGTTTAAGAGAAAACTGGGAAATTGGCAAACATGAATTCAAGACGACATCCAGTATTGGGATTGCTGTTTTTCCGAGAGACGGAGAAAGTGCAGGCGAGTTAATAGCCAATGCGGATACAGCTTTGTATAAGGCAAAAGAAAATGGTCGGAATAATTATAGGATGTATAAGTAACAGAAACAGGGACACAATTCATATATGAAGGGTGTCCTTTTTTTGTCATTCTTCCTCAGTCCGATCTTGCATCCGTCCAGACGACCTTGTATAGTAAGGCGATGTCATAATTTTCAAGTCCTTCAGGCAACCCGCCGTCATCCGAAGGAGTGACACTGCGGTGCAAGGTGCCTTTCGACCCGACCCAAGCTGCAAGATACGTAGGTTCGTCTTTAAGGAGAGTGGAATCTGTTCCTATAAGACTTCCGAATGAGCGGCCTAAGTTTGCAACTTCAATGGGGTATATGGTCGACGTGCTGCCTGAAGGGTAACTGAGTAGGATTTTTATTTGTTTTTCATCAAATTCCGCAACATTAAATGCGATTAACTCCTCTTTGAACTGCTTGTTAAACATTGAAGATGTCAACAGCAATTCCTCTTTCAATTTTCCATTAAAGTACACTTCGACGGAATACTTAAGATCTTCATCTTCAGCGATTTCCCCATTTACTGTAAAGAATTGCGGAATGTCTGCTCCTGCCTTCGTAAACAATACCCCTTCATGTTCGCTCAATTTATACGGCTTAATGCTCAATGTTTCAACGGATGAATCTTTCGGTGATAGGTAAGAGCAACCCGTCAAAAGAAAAATCAGCATGAATGCAATTGAATACTTTTTTATATGTTTCATACAACATACAACTCTCCCTTTAATAATTTTCTTAATTGTTATACGCATTTGAAAGCAAAAAGTTTCGAAGTACTTCAATTGTTTACCAATCGGAAACAATAATGCTTTCGTTAAAAGAATAATCTTGTGAATACTTAATTGGAGTGGGATTTTTAGTGAGACATTTATTCTTTTTAATCTCGATTGCTTTAATTTGGCTTGTCCTATTGGAAGAAGGTGATGCAAATAGTGACACGTTTGGAGAAATTTTCATCAAGGGTGGTTATAAAGAAATTTCCAAGGCGGTGAAAGAAAGTGAAGATCATTTCAATAGTACTATTGCTCTTCCAACACAGTTGCCTCCAATCCCTTTCACTCATAGTATGGGAAGATTTAGTAACCTAAAAGGACATGAAAATGATCATCTTGAATTATTTTTTATTAACGAAGATTTACCTCAAAATCATTATTTAATTTGGATTCGACCTATTGAATTTGGATTGAAAATTAGAGACGAGCAAATCGATCAAAGAATTAAACTAAAAGATGGGCACCAGTCGATTTACTCCACCACTATATTTTCAGGGTTTAATCTTTTGGTTTTCGAAAAAGATGGGTGGCAATATATCCTGTCAATTGATAAAAGAGTTTCTGACATAGTGACAAGGGCCGTATTGGTGAATATCGCCAATTCCATAGCATAATTGCACCTTCCGTTTCAATTTCAGCAATATAACAGGTTTTCATAAAACAGCTCTATTTGAATTTCCATTCCAACACCAGAAAAATAAAAAAACGCCAAAAGCCAATCGCATCCAGTTGGTGGAAGCGATTGTTTTTTGATCACTTTAAATAAGACTGTACCGGTACACATTCAAAGAGCCCGCTTTCCTTCGCGAAATTCTCAATAATCTTGACATGCGAACCGCCGACGATGAAAAGGATGCGTTCGTCTGGCGAAACAGCTAAATCCGATAGGTTTGAAAATAGAATGAGATTTCGTTGATACCACCAGATCAGCCAGTCCATACCGACATATTGTTCGGCTTCTTTGATGCGTGCCATATTTACATAGCTGCGATGAGTTTGTCCGATTATTTCCGATTGATTATGATATAGGAGAAGCTCTTTGACACTCTTTCCAGATGTTGTATTATCAAGTTGATAGAACGGTTCGAATATTTCTTCGTACAATGCGGGTTGATGTTCTTTTGTCCATTCTGCAACTTCACCGATCCCTCTTTGGCGAGCTCCTTGTTCCATCCAATCGACAGCGTAAACATCCTGATGCCCCAATTCTTTTGCCAGTCTGTATCCAATTTGATCGATTTCGTCCTCTTGCAACTGATAGTCGCCCTTTAAGTAGCGCGTGTATTCCTCATTGATGAGACCATTTTTCTTCTTCTCAACTTCCAACGCAATTTTCGTAGGTTCGAATTTTTTTAAATAGCCGAGTACCTCTTCAATCTCTTTCTGTCTTTGTATTGAAAGCATACTATCCTTTTCTACTTCAATCATATCCGAAGTGCTGCCCATGTGGAATGTTCCCAAGATCATAATTTTTGGCTTGCTTTGCATCCAAATTTCCCCCTTTTGTATGCTTGATTCCTTGCATATTGTCCCCTTTTCCTTGCTTATTGTCAATCAATTCCAAAATTAACAATCAATTAGAAGGAAAATTAGCATCTTCTTTAGGGCCCATTTTAATATTGAACTAATACAACAGTATTGTTCAATAAAGAGGAGTAAAGGTTCTTCTTGTTGAAATTAGAGAGGTGATGTGTAGTTTTGAAAGGGGTTTTTATATTGACAGAAGTTTTTCATATACCATATGGAGATCACCCGTCCCAATTCGGTGTATTGCGTATGCCAGATCTTCCCGGACCCAGTCCAGTAGTTGTTACAATTCATGGTGGTTTTTGGCAATCAAAATACGGACTTGAAGAAAATACACCACTTGATGAAGATTTGACTCGTCGTGGTTATGCTACTTGGAATATTGAATACCGTCGGGTCGGAGAAGATGGTGGAGGTTGGTCAGGAACATTGAGAGATGTTATAGATGCTGTAAATCATCTTATTCAACTTCAGGAACGCTTTCAGCTCGACCTCTCTCGGGTGGTTATACTTGGGCATTCAGCAGGGGGGCATTTGGCACTTTGGTTGGCATCGCGGTATAACAAAAAAACAGACGGAATCGGTAATACTCTTCTTATTCCTATACGGAGTGTAATAAGTTTGGCAGGGGTTTTGGATTTGAAGAAAATGTGGGAAATTCATGAGGAAAGAGGGATGTCTAGTCCAGTAGCTTCATTTATTGGCGGCTCACCCCAAGAAGTACCTGAACGTTATAGGTTAGCTTCACCGATAGAATTGTTGCCGTTGAATGTTGAACAAATATTAATTCATGGTGAATTAGACCGCCATGTTCCAGTTGATTTGAGTATTGAGTATCATTGCAAGGCTATTGAACAGGGCGATAAAGTTCGTTTAGTGGTACTTCCAGAAGTAGAACATTTTATGGTTATTGATCCGTCATCCTCGGCATGGGAGTCGGTGATCGATTCACTAGAAACTTTAAAAGTAAGTTCATGTTCTTAAACTAAGGCGGCTTTACTTGAAGATTATTGGGCTTCATAGCCGTCTCTTTTTTCTTATTCAACTAACTTGGCAGGTTAGCTAAATTAGGGTATAGCATAAATCACTAAAAATACTTTTTGAAAGAGGGCTGTAATGAACCACTACCAAATTGTAAAAGAAGTAATTAATGAATGGGACCCGAAGCACCTTTTACGTTACACATCTGAAGATGAATATGAACCAGAAATAAGACTAATTGTATCTTCATTACCAACTGCATCTGTTGAAAAATTAGCTGTAGTGATACATCAGGTCTTTGAAGAAATGTTTTCGAGAAGTGGAGCACCTTCGATTAATAATTGTATCCAAGTGCATTAAAAATCGGGAACAAAATCTATAATAATAAATTCCCAAATTTAAAAAATCCAAATTAATTAAAGGTATATTATTTAATGAACGAGTGCTTTAGTTCAATAAGGACAGTATAAAAGTGGCTTTAGACGTGTTTTTTTGATCAGCAATTTAGGAGGAATAGTGGATGGAGTGGCCTCAATGGTTGCAGGGTGGTCCTTTTCTTGAAGTGAGCTTCTTGCTTGGACTTAAAAAGGAAAAAGCTGAAACAATACAAGAAATAACAGAAAAATTCTCGAATATGAAAAGCAAAATTGAAATTGTTGATATAAATATTAGTGAAATCACTGACTTCTTTGACAGGGGTTATCCTTATGATGAAAATAATACGTCGTCCTTACGCCTACACTCATTGAGATTAAGATTATATGTATACATGTCCAGGAAACGAAAGGCAACTTTGCAAATAGAAGTGGTATCTTCAAATGCACTACTGGTCAATTTTTGGTTTTATGGGGATGAACTTGATGAATCTGAATGGGGGCAAATTGGTATAAAGCGAGAAGAATACGACGAGTTTGTAGGTTTTCTAAAAGAATTGTACTCCGTATATAAATTTAAAATTGGCGGCATTGCAATCGAGGAAAATGTTCTTGGGTTATTTAGGATCAGTGAAATATATCCAAACGAACTCTATCGATATGAGAAGATACATCCTGAAAATTTGCTTGAACAGCTTTCTCCTTTCACCCATATTATTTGGAATGAAAAATACAAGAAATTGGATCATATAACTGATATTTACTCAAGGCTTGATAATGATGGAATCCTAATTGAAAACCGATTGTGATCACCGAACTCATGTAAGCGTAAATAAAGGCTGTCCCGTATGTTAACAGGGGACAGCCTTTAAACTTTAATAATATGGAGAAATTAAAATATAAACAAGAACGCCTGTAAAACTTACATACAACCATAATGGCATTGTCCATCGAACGATTTGACGATGGCGGTCGTATTCCCGATTCCAAGCTCTCGCCACGCTTGTCAATGCAAGGGGAACGATTGCTGCCGCTAAAATAATATGGGTGATTAATACAAAGTAATAAATTCCTTTTATTAGCCCTTCTCCACCGAATGGTGTAGAGACAGCTAAATAATGATAGGCCACGTATGTGACTAAAAACAATGCTGTCGTGCAGAATGCAGCATAGATGAATTTCCGGTGCGCATTTATATTCTTTTTCTTAATAGCTATCAACGCGGCTACCAAGAAAATGAAAGTGAAGCTATTGAAAATAGCATTCATCATTGGCAGGATAGTAACATCAAATGCATCAAAATCTTCCGCAGTTCTTTTACCGGATAATAAACCGATCACGCCTATTAAGATTACTGAAAGAATAATAATGGCGGGTTTATAGTTGCGTTTTTTGAATGGCTTGTTCGATTCAATGGAGTGATTCATAAAAATCTTCCTTTCTACTTCTTGTTACCCTCCATAGTGTACCATAATTTCCATTCCAAACAGCCAACTTCACAATTATGACCAAATTCACCTAACCGCCAAAGTACTTGCCTAATTTTGGGTAATCCAAAAGTAGATTGACGAACTTATTATCTGTAGTTGTCGTGATCACGGTAAATTCTTAATTTGGTAATTGAATGTGAAATCATCGGTTCGTATTGCATTAACACGTCTTCAAATTTCAGCAAATAATAACCTTTCCGTTCGTGCACGAAGCTTTGTTTTTCCCGGGTGAGCTCATCGTATAGCAGCCTGTAATTGTTCACATTCTTGAAAAATAAATTATGAGTGTCGAAACTTGTCGATAATACTCGAAAACACCCTTAATTGAACGATAAAGCAAGATTTATGCCTTGTTTCGTCGAATTTCACCAATTTGGTCAAAATGAGCATTTAGACCTGTTTTTCAATGTTGAGTATCCTTTTTGGCTTCTCCCATCTATGTAGTGTGTAAAGGGGGAAGTATAAATGACTTACTATTTGAGAGAATACGCACGCTTCGCAACAATTGAAGAAATGGACACAGCGGCTGAACAGCATTTGATGAAACATTGGGATGACCTGACAAAGTCGGATCGACAAGTTCTTGAAGTGATTCGTCGGTATTCGGTAAAGTTCGGTGCAGCACATTTGAAACATGGAACTATCGAGGAGATTATTGGCAAGTCGAACGCGACTGTAAGACGGGCAATCCACAAGCTTGTAAGCTTAGGCATCATCGAGAAAGTCCACTACATCCGCCCGATAATGAGCGGACTCGGCGCCAACATCTACATCATTTTGCCATTCAATGAACAGGGGAAAATGAACGACCGTGACCATGATGACAAACCGCATGAGGACGAGGAAAACGAGCAACTTTCAGGGGACCAAGCTCTTCTTTCTAAATCTCTATTAAAATCTAAAGATCTTAACTACACGTCTCAGCAAGAACCGTCAAAGTTATCCACAAGTCTATTTAGTCGGATGAAAGATTTGTTGGCTGGAACAATTGGTGATAGCAAATTAGCCCGTGAGTTCTTCGGAATTCACAGGGCCATATCAGGACGGATGATGAAATATGAAATTTACCAAGAAGATGGACATGTATTCGAGGACCTTGCTTATCGTGCTTTGATGATCACTGTGATGGCTACGAAGAAGAAGGAAATTCGCAATTTGCCGGGGTATTTCAAAGGGGTACTGGATAAATTGATCGATGAAACGTATTTCAAGAACATTTTCATGCTATTTGATACACCTGTGGAAGGGTTTACCTGTCCTTAAGGCGTATAAAGAGGGAAGAGGTATTAATTCCTGAAAAACTCATGTATAGTTTTATATAGATAGTATAAAAGTGAGGTAAGAACAATGTCCGAGTTAAATTCAAAATTATTCAGTGCTGCGGATAATCTTCGCAGTAAAATGGATGCGTCCGAATACAAAAACTACTTGTTGGGATTGATATTCTACAAGTATTTATCCGACAAGCTATTGGTGAAAGTAGTTGAAATAGCTGACGAAGCAGCAGATGAATACAATACACAATCTAAGCAAACCAGCCTGTATAGGGGGTTACTTGCAGACGATGACGTCAAAAGTGATCTTATAGAAACGTTAGTCGATACATTGGGCTATCATATTGAACCAACATATCTATTCAATGTACTGACAGATCAAGCAAAACAAAACATATTCCAGCTGAACGACTTGAATAAAGCATTCATCGATTTATCTACCGGCTACGACCAATTCAGTGGCTTATTCGATGACGTCGATTTGAAGTCGAAAAAATTAGGGGCAGACGACCAGCAACGAAACATTACAATATCAGAAGTGTTGAAGAAGCTGAATGATATCGATGTGATGGGGCATAACGGCGATGTCATCGGGGATGCGTATGAATTCTTGATCGGACAATTTGCGTCCGAAGCCGGGAAGAAGGCAGGGGAGTTCTATACACCTCATGAAGTTTCCGATATGATGGCACGTATTGCGGCGATTGGACAAGAAGATCGAAAACTGTTCAGCGTCTATGACCCAACAATGGGATCAGGCTCATTGATGTTGAATATCCGAAACTATATTAACCACCCTGATAGTGTCAAATATCATGGGCAAGAGCTGAATACAACAACATATAATCTTGCGAAGATGAACCTGATTTTGCACGGTGTTGCGAAAGAAGACATGCGTCTCCGCAATGGCGATACATTGAATAAAGACTGGCCAACAGATGAGCCCTATACATTCGACTCTGTCCTCATGAACCCGCCATATTCAGCAAAATGGTCATCAGACGATACATTTTTAGATGATTCAAGGTTTAATCGTTATGGAAGATTGGCACCGAAATCAAAAGCGGACTTTGCATTCCTATTGCATGGTTTCTACCATTTGAAAGATTCCGGAACAATGGCAATCGTCTTGCCACACGGTGTACTATTCCGTGGAGCCGCTGAGGGCGTTATCCGTAAAAAGTTACTGGAAGATGGTAGCATTGACGCAGTAATTGGAATGCCTGCAAACCTGTTCTTCGGAACATCGATTCCAACAACGGTAATTATCTTGAAGAAAAACCGCACAACCCGTGATGTCTTATTCATAGATGCAAGCAATGAATTTGTCAAAGGGAAGAATCAAAACGAACTGTCCGAAGAACATATCGCGAAGATTGTCGAAACGTATAGAAACAGAAAAAATGTCGAGAAATACGCCCATGTCGCGACTTTCGAAGAAATAAAAGAAAATGACTTTAATTTGAATATCCCTCGTTACGTGGATACGTTTGAAGAAGAAGAACCTGTTGATATGGCGGCAATCGGATCATCAATCAAAGACATTCGTAAAGAAAAAGCTGAATTGGAATTAAGTTTATACGACATGATTTCATCGATGCAATTTGACGAAATGGACGAAGAGTGGATTAAGGGCGCATTAGAGGTGTTTAATCGTGGGAAATAAGAGTGTACCGGAAATTCGTTTTACCGGATTCACTGGAGATTGGGAACAGCGTAAGTTAGGGGAACTATTAGATGGTGGTATTATCGTAGAACAAAGTGATGGTAATCACGGGGAGTTATATCCGAAAAGCTCAGAGTTCTCTTTGGAAGGAATTCCCTATATATCTGCTAGTGATATCCACGATTCGCGAATAGACTTTTCTAAAACCAAATACTTACCTTTGAATAGAGCAGAAAAGTTCAGAAAAGGTGTAGCGAAAGATGGGGATATTCTTTTAGCTCATAATGCTACAGTGGGGCCTACATTACAATTGGAAACTAAGTATCCTTTTGTAATTTTAAGTACGACTTTAACTTTATATAGAATTAATAATAAACTTATGAATCCAAAGTTTTTCTTATATGCATTAAAGTCCGGTAATATTCAAACTCAGTTGCAAAAAATGATGAAACAAACAACCCGTAATCAAGTGCCTATTTTGGCCCAACGAACAATGACTATAAAATTCCCTAATTTGATTGGTGAACAACAGCAAATAGGTTGCTTCTTTAAAAAACTAGACAACACCATCACCCTTCATCAGCAAGAATTAGCTACCCTTAAACAAACAAAACAAGGATTCTTGCAAAAAATGTTCCCAAAAGAAGGGGACTCCGTGCCGGAAGTTCGTTTTCCGGGATATACAGGGGTGTGGGAGCGGCTAATGTTAGGAGAAATATCGGAAAAAGTAACCGAGAAGAATAAAAATGATATTTATTCCGAAACACTAACGAATTCAGCCGAGTTTGGAATCATCAACCAACGTGAATTTTTTGACAAGGATATTTCAAACGAAAAGAATCTAAATAGTTATTACGTCGTTCATCCAGATGATTTTGTTTATAATCCAAGGATATCAAACTTTGCACCGGTTGGTCCTATTAAAAGAAATAACTTAGGGAGGACAGGTGTAATGTCGCCTCTTTACTATGTATTCCGAACGCATAATGTTGACAAAACATTTTTAGAACAATTCTTCTTCAGCAATAGTTGGCATAAATTCATGAAATTAAATGGCGATTCTGGAGCACGGTCAGACAGGTTTGCTATTAAAGATACTTTGTTTCGTGAAATGCCTATTCCAATACCTTCACTTGAAGAGCAAACAAAAATCGGTTATTTCTTCAAAAAACTTGATGACTTGATTGAACTTCGCCAACGTGAATTAGATGCCTTAATTGAAACGAAAAAAGCATTCCTACAAAAGATGTTCGTATAAGCAATAGAAGGGAGGGGGAACCATGACAAAGATTTCACACAACGACGAAGCTGAAGTTGAGCGCCGCCTCATTGAAGTCCTTGGGGAAGGGCATAATCAGTGGAATTATCGGCCGGATTTGAAGTCGGAAGATGATTTATGGCGGAATTTACGGAAAATCATTACGCAAAATAACTTGTCGGAAATTGGTGAGCAACCGATTACGGATAAGGAATTTGATACGTTGAAAACGGAGTTGCTTTTGCGGACGCAAACTCCTTTTGAAGCTGCGAAATGGCTAAAAGGGGAGAATGGGATTGCGCGGATTACGATTGAACGTGAAGATGTTTCCTTAGGATCCATGTCGTTGGTGCTGTATTCGAACCAGGACATTGGCGGGGGGATTTCTACATATGAAATTGTTCATCAGATCGTGAAGAAGCGGGCGAATCTTGACGATCGTGATCGCCGATTCGATGTGACTCTTCTTATAAACGGATTGCCGATTGTGCAGATTGAATTGAAGCAAGTGACGGCGAAGGATGGAGTATTCCAGTCGTTTAACCAAATCAAGAAGTACGCGGAAGAAGGTTTATTCAGGAATAATATCTTTTCCACCCTTCAACTATTTGTCGTTTCAAACGAACAGACGACGCGTTATTTTGCGAACGCGATGCCGAAAGACATGCATAAGAAATTCCTTTTCAGTTGGCGGACGACGGACAATCGGAAAGTGGAAAATCTTTATGAATTTGTGAAACAAGTATTGAATATACCGGATGCGCATAGGTTGATCGCCAATTATACGATTGTCAGTGAGGATCAGGACAATAAAGCGTTGATGATCTTAAAACCGTATCAGATTCATGCGATTGAGGCGTTATACAAATCAGCTGCAATGCATAAGTCCGGCTATATTTGGCATGCAACCGGTTCAGGAAAAACGCTGACGAGTTTTGTCTCGACGAAATTATTAGCGCGGAAGCCGGGAATTGACCGGACGATTATGCTCATTGACCGAAAAGATTTGGACAATCAGACGACGACCGAATTTACGAAGTTCGCTTCTGAGTTCAATACGGGTATTTCCTCAGGCAATGCGAGGTCTAATAGTTTAATTGTCGGAACGGGTAGTTCGAGGGAATTAAGTAATACGCTGCTTTCTGATACGAATTCCAATACAGTCATCATCACGACACGACAAAAATTAGAAGCAGCATTGCGTTATGCAGAGAAGCAAGAAGAGCAAAAAGGTACTCACCGTTTCAAGAAATTGATGGGGCAGCATATTGTCTTTATCGTCGATGAATGCCATCGGGCGCTAAGCGCTGAAGGGATGGAAGTGATCAAGGGATTCTTCCCGAATTCCACTTGGTTCGGCTTTACAGGTACACCGATTTTTGAAGTGAATAAGAAGCAGGCGAAGGGCCAATTGGCTCGGACGACTCATGAGCAATACGGCGAAGTGCTGCACACGTATACGATCAAGAATGCGCTGGAAGACAAAGCGGTATTAGGTTTCCAAGTCGAGCATGAAGATACGATCGAACCGACATCGCTGAATAATTATATATTTGACCAACTACGGACAAATGAACGATATGACAATCTTAGTGCCGATGAGCTTAATGAAGTAATTGACAAAATGGATGGAATCGAAAAGGAAACCTATATTAATCCTTCATCCTATGAAAAAGATGAGCATATCCGAAAGGTCATCCGTAAGATTTTCCGTCCGGACAATGCGTATGTCAAATTTGACTTCGTAAATGGCCGGCCCCAAAAATCCGCCATTTTAACGACAAGTTCGATCGAAATGGCGAAACGCTACTATAATGCGATTAAAGAAATGACGAAGGATCCGGAATGGTTGACGAATGTTTTTGCTGATCATCCGATCCGGACGGGTCGTACGATTGATGATCCCGATTTCCCGCGTATTGCGATTACGTATTCGCTGCAGGAAAACGAAGTTGATTCCAAACAAGCGCAAGACGAGATGAAGGAAATCATTAGCGATTATAATGATTACTATGATACTGCCTGGTCCATCGAGGATATTGAACGCTACAATGGCGATATCAATAATCGACTTGCAAGGAAGCGAGCGGAGTTCAAGGAGTTCGGCAAGCAGATCGATATGGTCATCGTTGTTGACCGATTATTGACAGGGTTTGATGCACCTACAATCCAGACGTTGTTTGTCGATAGGAATTTGAGTTACGCCAATTTGATACAAGCCTTTTCAAGGACGAATCGGACGTATCCGGGGAAGACGAAGGGGTTAATCGTCACATTCCGAAAGCCTTCCACGATGGAGAAAAATGTAGAAGACGCAACAAAGTTATACTCACAGGCACAAGAGGAATCCGGTCTTATCTATCCAACGTACGGTGATTCAAAGAAACGCTTCAAAAAAGCTCATAGTTCTTTGGAGAAAATAGTTCAGAACCCGACCGATATAGACGAGAATTCTTCGGTAGAAATGCGAATTGAGTTTGTTAAAGCATTCCAAGAGCTGAACAATGCCTATGAAGCCTTAGTGACTTACGATGATTACAATGATGAAATGGAGAAATCGAAAGCGCTGAAGGATCAGGTGAAGACGTTGGAAGCTTATATCGGCGTTTACAACACTGTGAAAGGTTCGCTGGTGGATGAAAGAGATGGAGGAGATGGGGATGAACCTGATTTCTCGGAAATCGAGTTCTACGGGGAGAACGCCATTAAAATCTATGATATCGACTCCACTTACATCGACCGGCTGCTTGAAACGTACTCTGCAAACAACAAGAATATCCGTGATGAAATTGAAAAAGCGCTTCAAAAGCTACAAAAGCCGGAAAGTGTCAAGGATGTCTACCGTTCGATGTTAAACGCCATCGATGATGAAGGAATTGAGCACGAAGAGGACATTCTTGCTGTGAAAAGACGCTATTTCACAAATGCATATGATTCGGCAATTGGAAGATTTGCCGATACATGGTACGTGAAAGAAAGCGAGCTGTATTCATCCGCAATCCAATATGTCGTCGGTACAGAACCAATTCCGAATATCGGTGGAATCATAAATAGTAAGGAATTTGATAAGTATAAAGAGGTTCATCCAGATGCAAAACCATTGAAGTACGGACCGGAAATGAAACGTCAATGGAGAAAGACGTTAGATGAGGTTGTTGTACCTTTGAATGATGAATTGCGGTGAGGTGCCTGTGTTTTAAAAGGTGCCTACGCGACAAACAATTCAATCAATAAAACACAACTTCATTGAGCGGGGATTTAAGCTTGAACTGCCATAACGATACGGAATGAATAAAAGAGACTGCGATTTGCAGTCTTTTTTAATTTCTTATTGGTGGTTCAATCGATTAAAAAAATGCACTTGCTTATATAAGCATATGATTATATGATTGTGAAGAACTGGAGGGATGGTCTGTGGATAAAAATGAAAATACGAATTTACAAAGGGCATCACAACTATTAAAATTGCTTGGTGATCCGACACGTTTAACGATGATGAAATTACTCAAGTCACATGAATGTTGTGTTTGTGAATTTGTTGAGATTTTTAAGATGAGTCAGCCTGCGATTAGCCAGCACTTGCGGAAACTTAGAGATATCAAGTTAGTTGAAGAAGAACGCAGAGGGCAATGGGTTTTCTTCTCGATTAATGAAAGTCATGAAGATTATGCATTTATTAATAGCATCCTTGAGCATCTTCCAAAGCAGGATCAATCAATTGCTGAGTTAGAGGCACAAGGACTTCGTGTTTGTTGTCAATAAGGAGGAGAAGGTACGTTGGTTTCGGTTATTATCGCATCATTGATTTTTATAATCACACTTATTTTTGTTATTTGGCAGCCTAGAAATTTATCGATTGGATGGTCTGCTTGTATTGGAGCAATTATTGCTTTGTTAGTAGGAGTAGTTGATTTTCAAGATGTTATTGATGTAACAGGAATTGTTTGGAATGCTACTCTTGCTTTCATCGCCATCATTATTATCTCTTTAATCTTAGACGAAATTGGTTTCTTCGAGTGGTCCGCGTTACATATGGCGAGATTAGCAAAGGGCAGCGGTATTCGCATGTTTGTTTATGTCAGTATCCTTGGAGCGATTGTGGCAGCCTTGTTCGCAAACGATGGAGCAGCACTTATTTTAACTCCAATTGTACTTGCGATGGTACGTAATCTGAATTTCAGTGATAAGATGATTTTTCCATTCATTATTGCAAGTGGTTTTATTGCAGATACCACTTCGTTGCCGTTAGTTGTAAGTAACTTGGTTAATATTGTTTCAGCGGACTTTTTCGGTATCGGATTTGTCGAATATGCATCCCGAATGATTGTTCCCAATTTATTTTCACTAAGTGCGAGTATTTTAGTGCTGTATTTATTCTTCCGTAAGAGTATCCCGAGAGACTATAAAGTATCAGATATAAAAGAACCGAAAGATGCCATAAAAGATGGAAAAATGTTTCGGCTTTCTTGGGTAGTATTAGGTATTTTGCTTATCGGTTATTTCTCGAGTGGAATTACGGGGCTTCCTGTTTCAATAGTCGTTGGGATAATGGCTATATTCTTTATGATTATGGCACAAAGAAGTCCAGCTGTTCACACAAAGCAAGTACTAAAAGGGGCACCTTGGGCCATTGTATTCTTTTCTATAGGGATGTACGTAGTCGTCTATGGGTTGCGAAATGTTGGTCTGACCAGTGTTTTAGCTGACCTTATTCAATTGGCAGCAGATCAAGGCTTGTTTATAGGAACGATTTCAATGGGCTTTATTGCTGCGATTTTGTCGTCAATCATGAATAATATGCCAACAGTAATGATCAACGCCTTAGCCATTGCAGATACGAATACTACAGGGTCGATTCGTGAGGCTTTGATCTATGCAAATGTCATCGGTTCAGATTTAGGTCCAAAAATTACACCAATCGGTTCATTGGCCACTTTATTATGGTTGCATGTCTTATCACAAAAAGGTGTGAAAATATCTTGGGGTACCTATTTTAAAACAGGTATTATCTTAACAGTACCTACACTCCTAATTACACTAATTGGACTGTATTTATGGTTATCACTTATACACTAAAACACTACAGAGGGGATTTTCATTATGCCGAAGAAAACACTATATTTCTTATGTACAGGCAACTCATGCCGTAGCCAAATGGCTGAGGGATGGGGAAAAAAATATCTTGGTGAAGAATGGCAAGTTCTTAGTGCAGGAATTGAAGCACATGGAGTCAATCCGAATGCAATTAGAGCGATGGATGAGGTCGGGGTCGACATTTCAAATCAAATTTCGGATATTATCGATACACAAATCTTGAATGATGCAGATTTCGTCGTAACGCTTTGTGGAGATGCTGCTGATAAGTGTCCGATGACACCCTCACATGTTAAACGTGCCCATTGGGGGTTTGATGACCCAGCAAAGGCAGAAGGAACGGATGAAGAAAAGTGGGCATTTTTCCAACGGGTACGTGATGAAATCGGTGCAAGGATTGAACACTTCGCTAAAACTGGTGAATAAGGGTCATTGGCATGGGTTTCGAATCCATTATCAGTGACGGACAGAACCAATTCCGAATATCTGCGGGATTATTATTAATAGTAAAGAGTTTGATAAGTATAAAGAGGTTCATCCGGATGCGAAGCCGTTGAGATATGGGGCGGAAATGAAGCGGCAATGGAGAAAGACGTTAGATGAGGTTGTTGTACCATTGAATGATGAATTGCGGTGAATAGACTTACATGTTCCTGACATCCCAAATCTATTCATTTCACTTAAAGGTTTATTTTAAGTATAATAGGAATATACTAAAAGAGAGAAGCGCAAGCTGCCTCTCCCTGCAACCTATACCGTCAGGGTGGTGGTTGTCAAAACTTTATTTTTTTGCGTGAACCACCCTTTGGCTTGCTACGGCGTAGGGTGGTTTTCTTGTGTTCTAAAACGTGTATCCGGAAGCAGATTGTTTGAACAAAGAAATGAGACTTTATTTGATAAGTATCGTCTAATTCTAAGGGGTGTAATGTTTGAAAAGGATTGCTACTTTTACATTTTTTGTCGTATTGTGTTTTGCATTAATTGGCTGTAATCAAGAAAAAAGTTTAAAAGCATCAAAAGAAATAGAAGCAGAGACACCACAAAATAAACATATTGAAATGAAACCGTTTACAGTTGAAGAACGCCAAAGTGAAGGATATAAAAGTATAAAAGAAGTTGTGAAATCACATGAAATAGAGACCGTTGTCGAAATAATTGAAAACGCAGGATGGGAAGAAAACATTGAGGTGGAAATGGCTTTTCCTCCTGAATATCGTTTTAGCTTGGGCTCGATCAATTATGCAATATGGGTAACTCCAAATAGGGATAGATTAGAGATAATTGCAGAAGGTCAGGCAAAATATATAAAAATGCCAATAAAGGACTCGGAAATTCTATTTAAAATAATTACTGGAAAAGGACTTTAAAGTAGATAACAGTTATAGAGTAGTGGGCTTAGTTCTTAGTTGAACAAGAATTAAATTACACATATAAATCAGGTAGAGAGGAAAGGTGGGGAATAGCATGAAAAAGGGGGTTATATTGTTTTTATAGGTAGTAAGTATTCTCTTAAACGTATACCATTTTGGGAAGGATTATTGGTTAGGGATGTACACGCCGAATGATAAGGATCAGATTATTTTGAGCGAGATGGTGCAGCTTGTCGTTGAAAGTGAAGAGTATCAAAAGCTTACTGAGACGGATAAGATTCGTGCCATTGCTACAGGTGTGGATCGAAATAAGGGAGGGGGTTATCCGTATTTTTACGGGGTCTCGGTTAGGACAGACAAGCAAACCTATCTCTTCAGCTGTCAGGACAAAACGTGTTCGAAGATGGGAATAGGCGGTTGGACATATTCTAGATACAGTGAAAACGAACCTGAGTTACCGCTAAAAGAATAGGTAGTAACAGCATCATTTGTCTGATATGTAATTCCCTAATGTGTAATAATAAAGAAAATTGAAAGCGGTGGTGATTTTATGAGATATATTGAATCATCAGAAGAGCTTATGAATCGCATTGCAAATATGAATCGTGATAATTCGGTCTTACAATTTTCTCTTCCTGGGAAGGGAAGGTTCACCCTTGTACTTCAGGAAGAGGATGAAGTTTCTATTAAATCCGATGTTGAAAAGAATCCTTTACTTAAACAAATGATAGAAGAAAGCAATAAAGAATATAAATTAGGAAAAGGAATGTCAACTTCTGAACTTTTAAAATCTCTTTCCGCAAAGGATTTTGAATGAGTAAAAATGTTATCTGGTCACCTTCTATAAGGGAAAGGCTCCAGCAGTCGTAAGGAACTGAAACAAGTGGAAATTCAATGGGGACCAGAATTCAGATACAGTTCCAGTAACTCTTCAGTCCGGTTTTTCAATCGTACATTCAAATAACGTCGCTGCTCTTCCCGTCCGTGGTATAGAAATATGTATGTAGTAAACATATCTCCCATGTCGCCTCGTAGTAGCTTCATTTTGTTTTGACGTAAATAGTCCGATGACTCCTTCATTTCAGTTTGGACAGCATTGATAGCATGATTGGTCAGCTTTATATATGGTGCTTGTAATTTAAAGATACCCGTTTCGAAAGTTTGCTGGTCTTTAGCCAATATAGTTAGAACCATAGGAAGGTAAATCATATTTTCAAAATGTGGAAGGGCCTCTTGTGGGATGAGCATTAGATCATCGCTCCTTCATTGTGCTTGGTTTCATTATAGGGAATGTATGTTCGTTTTTCAAGGAGTATAAAATCTTTTTAAAAAAGATTCTAGAAGTCAGTATCCTTTTCCCCTTTTCGAGTCTATATAGTATGTGAAAGGAGGGGAAAGCAGATGGCATCGATCGAATTCAGAAATGCAGTTGGAAAGGTGTACTTCGATGGCGGGATTACGCATGATGGGAAATTGATCAAGAAAACAAAGTCCTACCGCGGCATCGCAGAAGGGGTGACGGCTGACAGCCTATACATTGCCCTTACACAATTGGCACAGCTCTCCGAATATCCATTAATCGGAGCAGAACGAGTAGAAACAGCAGAACTTATGAACTAATACTAATTCGAAAGGGGAAATGAGGAATGGCGAAAACATTACAATTGAACTTCATGACTGCTGCGGGACGACAGACATCCCTAACAGTGGACGAGCCACGCGCTGATTTGACACCAGAAGAAGTAGAAGCAGCCATGCAGGAAATTATCGATTCGCAAGTGTTCGAAGTGGATGGCTCTTTTCTTGCGACTGTAAGAGGTGCTCGCATTATCGAGCGTACAGTTGACGAACTTGTAAAAGCATAACAAAAATGGCTCTCCAGCTTGGCTGGGGAGCCTTTTCATTACAATAAATTAGAGGGGGCATATTCAAAATGGAACAATTGCTAAATTTGATATAGCAAATCGGATTCCCGATTTTTGTATCCTTTTATCCCTTGCACCGGCTTGAAACGAAACTTGAGGCCATACACAATGCGCTTGTTTCATTGAAGGTGAAGTGAATTTCTCGTATAAGTTAATAATTGTTAAAACGTGAAAAGTATTCTTTTGTTGCACGAGGTATCTTTACAAATTAAGAAACAAGAATGACATGTACTTTGGCATTCTTGTTTTTTTGTCTTGATTTCAAGACGTTTTTATTGCTGTTTTATCATGTGAGTGGTAAAGTGATACTGACGAAAGGGGAGTGAAGCCGTTTTGAATAAAAATACCCGTGGTTCATTAATATGGCTGCGTCTTGTTCGCTTTACGCATCAAAGCAACTTGCTTTCCAATGAATTTTTAAAGCAATTCGATTTAACGACTGCACAATTTGATGTATTGATGCAAATTTCAACTTATGAACCGTTAACTCAATGTGATTTAGCTGACAAGGTCACGGTAACCCAAGGGGGCATATCACGAATGCTGGCACGTCTTGAAAAAGAAGGACTTGTTGAACGTAAGCAGGAATGGAAGACAAAAACGATTTCTTTAACAAGCAAAGGTCGTGAAAAGTTGAATAATGCCTTTGATGCCCAACTTGCATTTCAGTCTTCATTCTTTGATGAAAGTCTAACCGAAGAAGAACAAAAAACATTATATTCACTAATTTCTCGTGTACAGAAAAATAGCGAAGAAAAAATGTCCAAGCGATAATTTTTTTTACTGCATCACTTGATTAGTCAAATAATAAAAGGAGGGAAATAGTTATGTATACAATTCCGGGTCATCATCATATTTCAATGATTACGAAAGAGGCTAATAAGAATAACCGATTTTACAAAGAAATACTTGGTTTACGTCGTGTGAAAATGACAGTAAACCAAGATTCGCCGACAATGTATCATTTATTTTACGGCGATCGAACAGGAAGTCCGGGGACGGAGTTATCTTTCTTTGAGATACCGGCCGCGGGACGCACATACCGAGGAACGAATGCCATCACCCAAATTGGTTTACTGGTACCGACGGAAGATAGCCTGTTGTATTGGAAGTCACGTTTTGAGGAATATGGTGTTCACCATGGTGACATAACAACGTACGCCAATAAACCTGCTCTACACTTTGAAGATCATGAGGGGCTTCGCATGGTACTTCTTGTATCAGAAGGCGCGAAAGTTAGCCATTGGGAGACATGGGGGAAATCAGCCGTTCCGGTGGAACACCAGATTCAAGGAATGGGTTCAGTGGAAATCACGGTGCGTAGACTTGAAAAATTAGCAAAAACGCTGACGGAAATGTTTGGGTACACAGAAGTATCCCGTTCGGAGGACGAGGCGATTTTCCAATCAGTTAGTGGTGAAGTGTTTGGCGAAATTGTTGTTAAATCTTTGGATGGGCCAACTGAAAAACCGGGACGCGGCAGCATTCATCACTTGGCGTTCCGTGTGAAAAATGATGAAGAGCTTTCTTACTGGGATGAGATAGTACGCACCCGAGGCTTCCATTCTTCCGGTATCGTGGATCGCTTTTACTTCAAGAGCCTATACTTCCGGGAGTCAAACGGCATACTATTCGAGATTGCGACAGATGGACCAGGTTTTACAATCGACGGGGATATCGAAACCCTTGGTGAACAATTGGATCTGCCTCCATTTTTAGAAAGTCGACGTGCTGAAATAGAAGAAATACTGCAACCAATCGAGGAGGACTAATAGTGGAACAATATCGAATCGACCCTTCAAAAGGGATGGAATTTGGACTTTATTCATTGGGTGATCTTATCCCGAATCCTTTGACTGGCGAGTGCCTTTCAGCCCAAACAAGAATTAACGAATTAATAGAAGCAAGTCAATTGGCGGAGCAAGCGGGAATCGATGTCTTCGGTGTCGGGGAAAGTCACCAAAGCTACTTTACAACACAAGCACATACCGTTGTCTTAGGTGCCATTGCACAAGCGACAAAAAAGATTAAAATCACAAGTTCTGCAACAGTGTTGAGTGTGTCTGACCCTGTGCGCGTATATGAAGACTTTGCGACAATCGACTTGATATCGGATGGACGGGCAGAAATTGTTGCTGGTCGTGGATCACGAGTAGGTGCCTATCAGCTCCTTGGTGTAGATTTGCAAGACTACGAAGAAATTTTCGAAGAGAAATTGGAACTGCTGAAAAAAATAAATGAAGAAGAATATATAACTTGGCAAGGACAATTCCGTGCACCATTACAAAATGCGCAGATTTTGCCGCAACCGAAAAATGGTTCACTTCCGATTTGGCGTGCAGTTGGGGGCCCGCCGGCAAGTGCCATTAAAGCTGGATATATGGGAATCCCGATGATGTTGACAACATTGGGTGGCCCAGCTATCAATTTTAAACCTTCAGTAGAAGCTTATCGCGAAGCGGCTCAGCGTAGTGGGTTCGAGCCGAATGATTTACCGATTGCGACAACAAGCTTGTTCTACGTTGCAGAAACGACAAAAGAAGCTCTTCAAGGTATGTACCCACATATTAATGGAGGTTTCCAAGCAATTCGTGGCGGCGGCTACCCGAAACAGCAATTCGCCCAAGCACCCGACACGCGTGATGCGTTAATGGTAGGGAGTAAGGAACAAATTATCGAAAAACTGCTTTATCAATATGAGCTTTACGGCATGCAGCGCTTTATGGCCCAAATTGACTTTGGTGGAGTACCATTTGAGAAAATCATGAAGAACATTGAAATTATCGGTAATGATATCATTCCGGCGATTAAGAAATACACGGTTCAATAAAGAATAGGTGGGAGTAAAATGAAAATTGTAGCGTTATCCGGCTCAATCGTCGGTTCGAAGACTAAGACTGCTATGCTGAAAACAATGGATATTCTTAAACAAAAGTATCCTGAACATGAAATCACGCTTCTTGATTTAGCTGAATATAAAGTGGAATTTAGTGATGGACGTAATTATTTCGAGTATGAAGGGGATACGAAATTCGTCACAGAAACTATAATGGCAGCGGATGCCATTATAATAGGGACGCCGGTATTCCAAGCATCCATTCCCGCAACACTTAAAAATATCTTTGACCTGTTGCCAGTCAATGCTTTCCGTGACAAGGTCGTCAGCATCGTCGTAACAGCCGGCACAGCAAAGCATTATTTGATGGTCGAGCAGCAGTTGAAACCGGTTTTGGCCTATATGAAGGCACATATCGTTCCGACTTATGTCTTCATTGAAGAAAAAGACTTTTTACGTAAGGAAATTGTCAACGATGATATCCTTTTCCGTTTGGAGCGACTAACAGAGGATACGGTGATGACAGTGGAAGCGTTCGAGGCCATTCGTAAGAAAAAAGATGAAGAATATGATTTTTAACACATTCCACGGAAAGAGTTAGTCTTATTCGACTGACTCTTTCTTTTTACATCTAAATGAATGTGATTTTACAGTTTCGTTCGATTGAGGAATTTTTTAGTCCGCTCCATTTTCGGTTGTACAAGAACATCCAAAGGATTTCCCGATTCAACGATTTCACCTTTATCCATGAAAAGAACTTTGTTTGCGACATCCCGCGCAAAGTCCATTTCATGCGTCACGATGATCATCGTCATATGCTCCTTAGCGAGATCTTTGATAACTGTAAGTACTTCGCCGGTCAATTCGGGATCAAGGGCGGAAGTAGGTTCATCAAATAATAGGATGTCGGGATTCCTCATTAAAGCCCTCGCAATTGCTACCCGTTGTTTTTGGCCACCGGAAAGTTTTGCCGGCAGCACATCTGCTTTATCCGAAAGACCGACTTTTTCAAGAAGCTCCAGGCTTGCCTTACGATTCTGTTTGGCATTTCCTTCCTTTAAAAGCTTTGGTGCGATTTCCAAATTCTCTACTACCGTTAAATGCGGGAAGAGATTGAAATGCTGAAACACCATACCCATACGGGATGTGATCTGTTTGATTTGTTTTGGGGATGAATAGATCCCTTCGTTTACGACGAACTCATCATTTACAGAGATGCTTCCACCGTCAATCTCTTCAAGGTGAATAAGGCTCCTAAGCATTGTACTTTTCCCAGAACCGGAAGGTCCAATTACAGCGATGACATCATTTTTATCAACATCAAAACTGATCTGTTTTAGCACTTGAAGTTGACCAAATGACTTCTTCAACTCTTTAACTTGTAAAATTGACATGACCTCACTCCTTTTTTGGTACCTGTGCAGCAGACAATTCAGTTTATACACTACAATTGCATAAATATGAAATCGAAACGTCGCAGAGGTAATACATGACTGTATAAATATTCAAATTGATTGAATTATCATGAATGTTTCTTGCACAGGTACCTTTACAATTCATATTGCAATCGGCGTTCCAACCATTTGAAGATAAATGTCAAGCAGATTGTGATGAGTAGATAAATGATGCCTGCTAATACAAACGGAATAATGGTGAAGTCACGATTGACCGCTGTTTGCGCATAGTGCAATAACTCCGGCACAGCTACCGCGTATAGCAAGGCTGTATCTTTCACCAGAGTGACCGATTCATTTGCAACTGCAGGCAAGGCAATACGAAACATTTGAGGTAACACAATATGAACAAGCGTCTGGATTTTATTTAAACCTAACACTTTTGAGGCTTCGTATTGACCTTTATCGATTGCAAGTAAGCCGCCCCGAAAAATCTCGGCAAAATAAGCGGCATAATTCAAGATAAAGCCTAAACATGCAGCAACAAATCTATCGATAACTAAATATTGACCAATGCCAGGTATATGAGGCAACCCAAAAACTAAGAAGAGAAGCTGCAATAAAAGCGGCGTTCCCCTCATTACGTAAATATATGAACTCGCAAGCCATGAGAGGGGCTTGATGGAACTTCTCACTGCCAATGTTAACAGGAATCCTAAAGGGATTGAAGCGATGATGGCGATGATAAATAATATAATTGTTGCACGAGCCCCTTCAAGCATTGGTAATAGTATGGAAACTAAATAATCAATCGTCATAATCTTGCACCCCCGTAAATCAGCGTACCAAACACTTTATTTTAAAATTTTATCTTCCCCGAACCATTTTTCAGAGATTGCGGAAGCAGTTCCGTCAGCATTCACTTTGTCGATAGCGGCTTGTAATTTCTCAAGCAATTCTTCATTGCCTTTTTTGACACCAATCCCATATAGTTCCGGTGCCAATGACTCTTCGATCACTTTAAAACTACCTTCTTCTTTAGCCATGTAATAATTGATGACGACTTCGTCAATGACTACAGCTTCCACCCGGCCAGCTTTCAAATCAGATAAGGCAAGTACGTTATCGGCGTATTCGGAAATGGATTTGATTTCACCGCTGATCGGATTGGCATTCAAGGCATCAGCCGCTGAAGATAGTGCTTGCAATCCTACAGCCTTTCCTTTTAGATCCTTTAAATTGGTGATATCAGAATTTTGTAATGTTGCAATGACTTGAGCATTTTTTAAATACGGCTTAGTAAATAGAACTTTCTTTTTACGTTCGTCGGTGATTGTATAACCATTCCATATAAGGTCAATTCGGCCGCTGCTTAATTCCGTTTCTTTCGTTTTCCAATCTATTGGCTGAAACTTAACTGTCATTCCCATTTCTTCTGCAACAGCTTCGGCGTATTCGATATCAAAGCCGGTCAGTTCATTATTCTCATCGCGGAACCCCATGGGTGCAAATTTATCATCGACACCGATGACGAGAGTATCCTTTTTCGATGCTGAATTGGAATTTGAACTTCCGCAACCAGTCAGAAATAGTACAGTGCTAAGTGAAACAATCAGAACCATCAATAACTTTTTCATTTTTTTCTCCCCTTTGTTGGTTAAAATACTTTATCGCTTTAGCGTGTTAAAGTAATTAATACTATATCATGGTTATCGGAGCATTAGAACCCCTCTTGAAATATCCGGAATACTTTGTATTCAGTGTATCCTTATAATGAAAATGTTTGCAGTCTTACATAAACGGTTATTAAATTAATTAAGACGATGAATTATTTGAAATGAAGAAAGGAGGATTCCGTAATGGATAAGAAATTTAATGAATTGTTTTCAGAAGAAGAACAGTGGAATGAGAGAAGGGGTAAGGAATTCAGAAATGAATTTGTTGAAAATGGTAAAGATACCGCAACCCCACTCCAAGCGCTTTCTGATAATACGAAAGACAGTGAACTTGGTCCGGAACCAAATGGAATGAATCCGGTGGATAAGTTAGAGAATGGGTTCTCTTTTCAGGAAGAGCCAAGTGAATTCCGTTCTCAAGGAGTAGCGCAGTTCGGGATTGAACCGAATGGGGTTAATCAGAACAATAAAAAAAACGAATAGTTTGTTGTGTACCTTTTAGACCTAAAAAAACCACTTTCCTGAAGAAAATGAGCAGGAAAGTGGTTTTTTATTCTTGGCTATGTTAAATATCTTTGTTGATATTTGATTAATTGGAAATAAATGTTCTATAATAGGAGTAAGAACGTTCATTCGGAGGAATTAGTATGAGGTTAAACGAAATAATAGCAGAAATCAAAAGGTTAAAACCCGCAGAGCAACATCGTTTAAAAGAATTCTTTATTACTTCACTTGCGTCATTCTATCCGAGTGAGCCAATATTCCAAGAAATAAATGAGCGTAAAAATAAAGAGGGATATACTTGTATTCATTGTAATTCCAAACAAGTAGTTAGGTTTGGCAGATATACAGTTAAGGTCGGGACAAAAGGTGTCGAACGCCAACGATATCGCTGTAAAGATTGCAGGAAAACATTTACGGATGTCACGAACACTCCCCTTTATCGCACCCATAAGCCTGAGAAATGGATAGAATTCATAAAGTGTATGTTAGAAGGCTATTCTCTTCGTAAATCGGCTGAACTTATCGGTGGTGTTCATTATGTTACTTTGTTTTACTGGAGGCACAAAGTCTTGTCTGCCCTAGAGCAAATGGACTTTAATGCTTTTTCAGGCATTGTGGAAATGGATGAAACATATTTCCTTTACTCCGAAAAGGGAAAGCGAGATATTCAGGACCGTAAACCACGGAAACGCGGTGGGTCATCAAGGTTCCGTGGTATCAGTCACGAGCAGGTTTGTGTCCTCGTTGCAAGAGACCGACAAAAAGCTACTTATTCAGGTGTTCTTGGAAGAGGGCGTATTGCCAAGACTCAGTTAGAGAAAGCCATAGGTTCAAAGTTATCATCAGACAACACGCTCTGTACTGATGCTTGGAGAGCTTTTTCTACCTATGCGAAAAGCAAAAGTATGGAGCATTACCGCTTCAAATCAGATGGAATTGAACGAGTAAAGGGCATATACCATATCCAAAACGTGAATAGCTATCACAGTCGATTAAAGAGCTGGATACAACGTTTCAATGGCGTGGCGACAAAATACCTCGACCATTATTTGAGTTGGTTTCAATTCCTCGAAATTGTGAAGCACAGAAGTGATGTTAGTTCCATAAGCAAAATGATAGTAGAAAGTTGTTTATTACCAATTAATGAAACTTATCACTCGTTAAGAACGTATGAATATTAAGATACTTTCGTTCGACAAAAGGAAAAATTCCTGGGTGAAGATTTTTTCTACTGCTTCGATTGAAGCAAAACTTCAAATATAAAGGAGGATATAGAGATGAATTTGAACAAGTATTTCATTTTATCGATTTTTGCTTTACTGCTAACCCTATCAGCGTGTTCATCCGCAAAGAACACAGCATCCAACGAAATGGAAGGGATAGAATTAGACTTAACCATCAATAAACAAGAATTCTCGCAAAACGATGAAATCATTGCAAAAGTAATTTTAACAAATCATAATGACTCGCCTAGAGAAATCTTTGTACCTATCCCAGTAGATACAGAAGAAGGAATATCTGCTGTAATGGTTGAAAAAAAAGACAAGATGCAGTGGCAATTGTTGAGTCCAGAAAATAAGCAAGACATATCCAACATAAAAGGGCGTTCGTTCTATGATTATGTGCTAGTTGAAATAGGTGCAAATGAAACTATTGAACAAGAGTTTGTTTGGAATAAGGAATTGTTAAACCAAGAAAGCGACGAAATCATAAAAGCGGATAATGGAGATTATATTTTAAGCACCTTTGTGATTTTGGATGAAATCAAAACTCAAGAAGAATATTACGAACCTGAAAAACAAAGTGATTTCTAAAATTAATTTCACAATTAAATGATAGTAAAATGCTAAAAGGACCCTAAACAAAAGGTCCTTTTTAATTCCTTCAATTTCAACAATACTATTTAACATAGCCTTATTCTTAAAAGGGTAGATAGGTATTTTTAAATTGCAACCCAATGTCCTTTTGACACTTCGACTAATTGGGCGTTTTGCAGGTTGTAGCGGTCTGCAGTGTTGCCTTCTTCCGGGATGTAGCGTTTTTTGTTTGCTTCGATCCGTGGATCTGGGATCGGGATTGCTGAGAGCAATGATTTTGTGTACGGGTGTAGCGGGTTACTGTACAGCTCTTCGCTTTCCGCGAGTTCGACGATTTTGCCGGCGTACATGACAGCGACACGGTCGCTTATATGCTTCACCATCGACAGGTCGTGGGCAATGAATAAATACGTTAGCCCCAGCCTATGTTGGAGATCCTCGAGCAAGTCGACGATCTGAGTTTGAATGGAGACGTCGAGTGCTGATAATGGCTCGTCGCAGACGATGAAGTCTGGTTCGACCGCTAATGCGCGGGCGATGCCGATACGTTGGCGCTGGCCACCTGAGAATTCATGAGGATACCGATTGGCATGCGCTGCTTCGAGGCCGACCATTTCGAGCAGTTCCTCTACACGTTTCCTTCGCTCTGTCTTTGAACTGCTCAATTTATGGATATCGAGCGCCTGCCCGATGATGTCGAGCACTTTGAAGCGCGGGTTCAGCGATGAGTAAGGATCCTGGAAAATCATCTGCATATGGCGGCGCATCGTTTTCATTTCATCTTTCGACAACCGGTTGACGGCGATTCCTTGGTAGAGGACGTCTCCTGAAGTCGGTTCATTAAGCCGCAAGATGGCACGGCCAGTCGTCGATTTGCCGGAGCCGGATTCGCCGACGAGTCCCAATGTTTCGCCTGGGCGTATGAAGAAGCTGATATCATTGACCGCTTTCGTCAATTCACCTTTTCCGCTGTCGAAATGCTGGCGTAGTGAATTCACTTGAACGAGTGGAATTGATGAATCTATACCTTCCTTAATACGTGGAGTACGTTTTGGCTTCTTTTTTTCATCAAGTCGTGGCAAGGCATTCAATAGTTTTTTCGTATATGGATGCTGCGGGTTTTCGAAAATCTCAAGTGTCGTGCCTGTTTCGACAATTTCCCCGTCTTTCATGACAACGACACGGTCGCACATTCCTGCGACGACACCAAAGTCGTGCGTAATGAGGATGATGGACGTGTCGAGACGATCTTGCATGCTCTTCATTAGTTCCAAAATTTGTGCTTGAATCGTGACGTCAAGTGCAGTTGTCGGCTCATCCGCTATTAAGAGGGAAGGCCTACACGCGAGCGCGATGGCTATCATGACACGTTGGCGCATGCCGCCTGAAAATTCGTGGGGATACTGATTGAATCGTTTCTCACTGTCTTTGATGCCGACAAGTTGCAATAGCTCGATCGCTTCTCTCTTTGCTTCCGCTTTGGATAATCCTCTGTGTTTCAGTAGACTTTCGGCAATTTGTTTTCCGACCCGGATAGTCGGGTTTAGAGAGGTCATCGGATCTTGGAAGATCATACCGATTTCTTTCCCACGGATGCTCTCCATTTCTTTCTCCGTTTTCAAGGAAAGGTCTTGCCCTTGAAATTCGATTTTTCCTTGCTTCATATAGGAAGGAGGGGAAGGCAGTAAACGCATGATAGAACGCGCAGTGACGCTTTTTCCACTACCGGATTCACCGACGATACCTAATGTTTCCCCTCTTTTCAATTCAAAACTGACGCCGCGTACTGCATCGAAATCTTTTTCCCTTCCGGCGAATGAAACATGCAGGTCTGACACTCTTAATATAGTATCCGACATTAAAGGTTCCCCCAATCGGTTATCAAAATAAGTTTAGTAAATTGACAACTTTTCTGTTTAGTTATAGTATAGTATACCGATAGGAATTATACAAGAATGGGCAGGAGGGAATTTGAATGAAACTGGGCATATCTGCCTTGCTCAAAAGAACTTATAATGAGGCGCATGGAAGGTCAATGTATCGATTCCTGCTCTATTTAACAGGATTGCCTCTCCATATACTCGTTTATCTCTTTTATTTATTGAAGAAAAAAGACCGTACATACGAAGCGACGATGGCAGATGTCCAAAGGGAGCTTACAGATGAAGGTCGGAAAGATCATTTATTCCACGAGTACAAAGATCAGTTGCTGCGTAAAGCGGAATTTTTCCAGCAGAAGAAAAATCCGAATGAAATTCGCCTTCAAGCAGAAAAATTGGCGGCCGAACGGTTTCAGCAAGAGGTTGGGCGACGGACCGATGAACGGCTTTCGCAAGTAGGTGTTCGTAAAGAGACGTATTCTTCGTACTTTTTATCACTCCTTGAACGGCCGATGTTCCTTCTCGCAACGCTTGTGCCGGGTGTCCTTATGTATGCTTGGCTGTTTCTGATCAGCAACCCGTTTTTGAAATATATAATGGAGCGACTCGTCCAAAGTGTGTTTGTCATTATTGGGGTAGGGATCCTCGTCTTTTCCATTCTTTATATTTCACCATTCGATCCCGCTTCTAACATTCTTGGAGAATCGGCGACGAAGGAACAGATTGCAGCGTTTAATCAAATCCATGGACTTGACCTGCCATATTTGCAGCAACTATGGAATGCACTGAAAGGAATTGCAACGTTCGATCTTGGTTCATCTTTTGCGGGCAATGAAGATATCGCGTCGAGTATTGCAAATAAATTCCCGATTACCCTTACGATTGCAATCTTCTCGGTCCTAATGGCTATTGTCATTGCAATCCCCGTCGGCATTTTGTCTGCGACTCGGCCGAATTCGTTTTTGGATACGACATTCATGTTCATTGCATTGTTAGGGCTATCGATTCCGAATTTCTGGCAAGGTCTGATCTTCATCTTGAATTTCTCGATCAAGCTTGGTTGGTTGTCAGCCACTTATACCCCGGGGAATGCATTATCGATCATCATGCCAGTTGTCGTTTTAGGAACTGGACTTACTGCTTCGATCGCAAGGATGATGCGGTCTTCGTTGCTTGAAATCATCCATGAGGACTACATCATTACGGCACGCGCGAAAGGGCTAACAAAGAGCCAGATGCTTTGGAAGCACGCAGTCGGAAATGCGATGATCCCAGTCATTACCGTTATCGGTCTCATGTTTGGGGGCATGTTAGGCGGCGCTGCTGTGACCGAGAAAGTATTCAATATTAAAGGGATCGGCAGCTACATCGTCGATAAGCAATTCATCCCGGACGTCCCGGCTATCATGGGCGGCGTCGTCTATATTGCAATTACGATTTCGCTCGTAAATTTGCTGATTGACATTTTGTACGCATTCCTCGATCCGCGGATCCGTTCGAAAATGAAACAAACATAAAGCAGGTGAAAAGATGGAAGAGAAGCTGAAAAATCGGCATGCATTGGCTGTATCAAAAGAATACCCGCAAGCGAATTTCACCTGGATCATTTCATTGGTCGTCGCGTTGATCTTCTTAGGGAACAGTTTCTCGTTCAAAACCGGGGAACTGAATACGATTGTTTTCGCAATATTCATCGCTTATTTAATAACAACTCTTTTACAGCTGTTTATCACATGGAAGATGAAAAGAGATCTGTTGAATAATAGTGAAATCCGCAGAGGGACTCGCCGGTTGGGGTATATACAGCTGCTTAGTTTAATGACAGGCAATATCTTCACGGCTGCGTTCGCATTTAATCTTATCAATAAACGGAAGACGCCCGAATATACATTCGCTGTCTACATGTTTTTGACCCAACTATTCGTCATAGCGATTTCGGCAGTGAATATTTTCAAACCATACGTCACGGACACGTTTCCAATTGCAATGCTTGTTTTGCTCGTCGTAGCCGTTTTCCATTTGGTGGTAATAATACTCGTGACGAGATCGGTAACAGATGTTAGTGCTCCACGGTGGATGGCAACAATAGCAGTCATCGTCATTCTCACTGCAGCAACGGGAAATTTGTTCGCGTTGCTATTAGGGTGGAGCCTTTTGCTTAAATCAATGAGCAAAGACCACTCGCGCATTATGAAATGGAATGTGATGTGGGAGAAGATTACGCGGAATTCGACAGCGACGTTAGGGATGTTTTTCATTATCCTAATGTTTTCGATTTCGGTTGTGAGCGAGTTCACGTTCGATTATTCACTTGCGGTCGAAAATGATTACGGCAACATCCTACAAACTCCAAACTTGGCCTATCCGTTCGGTACAGATAACTTCGGCCGAGACGTATTTACACGAATTATATTCGGCGCTAGGATTTCCTTGATTGTCGGATTTGCTTCAACGCTCATCCCGGCGGTAGTCGGTGGATTCCTTGGTGGAATCGCTGGTTATTACAGCAACCGGACAGATAATATGATCATGCGTGTGCTTGACGTGCTGTATGCGATTCCTGGAATCTTGCTTGCGATTGCCATTATTGCTGCGTTCGGTGCGAATACGGTGAACTTGATCATCGCGCTCAGCGTCGGGTCGATTCCGACATATGCGCGAACGATGCGGGCGAATGTCCTCATGGTGTCGAATTATGATTTCGTCGATTCGGCTCGTGCGCTCGGCACGTCGGATATGTCGATCATCTTTAAGCAAGTCGTTCCTAATTCGTTGGCACCGATGATCGTCAAGTCAACGCTGACTATAGGAGGAGCCGTTATTGCAACAAGTAGTTTGAGTTATTTAGGTCTTGGCGTCGAACCGCATATTCCTGAGTGGGGGAATATTTTGCGGGTAGGCAGTACGTATTTGGAATCCCATTCATATTTAGCGATTTTTCCAGGGTTAGCGATCATTTTGCTCGTCCTTTCCTTCAACTTTTTAGGGGACGGACTGAGAGATGCGCTTGACCCAAGACTTGATTAAGTGAATTTCTCCCAAAAGGGAATAACAAATATAAGCATCATAGAAAAGGAGAATTGATGATGGGTAAAAGATTATTAACCCTCATGCTTGCGCTTGTCGTTGTGTTGGCAGGCTGTGTGCAAACAAAATCAGATGTGTCCGGTGAGAAAGAAAAAGGAGATACAAAAGGTGGCGGCAACAACGGCAAAGTGACGATTGAGTTACTTGGAATGAGCTCAGGGGAGGAAGATATGAATATCGTCCGCGACCAGCTCATCAAAAACGGCTTTGACGTGAAATTGAATATCCAACCGGATTACGGTAGCTTCAAAGCGCAACGTGATGCAGGGAATTTCGACATTGCATTATCCAGCTGGACGACTGTAACAGGGAACCCGGATTATGCAGTTCGCTCTTTGTTCAAATCTGACGGTGACAACAGTAATATTAGTGACGAAGAAGTTGATAAATTAATAGAAAAAGCAAGTACTGAAACATCAGATGAATACCAAGAAACGTATAAGCAACTTGAACAAAGACTTGTAGCAGAGAAAGCATATATTGCACCGCTTTATAATTCATTCAAAGCACAAGGGGTTAATAAAGATGTATTGAACCCGGGAACAGTACGACTTGCAAAATCACGCGCAATCGCGTGGGAAACAATCGATTTCAATGATGCATCGAAGCGCGAAAGTATGCCGTTGATAGCTCAACAGGCAATCGGATCATTAACTTCCCTTGACCCGATCAAAGGGAATGACGGTTCTATCAATACGTTGAACACGAATATGTATGTGCGTCTCGTCAATTTGACAGATGACGACAAAGTAGTTTCAGATGGATCGCTTTCGTATAACTATGCGATCGGCGAAGGCAACTCAGACTATTACTTCATTCTTCGAGATGATATCAACTTTGCTAAAGTTGAGGGAGGAACAGCGGTAGATACAGGGGAGCGCGTTGGCGCAGATGATGTTGTGTTTTCATTGAACCGTGCGAAAGATAAAAATTCCGTGCCGGATCACCGAACGTACAGCTTACATGAAAGCATCAAGAACGTCGAAATTGTGACGGATCTTACTGAGCTTGAAAACGTAAAACAATCCGGTGGGGAAGCGTCAATCCGAGAGGCACTTGAAAAAGGACTAAAAGTTAACATTTCTGAACTTGTTGGAGATAAGTCAGCAGCCGATAGTAAAGCTGGAAAATACCAGGTGATAAAGGTAACGACAAATGAGCCGTTTCCACAAGTGTTGAACTACTTGGCACACCAATCCGCAGGGATCGTGTCGAAAAAACAAGTGGAAAGCATTAACACGTACGATGTAGCTTCTTTTGATGTGAATAAAGACATTCCATACGGCGATCAGCGTACCGTTACAGAAGGTTCTACCTATAACAACCATCTATATGCGAGTGGTCCATATATTCTTGTGAAGAAAAACGATTACCAAGCAGACTTCGCAAAAAACCCGGCGTATCGCGCGGGCAGTGAATTCGAACCGAAGATTTCTAGTGTAACTGTCCGATTCATTCAAGACGCAGACAGCGCATTATCCGCATTACGTAACGGCGAAATCCATTTCTTCAACGGTGTTCCGGAGACGAAGTATGATCTCGTTGAAAATGATGACAAACTCGTCTTGCAGAAGAACGACAGCAACGCAGTCGCTTACTTGGTCTTCAACGCGGGAGACCGCGATGTGGCGAAGAGCGAAAACTTACGGAAAGCCGTTTTGTATTCCATCAACCAAAATGAGTTCTTGAATTATTATCAAGGGAATAAAAAGAAAGCTTACTCAACGGTAAGTCCATTAGTCAACACAGGCAACGAATTAGTTGCGGATCCAGCCAAAGTGAAGGAATTCCTTGCGGAGTTTCATGCGGAATAAATCCATTCTTCGAGTGGTGCCGCTTTAATTGTATAATGTGAAAGAGAAAAGCCGATCAATGAGGTATTTGATCGGCTTTTCTTCATTTAAATGGAAATGAACTTCTTGAGGAATAATCGAGCGGTTCTCGGGATAAACGAGCGGTTCTCAGGATAAACGAGCGGTTTCTGGAATAAACGAGCGTTTTTCAGGATAAACGAGCGGTTTCTGGAATAAACGAGCGGTTCTCGGGATAAACGAGCGTTTTTCAGGATAAACGAGCGGTTCTCGGGATAAACGAGCGTTTCCCGAATTGATTTGCTCGTACTTGAAAGAATATATAAATTTTTATCAAATTGAGCGGCAAAATTGAAACATTGTGCTACACCCTCCAAATTAAAAGGAGGGTGTATTTTTAATCTTTAGTGAGTGTTTAGAAAACGGTTCCTAACTTCATGATATAATTGGCTTTAAAGAGATAAATAGGGGGAGGGGGAACAGTGGGAAGAGCAGAATCTATTGATAGTAAGTTGGAGCTTGCATTTGAACTATTTGAGAGTAAACGTCTTACTGAAGCAGAAGAAGTTTGATGAAGCAAGATCAATTTATATTAAACTTAGAGAAATAGCGAAGTTAAGTTCAAATCTTCCAACAACATATGAATTATCGAAGTTAATTGACAGCATAATTGCTTATGAAAACGCTTATATTTCATTAGTATCATGTAAACCAACAAATAGATAAAAAGAGGGGTGTTCAAATGTTTCAGCCTACAGCTTTTTTTAGGGCAGGATTAAAGTTGATCGGTATTCTAACAATTGTTTGGAGTTTGACCCATGTTGTTACTGTTGTTTATTCGTTCTACTCTATTTACAACTTATCAGATTTAATGTCTGCTAGTGATTTAACGAATTATCGACTTTCCCTTATCTTTCAGGCGGTCTATCCTGTCTTGCTTTTGGCACTTGGGATATACCTATTAAAGAGTGGTGAGGCGATCATTCAATTTGCTTTCCGGGGTTCAGAGGAGAAATACGATGCTAAGGCCGGAGAGCTGTTCATGCTATTTATGAAGTTGGCTGGATTGGTGTTAATTATTTATTCAATCCCGAAAGCGTTTCAGTTAGTCGCTAATATCATGTTTGTATCCTCCGCAAAATTAATAGATACAAATGGGCAAGTAGAATTCATTATTCATAACCTCCTAATTACTGTTATTCAGTTATTGCTTGGAGTTTATCTATTAAAGAGTGGCAAAGTTTTTTACAAAATGGGGTTTAAATAGTTTAAAGTGGCGGTGGTTTAGTTGATAGGGATTCCTTTGAGTTTAGCAAAATTAACAAACGGATTCGATTGGGAACCGATAACAATTGGGCATTCGGAAGCGATGACCTTCTTGTTGAAAGGCTCACATGAACACCGATATCTTAAAGTACAGCCGGTTCATACGGTAGAACGTCTCTTTGATGAAAAGGAAAAGATGAAGTGGTTGGAAGGTAAGCTGCCTGTGCCACGTGTCTTATTCTACGAGAAGGACGAAGCAAATGAATATCTGTTAATGTCTGAGATTAAAGGTGTGAATGCTTCGGATCAATCACATCGAGGCAATTTGCCTGCAGTGATAGAGTCATTAGGAGCCGGACTTATGACTATTCATAGTATAGGGATCGGTGATTGCCCCTTTACTCAAAGCTTGAGTGTGAAAATAGAAGAGGCGAAGAATAGAGTAGCGCAAGGGACTTGTTGACGAAGACGATTTTGATGAAGTACGAATGGGAAGGAAAGCAATCGATCTTTTTGAGGAACTCGTCTCCAATAAGCCGTTGGATGAGGAACTCGTCTTTACTCATGGTGACTATTGTTTGCCGAATGTGATTATGGAGAATCAAAGAGTAAGCGGTTATATAGATTGGGGACGGGCAGGGGTTGCAGACAAATATCAAGATTTGGCATTGGCGATACGAAGCATTTCCTATAATTTTGGCAAGGATTATGTTCCTTATTTTCTTGCGGGTTATGGAATAAAAGAATTAGATGAATCTAAGGTCGATTTCTATCAACTAATGGATGAATTTTATTGAGTGGAACCTAAATCTATTTAAGGGAGATTGCATAATGGGGACATCTACTATCAAGGAACTCCACACACCACAGGAAATTCTTCAAGCTTTTCCAGTGATGAATCAATTGCGAACGCATCTAACTGAAAGAGACTATTTGGATCTCGTTACAGAAGCCATGGAAAAAGATATGTACAAAATGTTTGCTATGTTTGACCAAGGGGAAATTGTTGCGGTTACTGGGTTTAAACCAATGATTACACTTTACTATGGCCGTTTTGTTTGGGTATGTGATTTAGTGACCGATACAAACAAAAGGTCTAATGGATATGGTGAAAAGCTTCTATCTTTTGTCCATGAATGGTCAGAAAACAATGGGTATAAGACCGTGGCTTTATCATCAGGTTTGCATCGAACTGATGCTCATCGATTCTATGAAGGGAAAATGGGTTATGACAAAGTAAGTTATGTCTTTAAAAAAGTCCTGTAATCCTGATTCCTAATATTTGTTTATATTCCTATTTTCTATCCAGTGATTTCATGTTTATTATCGAAGATATGGGTCATAGTAAAATGGATAGCAAAACGGAGTAGGAGTGAGGAAATGTCAGGAATGAATGACTCTTATAAAGCGGGGGATATAGTTTACGTTTTTTACCGTAATCCCCACACCCAAGATGTAGCAAATGTACAGTCCGCTGCCGTAGTCAACCATCCAGAGGAACCAGATAAACTTGCTTTATTCCTTTATGAAGAATTCTACCCAATATCCGATGAAATGGCCGTTTATTCATCAGAAGAGGATGCGAACCAAGCCTATAACTATTATTTAGGGGATTCTGAGGTAGGTCGATTGGATGAATAAGCCGTTTTCACCTAAGCTTGTTTATTTTGAACCGGATGCTCTTAATTATCCATTAGGTAGGGAACTATTGGATAAGTTTGAGAAAACCGATGTTGAAATTCGATACACAACCTCCCATAATCAGGTTAGAAATCTTCCTGGTGATAATGATTTCCAGCGATATCGAATTGCCAAATCCACATTGGTCGTTGGAATAAGAAAAACACTAAAATTTGACACTTCAAAGCCTTCTGCGGAGTACGCTATTCCGTTCGCCACAGGTTGTATGGGACATTGTCATTATTGCTATTTACAAACAACGATGGGAAATAAACCTTATATTCGAACATATGTGAATGTGGATGAAATCCTTGATGCTGCAGATCGATATATGGCTGAGCGCGCCCCGGATTTTACAAGATTTGAAGCCTCTTGTACATCCGATATTGTTGGCATTGATTCATTGACGCATACATTAAAACGGGCTATTGAACATTTCGGGAAATCCGAATATGGGAAACTGAGATTTGTCACGAAGTTCCATCACGTTGATCACTTACTTGATGCAAAGCATAATGGGAAAACCCGTTTTCGCTTTAGTGTGAATGCTGATTATGTCATCAAGTATTTTGAACCCGGGACATCACCCTTGGCAAAACGGATTGAGGCCGCTGGAAAGGTAGCACGGGCAGGATATCCTCTTGGTTTTATTGTTGCTCCGATTTATCTACATGAAGGCTGGGAAGATGGCTATTACCATATGTTTGAACGTCTTGAAGCAGAATTGCCACCTGAAGCAAAAAAGGATCTTACCTTTGAATTCATCCAACACCGTTTTACGAAACCGGCCAAGCGAGTTATAGAAAAAAATTACCCAATGACAAAATTGGAATTGGATGAGGAAAAGCGTAGATATAAATGGGGTAAATATGGAATTGGAAAATACATTTATCAAAAAGATGAAGAAGAAGATATAAAAAGTCATCTGTATGCATATATGGAAAAATTCTTTCCGGAAGCAAAACTGGAGTATTTCACATAAATGTCATTCATAAAACTATAGAAGCCCTACGCACCTTCTTTACGACGAGGAGGGTGTGTTTTTTGAGTTAACTTTCTAAATATAGTCAGAAAATAGTTAATGTGTTCTGTTATAATAGAGGTTAAGGAATAATAAGGGAGTGTAATCATGCACACATCGCATATTATTTGGGGGAATTATCCCGAAACAGAGGATTTGATCAAGGAATTGCAGCAGAATGAATTTGACATGATAACTGTCGTTGATGTGGAAATAAAGGATGGCAGCGTGTTAAAACGCGGGGATATCGTCTATGCAACAAAAGAGTATGTAGCAGCTACGCGGATCGAAGAAGTAAAAGAAATCCATTATCATTATTGTCCCGATCAAGAAGTTAGATGGAGGCGTACCACAGAGGATATTATTGAGGGTCAAAGATATCTATGTTGAACCTTGGGCATGAGGATCAAATAAGAAAAAACGACAGAAGTGATCCTGTCGTTTTTATTTTTATATAAGATTTAACAATCGATACAATCATCATTTTGGTTGTTCTTATCGTTTTTTCGGTTATTATTGTTAGTATTAAAATCGAATTCTCGACCGAATTCTGTACGCGTTTCATTTTGATTTTTATTTTGATTGTTATTACGATTTTTGTTTTGATCATTGTTTTGGTTTCTATTATTGTTTGTCATTATTATCACCTCCCAGCGTTATGATGGATTGAAAGCTCCTTTTTAATCATGTGAATTAATTCCATTTTTGGAAGCTGAAATTGAAGGTATGCAGTCATGTTAATAGGAGGATAGGGAATAATATAAAGGAAGCTATTACCGAAACGGGGGTTAAAAAATGAAAGTTAGACCATCAGTTAAGCCAATTTGTGAAAAATGTAAAGTTATTAGAAGACGCGGCAAGGTCATGGTGATTTGCGAAAACTTTCGGCATAAACAAAGACAAGGTTAAATTATCGGGACAACATAAGTCAATTTCCAATCTGATACGGATGGAATTTGGCTTATTTGTCTTTAAGAGGGTTTTTACGGATATTGTCGAATTAAGAGTAGTATCATTAACTGTAATTATTAAATAACTTCAAAAGACTGTTGTAAATTGATTGTGGGAAGGGTGGATTTCCTATGACTTCAAGTTATAAAGAGATATTTGACCGTTCGTCTATTTATCTATTAACACTATTAATATCTCCTGTCCTTTTCGGGTTTTTACTGGCAATTTATTCGGCAATTTCATTTGAGGACTCATGGAGTATAGGCCCAACCGTCATTGTGGTGGCAGTTTATTCATTTCCGTTTTTTGCGTTTGGAGCGTTACCCATCTCCTTGTATATTGACTTTTCTGCTCGTACAAAAAATTATCCCAATTGGCTGAAAGTATTAGTACTTGGTGGTTTCGGTACTCTTGCAGGTCTTGCCGCTATCGGTCTATTTGGCATCTTCAACTTTATGTTCTTCTTTGGTTTTTTCGGTGCAGTGATTTATTTCTTTGTTCTGAAGCTGTTAAACAAGATAATAAAATAGTTTCAAATAAAGGGGATGGTGATTGTAGGGGGTAATGGAATTGCAAGATTTGCAAACACTTTGTTTGTCAATGAATATAAAAAGTACGACGTCAATCTATGAAGGGCAGCTGAATCTGATGAAACCAATACTTGAAATACCGGTAACCCCTATAGCCAATCTGCACGAGGAGTTGAAACATTCGATTCCGCGTTCAATCGCAATCGGACATCATAATGATGTATTCGTCTTACTGGCGCAAGAAATTCCACCTCTAATTAATGGTAGTTTTCCCGCAACGGTTACCGAAAAGAGCTACAGTTATCATGTCGTGCATTTGAAGGACGGTAATAAGAATGTGATCGATTTGCCGGAAGAAACATGGAATTATCATTTTTTACAGCCGATTGAAGACGATCATTTCATGCTTGTCTGCGCTCGTTCGTATTACCACAACGCAAAGAATATTGAAGAAAATGCAAGGGTGTATGATTTGAATGGACGTTTTATCCGTTCGTTTTGTTTGGGCGATGGGATTGAGCATGTGTACGTGGCAAGGAATCAGGAGATTTGGACTGGCTACTTTGATGAAGGGGTTTTCGGAAATTATGGCTGGGAGGTGCCGGTCGGCAGGAGCGGGCTTGTTGGATGGGATTCTACGGGTAGTAAGATAGATTCCCTTGAAGAAGATAGGGAATACTCTATTTTTGAATGTTTGGCTTTGAATGGCAATCCCGAGGGCGAGATTTGGTTTTTCTTCAGTATTGATTCGAAGATAGGAATTCGGAAAGAGGGGCGGACGGTATATTATTCGCCGGAAGATATTGGATTCCAATTTTTTGCGGTGAACGGGGAGACGGTCGTTGCATATCGGGAAAGTTTCGGACGCCATTCAATTTTTGAGATGCAGCGTGAAGGCGAAAAGTTTAAAACACTCCATGAAATCAAGCTAATGAAGCCGAATGGTGTGCCTGTCGAAGCTCAATTAGTGAACAACCGGGAGAATATGTTGCTGTTTTTAGATGGTGATGAACTATATATGTTTGATGTGAAATAAAGAGAATGATAGTGATCATAAAATAGATTTATATTTTGGGGAGGGAAGATGTGAAGGGCATGTCCAAAGTTTTAAGTGTTTTATTGATTGCAACATTAGTTATTCTCTTAGTTGTTATGTCAAATCAACAAAATAATATGTCTCTAAAGGTTAAGAATTTAGAGAATCAAAATGATGAACTACTGATTCAAATAAACAGCCTGAAAGAGGAAAACGAAGAATTAAATAGTAATTTGAAATATTTTGGGGATATATATGAAATGACCTTATATGACAAATACATTCATGTGAGTGAAAAAGAATCTGCTTTGAGTTTATGGTTTAAAGCCAAGAGCGAAGACATTAATAGCATATTTATGGTGTTGAGTGCTGGGTAATACAAAGTAATGTATAATGAAATTGATATCACTAATAATTAAAAATATTTTAATAGAGAAAAGGGGATTGTAAAATGGACGTAAGATTTCCAATTGGGGAGTTGCAAGTTCCGGAAAATGTAACATTGGAGAATGTACAAGAATGGCTAAAGGAAATCGAATCTTATACGACTCGGTTAAGGGAGACTGTTGCCCATTTGGGTGACGAGGACTTAAGTAAAACTTACCGCGATGGTGCTTGGACGGTGCTGCAACTTGTTCATCATATAGCGGATTCGCAGCTAAACATGTATCAACGTCTAAAGCTTGCATTGACGGATGAAAATCCAACAGTACCGGCATTTGATGAGGAAAAATGGGCTATCCAACCGGATACGCAGCTTCCAGCAGAAAGCTCCATTAAAATGCTTGAAGGTATTAACGAGCGTATCGTATCTTTAGGAAATCATCTAACTGATGAGCAATTAGATCGGACATTCACACATGAAAAGAACGGGAAAATAACCGTCGCTACAAAACTTAGGAAATTAGCTTGGCACGAAGAGCACCACTTGGCGCATATTAAAATAGCATTATCTAAATGATATAATTCGTTTTACCGACTAAAAATCCAAATACACCTTTTCTATGAGGTGTATTTTTTATTGGAATGAATTTTTTGAAAAGTATTATTACATCCGTGGTATAATAGCTGAAATGGAATAATTAGGGTTTTTGAATGCACAGTACCTTTTGTTATCTGCGAAAGAGGGGTTGGAATAGATGAAGAAAACAATAATGAGTTTATTGATAATCACCCTTTTAACTAGTTCGCCTGCTAACGCGTTGAGTTGGGCTATTAAGTTTGTCGTTTGGAATGGGAAATTATACGAAGTCACGGATGAAGAAGTAATTGATAGTTTGATTGGCAAGCGAATAGGAGAGGTCAAAACAAAGCCCAATGATATGACGGGTAGCCACTATGGGAATGCATCAAATTTCTATCCAATAGGTACAGGGTATTTTGAAATAAGTGGTATATCTACAAAGAAAGCTATTGCTGTCGAAGATCGTGCGGGTAAATGGGTAAAAGCAGTCTATTCCCATAGGGCGCCTTTTCATTGGATGAATGTATTCAATGGTATCTTCCCGTTTATAGTTTTATTTGCAATTGAAGGGAAAAGGTTTTTAGAGGGGGATGAATAATTTTGAGTGATGAAATGTTAAAACAAAGAAAAGCAGAGTTAGCGGAAAAATTGGGGTTAGGCAAAACAGAACCGTTGAAAAGCACGTTTTTTAAAGGAGATTTTGGTTACAGTATTAACATTACCGAAGTAATTGCTGTACTTCTACTTTTATTAATAGGGGTATTTCTATTAGTTTATCGTAGGAGGAAAAAAAAGAGAGGGAGCATGCGGGATGAGTAACTGGACGTATACGTTATATGCTTTGATTTTAGGTATTGTGGCATTTTTCACGGGTGAAATTGTTACCTTCATTATGCTTGGTTTTATTTTAATGGCTCTTATTAATATCAATACTACACTAAAAAGAATTTACGAAAAAAATGACGGGAAAGAGAAAGCAATCGAACGTGATATTTAAAGGATGCCAAGGAGGTTATTAACCTAATTTTATTTACGATATTATTTTCTTTATTTATTTCGTCAGTTGTATCAATACATTTAATAAAAATGACGAATCGAAAATTATTAAGTATGCTGTCAGCCGTAGCCATCAACTTTTTTATTTTATCAATTGCTATGATGTTATCTTACCAAATGAATGAAGAAACACGTCTTTTTGGGATTGGTTATCCGGATCTATACCTATTGTTGTTTTCACTACCAATAATAACGTGGATTAACTTTCTAATACTGCAAATTGTAAAAAGGGGATGGGAATATGAACTCCCAAAACAAAATATCAATGGGAAATAATATTAATTTGTGGTCGTTTATACTTTCTCTAATTTGTGTTCCTATGTTTTTCATTACAATTTCGTCAGCAAGTTTTATTGATAAATTTACTGATACAACAGGAACTCATCCCTTGAACATTGTTTTAATTATAACGTTGGCAACGTTTGTACTTAGCATCATTGGTTTAAAAGATTTGAAAGGATGGAAAACGACCGCTATAAGTATATGCTCAGTCCTTATTACACTGGGTCTATCTGGGATAATAATTTTTATTTTAATTTTTGGCAGTCTATTAAGTTGATCTATTCCATGTCAAGAAATCCATACCTATTATCAGTAAAAAGTACATTAAAAAATGCTAAGTATTGAGCGTTTCAGATTCATTTAATAGGAAGCACCGTTGATTGGAGCGGAGAGCGAACGCCGGTACGTAGAACGGCGTTTGCGAGTAAAAGCGTAGCGTTACGAGCAATGTTTATTGCGACCCTAAGGGAGCAGGAATGGCAAAACGGCTGCCTTAATTTCTGCAAAAAGCGCAAAAATACGGCAAATCGAACTCTTCGTTGTTCGATTGGCTGAAGCCGTGCCCGCGGAAAGCGTCCGCTCGCAGCGGAAATCAACATTTGTAGCTTAATTTATATTATAAAAAGAAAAAAACTGTAGGCAAACACAAAATTTATGGTGTTTGCCTACAGTCGGTAACGCCTGGAAAAAACGTTTTTCTTCCTTCATATTTATAATCTTGGATTATCCGGGTAGTCCATTCGAACTTCGCGATAGTCATACTCCCCGTCGATTAAAACAAGGATCTTCCCTTCATTGAAGTAATCATTATATCGATTAGCCTCATCTTCTGGGATACCCGCACCTATCAATGCTCCCGCAAGACCGCCAACTCCAGCTCCTGCTGCTGCACCTGTTATGCCTGCGACAATTGGACCTGCTGCTATAATTGGTCCTACACCAGGAATGGCGAGTGCACCAATACCTGCGAGTATTCCTCCAAGACCGCCAAGCACACCTCCAGTTGCAGCTCCTGTAGCTGCACCGTCCGCAGCATGCGTTCCAGTTTGTTCTTCGATATTATCTACATGATCCCTATCCTTACTAATGATTGAAATGTCATTTGAGCTATATCCTTGTCTCTTCAATTCCTCGATTGCCGCCACGGCTTCAGCTTCAGTATCATAGTAACCTACTACATGTCGTTGTACCATATTCAAACGCCTCCTGAGTAAAGTTATTGTTCTATCGATTACTACACATAAACTACCCCAACCATTCAATCTTAAACATTCATGAAAAAACGATTGGTGGTTGAAGTTAGCGATTAACGGGTATTTTTTTATATCAATAGATTTGGAGGCGATTGTTATGGATTATGTAATCATTGGGTCGAAGCTCATTGTTGGTCTGATCGCCTTAATGGCGGTCATTAGGCTATTAGGTAAAAAACATTTGGCCGAAATGACTCCGTATGACATCATCTATTTGATCATTTTCGGCGGCATTCTTGAAGAAAGTATTTATGATAAAAAAGTTTCCATATGGATGTTTCTCTTTTCACTTGCTATTTGGGCTACTTCTATTTATTTAATTGAAAAGTTGGTTGCCCGCTTCAATCCTTTACGAATAATGCTAAAAGGGGAACCTGATCAATTAATAGATGATGGTAAGGTCAATATAAAAGCCTTTAAAAGAAATCAATTGGAGATGGAGCAGGTGCGGACGATGCTACGACAGCAAGGTATTTTTTCATTAAGAGAGGTTCGTGATATGTATATTGAACCGGGCGGGCAAATTTCCATCAATTCCTTTGCGAAGTACAAATCTGTTACGGCAGGTGACTTGAAGTTAGGAAAGGAAGAAGAGGCACCAAGTGTATTATTAGTCGATGAGGGAGAATTGAAATTAGAGGTTTTGAATGCTATCGGTAAAACAGAACATTGGTTAAAAGAGGGTCTACATGGAGAAGGGTATGATGAAATAGAAAAGATTCTATACTGTGAATGGTCTAAAACGGAAGGGTTTTTCATACGTAGCTATGCCGATACTATAAATAGCAATAAACATAAACCGAGTTGACTGAAAACAGCCCGTTTACTGTAATTGTCATGATATACTTGAAATCGGAAATGCTGAATTAGAATTCGAGGTGTATACATGAAACATATTATTGGGGGCTTCCAGTGGGCGGTTTTTTTACTTGCATCCTCGATTGCAGCACCAATCGCAATAGCGCATGTTTTTGGTATGGATACAGTGGAAACTACGCTGTTCATTCAACGAACGATGTTTGTACTTGGTTTGGCATGTCTTATTCAAGCATTTGTCGGTCACCGTTTGCCGATTAATGAAGGGCCGGCTGGACTCTGGTGGGGAATTTTCGTTGTGTATGCCGGCATGGTGGGCGTTATGTATCCAACAAGCGGGGATGCATTGCAAGCCTTGCAAAGCGGCATGATTGTTAGTGGAATCCTATTTATTCTATTAGCCGTCACCGGATTAATCTCTAAAATGAAAACACTTTTCACACCGGCCGTCACATTTACATACCTCATGCTGCTTATCTTACAATTGAGCGGAACGTTTTTAAAAGGAATGGTTGGAGTAGAAAGTCCTAATGACAAGATTGATGGGTTGCTGTTTTTGGGCAGCCTTATTGTTGTCTTAGTCACTTTCATTACAATGAATCATAAAGTACCTTGGGTAACAAGATATTCTGTCCTATTGTCGATAGGGATTGGTTGGGTTCTCTTTTTAGTCATTGGAAAAGCGGAGTTTATTCAATTCGAATTTGATGGATGGATTCAGTTGCCTGAAGTTCTTGTATACGGAATGCCGGTATGGGATAGTGGAATGTTTATAACTGCAGGATTTATAACGCTATTGCTCATCGCCAATATGATGGCATCCATACGGGTAATGGAAAGCTTATTAAAACAATCATTTTCAGTTACCCCGCCAGATCGTATGAAACAGGGATCGATAGCATCCGGTCTGAACCACTTGTTCGCAGGATTATTTTCTGCAATTGGTCCGGTACCCATTTCCGGAGCAGCTGGGTTTGTAGGTGCAACAAGGATTGCTTCTATAAAGCCGTTCATTGTAGGAAGTATCATTGTAGTCCTCATTACCATTTTCCCTGCAATCATGTCAGTGTTTGCGGCATTGCCAGCACCTGTTGCCTATGCTGTCACATTCGCGATATTCTCGAAAATGGTGGAAATGGCATTTCGTGAGTTGTCGGTAGAGCCGAACCAGGAACGTGGCTACAAAGTTGCGGCGATTGGATTGATGATTGGTGTTGGTATCATGTTCATCCCGCAAGAAAGCATGTCCGATTTGCCAAATGCTATTTCTGCGGTCTTGTCGAATGGACTTATAACGGGAACGGTAATTGCGATTTTTATCGAACAGTTTTATCTATGGAGGGAACGCCGTCGAACTTGAATTGCTTCAGGATTCGAATAGCCCTAAAGTAATGAAACGACGATAACTTTGTGAATTTGACCGATAACTTCCAAAACAAAGAGGGCTGTCCCGATAGTCATTGTAAATGACCGTTCGGAACAGCCTTTGATTTTTTGAAAAGTAAGAATGTTGAACTCTTCAATGAAGAAAAATAGGAAGAAGAGTGGTACATTGGATAAGAAAATACAATTTGGGAGGTATGGATATGAATGCTTTTTCAATGTTAATCAACGGAAAAGAAATCGGAGGAGACCTTCCTTCATTTGATGTCATTAACCCTGCGACGGGAGAAATAATTGCAACTGTTCCTGATGGTGGAGCTGAAGAAGCAAGATTGGCAGTAGATGCTGCTACTGAGGCATTTCAAAACTGGTCAATGCTCTCTGCGTATGAGAGAAGCAGTTATTTATTCAAATGGCATGAATTGATCAATGAAAATCTTGAAGGTCTTGCAGAAACGATGACCGAAGAACAAGGGAAGCCTTTGGCAGAAGCCCGTGGTGAAATGAATTATGCGAATGGTTTCATCTCGTGGTACGCGGAAGAAGCAAAGCGAATTTATGGTGAAACGATTCCAGCAACCAGTGCAAATAAACGGATTTTCATCCATAAACAGCCTGTAGGAGTTACGGCAGTCATTACGCCTTGGAATTTCCCGGCAGCAATGATTACAAGAAAAGTAGGACCTGCTCTTGCTGCAGGATGTACTGTTGTGATCAAGCCTGCAGAACAAACACCGTTAACTGCGATTAAATTGGCTCAACTTGCAATGGCAGCAGGAATTCCGGAGGGTGTCATTAATGTTGTGACGGGAGACGCAAAGGCAATAGGGGAGACTTGGCTTAAGGATCCACGTGTTAGAAAACTGACATTCACAGGATCGACGGAAGTCGGAAAGCTATTGATGCGCGGTGCTGCCGATACAGTAAAGAAAATTTCACTTGAACTTGGAGGGCATGCGCCTGCAATAGTCATGGATGATTGTGATCTCGATAAGGCAGTGGAAGGTATAGTGGCGGCGAAGTTCAGAAATACAGGGCAGACTTGTGTTTGTGCAAATCGAATTTACGTTCATGAAACTGTAGTGGAGGAGTTTTCCGTCAGACTGGCCGAGCGGGTTAAACAATTGAAAGTCGGAAATGGCATGGACGAAGGGGTTACAATCGGCCCTCTTATCGATGAAAATGCGATTCAAAAAGTGCAACGACATGTCGACGATGCGGTTGAGAAAGGTGCAAAGGTCGTAGCCGGCGGTAAACGACACAATGCTTTATTTTATGAACCAACGATTTTGACAGGTGTAAATGATGAGATGATTTGTATGAAGGAAGAGACATTCGGTCCCGTAACGCCTATTACAACATTCTCGTCAGAAGAGGAAGTTCTTGCTCGGGCGAATGATTCGATCTATGGGTTGGCGGCATATGTATTCACTGAGAACTTATCAAGAGGAATCAGGATGAGTGAGAAGTTGGAATATGGTATCGTCGGACTGAATGATGGGTTACCATCTACTCCCCAGGCACCATTTGGCGGATTCAAGCAAAGTGGGTTAGGCAGGGAAGGCGGACATTATGGGCTGGATGAATATATCGAAGTGAAGTATATTTCAGTTGGTTTGTGAACAACAATATGACCAAATTCTCAAAATCTATTTCTCTATTAAAGAAAAAATGGTAGACTGAAAACGACAACTGAGATGAAGGGGGAAACAGTTTGATTTTCAGAAAAGCCGCTATGGTCATTGTCGCCATAGTGATGTCGTTTGCTGCTGTGTTCACGGTCACCCCAAAAAGTTCTTTAGTACAAGCATCAAGTCACTACCAGTCAATGGAAAAAAGTTTAAACGCTATTATGGGCGAATCCCTAATGAAATCTGCTAATAGTAGCATCACTGTCCGGAAGGCTTCAACAGGGGAGATTATTTATCAGTCGAACGCTGGAAAGAAAGTAACACCAGCCTCTACACTGAAACTATTAACCTCTGCTGCTGCATTGGAAACATTAGGCGAGGAATATCGATTCCGTACTGATTTACTTACAGATGGCACTATTTCAAAAGGTGTTTTGAAAGGAAACCTTTATCTAAGGGGACAAGGCGATCCTACTCTTATGAAGAATGATTTGGACCAGTTTGCTGCTGCCTTATCGAAAATGGGAGTAAAACAAATAACCGGTGATTTGGTAGGAGATGATAGCTGGTTCGATTCCGTGAGGCTATCACCAGGTATTGATAAAGAGGATGAAACGCATTATTACGCTGCACAAATATCTGGTTTGACCCTATCACCAAATACCGATTATGATGCCGGAACCGTAATCGTGGATGCAAAACCAGCTAAAAATGGCTATAAGGCGAACGTTACGTTGAGCCCAGCAACAAAAATTGTCACAGTCGTCAATAAATCAAAAACAGTCCCAAAAGGATATAAAAATACGTTGTCCATCAAACGACAACCCGGAACAAACACGATTCTTATTTCAGGTAATGTACCGGTAGGCAGTGCAGGTAGTAAGCAATGGATAACTGTATCAAACCCTACCGCCTATACGCTTGATGTCTTTAAACAATCATTGGCATCCAAAGGGATTAAATTTGCGGCCACTTCGAAAACAGTCCGTAGACAAGCTCCAGCAAATGTTTCACTAATTACTTCCAAACAATCAATGCCATTGAAAAGCTTAATGAAACCATTCATGAAGTTAAGTAATAATACACATGCAGAAATTTTAGCGAAAACAATGGGCCGGAAAGTTTATGGGGAAGGAAGCTGGAATTCAGGATTGCGAGTTATGCTCGAATACGCGGAATCTATTGGTCTTAATTCATCTGAATGGGTCTTTGAAGATGCATCTGGATTCTCCCATAATAATAAAGTGACGTCTGAACAATTATCAGAATTGCTTTATCTTGTTCGGCGTGCACCATGGTACGGCAGTTTTGTCCAGGGACTTCCAATTGCGGGGATAAATGACAGATTCGTAGGTGGAACGTTAAGAAACAGATTAACAACTGCCCCTGTCAAAGGAAAAGTCATTGCGAAAACAGGACACCTAAACCGAGTGAGTTCACTGGCGGGTTATGTACAAACGAAAAAAGGCGAAACGCTTATATTCACCGTTCTCACACAAGGACAAACGAAAAGTACAATCCCTACAATTGATAGAATCGCAATGATCCTTGCAAATTCATAAAACGATAGAAATGAAAACGCACCCTGTCCGAATGGATAGGGTGTTTTCATAATTTCACAATTCTATATCAACAGTTCAAACAAGGTGCTGTCCTTATTTACTTCTGTGAAGGGAAAGCCGCTTTGTTTCATGCGTTGCAAAAGGCCTGCGTGATCTTCTTTTCTTTTTAGTTCTATCCCCACGAGTCCAGGTCCGTTTTCTTTATTATGCTTCTTTGTATATTCAAAGGTAGTGATATCATCATCCGGTCCTAATACAGTATCGAGAAACTGTCTTAGTGCACCTGCCCGTTGTGGGAAATTGATGATGAAATAATGGAGTAGGCCCTCATGCAAAAGCGATTTCTCTTTAATTTCCTGCATACGACCAATATCGTTATTCCCGCCACTGATCACACAAACTACGGACTTTCCCTTGATTTTCTCTTTATAGTCATCGAGTGCTGCAATAGGGAGTGCGCCTGCAGGCTCAGCGATGATTGCGTGTTCATTATAAAGATTTAGGATGGCTGTGCATACTTTCCCTTCAGGTATAGCTACAATTTCATCAACGTATTTCCTGCAAATTTCAAAGTTATGATTGCCGACACATTGTACAGCTGCTCCATCTACAAATTTATCAATATGGTTAAGAGTTGTAATTTCATCCTTTTCAATGGAGGTTTTCATACTGGCGGCTCCCTCAGGTTCCACTCCAATCATTTTTGTTGCAGGTGAAAGGTTCTTAATATATGTACTGATACCTGACATCAAACCACCTCCGCCGATACTCGCAAAAACGAAATCGATTGGTTCCTCGATGTCATTCATCACTTCAAGAGCGACTGTTCCTTGACCAGCGATGATGTCTAAATCATCAAATGGATGGATAAAGATTCGGTTTTCATCTTCGGCGCATTTTTTCGCATGTTTTGATGAATCGTCAAATGTATCTCCGACAAGAATAATCTCGACAAAGCTTTTTCCGAACATCTCCACTTGATTGACCTTCTGTTTTGGTGTTGTTTGCGGCATGAAGATTTTTCCGCTGATGCCTAATTGGGCACATGCATATGCTACGCCTTGTGCATGGTTGCCCGCACTTGCGCAAACAATTCCTTTTTCCCTCGCTTCACGTTCTATACGTTTAATTTTATAAAATGCTCCCCGTAATTTGAAAGAGCGGACATGTTGTAAATCTTCGCGTTTTATATAAACATGGCAACCATATTTCTCTGACAGTCGTTTGTTCTTTTGTAAGGGTGTATGTACAACGACATCTTTAAGGAATTGGTTAGCAATCAAGATATCCTCCACTTGTACAGTTTTAGAGTCGCTAACAGCTGTCTTGGTCATAAACTTTTTCCTCCCATTTCCTTTATGTAAATTTAGTTATAATTAAGAGAATAACATAGAGTACTTCATAATTGATAGTTAATTTTAACGAATCCCAAAACAATTTTTATTCAGTTAAATATGTAAGCGTTTTCTTAATAAGAAAATTAAACGGTCGTATCGACTGGACAGTATTGAAATTTGAAGCCTCCGTTTAGGACTTAAAAGAGTAGGGAATTTATAGTATGGATTAGAGAAAACCGAAGGGAGATGGAGGCATGCAAAAATGGGATAGTCGGCCGGAAAAACCTGACCGTATGCAATGGACAGCGTTAGGTGGGGCATTCGTAATTATCCTTATCACCATTTTTATGAATTTGGTCTGAAAAACAGAGGCTTCTGACCTGAAAAGGGAGGGAGCCTTTGTTGTTAATATTGACCATATTTACTATAATGAATAGAGTGATAATTTAGAATGGGGAGATGGCGGAAGATGGAGGCGGTTGTTGAAAAGGTTAACATTCTGGACGTAGATGCGGTCGGAATAAGTGAAATGATTCAGAGAAAAGAAGTTACTGCAACAAGCGTAACTGAAGTTTTTATTGAACGTATAAGAGAGAAAAATCCGACCGTCAATTTTCTGACGGAAGATCGTTTTGCCGAGGCGATGAAGGAAGCGAAAATGGTAGATGAAAACTTGTCAGATGGACAGAGCAAGGGAGCCTTATACGGCGTTCCAATTACTATGAAAGAATCATTTGATGTGGAAGGCATGCGAACAACTGGCGGATTGAAATCTAAAAAAGGACAGGTGCAAAGTCAGGATGCAGTTGTTGTTTCCAAGTTAAGGGCTGAAGGTGCAATCATCTTAGGGAAAACAAATACACCTGAACTATGCTTTTGCCAAGAGACGGACAATAAATTATACGGAAGAACGAATAACCCATGGGATCTTACACGTACAGCGGGTGGCTCGAGTGGGGGTGAAGGGGCCGCTATTGCACTTGGCGCTGCTGCAGTTGGCCTTGGGTCTGACATCGGTGGTTCAATCCGTTTTCCAAGCCATTTTAATGGTGTGATAGGTTTCAAGTCAGGAAAAGGGCAAGTATCCCAAGTTGGTAGTTTTCCATATGTTGAGAATGAGTGGCAGCAACGAATGTTAGGAATTGGTCCGATGGCCAAATCTGTGAGGGACGCAAAATTGGTTTATGGCATCATAGCAGACAGGAAACCGGAAGATCGAAATATAAAAGATTTTACGGTAAATGTATTCAGGACGATGTCGCAACCAATTTCCGGTGAAACATTAATGCTGTTAAACAGAATTTATTTGAAGCTGAAAAATTCGAATTTCAGAATTGACACCGACCCACTTCCTCTCCTTGATGAGTCGGCCCTCCTTTGGCAGGAAATCATGTCGATTGATGGCGGTGAATCCACAAGGAAAATTGCATTTGAACAAAACTCCGGAAATCCCTTTACTGCTTATCTGAAGGAAATAACGGTTATAAATTCACCTGTTCATCGCTATTTGTCTTGGGCACTAATAGGGGCATCACTTTTCAAACCATCTGCCAAGCGAATTAATGAAATTAGTCATGTTTTAAAAAATGGCGATGCAATTTTGGAGGAATACATGTAAGGCAGGTTAGTGATAATGCCTGTCTATCATTCGGCTGCTCCATTGCACGGAACAGTCTATAAGGAGATTTTTTCAATTAGGAAAACGTTCCTGAAATACATGCCTTTCGTAGCCTATGCAAATACGTGGGGACTTCCCGTCTTAACAGTTCCGGTAGGCACAGATAAAAACGGGATGCCTATTGCCATTCAAATCATTGGAAAGAACGGAAATGAAGATGCGATATTTAAGCTTGGCTCATTTATCGAAAAGGAGTTTGGCGGGTATAATAGAGCTAAATTATGAAAAATGTGTCCAGAGCAATTGGACACGTTTTTTGTTGTGAATAAATGTACCCTTCATTATACTTAATAAGTGTTGAACAAAGAATGCTGTGTTATAATTCAGGATGATAAAAATAATTATTCTAGAGGAGTAATGGATATGATTTTAAAAGACTTCTTTATGGGACTTTCTCAAAACCAGTTTTTGAATAGTGCAGCGAAAAAATACGGCTTAAAATTAGGTGCTCAAAATGTGGTGGCAGGAACGAATATTGCCGAAACGATTGAAAGCATCAAAGAACTGAACAAACATGGTATTTCTTGTACTGTCGATAATTTAGGCGAGTTTGTCTATGAGAGAGAGGAAGCGACTGCTGCAAAAGAACAAATCATCGCTGTTATTGAAGCGATCCATGAAAACGGAGTAGATGCTCATATTTCATTAAAGCCATCTCAATTGGGTTTGGACATCGATTATGATTTCTGTAAAGAGAACATTGAGGAGATTGTTTCAACGGCGAATAAATATGGAATCTTCGTTAACTTCGATATGGAAGATTATGCACGTCTACAACCATCCTTTAACTTATTGGACGAGCTATCCGTTACGTATGACAACATTGGAACTGTCATTCAAGCATACTTTTTCCGTGCTGAAGAAGATTTGCATAAACATAAAAATTACCGTCTTCGAATCGTTAAAGGGGCTTACAAAGAGTCTCCGGAAAATGCATACCAAGACAAACAGGAAATTGACAGGAACTACATTAAATTGATCGAATGGCATTTATTGAACGGTAAATTTACTTCAATCGCAACGCATGACCATAACGTCATCAACCATGTAAAACAATTTGTAAAAGATAATAATATTCCAAATGACAAATTTGAATTCCAAATGCTCTACGGTTTCAGAAAAGAAATGCAGTTGGAATTGGCGAAAGAGGGCTATAACTTCTGTACTTATGTACCGTTTGGGCAAGATTGGTATGGCTACTTCATGCGTCGACTTGCTGAAAGACCTCAAAATATGAACCTTGTTGTTAAACAAGTATTCACGAAAGAAACCAATACGATGATTGGACTTGCGGCAGGTGCATTCCTTCTTGGACGTCTAACTAAAAAGAAAAAATAACCCAAAAAGCGATTTGTCATGGAAAACGTGGCAGATCGCTTTTTAAGTTAGCCGAAAACTACAATTATAACAAAGTAAATAACCATCGTGATGAGACCGACCGGCACGCCGAATTTCGCCCACTCTCCACTTTTAATATTTAACTTACCAGCAGCGATGATATTCGGTATATTACCGGGGATGAGCATACCACCACTAATTAAAAGGCCTAAAAGGATTGCTTTAATCGTTGGTTCATCCATCTCTTGACTGATTTCTGCAGCCGCAAGCGTCGCATTATCAAGAACAGCCGATATCATATTGATCCAGTAAAGGACGTATGGGCTGAGGTCTAACAAGAACCTTTCGATGAATGGTTCGAAACCTGCACCTAACAGGGTTAAAGCTATGACGAACAGATAGATTTTAAATCCGCGAATCAGAATCTCAATGAATGATTCCTCTCCTTGTTTTGACTTTAATCCGATACTCTTTTTGGATGGTTTAATCATGATCGCTGCAAGGATTCCGAAAGCTATAACGCCTAAGATTACATCTGGACCTATTAAACGCAGTAAATAAAAGAAATCCTCATTCAATTTACTTGTAGCAATAGTGGATAAAGGTTCCCCGACCGGTGTCAAAACAGCCCCCATACCAATTGAATAGCATGCAAGGATAACAAGTCGTATTTCTGATTTACGGTCGAGTTCCAATACCCCGACAATCGCCACTAAAACAATTGCAGCGATGATTGCAGTGATTATACTTGAAATGATTCCAAGTATAATGACGACGAGGGCAAGAAATAGCCTATAAGGGATTGTGCGGCTAATTCTTTTAATCCCTTTTTCAAATGGTCGTTGGAGCCATTTGAATAGTAACCCAGCAATGATGACTGCGAGGGTAATATGTATGGGATCTTCAAGAGCTTTAAGTAGTAAAACCTTGTCCAAGACACCGCTAACTATGACTGCAGCTATACCCATTACGAATAGGAATGCTTCCAAATTACGTTCAACAAATGGAACTGTGAAAGGTAAGAATAAGACCAATATTAAAATTATCGATAAACCAAAAATCAATTCTATTCCCTCTTTTCTATTTATTGAATTGGTATGCATATCATAACACTCGAGATCCTCTGTAGAAATACTCTTCCTTAAAGAACTTGAAATTTTTTTGAAAGAAAAAAGCATAACCGCAATGGGTCATGCTTTTCTTCATATAATACGCTTAATGGACGCCTTTCATGAATCTTTGAATGACAGGAGATAGCGCAAAAAGAATAATACTTAATCCAATTGCAACGCCACCAATAATTCCAAAGTACATCATTTCAGTTTTATCAGAATAAAACTTTACGATTTGTGCATTTAATGCTTGTGCAGCAGCGTTGGATAAGAACCATAGGCTCATCGTCTGAGCAGAGAATGCCGCTGGCGCCAATTTAGTCGTAGCAGATAATCCAACAGGAGAAAGACATAGTTCCCCTAAGACAAGAATGAAAATGCTTAGCGCAAGCCACAATGGGTTGACCAATGTATCCGTTCCGCCAAAATAAGCTGGTAATAGAATGACGATGAAAGAAATGCCGGCGAAGAAAATCCCTAATGAAAACTTTTGTGGGATAGAAGGCTGCCGTTTTCCTAACTTAATCCAAAGCCAAGCAAATACCGGTGCCATTGTAATGATGAATAAGGGATTTAACGACTGAAACCATGCAGGTGATATATGGAACCCGAATGCATCTAAATTGGTTCTTTTATCTGCATAAAGGGCAAGGATGGTAGATCCTTGTTCCGCAATTGCCCAAAACATGACAGCCGCAAGGAATAACGGAATATAAGCAATGATCCTGGACTTCTCATCTGCCGTAGTCTTTGGACTTCTGTACATAATTATGAAATAAGAGAAAGGTATTAAAAAGCCCAAAATTCCAACAAGAGCAATGAATGAGTTAAATGTTAACCATCCATTCGGAATGGTGATGAACAATAGGGCAACTAAAACTACGGTGCCTATTACAAGATTTCTGACAAAACGTTTCCGCTCAGCGGGGCTAAGTGGGTTCGCAATTTGTGTCCCAGCTAAGCCAAGGTACTTCTTCTTTGTAAGAAGGAACGTAACAAGTCCAATGAACATACCAATAGCGGCCAGACCGAATCCAAGGTGGAAATTATAGTCCAATCCGATTGTTCCCACAGTTAAAGGCGCTAAAAAACCTCCCATATTGATACCCATGTAGAAGACACTGAAACCGGAATCGCGGCGATTATCGTCAGTCGCATAAATGTCGCCAACAATGCTTGAAATGTTCGGCTTTAAAAGGCCTGTCCCTAAGACAATCAGTACCATGGAAGTGAAAAACATTGTCAGATTGCCCGGAAATGCTAAGACGATATGGCCAAACATTATTAAAATTCCGCCGTAAAATACAGCTTTCGATGTACCGAAAATACGGTCTGCCAGCCATCCTCCGATAATTCCAGACATATAAACAAGCGAGCCGTAAATCGACATAATTGCCATTGCGGTCGGTTCGCTTATCCCTAATCCGCCTTTCGATACTTCATAATACATATAGAAGACAAGAATTGCCCTCATTCCATAGTAGGAAAACCGCTCCCAAAATTCAGTGAAAAACAATGTGAACAATCCTCTTGGATGTCCAAAAAATCCCTTTTGGGGAACGCTTTCAACAATTTGTTCTTTTGTAAGTTTATGAGCCACCTGAGATTTACCTCCTTTATGATTCATTATTATATAAACAATTTAATTATATTGTCAAAACAAATATGGTGATCTTTAAATTAGTATTAAGGTCGATAATAACATGTTTTCAGATTCTTAAATGTCGAAATAATAGTATATTTATATATCGAATAATGTATTTTTAATTCAAAGTTATATATCACTTTATATTCATATACTCTCCATTGTAGTGAAGGTGATACCGTTTGTTTTTCAGATTCTGATAATCATTTCAACGAGGAAGGCGATCGTGTTCAAAAATTCGTGGATATGAGCTATCATTAGAGTAAGCAGTTTGTAGAAATGGATGTGTAGTCATGAGCCAATTAATAGTTGAGAAGCTTACAAAAAGCGTGGGAGAGAAAATTTTATTCCGGGATATTTCCTTTACAATAGTTCAGGGTGAGAAAGTAGGCTTGATCGGTATCAATGGAACGGGAAAGTCGACGCTCCTTTCGATTATTGCTAAAACAGAAGAACCGGATTCAATGAAGGCAGATCATCCGAATAACTATACGATTTCTTATTTACCCCAAGTTCCGAATATCAATCCTGAGAAAACCGTCATGGAAACTGTCTTTATGTCAGATGCCCCGATCATTAAATTGAATTTGGAGTATGAGTATGCACTTGCTGCGTTAACGGATGATCCAACATCGGAGGAAAACCTACAACGTTTTACCAGAATGCAAAATGAGATGGATGCACGCTCGGCATGGGATTTAAACACAAAAGCGAGAACGGTTCTTACAAAATTAGGGATTGAATCCTTTAATAAAAGAATCGGTGAGCTATCCGGGGGGCAACAGAAGCGGGTATCGCTTGCGAAAGTGCTTATCGAACCGGCGGATCTGTTATTATTGGATGAACCAACGAACCATCTCGATGTCCAGTCGATTACGTGGTTGCAGGATTATTTGAAAAACGAAAAGGCTGCAGTTGTATTCATCACACATGACCGCTATTTCTTGGACGCTGTTTCCACTCAAATATACGAGTTGGCAGATAAGACGCTATACGCGCATTCTGGTAATTTCGCCGATTATTTGGAGTCTAAAGCTATTCGTGAGGAAATGGCGGAGGCAACTGATGCAAAAAATCGAAACCGCTATCGCAATGAATTGAAATGGATCAGACGTGGGGCAAAGGCGAGATCCACTAAACAGAAAGCCCGTATTGGCCGTTTTGAAGAGCTTGAAGATAAAGTTAAAAAAGATACTTCTTCGACTAATATGGATGTTGCGTTGAAAACATCCCGACTTGGCCGAAAAGTGATAGAGCTTCATGACGTTTCTAAATCCTATGGAGATCGAAAAGTGATTGAAGGATTTAATTGTCTTTTACAATCGGGCGATCGTATTGCAATTGTAGGACCGAACGGAGCCGGTAAAACGACATTGATGAAACTGATTGCAAAAGAATTGGAACCTGATAGTGGTTATCTCGAAATGGGATCTACTGTGAAAATTGCACATTTCCATCAGCAACTACCTGAAATGGACGAAAATAAGCGTATAATCGAATATATACGCGAAACATCTAATGATATCGAGGATAGTAACGGGATTCGAATTTCGGCAACACAAATGTTGGAGAGATTTCTATTTCCAACTTCATCACACGGAACCCCGATTGGGAAGCTTTCTGGTGGTGAAAGGAAGCGCCTGTATTTATTGAAGTTGTTAATGGAACAACCGAACGTCCTATTGTTGGATGAACCAACAAATGATTTGGATATTGAAACACTATCGGTCCTTGAATCCTTTATCGATACATTCCCTGGAGTTGTGCTAACGATATCCCATGACCGCTTTTTCTTGGACAGGACATCGACGAAATTATGGGTATTAGACGGTTCAGGTAATGTCGAAACTTTATATAGCATTTATTCGGATTATTTAGAGGAAAAAGCCTTTCAGAAAACCGATGAGCCGAAAAACGACAAAAATACGGCAACCCCTAAAGTAGCCGAACAAGAAAAACCTAAAAAGCGAATGACCTATAGCGAAAAAAGAGAATGGGAAACTATCGAGTCTGATATTGAAAAGAAAGAAGAGGAAATTGCTGCAACCGAAGCTGAAATGATGTCGTCGGGTGCCAATTACGATCTTGTAAGCGAGTTGACTAAGCAGTTGGATAAACTGAATGCAGAATATGAACATTTGATAGAACGGTGGACGTATTTGCAGGAAATAGCTGAGTCTTAACAATGATAAAAGGAGTGGGAAATGATGAAAATTGTGACGATTGAACCGACACCAAGTCCGAATTCCATGAAAATTATTGTGGACGAAGAATTGCCGATGGGTATGAGCCATAACTACAAAAAAGAGGATGCAGAAACTGCACCGCATCCCGTTTCACAAATGCTTGGCATTAAAGGGATAAAAGGAATTTATCATGTCATGAACTTCATGGCGGTGGAACGAATTGGCAACGTAGCATGGGAAGATATTCTTGCTGAAGTGCGAAGTGTGTTCAATGAAGAAGAGGTAGCAGTGGAAAGTGATGAGCAAGCACCGGATGAACATTATGGAGAGGTCTATGTTCATGTCCAAACGTATAAAGACATCCCCCTACAGGTGAAGGTCTTTGACAGCGGTTCGGAATTACGGTTCGGTTTAAGTGAACGTTTCAAAAATGCAATGGAAAAAGTGCATAGTACGGAAGTGGAAAACTATATCCTCCTACGTAAATGGGCTGATTATGGAATCCGTTACGGTGAAAAGCAGGAAATCGGTGAAACAGTTGTTGCGGAAGTGGAAGCAGCCTATCCGGATGAACGGTTAATGGATATTATTGAGCAGTCGTTAAATAGCGGAGAAACAAGAGAAAACAAACGAACTAAAGTAACACTTGAACAATTCAACGTGGATGAATGGGAAAAACGATTCCAGTTAATCGACCAAATGCCGGATCCAGACGTGTCGGATTTACCTTTGCTTGAAAAGGCATTGGAGGATGAAAAAATGTCTATCCGTCGACTATCAACTGTTTACCTTGGAATGATTGAAGACGAAGCTGTTATTCCTTATGTTGAAAAAGCATTGAAAGACAAAAGTTGGGCCGTCAGAAGAACGGCTGGAGACTGTATGAGTGACCTTGGATTTGAAGGGTTTGAAAATGCAGCAATTGACTCACTTCAAGATAAAAACAAGCTTGTACGTTGGCGTGCCGCGATGTTCCTTTATGAAACGGGCACAGAAAAAGCGTTGCCTGCGCTTCATGCGGCAGAAAATGATCCTGAATTTGAAGTGAAGCTTCAAGTACGTATGGCAATTGCCCGAATCGAAGAAGGAGAAGAGGCAAAAGGATCTATCTGGAAACAAATGACAGAGCTACGTAAGAGTTCTGTTGAATAAATCCGAAAGGGGAATATAAAAATGAATGCATACGATGAATACATGAGAGGCATTGTTAAACCAATGCGTGAAGAGTTAGTGCAAACTGGATTTACAGAATTGACAACAGCTGAAGAAGTGGATGAAACGATGAAGTCACTTCAGGGAACCGCACTAATCGTTATTAACTCGGTATGTGGATGTGCTGCTGGGCTGGCGCGTCCTGCAGTTAGAGAGGCACTTAATGCAACATCCGCAAAACCAGATCATTTATATACAGTGTTTGCGGGTCAAGATAAAGAAGCAACGGCAATGATGAGAGATTTCTTCCCGGAAGTTCCACCAAGCTCACCTTCTATAGCAATATGGAAAGATGGAGCTTTGGCAAGTTTCATTCCTAGGGAACATATTGAGAACTCTGAAATGGAACAAATCAAGGCTCACCTGACTGAGGAACTTGAACAAGTTTGCAAAAAGTGACAACAATCATCACGACAGCAGGAAGACCCGATGAAACGACTTACACCCTTGCCAAAGCCGCAAGTGATGAGCTTGGATATCCGATAGTAGAAAGAAAAAAACGTTCGATATTGAAAATGCAGAGTGAATATGATGCCGATATCCTCGTTGCAGGAAAAGATCGATATGAACTTTTTCGCAAAGGAATGGACCAACCTTTCTTCTTTCATCCAAATTCTGCCGCATTCCGGTTAAAACGAATAGTCAAGGGTGAAACTGATCCACTTATAGATGCGACTCAATTGACAGAGGGGGATACATTTCTCGATTGTACCCTTGGACTGGCCTCAGATAGTATAGTCGCTTCCTATATATTAGGAGAAAACGGAAAATGTACTGGATTGGAAGCAGATCCATGCGTAGCGTTTCTCACAAAGAATGGGCTTACAAAATTCCATACCGACTCAGAGACCTTACAACTTTCGATGAAAGGTATTGAAGTAATCCATACTGAAGCGATTGCGTTTCTTCGTACTCAAGGGGATTGCTCATGGGATGTAGTTTATATGGACCCGATGTTCCACACCCCAATCGAGGAATCATCCAATTTCAAGCCTCTCCGTCAAGCTGGAGTGCACTCTGCTTTGACTAAGGAATGGATGGAAGAAGCGTTTAGAGTTTGCAAGCGTCGTGTCGTAGTCAAAGAAAAATACGATTCACCTGTTTTCGAGCAGTTCAATCTTGAACGAAACATACGACCAAATACAAAATTTCATTTTGGGCATTTATCAAAATAAAAAATCCTTCAGCTCTTATATTGGGCTGAAGGATTCAGACTGTAGACAAACACCCTAATTTTTGGTGTTGCCTACAGTCTGTTTTCTTTTAAAATAGAGATAAGGCTAAAAATGTTGATTTCCGCTGCGAGCGGACGCTTTCCGCGGGCACGGCTTCAGCCGCTTCCCTCGCTGCGCTCAGTCCAGGGTCTTCAGCTCGCGCTGTTCCCGCAGGAGTCGCCGCTCTCCGCTCCAATCAACGGTATTTCCTATTAAATGAATGAGATGATGGATATGATGACGAAGAATCAAATCAATGAACGAGACCAGTTGGAAATACTGATCATAGAACAGTTGGTTCCTCAAGACCATCTGGTGCGCAAACTGGATGTTGCGATTGATTTTTCCTTTATCTATCCGTTAGTTGAAGACCTTTATTCAACCATTGGGAGACCCAGCATTGATCCTGTAGTAAGGAATCGACAACAGATCCCGAGAGTGGTTACTACGTAAAAGATGAACGGACAAAGCAGTTTGCCTATTCTTTTCACGCAGCCACGGATGAGAAGGGTTTTGTATTCGCAAACATTGTTACTCCGGGAAATGTCCACGACAGTAATCTGCTTGAACCGTTAGTCCAGAAAGTCATCGATCAAGTAGGACGTCCAGTCGTTGTTGCTGCTGATGCCGCCTACAAAACTCCTGCAATCGCGAACTTCCTTTTAGAGAACCAGATTCTTCCTGCACTACCGTACAAACGGCCAATGCAAAAAGAATGCTTTTTCAGAAAACACGAATATGTCTATGACGAGTACCATGACTGCTATCTCTGTCCGGAAGGACAGGTCCTTACATACCGAATAACTACTAAGGAAGGATGCCGCCAGTATGCATCGACTCCTTCTATATGTGGATCGTGTCCAGTGATTAGCCAGTGCACGGCGAGTAAGAATCACCAAAAGATGATTCTACGTCATATCTGGCAAGATTACCTGGATATAGCTGAGGACTTGCGTCACAATCATGAAATTAAAGAAATATACGGAAAGCGTAAAGAGACAACTGAACGTGTCTTTGCCGACGCCAAAGAAAAGCATGGCATGCGATGGACAACCCTCCGGGGACTAAAAAAAATGTCCATGCAGGCGATGCTGACTTTTGCTGCCATAAATTTGAAGAAGCTGGCCAGTTGGACATGGAAAGCTCCGACTGTGGAGGCTGAAATGATGCCCCTGTCTTAAAGGATCTCCAGTTGATTGGAGTGCAGGGCGGCGACTCCTGGGGGATCAGCGCAGCGTGAAGACCCCGCAGGAGCGAAGCGACGAGGAGGCTGAGGGCAAGCCCCCCGGAAAGCGTCCGCCCGGAACGGAAATCAACGTTATTTCAGCCTATTAACAGTTAAAATGCACATGTTAAAACAAAAGGGTTGGAAATCTATGATTTCCAACCCTTTTGTTTACAATCTGAATCCTTCAGCTCTTATATTGGGCTGAAGGATTTTCTAATCAGTGTGTAAAATTCAATGAGCTTAAATAAAGGACGAGAACGAGCATTCCGATTCCCATTAGTAATTGAACATCCATTTATAAAAACCTCCTTCAAAAACCTCACAAATAAGTTCAGTTTTATTGTACAATGAAATTAAGAAATAAGAAACCTTTTCAAGTCTTTAACGTATGTACTATTAATAAATGCATTTCAAATTTGACACAATTATATGAACAAGCAGGTGATGAAGATGAAAAAGTACTTTCAAAAATTATTCATTGCAATAGTTGCCGTCCTAACACTTGGCGTAATATCACCCAACCATGAAATCTGGACAACCCTTCAAACTAAAGATAACTCAAGGGAAACTAATCTACCAACAATCACCAAACATGATCTTCAATTGGGACTTGAAGAATCGATATTTGAACCTGATGCTTTTAGGCAGACTCCTTCTATTGAAGAGACGCTATTCAGCCCAGCTAAAGAGCTTGCTTATTTAAAATTCGGCTCAAGAATCGGCCCTGTCATCCAACAAGAGTTTGACACGGTCATCTTTCCTAAAATGGAAGAAGTCATCGAGTCGACTGTTGCCTCAGTTGGCGGATTTGAAAACGGAAGGATTTTAATAACACAAACTCCTTCAGGAAATTATGCTGAGAAGATCTTTCACGTTTCCGACACAGAGGTAAAAAAAGACCTGATTCGCTTCCATGTACGAACAGAGAAAAGACCGCAAGATGGGTATTTCTACAACTTCCATTATCATACAGCAGATGATAATTTCACGGTCCATCATTCGTTAGGAGACATCTACTGGTCCAAAAACACACCGCCGAAATGGTTATCATAAGACCATTTCGGCGGTTTTTGTTATACTGTCAATTAAGCGTAAGGAGGAAATGGTATATGAAACAATACTTGGAGCTTTGTGCTCATATCATTGAAAATGGAACTGTTAAAGGGGATAGGACGGGAACTGGGACAATAAGTGTCTTCGGTTATCAAATGAGATACGACTTACAAAAGGGTTTTCCTCTTATGACTACAAAGAAAACCGCTTTCCGATTAATCGCATCAGAGCTTCTCTGGTTCCTTAAAGGGGACACGAACCTGAAAACATTGATCGAAGACCGAAATCCGATTTGGGATGAATGGGGCTTCGAGCGATGGGTAAAGAGTGAAGATTATAATGGTCCAGATATGACTAATTTCGGAAAACGCAGTCAACAGGATGAACAATTTGCCGCTATTTATAAAGAGCAAATGGAGATATACAAGAAACAAATTATTGAGGATGGAAATTTCGCTAAGGAATACGGCGATTTAGGACCGATTTACGGAAAACAATGGCGTTCATGGACGACGGGGAATGATTCAATCGATCAAATTGCTGCTCTGATCGATGGCCTCAAAAACAATCCAGACTCAAGAAGACATTTAGTTACTGGTTGGAACCCTTCGGAAGTGAAAGAAATGGCCTTGCCACCATGCCATGCACTATTCCAGTTTTACGTAGCGGACGGAAAACTATCCTGCCAACTTTATCAAAGAAGTGCAGATGTTTTCCTTGGTGTACCGTTTAACATTGCTTCCTATGCATTACTCATTCATCTGATCGCCATCGAATGCGGCTATGAAGTCGGTGAATTCGTCCACACCTTAGGAGATGCCCACATCTATTTGAATCATATCGAGCAGGTTAAGGAGCAATTATCAAGAACTCCAAAAGAATTACCAACTTTGCACATCGATATGACCGGCAAATCGACAATATTCGACCTTACATACGACGACATATCAGTAGAAGGTTACGATCCACATCCGAAAATTAAAGCACCGATAGCAGTATAACGACTGTTTGGGAGGGAGAATACGATGATTTCATTGCTTGTAGCCGTTGACTTGAACCGTGTTATTGGAGTAGACAATAAAATGCCATGGCATATCCCAGAGGAATTGAAATACTTTAAAAAAGTGACGATGGGAAAAGCAATTATCATGGGAAGGAAAACGTACGAATCGATTGGAAGGCCATTGCCGGGTAGGTTGAATATAATCATTACAAGAAATGAAGGGTATTCGGTTGAAGGCGTAGAAGTTTTACATGATTTGAATGCGGCAATTGAAAGAGGAAAAGAATACTCTGAGGAAGTCGTTATCATCGGCGGAGCTGAAATTTTCAATTTATCAATGCCAATCGCCGACCGTCTATACATCACCATCATACGAAACAGTTATGACGGCGACACATTCTTTCCTGAATACAATGACGGCAGTTGGAAATTAACATCCAAATCCGAAGATCACTACACAGCAGAAGGCATCCCATATTCCTACCTAATTTACGATAGAGAGAGAGCTATATGAAAAAAATACACATTGTCACAGATTCGACTGCAGATTTGATCGAAAACTATACAGACCAGTACGATATTCATGTCGTTCCCCTCACAATTCATATAGACGGTGAAACGTACACTGACAAAATCGATTTGCAGCCTGAATCTTTTATGGAAAAAATGAAAAAGAGCAAAGGACTTCCAAAAAGTTCACAACCCGCAACGGGTGTTTTTAAAGAACTATATGACCGCCTTGGACAGGATGGTAGCGAAATCATCTCCATTCATATGACTGGCGGTATGAGTGGAACTGTAAAATCAGCCGAAGCGGCTGCACAGATGACTGATTCCAATGTTACGGTTATCGATTCAATGTTCATCTCACATGCCTTAACTTTCCAAGTTGTTGAAGCGGCGAAAATGGCGGGTGAAGGTAAAAGCGTTATGGAAATCGTAGAACGGTTAAAAGATGTGAGGAGAAATACGAAGTTGTTTGTCGTTGTTGATACCTTAGAAAATTTGGTCAAGGGTGGACGTGTCGGAAAAGGGAAGGCGATGATTGGCTCGCTATTGAACATCAAACCTATCGCGACACTTCAAGATGGCGTGTATACCCCAGTTGGTAAAGCACGCAGTCATAGACAAGTAGTATCCCACCTTTTTAAGGCGTTCAAGGACGAGACTGCGGGGAAAATCATTCGTTCAATCGGCATCTCACACGCAAACGGGATGGCGATGGCAGGCCCGCTATTGCAACTCATTGAAGAATCTGGATGGAAGGATGTCAAATTCTCATTCACTTCTCCGATTATTAGCACCCATACAGGAGAAGGTGCCATCGGATTCATGTATTACACGGAATAGAAGAACCGGTGCTTGTACGGTTCAAAAAATAAATAAAGGGGAATTGTGTTTATGAGAAGAATATTCATAGTAATCATCTTCTCATTCGTTCTAACAGGTTGCCAGGAAAAAAGCATTTCCGAACCGGATCCCTTTTTAGAAAGGGAAGAAATTGCGTTTGAGGAATATATAGTCCCTGATTACTTCGTCCCTGAAAATATCAATGTCATTGGCCTTGGCGATTCATTAACCCAAGGCGTCGGAGATGAACTGAAAAGGGAAGGTTATTTCGGACGGGTTGCACTTGCAATGAATTATTGGAAAGGCGTAAAAGAGCTTCGATCCGAAAATTTGGCAAAGAGAGGTAGACGCAGCGATCAATTAATCAAGCAACTTGAAGAATCTGAAATACAAGCTTCTGTCAAGAAAGCAGATGTCATTTACATGACAATCGGTGGAAACGATATGATGAAAATCGTCAAAGAAAACCTCTTCGATTTAAAGACAGAGCCTTTTTACAAAGAATTAGGCAAATTTGAAAATCGGTTAGATGAGATTTTTAAGATGATTCGGGGACTAAATGGGGATGCCATGATAGTCGTTGCAGGACTCTACAACCCTTTGTCGATTGTCATCGCGGAAGCAAATGAATTTGATACGATTATTGAAGACTGGAATGAGGCAATAGAAATTCAGACGATCATGGATGGGAAGGCCTGTTTCGTGCCAGTAAGTGATCTATTTGTTAGCAATGTAAACATGGTTTACCATACCGATTTCTTTCATCCGAATGCTAAGGGATATGAAAATATGGCAAACCGCTTTATCGAAAAAATCGATAGTTGTGGTTTGAGTGAAATGTCGGAAGGGAAATTGGAGATGTAGGGGTGGTCGTTTGTGAACATATGGAAAATTGCATTTTTCGGTCTGTTAGGAATAATAATAGCGGGCGTAATAGCGTTAGTGCTCTATCTTGACAGTCCAAAAGAGTCGGAGCCACTTCCTACCTATGAACGAACTGCACGTGGAAGTGTTTTAAGTATTAAAGCAACGAAGAAAGACCTCGAGTCTTTAGCAAATACTTATATCCAAAGAGCGATGAAGGGGGAGGCACTCCCTGTAACAATGATTATTAAGGAAGATGTCATTCTAGTTTCCAAACTGACTGTATTCGGATTTACATTGCCTGTCATCATGAATTTTGACCCTGTTGTTTTAAATGACGGAAACTTGCTGCTTAAACAGTCGTCATTAGAAATTGGTGATTTTAATTTCCCCCCTTCCACAGTGCTTGAAATATTACGTGACACGATTGATTTACCTGAATGGATGGTTGTAAGGGCGAAAGAAGAGGAAATTTTCATCAACTTATCGGAATTACCGGTTTCGGGTGACATCCTGATAAAAGCGAAGTCGTTTAATCTTAAAGAAGATGATATCGAGCTTGAAGTCACCATTCCGAATAAATAAGGAGATATGTCAATGACTATTCAAAAGGCTATATTTGCTGGAGGCTGTTTCTGGTGTATGGTAAAACCGTTTGATCGTTATGATGGAGTGATATCTGTCGTTTCCGGGTACACTGGAGGCGATGTCGAAAATCCTTCCTATGAGCTTGTTTGCACAAATACGACGGGACATCGAGAAGCTGTGGAAATAACGTTTGACGATGAGAAGATCTCATATGAGGAGCTTCTTTCAATCTTTTGGCGGCAAATTGACCCGACTGACGCTAACGGGCAATTTTTCGACCGCGGAGAATCCTACCAAACAGCAATATTCACGAATTCACCTGAACAATATGAGAAAGCCCTACATTCAAAGGAAGAGCTAACTGCATCCGGGAAATTCTCCAAGCCGATCCAAACTGTAATCCTTCCAGCAAAAACTTTTTATCCGGCCGAGGAGGGGCATCAAGACTATTATTTGAAAAACCCTGCCCATTATAATCGTTATGCAATCGGTTCCGGGCGAGAAGCATTCAAAATAAATAACTGGGGTGAAGATGCATGAAAGAGGAACTTAAGAATAAATTGACTGCCATTCAATATTATGTTACACAGGAAAACGGAACCGAGCCGCCATTTCAAAATGAATATGACAACCATTTTGAAGAAGGCATCTATGTGGATATCGTTTCGGGAAAACCTTTGTTCAGTTCGCACGATAAATACGATGCTGGATGTGGTTGGCCAAGCTTTACAAAACCGATCGAAAGTGCAGAAGTAACCGAGCATTTCGATTCAAGCCATGGCATGCGTAGAACTGAGGTAAGGAGTAAAACAGCTGACTCCCATCTTGGACATGTATTCCCTGATGGATCAGGACCGCAGGGCTTACGTTATTGCATCAACTCTGCCGCACTTCGTTTCGTCCCTGTCAGTAAACTTGAAGAAGAAGGCTATGGACAATATACATCCCTATTTACTTAAAGAAGGGAGGAGTAGAGATGGATCGTTCTTTTTATCAATTTGTATTATCTTTTCGGGGAGGTAAGAAAGACGATTCAATGAGCGTATTTGCCGAGGCTATGTTCAATGACCAAAGCTTTCCGAAAGACGAAAGGGGATTTGATCTACTCTCCAGATATTTGGAAGAGAAGGCGGATCCTGAAATGCCAAGTGTAGTATTCGATGAATTATTCGAAATGTATCAAGAGCGGTTTAGTTAATGCTGTCTTAATTGCATAAAACCGCATTTAACTGTATGATAAATGAAGAATTTGAAAGAGAGGCAAACAAAATGAGTATACATATTAATGCGAAAAAAGGCGATATTGCAGATACGATTCTTCTTCCAGGAGATCCATTACGTGCGAAATATATCGCAGAGACATTTTTAGAGGATGTCACTCAGTATAATGAAGTAAGGAATATGTTCGGTTATACGGGTACGTACAAAGGAAAGCGAATTTCTGTCCAAGGAACAGGGATGGGTGTACCATCTATCTCCATCTACATCAATGAATTGATGCAGGAATATGATGTGCAAAAGCTAATCCGCGTAGGAACTTGTGGAGCAATCCAAAAAGACGTTAAAGTCCGTGATGTAATTCTTGCTCAAACTGCAACGACTAACTCTCCGATCAATAGAACATTCTTCAATGGGGTTGACTATGCGCCAACAGCTGATTTCGATTTATTGTTGAAGGCTTATAACGCTGGAGTTGAAAAAGGACTGCATTTGAAAGTCGGAAATGTATTCACTGAAGACTTCTTCTACAATGAGCATGCAGAGCATGAGAAGCTTGCCCAATATGGTGTTCTTGCTGTTGAAATGGAAACAGCAGCACTTTACACTTTAGCTGCTAAGTTCGGTAGACAGGCATTGTCTGTTTTAACAGTGAGTGATCATATCATTACAGGGGAAGTTACAACTGCGGAAGAACGTCAAACAACTTTCAACGATATGATAGTTGTTGCGTTGGACGCTGCAATTCAATAATCGCGTACATGTGGACCGCTTGCTGCATCATTGCGGTCCTTTTTTTGAATGGACGATAACTGAAAGAAAGTGGGGAATGGGATGGACGAGAAAGAGAATAACGTTGGCCAAGAAATTGATAACAACTATGAACCACCGGCAAAACGTTTTATAAAATTAAAGCCGTTCTCCTTAGTCATGCTCATATTCGGTCTTGTGTTAACGACAGCCGCAGTCACGTTTTTCGCATTGACGACGGGCGAGGATAAAGTCGTAGAAGTGGTTAGTCCACAAAATCCAACAATTGAGCGTAAGGAATTTAAAAAACTATTCGATGCCTATGACGAATTGAAAAAAACATACTTCAATGAAATTGATGATACAACGGTCATCGACGGTGCTATTAATGGAATGATTGACGCACTCGGAGACCCCTTTTCTGATTATTTGAATGAAAAGGAAGCTAAACAACTGAATGAAAGCATTTCTTCAAGCTTTGAAGGGATCGGTGCTGAAATCCAGGAATTGAACGGATATATAAATATCGTTTCGCCTATTAAAAATTCACCTGCGGAACGTGCTGGACTGCTGCCGAATGACTTGATCATTGCAGTAGATGGAAAGAGCATTCAAGGAATGTCATCATCCGAAGCTGTTCTATTAATCCGTGGTGAAAAAGGGACAACAGTAACACTGACGGTTCGACGTGGTGAATTAGGTGAACCGTTTGATGTACTGATTGAAAGAGATGTTATCCCGATTGAAACAGTTTATGCCGAAATGCTTGAAGACAAAATAGCCCATATCCGAATTACAAGTTTCTCTGAACATACGTATGAAGAATTGCTTTCAGCGTTAGACGAGATGGAAGCTCAGGGGATGGAAGGACTAATTGTCGACGTTCGACAAAACCCTGGGGGAATGTTGAATACCGCAATTGATATATCTGATTTATTCGTTGAGAAGAATAAGAATCTATTCCAATATCAAGCCAAAGGAAGTAATCCGGAGGTTTATGTTGCTTCTAATGGTCGTAAAGTGAAGGTACCTGTTGCTATGATCATTGATGACGGAAGTGCTTCTGCATCTGAAATTTTAGCCGGTGCACTAAAGGAATCGGCAAATGTGCCATTAATAGGCATTAAAACATATGGTAAAGGAACTGTTCAAACACCTAAGAATTTATCAGACGGTTCCAATTTGAAACTAACTACGGCAAAATGGTTGACACCTGATGGTAATTGGATTCATGAAAAAGGAATTGAACCTGATATCGAAGTTCAGTACCCAACATACGCAATGCTTCCATTCCTTGATCCGACGATGGAGATGAGAGAAGGAATGATCTCCCCATCCGTGAAAACTGCAGAGGAAATGTTGAGTGCTGTTGGATTTGACCCGGGCGAAGTTGACGGTCTATATGACGAAAACACAGAGGAAGCGGTTAAATCGCTTCAACGGGAATTATCTTTGGAAGAAGACGGAATACTTATTGGGGACACGACTTACGGTTTAATGAATCGTTTAAGAACCAAAATGCATGATGAAGATCCTCAGTTGTTAAAGGCAAGGGAAATCTTAGTGGATACCATCCAAAAGTAATTCGACTATAAAGTAGAGGTGGGATATCAGCTTTCCCCTCTACTTTTTTAGTCTTTATTAAATAATGGGGTGTAAAAATGATTGATGTCTATTTGTTAAGCGGTTTTTTAGGAAGCGGGAAAACATCTCTTTTAATGAACTTACTTTCAGAATTAAAAGAGATGGGAAGAAAACCAGCAGTTCTTATGAATGAGTTCGGTTCCATCTCGATAGATTCGGATACCCTTGGGCAATCACAGGACGTTCCACTCAAGGAACTTCTTAACGGCTGTATTTGTTGCACCGGCTCAGAAAATACGGAGGCGCAATTGCAGGGGCTTTTAGAAGAGCATGATGTTGATGTTATTTTAATCGAGACCACTGGCGCTGCGCATCCAGTGGAAGCCTTGGATGCTGTCTATTCGCCTTTGTTTGCAGAAAAGCTTCGCGTGAAGGGCATTGTCACAGTTGCAGATACAAAAAGATGGATTGAACGCAACAAAATGTCCCCGCAAATCCGTTCTTTATTCATGGAACAGATTAGGCACGCCCATATCATACTTGCTAATAAGACGGATTTATTAGGCGAAGGAGAATTGGCGACGGTTTCAATGGAACTTTCTAATTTTAATAGCAATGCACCAGTCATTCAGACATCCAATGCGCAATTATCTTTTTCTTTTATCGAAGAAACTTTAAAAAATATGAACACTACCGAAGTGAAAAACGTAATTTCAGGCAAACATCTTCCGTTAACATCCAAGTTGCTAACTCTTGATAAGCCTGTTGACAAAGACGAGTTCGAATCTTGGGTCCGCTCATTGCCTGATACGGTATATCGAATGAAAGGATATGTTCCTATTAAAGGAGCAAAAAATCCATACCTGTTTCAATATGCATACGGCATGGTCAATTGGATGCCTGAATACGTTAAAATGGAGGCGCGTTTAGTTATAATTGGAGAAGGTGTAAATCAGTTAGACTACAAGTAGGCGTCTCTTAGATTAATAATTGTCAACCCCCTTTCAGATGAAATAATAGACGAGTTGTCCAACATTAGCCAATTTAGTTGTCTGATAGTTACCTTGCCTAAGGTATTAAGAAATGAATTGGTCTTTTTGGAAATTCACTCCAACTCTTTATTTTCTACCTTACGTTATGATAGATTGCGAAGGGAGGAGTTAAGAGATGAAAAAAACGATGTCTGTCATCTTACTCGGTTCGGCGCTCTTACTGTCGAACAACAATAGTGCTGAAGCTTCTTATCAAAATAATGATTACAAGGTTAATTTCGCTAAACCTCAAATCGAATATTATAGCTTCCAAGGGAAGGTAAATTTATATAATAACCAAAATATTGATCAATATGAGTTATTAAATAAATATTTAGGCGAATTTGAGAAACAATTTGGTGCAAAATTCATTTGGAATATACCAAACAATGGCTGGAAACCAGTTGAAAAGCCGGTGGAAGCTCCAAAACCGGTACAAAAACCCGTCCAAAAGCCAATGGAAGTGCAGAAACCACAAAAGTTAGTTGAGCAAGCAAGACCAACTACTCCACAACAACAACAAAAACCTTCGACACCTGTTATTCAGGACGAAACTGCAAATTCAGCACAAAATACTTCTGTTTCCGCTATCGAGAAAGCAGTAATTGACTTGACGAATGTCGAGAGACAAAAAGCAGGTTTAAAACCTTTGCAAATTGATGAGAAATTAATGGCATCTGCACGTCAAAAGTCTGCTGATATGTCAAAGAACAATTATTTCGATCATAACAGCCCAACGCTTGGTTCTCCGTTCGATCTAATGAAAGCGAATGGCGTAACATATCGTTCAGCAGCTGAAAACATTGCAATGGGCCAACGTACAGCTGAAGAAGTAGTAAAAGCATGGATGGAGTCTCCAGGGCATAGACAAAACATTTTAACACCTGAGTTCACACATATTGGTATTGGTTTTGTTCAAAACGGTAATTACTGGACACAACAATTCATTCAAAAATAATAGATGATAAGAACATGGTCGGGAAGTCCCCGTCCATGTTCTTTTTTTGCATAAAAGCTAATATTGGCGGCGATACTTTACGCGTGAGGTGATGGTTATGAACAACTCAGGCAAGCAGGTAGTCGATAAAGAATATTTAAAAAAATTGTTTTACAATTCATCAGATTGCATTGTGAAAGATGTCGACTGGCCAATAGGTAAAGGGATTTTATGCTATTATTCATCATTGGCTGACAGTGTTGAATTAAACAATCAGATTGATATTATTCGGCAAAGAGCATCTGAGAAATTGAGCAATTGGGGCAAAACTGCTGTCTCCGATGTTAAACCGTATTCGGATGATGAGTTAATAAAGGCCGTTTGTAAAGGGCTGTCAGCAGTTATTTTTCCTGAATCCCAAATAATGCTAACCATTTCAGCGCAAAGCGATGTTAGCAGGGCGCCGGCTGAACCTATTAGCGAGCAAATTGTCCGGGGTGCGCATGATGGGTTCATAGAAAACGTTCAAAAAAATCTCACTCTCGTCCGTCAAAAACTTTCGAGAAGGGATCTTGTTGTTAAATCGATGCAGGTTGGTAAAGATACAAATACGTCTATAACTTATCTTTATATTGATACGTTAGCTGATAAAGATGTTGTCAATCTATTTGAATCCCGCTTAAAGGAGATAAAAGATGAAAACCTTTTGAACACGGGAGAAATTGAAGACTACTTGGAGGAGTCTGTATACTCACCTTTTCCACAATTCATGAATACGGAAAGGCCGGACCGAGTCGTCTTTAATCTGATGGAAGGGAAGATCGCAATTTTTAGCGATCATTCACCATCTGTATTGATTGCACCTGTTACATTCTTTTCATTTTATCAATCTCCAGATGATTATAATGGCCGTGTGATCGCCGGATCTTTTTTCGACTATTAAGGATTGCGAGTTTGGTGATTGCCATTTATCTTCCGGCATTTTATATTGCGGTTGTTAGCTTTCATTCTGAAATATTGCCAATTGAAATTAGTAAAAAAGTTAAATTGGCAATTAATGATATTCCATATCGTCCCATTTTCGAAGCTGTTATTATGGAACTTTTTATAGAATTGATCAGAGAGGCAAGTATTAGGCTTCCGAAACCTATCGGTCAAACAATCGGAGTTGTTGGTGGTTTAATCATCGGGGACGCAATTGTCAAAGCTGGATTAGTTTCGAACTTAATGGTTATTGTTGTTGCATTGACGGCAATTTCAAGCTTTGTTGTTCCGAGTCTTGAGATGAATACGTCCATTCGTGTTTTAAGATTTCCTTTCATGGCTGCCGCTGCACTCTTTGGCTTTTTTGGTATGGCCATCGGAACAATTATATTACTTATTCATCTTTTATCATTATCATCTTTGAGACAGCCCTATTTTGCACCGTTCATTCCATTAGATACGTCAAGATTCATTGATGTGTTTTTCCGGGTACCTTATTTTAAGTTCCATAAACAACAAAAGACATTCTCATTCGGAATAAGAAAGAAAGGCCGGAAACCTTGATGTTGTTCACATTATCGAGACTCCAGTTTTTCTTGCTCTTGTTTGTAGTACAGACGGGGACTGTCTTCGTCTCTTTTCAACGTCGGCTGGTATTTGAAGCAGGAACAACTTCATGGGTCGTCTTCATTGTAGTTGGACTAATGCATTACGTTCTATTATTGCTCTATGAAAAGTTTTATGAACGGTTCAATCCAGGTCGGTTTGTTGCAGGATTGTATATTGCCTATTGGACTTTTGCAATCGTTTCTTTTCTATCCTATGTCAATTACACACTATCAGTTTGGATATTCCCGAACACCCCGCAAATTGTGACAATGACACTCATTGTTGGTGTGTCACTTTATGCAAATACGAGAACAAGAATCGAGACGGTTATCAATTTACCCTCGATTATATTACCGTTATTTCCGATTTTCATTGTCTTTTTATTTATGGCTATGCCTGACCTTGTCTGGACTCGGTTGTTTCCAGTGGAATTTACCGAAATCAAACCATTATTGAGAGGTTTATTCACGGCACAGGCTACATTCATTGGGATTGAATTTTACCTGTTTTTGAGAAAATACGTCATCCAAAAAGTTAAAGGCATACCATTATTCATCTTTCAGTTTTCTTGGTTCTTTTTTTTCTTTACAATTTTGGTTTTCATCCTTCTATTTTTTCCTGTGAATTCAATTGCTATGTTACCGGAGCCACTTCTTCACATTTTGAAAGCTCAAAAAGTTACATTCGTAGAACGGCTTGATCTGTTTTTCTTGTTTATCTGGGTTATTTGGAGCGTCATTGCAATTACACTTTATTTTTTCATGTGCATCCAAACTCGCCGAATTTACTTCAACAATGAAAGTAAATTGTACACCGTCTTATTGCACATCTTTATAATCATTATTTCTTCTTACTTTGCAACAAAAGATCGATCCGATCTTCTTCGCCAATTAGTTATGTATCCGCATATCATTTTTACAATTTTGATTCCTTCGGTCGTTATTTTGTTAAATAGGGGGGGCAAGAGTTGAAAAGAAGAATGTTGCCGGTATTATTATGTAGTCTGTTACTACTTGGGGGATGCTGGGATGAAGCCCAATACAAGGACATTACAATCGTTCCTGTCATGGGATTGACAAACGGAGATAAGGCTGGGGAAGTGAAGGCGTTATTTTCTTTTCCGACTTTTGACGAGGATACGATTACATATGCACAATCGGAAGGAACTGGTATTTCTACACGTGCCGCTCGTGAAGCGGCTGCCCATCATACAATGGAAGCACTTGACGTATCCCATCTTGAAGTATTATTAATATCAAGTGAAATGGCAAAGAAAAACCTTTACCCTGAATTGGACATGTTTTTCAGGACACCAAGAAATCGGATTACGAGTTATATCGCGATTGTGGAAGGGGATTTGGAGCAATATTTCAACCCTTCAGGAGATCTTAAAAGTGAGGTTGCGAACTATTATCCAGAATTAATGCGTACTGCTGAACTGTATTCATATATGACAGTAGGTACAATGGAGAATGCGGTGAAATTATTGTATGAGGATTCAATGGATTTGGATTTACCTTATTTGATCATAGATGATAATGGTATTCCCACTTTGGATGGAGTTGCTCTGTTTAGCAGTAAGAAATTCACGGGGCGAATTTTGAAGAAACAAGACGCGGTTTTGACATCTGTGTTGAAAAACAAACTTGGAAAATATACACGTCTCAGTTTTGAATGGAAAGAAAGAAACAGTCCTATGACGATGGAAATAATAAATGTTCGTAGAAAGGTAAAAATTGCAGGTGATCAGGTCAAAATGAGCTTTAACATAGATGTTAGTATTGATGAATTTCCCCAAAACCACATGTATAGAAAACAAAATCGAAATGAGGCAGAAGAGTTTCTGTCTGCTGAGTTGAAAAAGGGTTTTGAAAAAATCATCGCAACAACTCAAGAAGCTAAAAGCGATATCCTTGGTGTGGGACGGAAAGTGCATGCATTCCATCCAAAGTTGTGGAATAAAGGCGATTGGCAGGAAACGTATTCCACATTATCGATTGAAGTTGATGTGAAAGTGAATATGAAGAGGACGAATATTTTAGATTGAAAAATCCCGAGCGGCATTAGCCGACATCGGGATTTATTTTCTTTAAGCTTTTCCTTTGGATAAATAACAGACGGATGCTCAATGAAATTGCACCGATTGTTAATCCTGCAATGAGGCCAACCCAGTATCCAAAAGGACCAAGATCTGTAAAGTTTGCTGTTGCATATCCAACGGGTAAACCGATCACCCAGAAAGAGATAATTGCCATTATAAACGTCATATTGACGTCCTTATATCCTCGTAATGACCCTTGAATCGGTGCCTGGATTGCATCAGATAGTTGAAAGAATGCAGCGAAGATGAAAAAATGAACTGCAAGTTTAATAATCGCAGTGTCTTTCGTATACAGTGATGCAATGGGTTCCCTGAATGTCAATAAAATTATAATAGAGATAAAGCTGAATATAATCGCGATACCTACCCCAAGGAAACTATAGTGCTTTGCATCTCGTGGTTTTCTCGCTCCTATCGATTGTCCGACTAAGATAGTTACGCCCATGGAAATACTTAAAGGTACCATATATAAGAGTGAGGTGAAATTTAAGGCAATCTGATGAGCGGATATAGTAGCTGTGGTGTAGCCACTCATTAGAAGTGTTACGACAGAAAATATACTTATTTCTACGAAAATTGCTAACCCAATCGGTACGCCGATTTTCAAGATTGCTTTCCAACGATCAAATGAAACTGTTTCCCAATTTGAAAACAGAGAATATGATTGAAATGTTTTCCGTTTCCATGCGATTAGGAAAGCGATGCAGAAAACGACCCAATAGGTAATTCCTGAAGCGAAGCCAGCCCCTGCACCACCCATTTCAGGGAATCCGAAGTTTCCATAAATGAGCAGGTAATTTAGAAAGATGTTAATCGGTGCTGATAATAGAATGATGAACATTGAAACCCGGGTTGCACCAAGTGCATCGAAAAACGATCTAAAAACAGTATAGGCGAATAGTGGGAGAAGCCCAATGCTCATTCCTATTAAGTAATCAGCCGCGACAATCCTAACCACGCCTTCAAGTGGCATATGATTTAGTGAGGGGATTACAGCGAACATCATAATCGAAAATACAATTGCTGCTAGTACTATTGATAAATACAAACCTTGCTGAACTGAAGGCCGGACTTCTCCCTTCTTACCGCCGCCGATAAAGTGAGCAATTATTGGCGTAAGTCCCATAAGAATACCAGATAACCCGGTATAAACAGGCACCCAGAATGAGGATCCAATTGTAACACCTGCAAGGTCTTCCGTATTGTATCTACCAGTCATAAGAATGTCGAAAAAGGTCATCAAATAAAGTGCGATTTGAGTGACAAGAATAGGGATAATAATTTTTAAAAGCATTTGGATTTTCTGTTTAAGAGGTGTTACATCTTCCAGCATATTTCTCCTTCCCCCTATGGAATTCGGCAAATCGAATTCCATATGTCTTCAAGTAAAATTTATGGAGTACTTAAATCAAACAACATTGTACCATGATTTCTTTGCTATAATGGCAAAGTGGTAATCTTAGAATAAATAAGCATAAAAAAAGATGGATGAGGTGAATGGCCAAATGAAGCGGCCAGTGATTGTATTAACGGGTGGCGGTACAGCGGGGCATGTCTCTGTAAACGAAGCACTAATACCTGTTTTTGATGACAAAGGCTATGAAATTCATTATATTGGTTCCCATGATGGAATCGAAGAGGAATTAATACGCGATGGTCACAAAGAGGTAACCTATCATGCGATTCAAAGCGGGAAATTGAGACGTTATTTTTCCATGAAGAACTTTTCTGACCCATTTCGGGTTGGAACTGGAGTTTTACAAGCGTATTTTATTTTACAAAAGTTGAAGCCGGAAATCGTGTTCTCAAAAGGCGGATTTGTCTCTGTTCCAGTTGTTTTGGCTGCGAAACTTGCGAGAATACCCGTCGTTGCTCATGAATCAGACGTTTCGCCAGGTCTTGCAAATAAGTTGGCATTGCCATTTTCCAACCATATTTTCACTGTTTTTGAACAGACATTAGATTATTTGCCAAATGGTAAGGCAACTTGTACTGGGGCAGTCATCAGACCCGAAATTTTTAGCGGAAATCGAAATGAAGGCTTGCGTATCGCCGGCCTAACTGGCGAAAAGCCCGTTTTCATCATTATGGGTGGAAGTCAAGGTTCTGCAGTACTGAACGATGCAGTGAGAAAAGAATTGGGTACCATCCTAAAAAGTTTTGAAGTTATCCATCTTTGCGGTAAAGGAAATATTGACGATACTTTGGAACAAGTGTCTGGTTATTCACAATTTGAATATGTAACAGAGGGGCTGCCCCACTTATTGGCGGCAGCAGATTTCGCTGTGTCCCGGGCAGGATCGAATGCTATATTCGAATTATTGTCGGTCCATAAGCCAATGTTGCTCATCCCATTATCCGCTGCTAAGAGCAGGGGGGACCAACTTTTGAATGCATCGCTATTCAAATCACTTGGAATAGCGCAAGTAGTTCAAGAGGAGGAGCTTGATAATTTGTCGATGATGGACCTATTTAACCAGCTAACGATGGAGAAAGAGACGCTTGTTGAAAAAATGAAAAAAGTTGCAAATACAAAATCTCCTCAAATGATGGCTGATTTGATACTATCTTACAAAAATTAGCTGGATTAGGTCTTAAGTAGATGGAAGAATGTCGAATATTGTTGCATTTATCTAAAAGTAAGTGTATTCTTTTTAACGGTATTAATGTCAATTAAATAGAACGAAATCCTTTCAGTTCTACTATTTGCATGGTAATATGAATACGGATAAAGAATTAACACAACAGGCCAATTGGCAAATGTGGAGGTCATTTTACATGTCGAACAATGTAGGTACCCAACGTTCTCCTTACTCAATATTTACAGGTCCGAATCTTGGGTATGTAATGGAAATGTATGAACAGTTTAAAGTGTCGCCTGAATCGGTAGAACCTGAGCTTGCAGAAATGTTTAGAAGCTTTGGTGCACCGTCGGTCGATGAAGCAGATCAAACTCAATATATAGCTGCAACAGACGCACCTGCTGTTAATTTTGGCAAGGTATTGGCCGCTTATACTTTAATCGATGCTATCCGAGCATACGGACATCTTGCTTCAGATATTTATCCACTTAACGATAGGCCGAAAGACTTGTCACGCATAGAACCTTCTTATTACGGGTTGACAGAAAGCGATTTATCATCAATGCCAGCTTCTTTATTCCTAAAAAATCCACCGACAAACGTGGAAAATGGAATGGATGCTGTTAACTATTTGAAATCATTGTACACAGGGAAAATTGCTTATGAATTTGCCCATGTCATCGATGAAGAAGAGCGTTCATGGATTCAATCAAGAATCGAAAATGGTGAAGTTTCCGTTAAGCTTTCGAATGAGGACAAAAAAGCAATGCTTGAAAGATTGACTAAGATCGAAGGTTTCGAAAAGTTCATACACCGTACATTTGTCGGAGCGAAACGATTCTCTATTGAAGGACTAGATTCACTTGTAATTCTCCTTGATGAGTTAGTTCGCCAATCTGAATCAGAAAAAATGAAAAAAGTATTAATTGGTATGGCACACCGTGGTCGATTAAATGTATTGACTCATATTTTGAATAAGCCATATGAAATGATGTTTGCTGAATTTGCTGGTGTTCCTTCAGACCCATTTCTTCCTGAAGATGGTTCACTAGAAACGACACGGGGTTGGTTTGGTGATGTTAAATACCATATGGGTGCTCTGTACAAAGCGCCATCTGGCACTGAGCGTTTCCTTGCATATAACCCTTCCCATTTGGAAGTGGTAAACCCTGTTGTTAATGGACAGACACGTGCTGCCCAAGAAACGACGAATCAAGCAGGTTTGCCTGAGCAAGACATGAAGGCAGCTTACTCAATTATGATTCACGGGGATGCAGCATTCCCTGGTCAAGGCATTGTGCCAGAAACGTTCAACTATAGCCGTGTCAGAGGCTACAAAACAGGTGGTTCCATCCATATTATTGCGAATAACACGATTGGATTCACTACCGAATATTATGATTCACGCTCTACACATTACTCATCAGATCCTGCTAAAGGTTTTGAAGTGCCAATTATGCACGTCAACGCTGATAGCCCGGAAGATGTAATGGCTGTTGCTGCGTTCGCTTTTGAATACCGACAAAAATTCGGTAAAGATATTTTGATTGACCTTATCGGGTACCGTCGCTATGGTCATAATGAAATGGATGAACCATTGGTTACGAACCCTATGATGTACCACAATATCCATAAGCATCCAACCGCGAGACAACTATACGGGGCTGAGCTCGTAAATTCAGGTATTATTTCTGAGTCGGATGTTGAAAAATTGGATGCGGATATCTTTGCGATGATGCAATCTGCATATGACAGAGTAAAAGAAAACACATCCGACTCCAAAAAGCTTTCAGATGAAACACCTGATTACGTCCTAGCAGGATTCCCTGAGAAAATCGAGACGGGTGTGGAGCAGGAAAGGCTTGAACGCATGAATGAGGAACTTCTGACATACCCAGAAGACTTTACTGTGTTTAGCAAGCTGGATCGTATTTTAAAACGCCGCGAAGAACCATTTAAGGGTAAAGGAAAGATTGACTGGGCACATGCGGAACAATTGGCTTTCGGATCCATCCTTCAAGATGGGAAACCAATCCGTATCACAGGACAGGACGTACAAAGGGGTACATTTGCCCATAGACATCTTGTATTGCATGATGAAAAAACAGGTGAAGAGTTCGTGCCACTACATCATATCAGTGGATCGAATGCTTCCTTTGTAGCCTATAATAGCCCATTAACGGAATTTGCTGTAGTTGGGTATGAATTCGGTTATAATCTTGAAAAAGATCAGGCTTTGTCAATCTGGGAAGCTCAATATGGTGACTTCGCAAATATGGCACAAGTCATGTTTGACCAATTCATCTCTTCAAGCCATTCAAAATGGGGGCAACAATCAGGAATGGTCATCCTGCTTCCACATGCGTATGAAGGGCAAGGTCCGGAGCACTCCAGTGCACGCCTTGAAAGATATTTACAACTTTGCGCAGAAAACAACTGGACCGTTGCAAACATTTCGAGTGCAGCTAACTATTTCCACGTATTGCGTAGACAGGCAAAAATGCTTGGAACTGATGTGGAACGTCCGTTAGTCATCGTATCTCCTAAATCACTGCTTCGTCATCCGCTTGTTGGTGCAGAACCAAGTGATTTGGCAAATGGTCATTTCCAAACAGTTCTTGAACAACCTACAACTGGCCAAGAACCGAAAAAGGTTAAGAAAGTTCTATTAGCGAGCGGTAAAATGGCAATTGATCTTGCTGAAACAGTTAAAGACGGTAAAGGATTTGAACACTTGCACATCGTTCGCGTTGAGCAATTGTATCCATTCCCTTCTGAGAAAATTGCCGATATCGTATCTCGTTTCCCTAATGTGGAAGAACTTGTATGGGTCCAAGAAGAACCTAAAAACATGGGTTCATGGTCATTTGCGTTAGAGTATCTGCAGGAAATCGCCGAAGGGAAGAAAGTTTCCTATGTAGGCCGAATCCACCGTGCAAGCCCTTCAGAGGGAAGCGGAGATGCTCATAAAATTGCACAACAACGCATTATTGATGAAGCTTTGAAAAAGTAATATCTTAATGATTATAGAAATTGATAAGTGTTACACCGTCATGACGGTAGAACAGAGGAGGAATTTATTGTGGCTGAAATAAGAGTACCAGAACTTGCAGAATCGATTACTGAAGGAACAATTGCAAAGTGGTTAAAACAACCTGGTGAAAGTGTTGAAAAGGGCGAATTCATCGTTGAATTAGAAACAGATAAAGTCAACGTCGAAGTAATTTCCGAAGAAGCTGGGGTAGTTCAAGAACTTCTTGCTGCTGAAGGCGACACAGTTGAAGTCGGTCAAGTTATTGCAGTAGTCGGGGAAGGTTCCGGGGCACCGGCAGCATCAGCTGCTCCTGCTGCACAAGAAGCAAAAGTGGAAGAAGCACCAAAAGCAGCTGCTGCACCTGCCGCTGCTCAAACAACTGAACAAACTTCCTCAGATCGTACAATCGCAAGCCCAGCAGCTAGAAAATTAGCTCGCGAAAAAGGAATCGACCTGTCCGCGGTATCACCGGTTGACCCAATGGGTAGAGTTCGTGCACAAGACGTTGCAGCACATGGTACGGCTCCATCAGCACCAGCTGCTGCACCTGCCGCAAAACCGGCAGCAGCACCTGTTCAAGACGGACGTGAAACACGTGAAAAAATGACACGTCGTCGCCAAACGATTGCAAAACGTTTACTTGAAGTAAGACAGTCTACAGCAATGTTGACGACTTTCAATGAAATCGATATGTCTGCAGTTATGGAACTTCGTTCACGCAAAAAAGATGAATTCTATGACAAGAATGATGTACGTCTTGGTTTCATGTCATTCTTCACAAAAGCAGTTGTTGCAGCACTTAAAAAATACCCATACGTCAACTCTGAAATCGATGGCGATGAAATCATCTTGAAGCACTATTATGATGTAGGTATTGCAGTCTCTACTGAAGGCGGTCTTGTTGTTCCGATCGTACGCGATGCAGATCGTAAAAACTTTGCGGAAATCGAAGCTAACATTGGTGAATTGGCGTTAAAAGCAAGAGACAATAAATTGACGATTGCTGATATGTCAGGTGGATCATTCACTATCACAAATGGTGGCGTATTCGGTTCCCTATTCTCTACACCAATCCTTAACGGTACACAAGTTGGTATTCTTGGAATGCATACAATCCAAAAACGCCCAGTTGCTGTTGGTGATAAAGTTGAGATTCGTCCAATGATGTACGTCGCATTGTCATACGACCACCGCGTCATCGATGGAAAAGATTCCGTTGGCTTCTTGAAAATGGTTAAAGAACTAATCGAAAACCCTGAAGATTTACTTCTTGGATCTTAATAGGATAAAATACAGAGAAAGGCCCGATGTTACATCGGGTCCTTTTTCGAATTGAAACATGGATGGTGATTGATATGTCATTTAAAGATTGGACTACTGCTCCAACAATCCGCAAAGTTGTCTGTAAGCACGCCAATGCTGAAAAATATGTTGTCACGAATGTCCTAACCCCTGGTAAGGAATATGACGTAAAAAATGAAACAGAAGAGTTCATTTTCATCGTAGATAATTCAGGCAAAGTCGGCGGCTATTATAAAACGTATTTCGAATGAAAATTCGCCCAATGCCAAACGTAGAGCATTGGGCGTTTTTATTGGGAGGAACATAGTGATGAATTCATTTATAGTTGCTGAACAGGAACAACGACAATCACGTAGATATGAAAAGAATGAAAAGTTATTGATCCAAGAAGGCGGGTATATTTCACCTATAGCGAATCTATGGGAAGATATTTTGATTGGTATCATATTAAAAAAACCAATTCTGTTAAAAGGTCCATCCGGTGCAGGAAAAACAAAACTTGCACAAAGTATTTCTGAGTTTTTCCAACAGCCGATGCATAGTGTGAACTGCTCAGTAGACTTAGATGCGGAATCCCTATTAGGGTTTAAGACGATCATTTCGAAAGAAGGGCAAACTGTTATTGAATTTGTGGAAGGTCCGGTTGTCCAGGCGATGAAGGAAGGACACATCCTATATATCGATGAAATCAATATGGCAAAACCCGAAACATTACCTATTCTACATAGTGTATTGGATCATCGCCGTATGTTAACAAATCCGTTCACGGGGGAAGTAATACACGCACATAAGGATTTTACAGTTATCTCGGCAATAAATGAAGGATATGTAGGAACATCCCCGATGAACGAAGCATTGAAAAACCGTTTTGTTTCGTTCTCCATCCCATATCTTGCTGGTGTTCAGCTTAAAGAAATCATCCAAAAGCTGTTCCCTAAAGCAAATCCAACTTTGGTTGATACAGTAATGAATATTAATGAGGATTTAAAGAAACAAGTGATGAATGGTCTTCTATCGGAGGAGGCAGCTTCAGTAAGAAGTTTGTTGGATGCAATGGCTCTTGCGGAGCACATTCCATTAAGACGGGCAATACAGTATTCAATCGCGGAAAAACTTGACGACAAAATGGAACAGAAGCTTGTAATGGAATTAGTGGATACGTGGGTGAAATGAGGCGAATCGAATGGTGAAGTTAAACCGGTTCATCCAATTCAATGATGAAACAATCGATGCAAACCAGCTTTTGCTTTACGAACGGTTAGGCAGGGCCCTTGCAGATGCTCCGTTTCTTGAATTGACTGAACGAAAACTGTTTGAACTGCAACCAAAAGAAGGTGGAATTTCATTAAGTGTTTTTTGGAGACACCGTCCAAATGAGATTACTCATTTAGGAAGACTTTCGGATGTTTATTTAATGACCGCCGGATTTTGGAAGAACTTTTCTGTAAGTGACTGGCTCACGTTCAGAAGGCAGTATGAAAAACATCACTTAAGAAAATTTGCTGAAGAACTATTGTTGATGTTGGAAGAGTTTAGGTTGATGGACTTCGTTGGGAAACAACGACCAGGTACGGGAAGAGCATTTTCTGTAAGAAGGCAATTAATGCTACAATTCCATCATGACAGGCTCGTTTCCAACTTTAAAAAGGGCTTTTATGCAGATGCCTTGATGAATCAGCTATTCATTAACCTTCATGATAGTATGTTCACTCAATCGGCTGTGGAATGGGAATTGCCGATTGAACAGATTCTGTTGAGAGCCTCCTATGCAACCGATGCAACTTCAACTTCCCAAATGATAGATGTTGTTAATCGTATTATCTTCATGATTGAAGAGGTTATCGAGGGAGATCTTATCCATCAGTACTATGCAGTTGGCGATTCGATTTCGGACGAAACTGCGACTTTTCATTATCATGACGGGATGAAAGACGCGGAAAAAGGGGAGCAGGAAGTTAAAGAAACAATTGACGAAGTGTTCCGCACATGGCATCGGGAAAATGAAAGCGAGTCAGGCGTCCATCTTGAATACGAACTGGAGCATGGCCGGGCGGGTAGGGGAGATGGGAGTAATGCAACAGAAGGCAATGAAAATGCAGAAATCCAGGAAATTGGAACCGGCCAATCTGAGGGTAATGAGAGTGAGCAATGGTCTGATGAAGAACATGAACAAACTGATAAGAAAATCGGGCAGAAAAAGACCGGGAAGGAATTCGGGAAAGAGCATGCCCATGTAGTTTTTGAGGAAAAAGTTGTTGAAGCCGTCAGTGACGAAACGAACAAGGTCAAATTGTTAAGATGGCGTGAGGAACATAAGCCTTATATCCGTTCATTCGTTGAGGAGATGAAAAAACGGATTGAATTGAAAGAGGATGCACGAAGGACAGGATTGGCAAAGGGCCGTCTATCTCCAAAGCTTACGACGTTACTTGTCGATGAACGACCAAGACCATTTTATCGGAAAAACATTCCTTCGGATAAATTAGATGCAGTATTCGGACTGTTAGTTGATGGGTCAGCTTCAATGATGGATAAGCTGGATGAAACGAAAAAAGCGGTTTTAATGTTCCATGATGTATTACGTCAACTTTCAGTCCCACATGAAATCTCTTCGTATTATGAGGATGCCAACCATGCAACAAAAGAAGTCCAACCGAATGTGTTCGGTCTAATGCATACATTCATGGAACAACGGCAGGATAATGGGCTGTCAATCCTTTCATTTGAGACGAATGAGGACAATCGGGATGGTTTTGCGATTAGATGGATGAGCAGAAGGCTTTTAGCGAGACCGGAGAAAAATAAGTTTTTACTTGTTTTCTCGGATGGTGAACCTTCCGCATTCGGCTATGATCGTAATGGTGTTTTGGATACGAGGGAAGCAGTGATGGAGGCGGAGAAACGGGGAATTTCTGTCATTCATTTATTTTTAGCATCTGAAGAACCAACTGATGATCAACGTGAATTGTTTTCGATGATGTTCGGAAATAAGTCAGCGGCGTCCCATTCGGTGGAAAACTTCACAGACCAAACGTTGAGGATTCTACGAAAGTTATTGGCAATTGCAATTGGTTAAGTCAAGGTCCGTTCTTTCACTGTTAGGGTCCATTTTTTCTTATAAGGGCTCATTCTTTTGCTACCAAGGTCCATTCTATTATTCGAATATGGTTAGTGCACAATTATTCACTAAAAAACAGTTGAAGGAAGCATTGGCTTCCTTCAACTGTTTTGCGATTAATAAGGTCGCTGCGGTGATTGTGTTTTTTCATGCACTGCAAGAAGACGTTGTTTCAATTCTTCTTCCATACGAGCAATCTCAACTTCAGCAGCTTTCCGCTTCGCACGGCCATCCGCTTGAATCTGGAGCGTTTCTTCGATTGTTTGGATCAAATTCTCTTGTGTCTTTTTCAACGTATCGATTTCAATAATACCACGTTCGTTTTCTTTTGCCGTTTCAATCGAGTTCACTTTTAGCATCTCTGAATTCTTCAATAGCAAGTCGTTTGTTGTTTTTGTCACCAATTTTTGTGATTCCACCGCTTTTCGCTGACGATTTAACGTCAGTGCAATAGCAATTTGGTTTTTCCATAATGGAATGGAAGTCATGATGGATGATTGAATCTTCTCAGCAAGCGTCTGGTTCGTTTGTTGAATCATTCTTATTTGTGGAGCACTTTGGATCGTAATTTGTCTTGATAGTTGCAAATCATACAAGCGTTTTTCCAGACGGTCGAGGAATTGCCCCATGTCATTCACTTCCTGGAATGCCATCTGATCATTGGAAAGTTCAGCTTTTCTTTGCATTTCTGGAATGATGACATTCGCGATTTCATCACGTTTTAGCTCAGCCGCTGCAATATAGACATTCAATGCTTGGAAATATGTCTTGTTTTGTTCATATAAGTTATCGAGCATTTGCACATCTTCAAGCAATCCACGTTTCGAATGCTCAAGCTGTACACCGATGCGATCGATTTGTGTGCTTAGTTTTTGATACTTCGTCATCATCTCTTGAATGGAGCGCGTCGCTTTCTTAAATAGGCGCGCTAAGCCTGATTTCTTCTTCTCGGATAAATCTTCTGGATCGATTTCCGAAAGTTTGCTCATCAAGTCACTCAGCACATCTCCAACAGGTCCGATATCTTTGCTTTGTACATGGTCCAACATTTTATGAGAAAATCGGGATAACTCATTTTGAGCATTTGCTCCATACGTAATGATTGCTTCGTAATTACCGACTGGAATCTGCTCAGCTAACTGCTTCGCTTTAGCCTGTTCTTCAGGAGTTAAGCGATCCATCAGTTTTACTGCGACCTGCCCTTTACTTTGTTCAGTTTGCATTTCTTTAGGCAGTAAAGGTTCATTCATATCAAATGGATTGTCCAAAAGGTCATCCATGGTCTTTACCTCATTATTTGTCATGTTATTCCCTGTCATTACGCATTTCTCCTTTCATCTCAAGCAACGGTTTATTCTTTTTCATTGTAACATCCACATAATCCAATTCTAGTTGAAGCTGTTCGATATCAGTAGCAAGTGCACCTCTTAAATCCTGCTCCAACTGTCTATTCACATCATTTAGTGTTTCCCTTGTATGTTGGAGAGCAACCCTGATTTCCTGATCTTTCAAAGGTTGGTTCACAAGGATTGCGTATTTTGAAGTAAGTTCGACTGCAGAATCGAGATGGGAATAGAAAAATCTCTCTACATGGTAGAATTTTTTCGGGTTTTTGCGTACTATGGTGAGAATCCTTTTCGCTAAGTTATTTATCTCGTAAACCTGTTTGAACGCTTGGACAGAACGGACTTGACCATAGAGTCCATTCAGTTTATTAATCTTCGTTTTAGCTTCATTCAATTGGGTCTTGATGTGTTTATATTCAGATCTTGACATGCCAAGTTCCTTAACATTTGAGGATAGCTGTATTTGTTTAATCGTGAAATTACCGCTTAGGTAAATTGCAATCATCAGGCCTGTTGCAGCAAGAGGATTCATGCCTGCTGCCAAGGTCATTGTAAACCAGGAGCCGAAACTGATAGGCGCTGTTATTAAGTGTCTTTGGAAAAACTGTTTGACTTCTTTCAATGTATCCAGGCCTCCTTGCGTTTTTTCTTATATTACTTAATACGTTTAAATTAGCATTAAGTTTCATGTCTTTAGTGCAATTATACCTGATTTGTAGTTGAATTACAGTGTTATTAACGCTGAATCCAATTACTTGGATAGTTACATTGAATTTGTTAAAATGAATCCACTCACATTCGAATTAATGGGGGAAGAATAATGGTCTATGAAATTGTTTATATGAAAGCGGACTATGAGCCGTGGTGGATGTTCGAAGATTGGGAATCGACTATTCAGTCAAGAAGGAAATTTGATACGTTAACTGATGCAAAATTATACCTTGATGAATTAAAAAAAGAATTTGAAGCAAAATATAAGTATAAGGAAGAGAGAGATGATTGTTTTTTTGCATATTGGTCTGAAACAGAGCGTTGTTTCTGTGATGGATGCGATGAGGATCTCCAAATTTTTCACGGGCTCCTTGCACTGGCTGATGGCAAACCATCCAGATTGAGTTAGATAAATAATTCGAATATTTAATATTGTTATATTGACAAATATTATGGGTATGGTATAGTAGCAGTATCTAATATGTTTTACCGAAACAAACGTATTCACGTATTACAAAAGGTGATCGGCGTTGTCGGTACTTTTTGTAATATGTGAATTTTTTTCATGTATTAGTAAGTAAATTATTTGGAGGTAGTCACACATGAAACAAGGTACTGTAAAGTGGTTCAACTCTGAAAAAGGCTTCGGATTCATCGAAGTTGAAGGGGAAGACGATGTATTCGTACACTTCTCTGCTATTCAGGGAGACGGATTTAAAACTTTGGATGAAGGTCAACATGTTGAGTTCGAAGTTGTAGAAGGCAATCGTGGTCTTCAAGCTGCTAACGTAGTGAAACTATAATTCGTCAGATCAAAGAGGCCCTTCACAGGAGCCTCTTTTTTGTATATTCCTGCGAGACACATTAGGGAAATTATGGCTTACTCACAGACTCCAACGTGGATGTTACTATGAATTTCTCATTATTTTCGACATCCATTATCGATTCACGTTTAACTTCGCCGTATCCCTCAACAAAATACTTTCGGTTTAGAGCATTATTTTCTTTTGATTCGATAACGAATGCATTTTCAAATTTTTGGTAAGGGGTTTCTACTGTAACCCCTGTTTCAGTGATCGTCCACTTATCAAAAGTAGTGCCGACTTCAAATGGCTTTTTCAAATAAATACCTTCCGGTTTCATTGCATCAATTTCCTCTAAAGTAGGGAAGTCCTCATTCATATCTACAGACGTATGATTAATTAATGTAATCTGATTCTCCTCAATCTCGTAAATAAACCTAATGACGACACCGCCATTATTTTCATGAACAACGACGATATTCTCATAAGGCATGGCAAATGTAACATCTAATTCTGCAAATTCATTTCCATCCCCAAGGAAATTCGCTTTTGATCCATCTGGCAAGAAGTAATCTTTCAGTGACTTATCGACAGTCTCTATCACCTGTTTATTGCCTTTGTCGGTTACTTGATCTGGATCATTTGACTCTCCGCTATTGCCTGAGCTATTTAATGTTGTTGTTTTGTTTGAGCATCCCATCACTAAAAGGGTAGTAAATACCAGTGCAATGAGCAAACGATACATCCTCATATAAAAACACTCTCCTTTTCAAATAATATACCCGAAATAAATGCGATTATCCTTGGATTAAAAAAACCGCGTTTCTCTAATGAGGAACGCGGTTAAGATTAATTTGACACTGCTTGTTGTTCTTTCCACTCCAAGTATTCATCATATTGCATCATTTTGTCGAAAATTGTACCGTCTTCACGGATTTCAATGATTCTGTTTGCAACAGTTTGGATGAATTGTTGGTCATGTGATGTAAATAGCATTGCACCTTTGAATGCGATCAATCCATTATTAAGTGCTTGGATAGATTCCAAATCCAAGTGGTTCATCGGTTCATCTAACAATAGAACGTTCGCATTTGTCAACATCATCTTCGATAGCATGCAGCGAACTTTTTCTCCACCAGAAAGGACAGATGGTTTCTTCTTAACTTCTTCACCTGAGAAGAGCATACGACCAAGGAAACCGCGTAAAAATGTTTCGGTCTGATCTTCCGGAGAATATTGACGAAGCCACTCAACTAATGATGCTTCGTTGCCTTCAAAATACTCGCTGTTATCAAGAGGGAAGTAGGCACGCGATGTGGTAATTCCCCATTTAAATGATCCTTCATCAGGTTGGGATTCTTCTGCAAGAATTTCTAAAAGTGCTGTTTTTGCTAAAGGATTTCCAAGAAGAATTATTTTATCTTCTTTCCCCATCGTAAATGTCGCGTCTTTGAGCAACACTTTTCCGTCTTGTGATTTTGAAAGACCTTGAACCGATAATACATCATTACCGATTTCACGCCCGATTTGGAAGTTTACGAATGGATAACGACGGGAAGAAGGTCGAATGTCATCCAATTCGATTTTTTCAAGAGCTTTTTTCCTTGATGTCGCTTGTTTGGACTTTGATGCATTCGCGCTGAAACGTGCAACGAAGGCTTGTAATTCTTTGATTTTTTCTTCTTTTTTCTTGTTTTGATCTTGAGCCATTTTTAATGCTAATTGGCTGGATTCATACCAGAAATCATAGTTTCCAGGGTAAAGTTGGATTTTAGAGAAATCAAGATCCGCAATTTGAGTACATACCTTATTCAAGAAGTGCCGATCATGCGAAACAACGATAACAGTGTTATCGAAGTTAATAAGGAACTCTTCAAGCCATTGAATCGCTTTTAAGTCCAAGTGGTTCGTAGGCTCGTCAAGTAGCAAGACGTCAGGTTTTCCGAATAGCGCTTGCGCAAGAAGAACTTTCACCTTATCTGAACCTGTAAGCTCCGCCATTTTCACATGGTGAAGGGATTCAGGTATACCGAGCCCTTGTAGCAAGATTGCCGCTTCTGACTCAGCTTCCCATCCGTTCAATTCGCCGAATTCACCTTCAAGTTCAGCTGCACGCATGCCATCCTCATCAGAGAAATCCTCTTTCATGTAAATTGCATTTTTTTCGGTCATGATATCATATAGACGTTTATGACCCATGATGACCGTATCGAGCACTTCATTTTCTTCGTATTCGAAGTGGTTCTGTTTCAGGACAGCGAGGCGCTCATCTTTGTTCATGATGACATTTCCGGTTTGCGGTTCGATTTCACCAGACAATATTTTAAGGAATGTCGATTTTCCAGCACCGTTTGCACCGATTAGACCATAGCAATGACCCGGGTTAAACTGTATATTTACATCTTCAAACAGTTTACGGTCACCGAATTGAAGACTTACATTACTGACTGCTATCATAAAAATCCTCCTTGTTCACAATGCTCCTATTATAGCATGAATCCACACATTAATGGTATTGTGTTCAATTCGTTATCCGCACTTTTTTAAGCTGTTTCACGTATGATGGTTACGGAAGTTTAAAAAGGAGTTCACTAATGATGAAGAGACAATCAAAACAAAAAGTTATTTTATTAATTTCCACCATTTTTGTCGTTTCCTTAAATCTGAGACCTGCAGTTACGTCAATCGGTCCGATGTTAGATATTATTAGGAGAGACCTGATATTGACGAATACACAAGTTAGTTTATTAACTGCATTGCCGGTGTTTTGCATGGGGCTGTTTGCTCTACTGTCCCCTTGGTTGAACCGTAGAATCGGCTTAAGTAATTCCATGTATTTGATGCTCATCATCATTGGGGCGGCAACTGCATTAAGAGGAGTTTATTCGAATTACATATCATTAGTTTTCTCTGCAATATTAATAGGGATTGCAATTGCCGTTATTGGTCCACTCCTTTCTGCTATGATTAAACAAAACTTTCCGGAACGCGCTACAAGTGTTATCGGCATCTACTCTTTCGGCATGGGGGTCGGTTCAACACTTGGTGCAGGGTTGACAGCGGTATTTTTCTCATATACCAATTCCTACTCATTTTCCCTTGCGATATGGGCTGTATTTGCAGTAGTAGGTATATTTTTTTGGAAGGCTTCCCAAAATGTACAAAGACAAGTGAAGCAACAAGATGAGATGTTGAAAACTGAACCTAAGTCGCCATGGCGTAATAAAAAAGCATGGCTGTTCCTATTGTTTTTCGGCCTTCAAGCCTCCGCATTTTTTTCTATTATTACTTGGCTCGTGCCAATTGCATTGGATTCTGGAATGTCACTTGTACAGGCAAGTTCACTATTAAGTCTTGTAACAATAATTCAAATTGTATTGAACCTCTTTTTTCCTATTATCTATGAACGTTTTCCAAAGAGGAAGCTATGGCTATTGTTTTTTTTAGGAATGGGTTTAGTTGCAATTGGTCTAATGTGGACGGGTGTAAGTTTATTACTTTGGATTAGTGCATTTTTCATGGGGGTGCCACTTGCAGGTTTATTTCCAATCGCCTTGCTATTTCCATTGGATGAAACTGTTACAGCAGATGATACAAATGCGTGGACATCAATGATGCAAACAGGGGGATTTATAATGGCTGGTTTTCTGCCAATGCTCATCGCCCTCATCTACGATTTAACTGGGGATCATCATTATACTTTAATGATATTATTCCTACTATTCATTGCCATGATTTTCTTAACATTTTTGATTGGTGATCGGGAAGTTAAAACAGTAAACAAATAAAACCGGACCTTTAGGATCCGGTTTTTTCTCATTTCCAGTTTTCAGTTATGAATTCATCGCGTCCAGATTTGGCACGGTCTTCTTCATAATGAGCCTTTTCTTTTAAATAGTAGTCCTGATGGTATTCCTCAGCACGGTAGAACGTTTCCGCTGGCCTTATATCTGTTACAATTGGCTTGCTAAATCTACCGCTTTGTTCAAGTTTGACTTTCGACAGTTCCGCAGCCTCTTTTTGTTCTTCGGTATAGTAGAAAATAGCTGTCGTGTATGAATGTCCACGGTCATGGAATTGTCCGCCGGCATCTGTAGGATCAATTTGTGGCCAATATAAATCCAGCAATTCATTATACGTAAACAGGGAAGGGTCGTATGTGATTTCCACAACTTCCAAATGGCCAGAATCTCCACGCTTAACATCTTCGTATGTAGGATTTTCTACATGGCCGCCCATATAACCCGATACAACATCATGGATGCCTTCCCATTCTTTGAACGGCTTAACCATGCACCAGAAACAACCTCCAGCAAAAGTGGCCTTCTCTAATTTCTTCTCTGTCATTATGCACAACCCCTTTCGAGGAAAATTGTATCATAGTCCTATACGGTTTTGTTTAAACAAATCAAAAGAAAGATTGTCTTTCTGTTTGCAGGCAAACAGAAGAGCAATCTTTCCGAAAGGTGCCAATGAGTGGTTGTGCGTTTTTAGATAATCAGGAAATCAATAGTACATATAGCTAGCACCGATAATGATTAACAGGATGAAAAGCACTACTATCAAAGCAAAGGAGGAATTATTTCCTCTCCCGTATTCACGTCCCATTTATACCACCACCTTCAACATAGCTTATGCTGTAGATTGACTCGTGATTGGGGAATCAGCCGCTACAATGACAAATTAACATGGTATACTTATGAGTAAAACGGAACCCGTGCTTGACACGAGTCGTCCCTATAGGTGACATAATTATTTGGAGGAATCGGATTTGAAAGAAGACCAATACGAAGGACCAGTTCGTAGTAGACGTAGAAGAAAGAAATTACGGATTGGCAGGTTGTTTATCACTATTTTATTCATCGCATTCATTGCAATCGGCCTTTTTTCATATTTTCAATATAAAGAAGGGAAAAAGATAGCAAGTGGCAATGAAATCGATCCAGGTCCTTTTACAGGTGATGTTGTGGATCCGAAAAAACCATCTATTGAAAACTTCTTATTGTTAGGCATCGATAATGATGGCAGTGGTAAATCCCGCACCGATACAATGATGGTTTTATCATGGGATAAAAAATCGGGTTCAATCCGACTCGTTTCGTTCATGCGTGATATCTATGCAGATATACCTGGTTACAAGTCATACAAATTGAATACGGCGTACTATCTAAATGGGGTGCAATCCACAAAGGACACGATCACTGGAATGTTCGGTATTCCAATTCATCATTATGCCATCGTGGACTTTGATAATTTCGAATCGATTATCGATATTGCGTTTCCGAAAGGTATTGAGATCGATGTGCAAAAAGAAATGCATGAAAAAATCGGAGTTACTTTAATGCCCGGTAAACAGAAACTTAATGGCAAAGAACTCCTTGGATACGCAAGATTCCGTGCAGATGCCGAAGGGGATTTCGGAAGGGTTGCGAGACAGCAGGAAGTCATTTCAGCTGTAAAAGAAGAGGCACTGCGTCCAGGAATGATTCGTCACGTCCCTAAATTATCGGGTGCGATTTCAGGCTTCATCCAAACAGATTTAACCGCAAAAGATGAAATCTCAAAGGCGCTCAACCTTCTTATGAAAGGAAAGGTTGACTTAAAGACAATGACGGTACCTGTTGAAGGTACGTATCGTTTTGCTTCCTATTCACATGCAGGTTCTGTTATCGAAGTGGACGTGGAGAAGAATAAAGAGGCGCTTTCCGCTTTTTTAAATATGAAAATTGATTGAGAGAGGAAGGAGAGAATATGGATCCTTGTAAGCCAAAAACAACGGGACAAACAATACCTAATAACATGGAAACGCCTTGGATTATTCGATTCTTAGGTGGAAAGGCGACATTATTCATACTCCTTTCAATTCTTCTGATTGGACTTATCATTTTAGTTTACAGCAAAGTCGATTTTATCTTTTATCCAATCCGAGTGTTTTTTTCCACAGTTGTATTGCCGATCATACTTGCGACAATCGCTTACTATTTGCTACGACCAATCCTGCGCTTTTTGGAGCGATTGAAAATACCACGAGTATGGGGGATTTTCATCATTTTCATTGGATTGATAGGTTTGCTTACCTTATTAGTCTTTCTTGTATTTCCATTTTTGAGAAGCCAGTTTGCCAATTTGATTGAAGAATTTCCGACGTATTTTAAGCAAATGCTTATAAATATCGATTCCTTTTTAAGGACCTCTATCTTTTCATCCTATTATCTTGAAATGGATATTAATATTAATAAGCTTTTAGATAATGGTTTAGGGAATATCGGTCAATTCTTTGCCGACACAGTTGGTGGAATAGCTTCGGGAATTACTTCATTCATCTCTGCGTTGACTGGATTCGTTTTGGCTATCATCACGGTTCCTTTCATCCTCTTTTATCTACTAAAAGATGGAGAAAAGTTACCTATCATGATCAAAAGTATGCTGCCTCCTCGTCTTCGCGATGATGCTGAAGATATCATGAGGGATGCCGATCATCAGATAAGTGCTTATATTCAAGGGCAAATCCTTGTTGCCATCTGTATCGGAATAATGGTCTCTATCGGGTTCCTCATCATTGGCATGAAATATGCATTATTATTAGGTGCACTTGCAATGTTTACGAGCGTTGTTCCGTATTTGGGACCTATTATTGCAATTACGCCAGCGGTCATCATCGCTATTGTCGCCTCACCATTAATGTTAGTGAAATTAGCTATCGTTTGGACAATTGTTCAATTCGTTGAAGGGAAATTCATATCACCGCAAATTATGGGTAAATCTTTACATGTGCATCCCATTACGATTATCTTTGTTCTATTGACAGCGGGGTCACTATTCGGAGTGGCCGGAGTTGTTCTTGGTATTCCAGGTTACGCATTATTGAAAGTCGTGTTTACACATATGTTCGATTTATTGAAACTGAGATACGATAAGCACGAACCAGACCCGACAATGCATTACGATTATCTTGAAAAAAAATAACGAGTTACCCATAAAAGGATTATGTAAACCTATTAGCTTTAAAGGAGCTATTGTATTGAAAAAAACTATTTATCGTTTACTGTTAGTGCTATTCATCGCGACGTTAACAAGCTGTTCTAACTCCGAGGAAAAAAACAAGCCTGAAATTATGATATCAGCAGCAGTCAGCTTAACAGATGTCCTAAATGAACTGAAAGAGGCCTACGAAACTGAAAATAAAAACGTTCGATTGACATTCAATCTGGGCAGCTCCGGTAAGTTAGCAAACCAAATTGCCCAAGGAGCCCCAGTCGACATGTTCTTATCTGCAAGCTCCAAAGACATGGATGCCATTGCTACAAAAGGACTTATTGATGAATCGACACGGGTCGAGTTTGCATCAAATTCTCTAGTCTTAATCACCCATAAGGACCATTCAACAACTGTAAAATCATTTGAACAGATTCGACCTGAAGAGATTTTGCATTTGGCAATCGGAGAACCAACTAGTGCCCCGGTAGGTAGATATACGAAGCAAGTCTTCGATCATCTTGGTCTATGGGATCTATTGCAAAGTAAACTGGTCATGGGTTCAGATGCCCGTCAAGTATTGACATATGTTGAGATGGGTAATGTAGATTTTGCTGTCGTCTATTCCAGTGATGCAGTAATAACTGATAAAGTAAAAGTACTTGCTGAAGCGGACAATGGATGGCATGAAGCGATTTCTTATCCGGGAGCAATTATTAATGATTCCTTACATAAAAAGGAAGCAAAAGCTTTCCTTGATTTTTTAACGAGTGAAGAAGGGAAAGCCGTTTTACAAAAATATGGATTCAAGTGATCCATAAGGGGAGGTATCAATGTGGATGGCATAGACTACTCACCACTATTTTTATCAATGAAAGTGGCGGCCATTTCGACCTCCATTGTATTCTTGACAGGTGTCTATTTTGCACATTTATTTACAAGGAAAAGTTTCTTTGGAAAAAGCATCATCGAATCCTTTTTCATGCTCCCGCTTGTTCTTCCGCCAACCGTAGTAGGATTTGCCCTTCTTGTTCTATTCGGAAAAAAAGGTTGGATAGGGAGTTGGTTACTTGAATGGTTTGACTTTCAAGTAGTATTCACTTGGATAGGGGCTGTTATTGCCTCAATCGTCGTTTCATTTCCGTTAATGTATCAAAGTGCTACCGCCGCTTTTGGAAGTCTTGATAGTCGGCTTGAAAATGCTGCAAGGACGATGGGGGCTTCCGAATGGCGAGTGTTTTGGACTGTCGCATTCCCTCTTGCTTGGCCAGGTTTGTTAGCTGGACTTGTATTATCATTTGCAAGAGGACTTGGGGAATTTGGTGCAACGCTTATGTTGGCAGGTTTCATTCCTGGTAAGACGGATACTATTCCAATGGCCATCTATTTTGCTGTCGAATCCGGTCAAATGGAGCAGGCTACTTTCTGGGTTGTCATTATTGTTGCATTAGGTTTTAGTACGATTATGTGGCTAAATTGGTGGAGTAAAAGAAATATGAGACGCTTTTCGACGGACAAAAGTAGGTGATTGAATGTTGGACGTACATATAAAAAAAGAATTATTTCATTATGATTTGGAAGTAGACTTTTCCGTGGGGGATGAAAAAGTAGTCCTCTTTGGCCCATCTGGTTCAGGGAAGACGACGATACTGGACAGTATTGCAGGGCTGATCAAACCTGATTCTGGAAAGATCAGTTTAGGTAATAATGTCTTCTATAATCATAACCAATGGATGCCTACAAGGGTCCGGAATGTTGGATATCTGTTCCAAGATTATGCCCTTTTTCCACATATGACCGTTGGAAAGAATATATATTATGGTCTTCAGAAAAAAGAACAAAACTTAACCATCGAGAAGGTTCTTGATGTGCTTGGTATACGGCATTTATGGTCGAAGTACCCCCATCAGATTTCCGGAGGGGAAAAACAGCGAGTGGCACTTGCTCGGGCATTGGCGACGGAGCCATCTGTTTTACTACTTGACGAACCATTATCAGCGCTGGATAAACAGACTCGCACCGAATGTCAGGATGAATTACTGCGAATACATGAGTTATGGAAAATCCCGTTTATAATTGTTACACATGATATGGACGAAGCTGAAAAGTTAGGGAATAGAATTATTTTCCTAGAAGAAGGGAAAATCATAAAAACGACTGCCGTTTGACAAGGGTAATCTGTCAAACAGGAGTCGTTTTTAATATCAACCTATCGGGAAATATGAAAGCAACGAATGATAATCTTCTGGTGTGTCGACATCGAATAATAGTCGATGATCCTTGCACGGTACACGTTTACCTTGATTGAACAACGTTCCGCGTAAAATTTCTCTCGCTCCCATATCCCCTTGTATATTCAGTAATGTCTCGAAAAGGGAAGAGGAGAAGAGGATGGGCGGTTTCATCACTCCGTCTTGTGAAGCTGTAGCTACGTACTGGCTGTCAGGATTCTGATTAAAGCAATTAATCATTTCATCAATCATCAGTTTTGTAATGAAAGGTTGGTCCCCTAAAAGAACAATTGCCGCGGTCGCACCATTTTCAGAAGCGTGTTTGATGCCGCATTGTAATGAGACTGATTGCCCTTCATAGGAATTCGGACAAGGTAATATTGTACATTTTTCATGTGATTTCATGCGGCTTGGAATCCATGTAAGGTCGTCCTCAGCATTTGTCACAACGTAGATTTGATCTAAAGATGAATCGATTGCTGTATCGAGTGCTAAACTTCCAAGTGACATCTTTCCGACTTGAAGTGCCAATTTATTCTCCCCCATACGAATGCCTTGGCCAGCTGCTAAATAGATGCCAACGATGGCCATATGGCGGCACTCCTTCTGACGGATATCATTTCCGAAATGATACTTACTGCGATTTCCTCTGGCCCTTCGGCGCCAATCGAAATACCGATTGGGGAATGAAGCCAACTAGGGATGTCTTCTCCTAATAACCGTTTCGTCCTTTTTTCCGATCCCAATAAACCTGCATATAGTAACTGTTCATCTTTGATCCTCTCTAAAATTAGCTTATCGACTTGAAAATCATGTGTCATAATAACAACCGAATCAATCGGAGTGAACATTATATTCTTAAGCAAATCTTCTATAACGCCTATTTGGAGAGAGGCGGCTAAAGGGAAGTGGTCTTCTGAACAAAGAGACGGTCTCCAATCACAAATGTGTACGCTATAGCCAACTTTCGCGCCCATTGCTGCAAAAGGCCTTGCATCCGCACCCGCGCCAAATAGGTATAGGGAAGGTTCCGGCCAAATTGCTTGATAAAAGAAAGGCTCATCTTCAATCCATCTTCGTCCAGCAATTTGCTGGAAAGGACGCATCGTTTCATTGATCATTTTATTCTGTAACGTTCCGGAATGGAAAGTTTCACTACTAAAGCGGTAGTTAAAATCTCCCCACATTTCTTGCATGAATGTAACGCATTGCTTTTTTTGTAACTGGTCATGGAGAAACAGAAGGCCTTGCCTGAATTCATAGTCAACATCCCTCAACAGAACGGTCACAACCCCATTGCATCCAGCCCCTCGCCCCCATCCAAGGTCATCTTCGGAACTTAAGTCGAATTCGCAAATTTGCACTTGCCCTGTATGAAAGAGTTCCCTTGCCCTGTATTGAAGGTCGGCTTCAAGACACCCACCGCTAAGTAAACCGATTCTATTACCGCTTTCCGTAAAGAACATCCATGCCCCTTCTCTCCGGTATGCAGAACCCTCTACGTGTACAATCTGTGCAAGGACGATGGCCTCGTCGGTTGTACTAATAGTTTTAATCATTTGTGGGATAAAACCCATCATTCTTCACCTCAACTATACTTTTTCATAGATTTCTTTAGACAGTTTCATCCAATAGTAGTCGATTTATTCGAAAAACGTATTATAAATGAGGGTAATCTTGGCAAAAATAACTAATAGTCAAGATTTAGTTGGTATTTAGTGAGGGAGGAAACGGTTTTGCAGAAAGTGTTTCGAAAAACAGTTGGTACTGCCGAACAACGAATTGATGCAGTAGAAAAATCTACAGGTAATGTCAAATACCTTGGAGATAAATTGTTGAAGGGGATGTTACATGCAAAGATTGCGACAAGTAAGGAGGCTCACGCGCGTATTAAATCAGTTGATACTACTGAGGCGTGGAAAGTGCCTGGTGTCCGAGCGATAGTAACTGGAGAAACTTTTCCTTTTCCGATTGGCCCAATCCTTGCAGATCGCCCGCCAATTGCTTTTGATAAAGTTCGCTACTATGGCGAACCGGTCGCAATTGTCGTTGCGGACTATCCCTACCAAGCAAAGCAAGCAGCAAATAAGATAATCATTGAGTATGAGAAATTACCTGTCGTCAATTCTCTTGAACAAGCATTTCAAAGTGATGCACCTGTTATTCATGAACAATTAGGTCAATATACAAAAATCATTGACAATGTCTATCCCGTACCAGGTACGAATATTGCGAGTCATATTAAAATTAGAAAAGGCGATTTTGGTCAAGCGTGGGCAAGTTGCAAAGATACAATTACTGCTACATATTCATTTAACCTTTCAGATCACGCAGCGATGGAAACGCGCTCGGCTACTGTGGAGATCAATCCCGATGGAAGGGTCATTGTCCATTCGACAAGTCAATCTCCTTTTACAATCAAAAAGATTTTCAATCAATTCTTCAATATAGAAGTTGGAAAAGTAATCGTCCATATCCCGATGTTGGGTGGTGCATTTGGAGGGAAAGGTGCAGTTCAATTAGAGCCGCTTGCCTATTTGGCTTCAAATGCAGTTGGAGGAAAACTCGTAAAACTGCATTATGAACGTGAAGAGGATATGATGACTGCTCCTTGTCATATTGGATTTAGTGCAACTGTGAAATTGGGTGTCAATGAAAAAGGGGAACTACAGGCAGGCCAGTATACATTTTTGATAGAAGCAGGAGCATATTCTGATCAGGCAGCAGGTATCACCCGGGCCGCAGCGCTTGATTGTACGGGGCCTTACCACATCCCGAACGTTTGGTGCGATTCCTATTGCATGTATACGAATCACCCTTATGCGACCTCTTTTAGGGGATACGGTCATCCGGAGCTCACTTTCGCCATAGAACGCACGATGGATCAATTCGCGAAGCAATTGAATATGGATCCAATAAAATTCAGGTTGATGAATGCCATTAAGCCCGGTCATTCCACCCCAACGCAATCCGTTTTGAATGAAAACAATATCGGGGATGCCGCTAAATGTATGACGAGAGCAAAAGAGTTGATTGAGTGGGATGGCAATCAATCTTCTGTTACAAAAGACGGCAAGGTCCGTGCAAAAGGTGTATCACTATTTTGGAAAACATCAACAACATCTACAAATGCACAGGCTGGAGCTGTATTGTTGTTTGAACCTGATGGGTCAGTCAAGTTAAGTTGCGCTGCTGTGGAATTAGGGCAAGGGACAAAGACGATATTAGCTCAAATTGCTGCGGAACGCTTGAAGATGAATATAGACAATATACTTGTAACGATGGAAGTAAATACCCAATACAATCCACATCAATGGCGTACCGTAGCAAGTAGTACAACATTTCTTGCTGGAAATGCTGTTTTGGCGGCGGCGGATGACGCTATCAAACAGCTGAAGAAAATAGGAGCTGTAGCGCTTCAATGTTCAGAGAATGACTTGGATGTCGGGAATAGCAGGGTTTATCTGAAATCGGATCCTAATAAGGGAATCGATATAAAAACAATTGCTCTTGGATATAAATACCCGAACGGGCATACAGTTGGCGGACAAATAATCGGAACAGGGGTTCATGTTCAGAAACAATTAACGGAAATGGATAAAGAAACAGGGTTCGGTGATCCGGGTCCTTGGTGGTCTGTCGGTGCACAAGCAGTAGAAATCGAATGGGATGAACAGAATTTTACGTATGAAATCGTGAAAGCCGTAACTGTAATGGATGGCGGCACAATCATTAACCCTATGACTGCCACCCAGCAGATGCGAGGTGGAATTTTCCTTGGCTTAAGCATAGCAAGTGGTGAATCATTCGAGTTCAATGATAAAGGTGTCATCCAAAACCCCGATTTCCGGACGTATCAATTAATGCGCTTTGGTGACCAGCCGAAAGAATATATTGTGGAATTCGTTGAGACACCTTCAGTGGATGGGCCATTCGGTGCGAGGGGAATTGGAGAATATGGAGTGATTGGAGCTGCTTCCGCATTGGCTAACAGTCTTTCGGCGGCAACTAAGACAGAGCTGAATAAACTTCCATTAACTCCTGAATTGATATGGCAGACAAGGGAGGAAGATCTATGATCCCGTTCATTTTTGAATATTTCAAGCCTGAATCGATAGAAGAGGCAATAAAAACATATACAAGTGAATGGAAGTTGGGTAAAAAGGTTGTTTATTTCTCCGGTGGAACTGAAGTCATTACATTTGCAAGAGGCGGCAAGTTAACCGCGGACACGGTCATTGACTTAAAAGGAATTCCGGAATGCAATGAATTGGGAATTCAAGGTGATATGCTTATCATAGGCGCAACGGTTACGTTAAATAAACTAATCGAATCAAACCTTTTCCCTTTAATGAGTGAAACGGTGAGACGCATAGCTGACCACACGTCGAGAAACAAGATTACGATTGGCGGTAATATTGTAAGTAAATTAGGATACAGGGAAGGGATACTGCCTCTGTTAGTGACGGATGCGGTTGTTACGGTTGTCAGTCCAAAAACAATGGAAGAGCTTCCGATAGAGAGAATAGCAAACATTGATTTGAAGGAAGGGACATTTATAACGCAAATCAAAGTGCCTGTCGATAATCTCCAACTGCCTTATACAAGCATAAAACGTACGCGTATTACGAAAGTTGGATATCCAATCGTAAGTTTGGCGGCCATGATGAAAGATGAAAACATCCGAATTGCATTTAGTGGACTAGACAATTATCCATTTCGTTCATCCGTTATCGAAGGCATCCTAAATGATAGAACGTTGGATGACAAACAAAGGATCGACGATGCTATTGCAAAACTGCCCTCACCTATACTTGATGACTGTCTATCATCAAAAGGCTTTAGGCAATTCACTTTCGGTAAAGTATTGACCGAAATGAACATGATTTTGGAGGGCAATCTATGATTAGTTCAAATACAAGCAAATATACCATTGTTTCTTTACTTGTGAATGGGACCTCGCACGACGTAATGATTCGCTCCGCTGATACACTGTTAGACACGCTACGAGAACAAGTGGGGTTGACAGGTGCCAAACTCTCGTGTGGTAATGGAGATTGCGGGGCATGTACAGTTTTAGTAAATGGAAAGCCAATGCATTCGTGTTTGACATTGGCAATAGAAGCGGTAAACGACGAAATAACGACAATTGAAGGGATAAGACACTCGGAGATAAGGGAAGCATTTGTGGAGCAATGGGCTATTCAATGTGGGTACTGCACACCTGGCTTCATATTGAATTGCCATGCACTTGTGAATGAGCATCCGGATGCAGATGAGAAAAAAATTGAAGAGTGGTTGCAGTCCAATCTTTGTAGATGTACCGGCTACCAAGAGATAAAAGATGCAGTCGAGTCCGTTTTAAAGGCAAATAAAATGAAGGCTAAAAATAATCGTACAAAGTGAAAAAGTGAACCCTTGGTTTTGACCAAGGATTCACTTTTATTTTTTAAAGCTTTGATTTCCCACGTTTAATGTTTCAATGAGTTGGAGGGTTTGCGCTGCTTGATCGATTTGCTTACGTACTTGTTCCAGTTGCTGTTGATGGCTTGTTGGTGACTGTGAGGCTGCCTGCGCCTGAGTTTGGTTCAAAAGCTGTGAAGCCTGTTGCAATTGCTGCTGTGCCTGTTTAACAGATTGTGCATCAAATAGAGTGCTCATCTGCTGAATCGTTTGCGATGCACTTTGTAACTTTTGAAGGATTTGTTTTTTCTCCTGCTGAAATTGTTGTTCCGTTGTTTGTTGTGATGTTTGTTGCACCATTATAAAATCTCCTTTCAATTTACAACTACTATAAATAGTATGTGTTGAACATACATACATTAGTCTGATGATTACGTAATATTCATTAATTATGTGATATAATGGCGAAATAAATAATGGAAGGAGAGTTATATTGGGGGATATATCTAACTCTTTCGAACTGTTTTCCACCATCCACTTTGCTACCATCCTGATTATATTCTGTTTAATTATATTTCTGTTCTGGCAACGTGGTAAGTTAGGCGGCAGGCAAAACCAGTTGAAAATCTATGAGCGGCTCTTTGCGGGATCGCTATTAGTAATGGAGATTACGTATCATATATGGTTGATTACAAGTGGGAGATGGGCAGCGGACGATTCTTTACCGTTGGAGTTATGCAGCATTTCACTACTTGTGACAATTACTTTGCTGTGGACAGGGAATAGGCATCTAATCGACTTCGTTGTTTTCGCGGGGATTGGCGGTGCCATTCAAGCGATTGCTACTCCTGTATTAGACTTGAATTTTCCTCACTTCCGGTTTTTCCATTTTTTCTATACACATACCGGAATAATCTTGACCGGTCTTTATTTCGTTTGGGTGAAGGGGTATGTACCGACATTTAGAGGTGTTTTAAAAACTATGATTCTTCTGAATGTGATTTTACCAGTTATTCTTGTTGTAAATTTTGTAGTCGATGGAAATTACATGTTCTTGCGAATGAAACCGCAAAACGGTAGTATACTTGACTTTCTTGGACCTTATCCATTGTATATACTGTCTCTTGAAATGGTGGCATTCACAACATTTGTCCTTATTTGGTTGTTACTAAAGAAAGGGAAAAGATTCGGAACATAGCTAACAGTTTTCTATAGACAGAAATTTGGAGAGAGTGGTACAATTTAGTAACCAAAAATTCTTTTTGCAGGAGGATCTAATGACAAACGAAAAGAAAAAAATCAGTTTAAAGGAAGCTGTAAAACAACAGCTTGAAGCAAAGAAAAATAATAACGCTTCCCAAAAAACAACTAACTCATCGAATCAGCAAACACCTAAGATGAAAAGCCAGCAAGCGAAAAAAGTAAGCCAAAATAGAAGAAAAATGGGTGTTTGATCATTTACGGATAATAAATTGAAACCAAAAGGCAAGCCTATCTATTAGGGCTTGCTTTTTTCATATTTATCATCAGCATTTATATTCATGAATTCATTTCGAAAATAAGCTTAAAAAGCTGAAAAACAAAGGCCTGTATTCTATAATGATAAAAGTAAATATCATTTACTTTAACTTTGAAGATAAGAAGTGAGGAACATCCATGTTCAGACAAGCTACAGGTAAGGCGCATGGCAAATTGATTTTGATAGGGGAGCATTCAGTTGTTTATGATAAGCCAGCCATCGCACTCCCATTTTCCGATGTCGGCGTAACAGCGTTAATTGAAGAACAGAATAACGATGATGAAATAATGTTCAAAAGCAGGTATTTCAGTGGTCCTTTATCAAAGGTGCCAGAAGAACTATCTGGCATTAAGGCATGCGTACAAGAAACGTTGCTTTTGCTGAACACTATACAGACAAAAATATGTATCTCTATTGAGTCAACCATTCCTTCCGGACGAGGCTTGGGATCCAGTGCTGCAGTGGCTCATTCAATCGTAAAAGGAATTTTTAACTATTTCGATACCCCATTACGACATGATGTTCAAATGCATCTTGTCCAAATCGCTGAGACACATGCCCATGGAAATCCAAGTGGTATCGATATGGAGGCAACAACAAACGATTGCCCGATATGGTTCCAAAAAGGGAGACCGGTAAAAAGGTTAGAGTTTCATCATCCGCTTTATTTGGTTGTTGCTGACACAGGTAAGTTCGGTGATACAAGGAGTGCAGTTAATGGAATTCGCGATCTTTACTTGAAAAATCCGGAAATGGCCCGTAATTCCATCGATTTACTTGAAGACTATACATATGAATGCGAGAGCTATTTATCATCGGGAAAAATAGCTGGGGTTGGGAAGTGCCTCGACCTCGCGCAAATTGAACTAAGACGATTAGGTGTCAGTGATGAAACACTGGATCATCTAATTGAAGCTTCGAAAAACCATGGCGCATTAGGTGCGAAGTTGACCGGCGGAGGACGTGGAGGCTGTATTCTTGCATTAGCCGAAGACGAACAGCATGCAGCCAAACTTTCAGATGCACTAATTGAAGCAGGTGCATTTCAAGTTTGGACAAGTATTCCAAACAATCCGCCCCTTAAAGGGTGAAAGGAAGGACTTAAATGAAAATAACAGCAAGGGCTCATACAAATATAGCCTTAATCAAATATTGGGGAAAACGAAACGAACAATTGTTCTTGCCGATGAATAATAGCATTTCGATAACACTGGATCAGTTTTATACAACAACATCTGTTACTTTTCGTGAGGATTTAATGGCTGATTCATTCATCTTAAACGGAAGCGAAATGGATGGGCAAGAAACTGGTAAAATATCCGGATATCTGAATTTGATCCGTGAAAAGGCGGGGCGAAGTGAATATGCGGTTATCGAATCCATAAACAATGTCCCCACTGCAGCAGGTTTTGCGTCGTCTGCATCTGGTTTTGCCGCTTTGGCGGCAGCTGCAACAAAAGCAATTGGATTGAACTATAGCGGTGCAGACCTTTCAAGGATTGCACGTTTCGGCTCCGGCTCAGCATGCAGGTCTATCTATGGCGGATTTGTGGAGTGGAACAAAGGAGTTTTAGAGGACGGAACAGATTCATTTGCAGAGCAGATTATCGATGAATCTCAATGGGATGTAAGCATCCTTTCTGTCATGGTGGAACCTAAGCCGAAGAAAGTGTTAAGCAGGGAAGGTATGCAGCGAACTGTAGAGACCTCTGCATTTTATTCTGGATGGTTGGAAACAATTGACGCTGATTTGCACTTTACAAGGGAGGCAATCCAAGAACGGGATTTCGAGAAGTTAGGAACTGTTCTTGAACACAATGCACTGAAAATGCATGCAACGATGTTGGGTTCGAACCCACCTTTCTTCTATTGGACGGGAGCTACATTAGATGTCATGCACCGGGTGCAAGAGCTAAGGGACTCTGGTATTCAGGCGTACTTCACGATTGATGCCGGACCGAATGTCAAAGTGATTTGCCAACCGAAGGATGAACAAATCGTTAAAATGAGTATGCAGCAAATCCCAAGCGTCCAAGATGTGTTTGTTTGTCATCCCGGACCGGGAGTAAGTTATATTGCTGAATGAAGGGCGTATTCACATGGACAGTTTATATCATAAAATCCGTGTACCTGGAAAGTTGTTTATCGCTGGAGAATATGCGGTTCTTGAACCCGATGGACAATGTATCGTTGTTGCTGTTGACAGGTATGTGTTTGCGGAAGTAAAAAAAAGCGAAAAAAATCAAATTGATCTTCCCCAATTAGGTTATTCGGGCATTACATGGAATTCTGAAGGTCAGAAATTAACCTTTAATGTAACGGGTCCAAAACTAAATTTCATTCAAAATACGGTGAAAATTTGTCACCATTATATCGTTGAATCAGGAGTTAGACCGTTGCCATTCAATTTATCAATTACAAGTGAATTGGATGACGTTTCGGGTAAAAAATATGGCCTTGGATCAAGTGCAGCGGTTGTCGTTGCTGTTGTTACTGCCATCCTTGAAAGTCAAAAAGAAGCCGGTGTCCAATCATCCAAAGAAATGATTTTCAAATTGGCAGCAATGGCTCATTTTAAAACACAAGGAAATGGGTCATGCGCCGATATCGCTGCATCCACGTATGGAGGCTGGCTGCTCTATAGCCCGTTTTATGGCGATTGGTTAAATACGCGTCTGTTGTTAGAGGAAGTGAACGCGTATACACTTGTCAAAGAACCTTGGCCTGGTCTAATTATCCAAACGATTACACCACCTGAAGATTTACGATTGTATATCGGGTGGACTGGTAGCGAGATGAGGACTTCCGGGATGATACGACGGATCCAGGATTATAAAACTACAAATCCCGATGACTATCAAGATTTCATAAAGACGAGTGGGGAGGCAGTATCCTCATTGGTAAATAGCTTTGCCGAAGAAGACACCAATCTTTCATTACAAAGCCTTAAGATGAACCGCAATGCTCTAGCTCAAATATGTGAACAATCGGATGCTGGAATTGAAACTTTGAAGTTAAAGCAGTTAATCGAAATTGCCAATAAATACGGTGTCGGAAAAACTTCCGGTGCGGGTGGCGGAGATTGCGGAATTGCATTTATAAAGAATGGACAAGATAGTGAGTCCTTAAAAGAAGATTGGAAAGAAGCTTTAATCGAACCATTGGATCTACAAGTTGCGACTGATGGAGCTATGGTTTGTGAAAGGGGGAAGATGTGAATGACAGATTCAATTAACCAACGGAAAGCGGAACATATACAAATAACGCTTAATGAAAAAGTGACTGGTAATGAAATAACAACAGGATTAGAAAGAGTGCATTTCATACATAATGCACTTCCTGAAATCGATTTTCCTGAAATCTCAATTGAAAGCGAGTTTGTAGGGCTTAAGCGACCAACACCTTTCATGATCAGCTCGATGACTGGAGGGGCTGCATTCGCTGAGACGATTAACCGAAATTTAGCGATTGCTGCAGAAGAGAAAGGCTGGATTTTCGCTCTTGGATCCATGCGAGCACTCATTGAAAGCGATGAACATCGCTCCTCGTTCCAAGTTAGGGAGTATGCACCATCCGTTCCGATTATCGCGAATTTGGGTGCTGTCCAATTAAATTACGGGTTCGGAGTCGACAAATGCCGTCAGATCATCGAAATGTCGGATGCAAACATGTTAGTGTTGCATTTGAATAGCATCCAGGAAGTCATTCAACCGAATGGTGATTTGAATTTCAAGGATTTATTAGTGAAAATCGAAGAACTTACAAAAACAGTAGGTGTGCCTGTTGGTGTGAAAGAAGTAGGGTGGGGTATTGACGGTCAAACGGCTAAAAAGCTATGTGACGTTGGTATTTCATTTATTGACGTAGCTGGAGCCGGTGGAACTTCTTGGAGCCAAGTTGAAAAGTATCGTTCTAATGATCCAATTAAACGCGCTGCGGCTGAAACATTCAGTGTTTGGGGCAATCCGACGGTAGATTGTATTGTATCGGTCCGAGAAGAGATTGGCAATCAGTCGATTGTAGCAAGTGGCGGCATGTACACAGGGCTCGATGCAGCTAAATCGATTGCTTTAGGTGCTGATGTCGTAGGTTTCGGTAGATCCATACTGAAAGAAGCTACTCAATCCGTTGAAGACGTGATTCAAGTGATGGAAACGAAGGAGCTTGAGCTACGCATAGCAATGTTCGGCGTCGGCGCTGCATCCATTGAAGAGTTGAAAAATAGTGAGAGAGTTGTTTATACGAAGCGTTAAGATGTAAAGAAAATAAAAACAGCCCACGATGATACCAATTTATAAGGTATTCATAGTGGGCTTTATGTTTATCTTATTCATAAGTGATTTGTTTTAATCGATTAATTTCTCTTTCATGCTTATTCGATTTTTGGAGGATTAGGTCAAGGTCTGATTCTACTAAACGGAGTGAGCGATCTACACGATCAAAACGTGCTGTTGTATCTTGTTGGAAGGCTTCAAGCCTGTTATTGGTTGCTCCAACAATTTGAATAAGTTGTTGGATGTGTTCGCCATGACGATGTTGTTCTGTTTCGATTTTAGAAAAACGATTGTCCATTTTAGAAAAACGTTCGTCCATTTTAGTAAATCGTTCACCCATTTCAGTGAATCGTTCACCCATTTCAGAAAAACGTTCATCTATTTCAGAAAAACGATTATCCATCTGAGTAACACGCTCGTCCAAATGTGATACATGTGTGCTGATCTTTTGTAGTTCATTCAGGATTAACTCAAATTTTTGCTCACTCATATTAGTTTCCTCCTTTTTCATTTTATGACCATTATACCATAGCATGTGCATGTTTTGACCATTCCACTAATAACAATCCATTATGAGAGTTTTTCATATTGATTGAAAATAAGAACGTGAGTTTGTACAATGGAAGTAGGGGGGAAGAGAGATGGCGAGAAATCCGGGTATAACAGATGAAAAGATCATTGAATTGTACAATAGTGGATTGACGTATACAGAGCTTTGTTCGATTATCGGCTTAACTGCGAGTGGGATTAAGTACGTATTAAAAAAACATGGTGTTGAAATAAAACATACTGTGGGACGTCCGCGCATACACCAAGTGAACGAAGACTTTTTTAAGACTTGGTCACATGAAATGGCATGGGTATTAGGGTTGGTCATAACTGATGGTACAATCAATAAAAAAGTGCATAGTGTTTATCTATCCCAAAAAGATGAGGAGATACTCCACAAAGTTGCACACTTAATGGGTGCCGAACCACGAATTGCAGCGCCGACAGGTACCAGGACAACTCCAATGTTAATCATTAATTCAAAAGTCATCAAAGAAGACTTGGAGCAAATGGGCATTAAACCAAACAAATCATATTCTACACCTTTTCCTATTGTACCGACTGAATATTTACCTGCGTTTGTTAGAGGTGTAATTGATGGAGATGGTTGGTTTCAGGACCGCGGATATGTCATGAATATAACTACAGCAAGTAATTTATTTGCACAAGGGCTCTATCAAGTATTAAAAGATTGGGATCTAAGAACAGAAATCACGAGCGAAAAAACCAAATCGAACAAAGTTATATATAGGGTTTGGGTAAAAGGAAAACACGAACTTCCAAAACTTGCGTCTATCATTTATGATGATTCAGAAGGTCTATTTATACAATACAAAAAAGATAGAATGTGTAAACACACTATCACAGGTCAACAAATTTTAGAATTGGAGTGATATAAATGTGGAAACTTGTTAATGGAAAATTACAGCAAACTACAGATATGAGTAGAGTTAAATTTAGAACAACGATAAGTAAAGCATTGATTGATGAATTATCGATTTTAGCGAAGAACAATAATACACATGTTAATTATCTAATAGAAAGTGGTTTTGTAAACTTCTTGGATAACGGTGAGGAAATAACCTTTACTAAGGATCAGCGGCCGAAGGATCGGGCACATTACAAAACAACATATGATAAAGAGTTGTTAGAAGCAATTAAAGAGGTTGCAAAAGCAAATGAGTTATATATAAATGACGTTATCGAATATAGCACAAAATACATCGATGTTGAAAACAGCAAAAATAGTAACTATCGATATAGAATAGAGGTATAAGTAGTCCTCTAACTATAACTTCCTGTTTAGTGCCCCCGTCATAATATAAATTAGAGAGAGTTGAATTTCACTTAAAAGTATACTTATAACAGTGAGACAGAACGAGATTTTCAGCAAAATAAAACCTGCTGCGGATTATCAGATGATTTCCGCTGCAGGTTCTGCTTTTATTTGGTGTTCCAAAATTATATTCCTTCGTTTCATTTGAATGAAAAATAACAACGTCAAACTTAAACTTATCATTCCAAAAATGATCACCATTGTCTGCAATCCTAGAATGTCTAAAAATGCTCCTGCACTTAATAAGACAATTTGGAACATGACTCTTTCCAACATGTTTCTGAATGAGAAAAAACGTCCATGATACGCTTTTGGCATTTGTTTTTGAAAAATAACCATTGCCGTTGGAAAAAAGCATCCTAACGCAAATCCTAACACCGCAAATGCTGCCAAAGTTATTACAATATTATCAGCAAAATACAGCATGAATTCTGCTATAGCGACCATAGATGCAAAGAAAAATAAAATAACCGTGGTTTTCCATTTTCTTGTTAGAATTTTAACGACAAAAGAACCAATCATGAAAGCTATACCTTCAAAAGTATAAATCAGCCCTTTTATTGATGAAGAATCTTGGATTTCACTAATATTAATGACAATCAGATTAAAGGATCCTATAAATAATAAAGGAATCATCGTCATAACAAGAGTCATTCCGACAGCTGGAAATGCCTTTAGGACGGGAAATACTTCTATAAAGCCGCCTTTCTCCTTTTTTCCTTTCTCTCCCCTTCCCTCTTTCTCCTCATCTACTTTCAAAAGCATCGTAAAGCCTAATAGCAAGGCATACGCCAACATAGAAACCCAATAAAGTGATGCCAATGACCAGTACACAAGTATGACACCGGCCAGTGCTGTTCCGGCAACACGGGCAATCGTAGCAACGTTCATATGCATTCCGTTCATTGTTAGTAAATCGTCATCTTTTACGATTAGAGGAATAGTAGATTGTAATGCTGGAAAATAGAATGTTGCTGATAGTTGAATTGTAATGATGAAAGCGACCATCCACCAGACAGATCCGGTAGAGATGGCTAATAGCATAAATACGACACTAAACAGTCTACCAAAGCCTGCAGCGATTAATATTGTTTTCTTTTTTGATTGGTCTATGATTCTTCCTGCGAGCGGTCCGGCAATAATACCTGCTAATAAACCAATGGAAAGGATCAGTGCTTTTACAAAATCGGAAGGGACTTTTTCTTGTAAAAACTCTAAATTTCCGATTATCCCTGTCCATAATCCAAGACCGGCTATCATTTCCCCACTTAGGATAATCCAAACGTTCCGATTTCTCCACATACCATTCACCGTTCCCTCAAGTTATTTCGACTTCCGAATTATTATACGGTAAAAAACGAAAAATGTCACTATCAATATTTCGACATCAAAAAAGTCTGTCAACAAAATACTAATTGTTGACAGACGCCAGGTTAAGATTTCATTTCTGCTGTTAATTCTTTGTAGACTGAAACGACAGTTCCTTCCTTACTTTCATCCAAAACGGAACTTCCGTTCGATAGACGCTCGACAAGTCTTAATGTTCCTGCTTCAACGGTTACTTTATGATCTTTATTCGTCGATAAGATCACATTTTCACTTGGTTTTACAGGTACAGTTCCTACAATCCGATGAGGATTCGTTTTCAGTTCTTTCAACACAACCAAACCACGTTGTGCTCTCGCGGCTAACTCAAACTCTTTTAGCCCCATTCGTTTGACAGATCCACGCTGTGTAGCGATGAATATGGATTCTGATTCATCCCGAATGACAATCATTGACACAAGCTTATCTTCAGCTTTTACATTAATACCACGTACGCCAGCCGTGCGAATGCCAGTGACCGACAGTTCAGTGAGTGAAAAACGTAACGCGTATGCCTGTTCGGTAAATAAAATAACTTCTTCGTTTCCAGCCACTAACTGCGCATCAACCATATAATTGCCCTTTTTAATATTCATTGCTTTAAAAGTTCGTGAATAACGCTGAACTTGGAAATCGGAGAGCTTAGATAGTTTAATATTTCCATTATCCGATACAGTTAAAATCAATTTTTCCTCTTCAAAGTTATCTACGCCAATTGCTGCAATGATCTCTTCATTCGGTTCAAGCGAAATGATGCTTGAAATATGCTGTCCTAAATCACGCCACCTTATATCCGGTAATTCGTGAACTGGCTGATAAATGTAATTACCGAATGACGTGAAGAGTAGAATATGATGCTGTGTATTCATGACGGATTCCATAATGACATAATCTGAATCCTTAATATCCATACCAGTGCCATTTGAAGCGCTATACGAACGAGTGCTCGTTCTCTTCACATATCCATCCTTTGTTACCGAAACAACAACTTCTTCACTTGGGACAAGGATATCGAGGTCAACCTTGATCGTCTCGATTCTCTCTTCAATTACCGATCTTCTCTGTTCGGAAAACTGCTTACGAACATCCACTAATTCTTTTTTGATGACTGAGGAAAGCTTTTTGTCACTTTTCAAGATTGCATCAAGATGTTCAATCAATTTCCGAAGCTCAGCGTCCTCTTTTTTCAGTTCAGTTATATCTGTGTTTGTAAGCCTGTATAACTGTAGTGAAACGATGGCTTCTGCCTGTACTTCGGTAAACCCAAATTTCGAAATGATATTGTTTTTGGCATCACGCTTGTCCTTTGATGCGCGAATCGTCTTAATCACATCATCTAAAATGGACAAAGCCTTCATAAGGCCTTCTACAATATGCAAACGATCTTTCGCTTTTTGGATATCGTATTTCGATCTTCTTGTAACAACTTCCTTTTGATGTTCGATATAGGCGTCCAATAGCATCGGTAATGACATTAATGTCGGTCTTCTGTTTGATATTGCGACCATATTGAAGTTATATGTCACTTGAAGGTCTGTATTTTTTAAGAGATATTGTAAAATGGCATTGCCATCCATATCTTTCTTCAATTCGATTACAATTCGAAGGCCGGTACGGTCGGATTCATCCCTTACATCAGCAATGCCATCCATTTTTCGATCTACACGCAGCTCATCAATCTTCTTCACTAAATTCGCTTTATTCACATCGTAAGGAATTTCGGTGATGACGATTTGTGATTTGCCTGCTTTTAACGGTTCGATTTCAGATTTTGCTCGAATGATAAAGCGACCTCTGCCTGTCTCATAAGCGGTTTTAATGCCACCTGTACCTTGAATAATTGCACCTGTCGGAAAATCCGGGCCCTTAATAACAGTCATCAATTCATCGACTGTCACATTCGGATTATCCATCCTCATCAGGACGGCATCAATTACTTCATGGAGGGCATGTGGTGGAATATCTGTCGCATACCCTGCAGAAATCCCAGTTGAACCGTTTACTAGCAAGTTTGGAAAACGAGCTGGAAGCACTGTTGGTTCTGGCTCTGTATCGTCGAAGTTCGGAACAAACTCCACCGTTTCCTTTCCGATATCTCGTAACATTTCCGCAGCAATCGCTGAAAGTCTTGCCTCTGTATAACGCATGGCGGCTGCTGGATCGCCGTCCACAGAGCCGTTATTTCCATGCATTTCTACCATTAAATGACGCAGCTTCCATTCTTGGCTCATACGAACCATTGCATCATAAACGGATGAGTCCCCATGAGGATGATAGTTACCGATAACATTTCCGACCGTTTTTGCGGATTTCCGGAATGCTTTGTCGTGTGTATTCCCTTCATGGAACATCGCGTATAAAATACGTCTTTGTACAGGTTTTAAACCATCCCGTGCATCAGGTAAAGCGCGGTCTTGAATAATATATTTACTGTAACGGCCAAAACGATCACCAATTACTTCTTCAAGGGGCAGATCTTGATAACGCTCAGTTGAAGTCATTTATAATCCCCCTCATCAACATGCAAATGTTCATTTTCCAAAATATTATGTTCTTCAGTTCCAAAATCCACGTTGCTTTCTATCCATTTCCTTCTTGGTTCTACTTTATCGCCCATTAGTGTTGTCACACGTCTTTCCGATTGAGCACCATCTTCAATAGTGACCCTGATTAATGTCCGTGTTTCAGGATTCATCGTCGTATCCCAAAGTTGATCAGCGTTCATTTCACCAAGTCCCTTGTAGCGCTGAAGCATATAACCACGTCCGACCTTTTTAATGGCAGCGTCAAGGTCCGATTCAGTCCATGCATATTCAACCACTTCTTTTTTACCGGTACCTTTGAAGACCTTATATAACGGAGGCAAAGCGATATACACTTTTCCAGCCTCGATCAAAGGCTTCATATAGCGGTAAAAGAATGTTAGAAGAAGCACTTGTATATGCGCTCCGTCAGTATCCGCATCGGTCATGATAATCACTTTATCGTACGCGATATCGTCAATTTGGAAATCCGCGCCGACTCCCCCACCAATTGCATGGATGATCGTGTTGATTTCCTCATTCTTCATTATATCTTCTAATTTTGCTTTTTCGGTGTTGATGACTTTTCCCCGAAGTGGCAAAATCGCTTGGAATGTCCGATCCCTACCCTGTTTTGCGGAACCCCCTGCTGAATCCCCTTCGACAAGGTATAGTTCATTCTTTGCCGCATTTCTTGATTGGGCAGGAGTTAGTTTCCCTGTTAACAAAGTATCGGAACGTCTACGTTTCTTTCCAGAACGTGCGTCTTCTCTTGCCTTACGCGCAGCTTCCCGTGCTTGTTGTGCCCTCACAGCTTTTCGTATCAGATTGGCACTCAGTTCCGCGTTCTCTTCAAGGAAATATAGAAGATGCTGTGAAATGATTGCATCTGTAGCGGTTCTTGCTTCGCTTGTCCCTAACTTCCCTTTTGTTTGACCTTCAAACTGTAGAATCTCCTCAGGAATCCGGACAGAAACAATTGCAGAAACCCCTTCACGAATATCAGAACCATCAAGGTTCTTATCCTTCTCTTTTAATAAACCGGTTTTCCTTGCATATTCATTGAAAACACGAGTCATTGCAGTCTTTGCGCCGGTTTCATGTGTTCCCCCGTCTTTTGTCCGCACATTATTTACGAAGGATAGAATCGTTTCCGAATAGCCATCCGTAAACTGAAATGCAAATTCCACTTCAATTCCTTCTGACTCTCCTTCAAGGTATGCGACCTCATGTAGAACATCCTTTTCCTCATTTAGATAGTCAATGAAAGCTTTAATACCGGATTCATAATGAAAGACGTCGTGCTTTTCAGTTCCTTCTTCTTGTAGAACAATTTTCAAACCTTTCAAAAGGAATGCTGATTCCCGTAAACGCTCTGATAGAATCTCATACTGATATTTAATCGTCGAAAAGATTAATGGATCTGGTTTGAAATGTATCAAAGTACCTTTTTCACGTGTAGTACCGATCTCTTCCAATGTAGTAACCGGTTTTCCACCGTTTTCAAAGCGTTGGCGAAATTTCTTACCTTCACGGAAGATCGTCACTTCAAGCCATTCCGATAACGCATTAACGACAGAAGCACCAACTCCGTGCAAACCACCACTTGTCTTATAACCGCCTTGACCAAACTTCCCTCCCGCGTGAAGGACTGTCAGAATGACTTCCGTTGTCGGTTTTCCAGTTTTGTGCATCCCAGTAGGCATTCCTCGTCCGAAGTCTCGGATACCAATACTACCATCTGCATGAATTGTCACATCTATTTCAGAACCAAATCCTGCAAGTGCCTCATCCACCGCGTTATCTACAATTTCATAAACAAGGTGATGAAGTCCACGGGAGTCGGTTGAACCAATATACATCCCTGGTCTTTTTCGAACTGCATCAAGGCCCTCAAGGACTTGGATGGAGTCATCATCATATGCATATACTTCTTGCTCTTTCGTCAAATCGCAACCCCCATCAAACGAATGTTCTCTTTTTGTGTATATAATATCGTATCGCTTCCTGTAAAGCTTGTCAAATCAACGTTTCAGGAAGCATGCTCAATTAATTGTATAGAAGAAAGTCGTTTATTGCAATTAGATAAGGAAAAACTTAGTTATAGAAGATCATTAGAAACTGTTAGGACAGGTAAATATTTCGCGCAACTTAAATCCTTCCATTGTCGGAGTCTCAGCGTTCTGTTAGACTTGAACCAAAGAAACTAAAAGGGGACCTACTATGGAAAATATCATTCTAATACTAATAGCTTATTTACTTGGCTCCATTCCCTCAGCATTATGGGTGGGCAAGCTTTTCTACAAAACAGATGTGCGGGAGCATGGCAGCGGGAATTTAGGTGGTACAAATACATTTCGCGTGCTTGGTAGAACAGCGGGACTGGTCGTTACCATCCTTGATATTCTAAAAGGTACAGCCGCCGTCCTCCTTGTACTGTTACCTATATTCAGCAATACAGGCATTCACCCACTTGTACTTGGCTTTTGTGCAGTTTTAGGTCATATTTTCCCTATCTTTGCGGGATTCAAAGGTGGCAAGGCCGTTGCCACTTCAGGTGGAGTACTTTTAGGCTATAACTGGCCAATTTTCATCATCGTACTACTTACATTCCTACTCGCTTTAAAAATCACTAAAATGGTTTCATTATCTTCAATGATTGTGGCGGTCGTTGCATTTATATATAGTTTTATTTTTTACGTTTGGACTGGCGACTACTCTTTAATGATTATAATTGGCCTTATGGGAATCTTCATTTTCTATAGGCATCGTGCAAACATTACAAGGATCAAAGCAGGAACTGAGCCTAAAGTAAAGTGGTTGTAATACAATAGAGGCATCTACCGAAAGGCGTGATGATCAATTGAAAATCATATTATCAGACGAGGCATTAATTTGGTTTAAAGATGAAATGGAAGCGAGACCTGGAGAATACATTAAATTCTTTGCAAGATACGGTGGTTCAAGCCCATTGCACGACGGCTTTTCCCTCGGAGTTACAAAAGAACAACCCGACGAAGCTGTAGTAGAGACTATAAAAGAAGATATTCACTTCTTTATCGAACGAAGAGACCATTGGTTCTTCGATGAACACGATCTCCATGTCAACGTCGACCCTAAAATTAATGAATTAATTTACACCTACAAAAAAGCGTGAAGGCAAACAGCCACACGCTTTTTATTATTTTTGTTTAATATTTCTTCCTAAATTCTCCTTTTTTCGCTTGTAATCTATTTGTAAAGAAGAGCAACGACACCAGAATTCACAGGCATTTCCGAAACCTGTTCCGTTCGTTGGTGAATATTCCCTTCAGAATCCCCTCTTTTTCTATGCTACTATCAGTCCGTAGAGTAAGAAAACTAATTTAGGAGGATTCATGATGAAACGTAAACTCTTATCAGCCGCATTAATCACATGCGTAACTGTCACATCACTAACAATACCAACATATCAACATAATAATAATACCGTCTCAGCTGCCACAGTAACCTCACAACAATCACAACAAGTAGTAGATGCTAAAGCCGATCAATTAATCCAATTTGCAAAAAGCTTGATTGGAAAGGCTACATATAGCACTGCCGAATACAAGCCAACATATCCATATAAATTCTCATGTGCAACATTTCTCATGTACGTTTTCGAGAAAAGCGGTGTAGACCTTGCAACATACAATGAAAACTATATGATGCAACAAGGTACACCAGTAGCAAAAGGTCAATGGAAAAAAGGAGACTTGCTATTCTTTAAGAGCAAAAAAACGGGAACGGATCCTGACCACGTCGCAATGTATATTGGTGACAATAAAGTAATCCATATGGCAGATCCGCAACAAAACATCGTAATCTCTGACTTGAACAGCAAACCGTATTACACAGATAATTATTACGGTGCAACTCGTGTCATTCCAAGCCTTCTCTCTTCTAACCCTGCAACAAAAGGCGATATAATTACAGAACTTGCTTATGATTTGAAAGACCAAGTTACAATCGGTTCAGTCAACAATGAGTCTCTTAGGAAGTTTACAAGTACTGGTTTTGTCAATTATGTTTACAAACAAAACGGTACAACACTTGATGCGAAAAGTATACGTGATCTACAAAGCAAAGGGACAACTGTATCAAAATCCAATTTGAAAAAAGGGGACCTTGTTTTCTTCAATAGTGTAACGGGTTCAACAACTGCAAGTTTAGTCGGAATTTACGCTGGTGAACACCGTGTTGTAATTCCAACGACTGGTGGCGTCATTACACGAGTTCTCTTGGCAGATTATTATAAGGATCACTATATTACTGCTAAAAGGGTATTTACGGAATCCGTTCCAAACAACCCTACTGAACCGTCACAGCCATCCGAACCATCATTACCTGCTACAACAACGGCAGATAAACTTGTCAACTTCGCGGAAAGTCTAACGAATAAAGCGAAATTCGGGTATGTCTATAATGAAAATACATTAACTTTCACGGGTGCTGGCTTCACGTATTATGTGTATAAACAAGAAGGCATTGACCTGAAATACAAAATGGCAGCCCAACAGGCGCAAGTAGGTACATCCGTATTAAAATCAAATCTACAAAAAGGAGATCTTCTGTTGTTCTCCACTGACAATAAAGGTACACGAATTACACAAACCGGGATTTACATGGGCAACAACCAATTCATCAGCCTATCCACAACAGGCAAAGTGGAAAAACAAAGCCTTTCTTCAACATGGGCATCCAAAAACTACGTACAAGCCCGTCGTGTAATCACTAACTAATAAAAAGAAGCATCTTCGCATTTGCGTTGGATGCTTCTTTTTTTACCTTTTACCTCTTTAGTCTTTTAGCAAATTCAATCATTCCACGGCTTGACATAGGCCCTTTAATAAGTACAAGCGATTTTTCATCCAAAAGATGATCCACCCTACTACCAATCTCATTCACATGCTCATAACTCATAATAGTAGCCGTGCTTCCATCTTTCCTTGCCTGATTAGCAATCTCCACCGCTTTTTTTCCAATCGTGATCAACGTTCCAATTTTCCTTTTCGCAATCATACTCCCAATTTCCCTATGGTACTGCTTCTCAAAGTTTCCCAATCGATTGATATCTCCAAGAATCAACACTACATTTTTGTTTTTTCCGATGGAATCGAGTACTTTCAAAGCAGCCTCTACGGATGTAGGGTTATTCGTCCACGTATCATCAATGATTGTGCTTCCATTGATACCCTTCGAAAACTCCAAATGTCTATCCATGTTCCTGAACGTTTTCAGACGAGAAATTGCTGCCTTTATATCCATCCCCATTTCATGGACTGCGGCTATTGCTGCGAGTGCATTGCTAACCTGATGTTCCCCATATCCAGGGATAAAAGCTTTATAGTTACGATTTCCTGTACGGAGTATAAAACTCATTCCTCCGTCTGTAAACTTAATGCGTGCCGCCTTGAAATGGGATTTGCCGGATGTCCCAAAATAGATGATCTTTCCTTTGAAATTATTGAGCCGTAGTTTCTTCGTATTTTCATCGTCAGCATTTAAAATGAGGGTTCCCCCTTCTTTAATGCCGCCTACTATTTCTTCTTTTGCCCGAATATACCCTTCCAAGTTTCCGCAACCGTCCAAATGATGAACTCCAATCGTAGTAATGATTCCAATTGTTGGCTGATAAATCATGCATTGGTGTTTGATATTACCCGAATTGCCGAGTCCATGTTCAAAAACAGCCGCCTCCGTTTGATCATCTATTCCCATCAAATAAGGAAGTGAACGTCTTGGTTCGTTCTTACTACTGAGGGAGGAATGGACATTCTTTGTTTCAAGAAGTGTATGTCTTATCATATCTTTTACAGTTGTTTTTCCACACGTTCCAGTTATTGTAACAACTGGAATTTGAAATAGATTACGATAGTAAGTTATAAACTTCCAATACGACTTCACTAAACTCATGACTTGCATGACGGTTGTATTTGCTACATTAGGTATAGCAATATCAGTCTTATCAGTAACAATCAGGGACGGACCCTTTTTATTGATCATGTCCCAATTTATTTCATCATTCCGGCTTACGAATAGCATTGTGTTCCGATTGGCGTGATCATGACGTTTGTAGTAAATGACGTCGCTCACATCCCAGTCATCTGAACCGTAGATTATTTTGCCTTCCAACACTTTACGAAGAGTTTTTACTGTAAGTGGTTTCAAGTTTTCTCCTCCTCTCGATTGGACAGCGTTGAGATCCTATTTTTATTTTTTCTAATATATTTGTAAATAGTTTCATATGCTTTGTTGCCGTCAAATTTGTAAAACATTGCTGTGGAAGGAGCAAAATTCCCTTCGATAATCCATACTGCCCCGCGATTATCGATAGCGACATCAAAGCCGATAATTGTTATTCCTTCGTAATTATTTGCAAGGATCATAGATGATTTCCTGCAAATTTTATCTATCAAAAATTCGCATTTACTTAAGGTAATACGACTATCAGACAGTCTTAATGCTTCATCAAGTGTAAGTAATTTACTTGCTCGATTAGAAATGAAGAATTCTCTTGCCGCCACTTTAACTAATTTGCCAGTTATGATCCATTCCTGCTCATTGATTTGAGTCATGACACGCACATCAAAGGGTCGATCATCTATTTTGGCTATATTGATGTATTGTTGAACGATATAATCATTTTCATTTAGATACTGTTCACGGAGATAGCAAAGAAGTTCCGTAAAATTCTTTTCTATTGTTTTTTTTCTTTTGTCGTGAATTTCATAGGTTTTATCATCTAATACGGTAATTTTTACGATCCCTTTACCTTGTTGGCCGATACATGGTTTCAAAACCACTTGTTTATATGATCCTAAAAGTTTTTTCAGAGAACGATTTGTAAATAGTTCTGTTTTAGGCATGTAGCTACGCAACGCCCTATCACTACATAGAGATAGATATTGACTCCATTTACTATTACGTTCATGGAGAACCGTATCGGTAATAAAAAGTTCACCCATTTTGTTTTGCATGACCTCAACTGCAATCGTATTACAGGAGGGATAGTGTTTTCCAAGTATATAAACTATGCGTTTTACCAATTTTATAGCTTTCCATATAGGAATTGCATATCTGATCCTTCCAAATCCGTTGCCATCGATCATTGTATGATGAACAACTTTCCAATTGGCTGACGAGGAAATTCTATGAAGGGTAAACCGGTGATGATGAGGTACGGAGAGATTAGTTACCGGAACGGTTTGTATAACATAATGCTGTTTTGTGAATGCATGGTCAATCAAGTATTCGTAGACTTCTTCGCTATTTGCAAAAGAAAGTTGATTGTTGTCGTTTACAATTATTGATGGAGAATTTGAAACAGGATCCACTTTGATCTCTTGAGGGCCGAATAACGATTTTATACTGATAACTTCTTGGCGCAAAATAGAACGATTCAAATTAACCTTCGAAAAACTCCTAATTTCTGGTAGACGAACCGTTGAACCTAATTCCTGCTCCAGCACTTTCATTTGACCGTAACGGCCACGAATTCCCTTCATAGATTTCCCTCCTTTACGAGTATTCGAATAACAAACAATTGTATACCTACATTAAACACAGCCGACGGCGACTATTGACCCCTGTGGAACCGGTGCTGCTCCATTTTGGTCAAAGAATCCTGTGATGACAAAACTTTGTACATCATCAACATTTGAAGATGCAACCTGATCCCTGAAGACTGCTTCAAATGGATAGGTTACGCCTCCGACTGTTCCAGTTCCTGTTACGGTGACCTCACAATTCATGCAGATTTTTCTACATACAACTGAAGTGATTGTCCCAGCTACAAATAGGAAGCTTCTGTCTACTCCCCCCGCTTGCTCTTTATCTGTAAATCGTAACGTTAAACTGGAAGCATCCAAATTATTGTCGCAGACATTTGCCAAATACTTCAAATCACCTTTAACTGTACCGTCTACTCTTTGAAATTTAACATTGTTATCTACGGACAGGGCATTGACAACAACACTACAATCACAAATTAACCCCATAATTATTCCCTCCCTTATAATTGATCTACATTACTATATTAGTTACTGGATGAGTTGAGCTTGGTGTTTGTCCTAAATCCTACAAAATAATAGTCCGATCACCAATGACTATTATTTTCGTAAAAGCATCGCCAATTTTTTTACTGCTTCACTGTACATATCTCCCTTTACCAGTACAACTGTAGATTGGTCAGTCATATTTCTGAGAAAAGGGTATGCAAGAATATGATTATTAAAGGAATGAACCTCTATTGTAGGATTCAGTTTACCCGCGGTTTCCCCCATAATCTTTGCATGTTTACCAATTGTGATAAGACAATCTACTTCACTTTTGGCGATAATTTCCCCTGCTCGTTGATGAATGATATATCCCCATGATCCCAAATCAGTAATTGTTCCGATTATTGCAATTTTCCTCTTGTCTTTCCCTACGTTTTTAAGTACCTCTAATGCCGCTTTTAGGGAAGTGGTAGTAATGCTCCATGAATCATCGATAATTGTCGATCCATTGGGCCCAACACAAACTTGCATTTGCCTATTCAAAGTTTCAAATGATTTCAAGCGATCTTTAATTTCCATAAAGCTCATACCAATTTGGTGAACAGCAACAATCGCCGCCAAGGCATTGTATACTTGGTGTTCGCCAAGTCCCGGAACGAACATTCGGTAAATCATCTGATTGTGTTCAAGGGTGAAATGCATACCATCAGTGGAATAAATGATATTACTTGCTCGATATTTACATGAATTATGAATGCCGAAAGTAAGTACTTTTCCAGTAAACTGGTTTTTGTCAAGTTGGATTGTTCTTTCATCGTCAACATTTAGGATGAGAATACCGCCAGGTTGAATGGAACGAATCATCTCTCCCTTTGCTTCGATATAGTCTTTTAGTGTTTTGCAATAATTCAAATGATGTTCTCCTATGTTCGTTATAATTCCGATAGTCGGCTTTATATATGCAGCCGCATTCAATATGTCACCTGGAGCACCAACAGCGGTTTCAAACACGGCAGCTTCGGTGTTTTCATCGATACTAAGCAGATTCGCTAAATGCACCGTCCGGGAGTTATTTGTACTATTTGTAAAGGCGATTTTTCTATCGGCCATTAAAAGATGGCGTATAATTTCTTTCGTTGTCGTTTTACCGGAAGTGCCCGTAACAGCAATAACTGGAATATCAATGCTTTTACGATAATCTTTAATGAACTTCCAATAGGACTCCTCCAAATCTTTAACTTTAATAATTGTTACGTCCTCGTCTCGTTCGTTCGTTTGCCTACCATATTCAGTGACTATTGCAATTGGAAAATAAGGTCTTAAACGATCCCATTTTATGATTTTCCCTTTTAAAAAGAGAATTGTATGTGTATGTCTGACCTGTTTAAGACGATATGCACCATGTTGTACAAACATATCATCAGAGCCTTGAAGCAACTCTCCTGCTATTACTTGTTTAATGTATCCAATCGATAATGGTTTCAATGGATTCACTCCCTTCTTCCTTTTATCATAATATGCGGCAACCGTTCAGCAGCTTGTACGATAAACATGGATGAATTATTAATTAGCCGCATGATGTATAACCATGCATTGGGAAGCTTTCCTCATAACCTATAAAGAGTCGTCTTAATTATGAAGGAGTGGGCTTTTTGAAAACAATCATATTTATCGGTACAAATAAATCGGGCTCAAGTCGGGAAGCAATTAGGTCTGCTGTTCGGCTTGGTTATTTTACTGTGCTCTTTACAAGCAATGAAAAGCAGATTCAACAACGGAAAGAGTATATGGATGTTCATGAAATGGTGTTCGTCGATGTAACAAATTTGGTAGAGATGAAAAAAGAGATTCTAACATTGAAGTCCAAGGGAAATGAAATTATGACGATTGCAAGCTTTGTTGACTCAAATGTCGCCAGAGCACTGAAACTATGTGAAGAATTTTGCCCGAATGGCACATCTTCAAACGCCGCACTTATTATGGAAAATAAGGCGGGGACAAGGGATAAACTAAAAGGGCTTCCTTACTCCCCGAAATACGTAACAATTGACCCAGGCAGTAAACTTGAGTTGAAAAGTATTGAAGGGCTGCCTGACTTCCCTATGATTGTGAAAACGGCGTCATCCACTGGTTCCAAGGATGTACTGCGCGCGACCAATCTACAGCAATTGGAACGTCATATACTTAAGTTCCAAGAGAGGAATCCCACGGAAGCCGTAATTATCGAGGAATTCATTGAAGGTGATCAGTATTTAGTGGAGGCGATTGTTCATCATAAAGATATAAAGATTGCTGGAGTGATCAAACAAGAAATAACGTTCGGAAAGAGGTTCATAATTACCGGATATGGGGTTCTTGCTGTCGTTCCAAGGCAGGTGAACGATGGTGTAATGGAAGTTTTGAAGTCAATTGTGGAGGAGTTGGAGATTGAAAACGGTGCCCTCCATGTCGAGATGCGATTGACGACAAATGGCTGGCGCTTAATCGAAATCAACCCCCGCATTTCAGGCGGTGCAATGAATAACATGTTGAAAGCTGCCTTCGGATATGACCTAACCGAAGAAACCTTAAAATTATACTTAGGCGAACAACCTTCTCTAATTGTTACACAGAGGAACTTTGTATTTACTCAATACGTTATCGTGGAACAGAAAGGAATTTTGGAAAAAGTTACCGGTAAAAACAGGGCCCGAAAATTGCCTGGAATTGTGGAAGTGTATGTGAAGCCCAAAAAAGGGACATTGCTCATGCCGCCACTATCGATGGGTCACAGATATGCTTATGTCATCGCGCAAGGAAGAACGTTGGAAGAGGCAAAAGGTTTTGCAAAGAAGGCTGTAGAAGAAATACAATTTCATGTTAAAGAACAACAGTAAAGAGGACTTCCGCTAAAGAAGTCCTCTTTACTATTTAACTATACTTTTTATCTATAAATTTTACCGTTTCGAACATATTGGTCTTGCTTGCCCCTTTGATAAGGATGGTATCGTCTTTCTTAATCAGTTTTGACAATAAATCATGCAGTTTCTCACGATCTGTAAAATGATAGATATTCCGAGCGGGCATTCCTTGCCTTTCCGCTTGGTCCCCGATTTCCTCGGTCCTAAATCCGTATGTGATCAATATGTCAATCCCTTGTTGCTCTATATAATCCCCTAATTTTCGGTACTCCCTTTCCCGAATATCACCCAACTCCCTCATTTGACCGATAATGGCAATAGTTCGATGCTTTGCAAGGTTCTTCAATACATCTAATGCTGCCCGAACGCCTTCAGGATGTGAATGGACCGTATCGTCAATCATTGTAATATTGTCCTTACAATTATAAATCGTCAACCTTCTTGGAGGCTTTTTGAATAGAAGACCGGTCTTGATCTCCATTGGAGAAAATCCTAAATGATCTGCAATTGCAATTGCAGATAACGCGTTATACACATGATGCTCCCCGAATATCGGGATGAACAATTCAATTTCTTCATTTTGCAGTTTCATTTTAAAAGTCATGCCCTGGTCGGTATATTTGACGTCGTATGCTCGATAGTTCGCGTGTCTTTTTATACCGATTGTAATCGTTTTTCCTTTAAAATTCTCCGTCTCTAAAAATCGTGAATTGTCATTATCTCGGTTCAAGCAAAGTACTCCTGATTGATCCATCCCATGTATTAATTCGGATTTTGCTTTTGCCACTCCACGTGGATCGCCATTAAAATTTCCGACATGTGCAAGACCGACGTTTGTTACAATGGACATATTAGGCTGGATAATTTGGCAATGCTCTGTAATGACACCGGGATACGCCATACCATACTCAAGAACGACTGCTTGATGTGAGGAATTGATTTCCGCAGCGTGTTGTTTCGTATGCTCCGTCGTATTCCAATAATCTTTTGACTCAAAGACATTCCATTTTTTCGATAGAATGGACGATAAAAATGCTTTTGTCGTCGTTTTACCTGCACTTCCGGTTATGGCAATAATAGGAGTAGTTTGTTCCTTCTTTGCCCCTCTTCGTTTCGCTTCCCTGATTTTCTGTTTGATGGCTTGTTGATTATTGGCGATATACATTGCATATTGTATCGTATTTTTTACAACATCCAATTCTAAATAGAATGCAGGCGGACAGCCTGGACGCCAGTTCACCTCATAAATCCATAACTTCTGGTCTTGATCCATCCCGATATCAATCCCAATTTCATCAATTACTTCGCCATATTTCTCCATTTGAAGTTCATCCAAATGTTTTGCAAGTGATAGGGAGAAATACTCCAATTTCTTTTTAATATTAAATGCATCATCTTTAAATTCCTGTTCCAAGAATGGCTCCAAATAATTCGTATAGCCGCCACTATTAATATTTGCAATAATTGAACCTTTTGGAGCGACACGTGGATAAATTGTCGTAATTACCCATTCACCTTTGCCGTTTTTTTGAACATGCAATCTGAAGTCAAACACTTGCCCAGATTTTGTGACCGACTGGATATAGGGCTGGATGATGAAAGTACCTTGCGATAATTTCTGTTTAATGAAAGCATTTAATTGTGCAACAGTATAACTTTTATATGTCCCATCGCCTCGCACCGTAAAACGATTACCTTCCTGGATGATGAAAAAGATGCCTTTTCCTTTTCGCCCATCGATCGGTTTAAAGACTACTTTCTCAAATGCGGCAATGAATGTCATGAAATGATCTGAGTTTTTTACGACTTCGGTTGGTATTAGATAACTGGCAAAGTCCTTCGCCTCTTTTAACCTTCGATTGACACTCCATTTATTTCCAATTGAGTAGGTTGTAAATGGGATATCTTTTCTTAACTGGTTGATGATTTCTTTTGATTTTGATAGTTTTTCGGGGCTACCCGCATTGTAGATGACGTTTGGATATGGCATTATTTTTGTTTGCCATTTACCTTTTTCGTACACTTGTCCTCTGATGGTGCGATTGACTAAGTTTACTTCCCCCGGAGAAAAGTAAAAAAAATTCGCACCCTCGGCTTCAGCTACGGCAGCAAATGCATATGCCTTTATAACTGTTTCCGGGTCTTTCCGATGATGTAACATTCCTATTATTGTCATAGTCTATCTCCTTTTTAGTGGCTCTATATAATACATTCATTTGAATGTAGAACGACAAGGACAAGAGTTTACAAAACAGGAATTAGTTTTTAGGTTTTTGATTCGATTATTGGTAGGGGACGGTCAAGCAGGTCTATGGAAAGTGGGGTGAATGCGCAGAAGCAGCAAAGTTCTACGTGGATGCAGTGGGAAGTTTTTTTCAATGTGTATAAATCTTTTTCCGTCATAGCGAGCCGCCCTTTAAAATCGACTGGTTTTAGCAGTCTCAATTGAGCGCAACAACTTGATTCATCAATCTTTTCCAATCTGAAATAAGGCGTAGTTCCACCTTCGATCATCGCAGTAAAATAATCAAAATCTTCACCTGACTGTAGCACGAGTGGAATCGTGTCCTTACATTTGGGCATATGAATAAACTTGAATCCTTTCCCGAAGTGGGAAAGCAATTTCTGCTCTTTTAGAAGCTCTTTCATTTCAACGCAAATGCAGCATTTCGTCATCTATTACCCCTCCCTTTATGTAGGTTGTCATTGCGTTTATATCGGCTCAATATAAAACTTTATACATCTTGCGGCCATTTCTGCCCTTGCCTTAGCTTCAACAGAAGTATTTCCTATAGCCATTACATAGCCATATCGTTGCCCCATCGATATAGGCGGCATTATCAGAGTGCCAATCACAGGTCGTAGATGGATATCGACAATTCCGGTTGATGATGCGGCTTCATGTTCACCTTCAATCCCGAGCAAATACCCATAGTTATGGAGTGTAATAAAAGATGTATAGATCGGTTGACATTTTCTTACAAGGAGATCCGGTTCCATTCCGAGATAAAGTTTGACCGTCTCTTTAACAAGATTGACACCAAGTGCCTCATAGATCATTCTGTTCATAGCTCCACCAGAGATTCTTGGATTAATCTCAATCAGCTTCCATCCTTTTTTTGAAAGACGCATTTCAAGATGGCACGCACCATGTTTTAGACCAATTTCACGAAGGATTGAAATGACTGATTTCCATAGATCACGGTAGATGACATTATCCATTTTGATGACGACTTCATATCCCGTTACGATGAATGTATAGTCCATCGATATTTCCTGTTTTATAATCGCGACAATGATAGGCAAACCGTTACAAACAAGCGTTTCAATGACATATTGGTCTCCATCGATAAATTCTTCAATGATTACTGGGTGTTGTGTTGCCATCTTTTTCAGGGCGGCATTTAAGTGCACTTCATTTTCTATTAAATAAACATCTTTTGAACCATTGGAAACCGGTTTTTTCAACACGAAAGGATAGTCCATTGATGAATGAATTAACTGTTTTCCATTGATAACTTTAAATTCACAAGTTGCAGGATGATCTTTTAATACTTCGCGTGTAGTGGATTTATCTTCAAGTATTTGTAAGGCATCGGATGAGATGGAGGAATCGCAATACTCATTGGAAAGTCTTGCGGCTAAAGAGGTATATGGATCTACAAAACTGATGATGGCTTGGAGTGTGTATGTTGTATCTATCAAATATAAAATCTGTTTTCTAATCGTGTCTTCATCCATTACATCCACATAAATCACTTTGTCGATGAAGGGGAAATTGTTTTTATTGTGGATAAACGTCTTGCGGTTTGTAACCAGTATGGTTCCATAGCCCAATCGATTGGCAGCTTCAAATGCATCCAAACTCGATCCGGAAGTCGCGGATCCGATAAATAGAATTGTTTCCATCTCTACTGCACCCACTTCCTCAAGACATTCCCCTACTATTAGTTGTATGCATTAGCGGAGATTCGCTTTAGGCAAAACAAATAAGCATGAAGGGCTATCCCTCATGCTTATCTAGTAAATTAAATCGATGTGCTTGATCAATTAACCCTGCATCAAGTAATGCTTTCAGTTCAATTTTTCCGAACAAATCATAATGGGGATAATCCTTGCGGTGGTCAATCCATTCTGGCTTCAACCCATATGTTTTACCCCATTCAATCAATTTATCAAGATTCGTACATCCCACTTTTGTCACCGTTTTACACCCAGGAAAGCGATCGTCAATCCAGTAATGGGTAAGAAAAGCAATCTCTTCGTTCCGAACTTTTTCTTTCCAAGCTTTCAATTCCGCACGATTGATACCGAACGCCATTAGTCTGTCACCCGGCAGATTTCCATATACTTAGCATCCCATGCAGGATCAATTTTCATCAATGAAACCGGTCTGAAGCTGTCCCTCTTCACTAAAATATGTTCGGAAGTGGCGGTTGCTGCAATGGTACCATTTTCATGCAAAATTTCATAGCCATAAACCGTGCGCAGCTTTCCATGCGACTCAACCCATGTACGCACGGTCGCCTTTTGTCCGTACCGCATAGCAGCCTTATATTGGATGGATAAGTCAATAACCGGAGAAAGATAGCCTTCTGCTTCGAGGCCGGCATATGTAAAGCCTAAATCCTGTATGAGGCTTGTGCGCCCAATTTCCATCCAGACTAAGTAATTCGCGTGATAGACGACCCCCATCTGGTCGGTTTCTGCATATCGAATTTCTATTTCTTTTTCACTGATAAACATGTCATCACCTCTCTTGAACATTATACAAAAGAGAGGTGATTATTGCTGATTGGGGAACTGCTATTCAATACGAAAGAAATAATCCAAAGTATTTTGATCATACTAAACCAAACAGTAATGAGGTGTTATATGAATCGGGTGTTAGTATGTTGCGTAGCAGCCTGTTTGATAGTACTTATGATAAAACCAGTAAAGTCCATGTCCGGTGAAGAAGTTGTTGGGAAAATACCGGAAGCATATATCTATTTATATGCGACTGAGAGAGAAGGCAATCTGGAGAAATTCCGATTAGAGGCAAATGGAGCTATTCAATACTTCCCGTTTTGGATCAATGTGTCAAATGAGAGCTATTGGCCGCAATTGATTTACAGCGATATTAATCATGATGGAGAAAAAGAATTAATCATCATTTTAACTAAAGGGTATGGTACTGGAACTATTCTTCAAGAGGTTCATGTCCTGCATAATACGGAAACAAATATCGGCAATGTATATAGGGAAATGATTGTTGATAATCCAATGGCGATTCTTTTGAAGAACGTGAAAACGAAGTTGACCAAATCGGTAGCCACTATTACTATTGGAAATGAAAAGACGGTCATAAAAATAGACAAATTAAGGATAGAACCAAAGAATTTATTTTCCGATGTCGTTACAGATAACTTGATACGATTTGAAGTTATTGATAACAAATTGATGGCCATCGTCGGTGCCCAGATCGCACCCGCTGGTGGATATATAGGGAGTTTTCATCTTACGTATGAATTTCAAAATGGACTGTATGAATGTAGGAAAATTGAATTTGTACATTCGGACTAACAAGAGGCTAATAAGGAAAGAGTGCTCATGTCGGCACTCTTTTCTTATTCTACTTTTAATAAGTCTAAGACATCCTCAATGACTAACTGACCAAGGTCACCTTCTTTTCGCTTCCGAACTGAAACCATTTGTTTTTCAACTTCCTGATCACCAACAATCATCATATAAGGAACCTTCTGCTTCTCTGATTCTCTAATTTTCAACCCCATCTTTTCAGCTCGATCGTCCACGTTAACACGGAATCCCTTTGCTGCAAGCCCCTTTTTCACTTCCTGAGCATAAGCAACATGCTTATCTGCAATCGGTATGATTCTTACTTGCTCAGGTGCGAGCCATAATGGGAACTCTCCCGCGTAGTGCTCCACCAAAATTGCAAGGAATCTCTCTACTGATCCGAAAATAGCCCTATGGATAATGATCGGATATTCAAGTTCATTCTTTTCATTAATATATCTGCAATTAAATTTCTCCGGCATTTGGAAATCCAGTTGCACAGTTCCACATTGCCAACTCCGTCCTAATGAATCCAATATATGAAAATCAATTTTCGGACCATAAAACGCGCCATCTCCTTCGTTAATACGATAAGCCACTCCCCGCTGTTTCAACACATCTTCCAATGACTGTTCCGCTTCATCCCATAAATCGATGGAGCCCATAAAATTTTCCGGTCTTGTCGATAATTCGACTTCATAACTGAAACCGAACTCCGAGTAGATATCGTCTATCAAATCCAATACACTATCGACTTCCCGTTGAATTTGATCTTTCCGGACAAATAGATGTGCATCGTCTTGTGTAAATGCACGTACTCGCAATAGTCCATTCAAAGAGCCTGATAATTCATGGCGATGCACTAAACCTAATTCTGCATAACGGATCGGTATTTCCCGGTAACTTCTTCGTTTGTGATTAAAAATCAGCATCGCACCCGGACAATTCATCGGTTTCAATGCATACTGCTGTTCATCCACATCCGAAAAATACATGTTCTCATGATAGTGATCCCAATGACCGGATTGTTCCCATAATCCTTGCTTCATCATGATCGGTGTTTTAATCTCTTCATAGCCTGCTTCCTCATGCTTCCGTTTCCAAAATTGCTCCAACTCATTCCGTAAAACCATCCCTTTTGGTAAATAAAACGGCATGCCCGGCGCTTCTTCTGACGACATGAACAATTCAAGTTCTTGACCTAATTTTCGATGGTTCCTTTTTTCAATCTCCAGTTGTACTGACATTGTAATTCCTCCTATTAATTAGTCTTATATAAATAAAAAACCGCATTCTTCCCTCAGTAAAGGGACGAATGCGGTCGTGGTGCCACCCAAATTTCGCCATGCTTAAAAAGCGCAGCGCTCAACTGATAACGGTCTCCCGATCATAGTTTCCTGCATATGCAGTCCCCTACGATAGCTCAAAGGTGGTAAATCAATTATTCCGCTACAGGACTTTCAGCCGTGATCCTGTTCTCTGGCAAAACTTCCGAATTGATTCATGTCCTTCTCAACACTGATATTAAAATAAAAAAAGACCGCATTCTCCCCAATATAGGGACGAATGCGGTCGTGGTGCCACCCAAATTTCGCCATGCTTAAAAAGCTCGGCGCTTCAATCGATAACGGTCTCCCGATCATAGTTTCCTGCAATACGCAGTCCCCTATGATAGCTTAAAGGTGGTAAATCAATTCATCCGCTACAGGACTTCCAGCCAAGGCCCTGTTCTCTGGTAAAGCTTTCGAAATGATTCATGTCCTTCTCATAGCTCGTTTATAGAAACTTAATTGTATTGTATTATATGTTAGCTTTTGTGATCCGTCAACACTGAATTTTAGTATGTAAAAAAGCGTCCGATGTAATCGGACGCTTTTAAAATAATATTAGTTATTCTTCATTTTATCACGAAGAACCATTTGAAGGATTCCGCCGTGACGGTAGTAGTCGATTTCAACTTCAGAGTCGAAACGAGCCAATACGTCGAATTCTTTTACAGAGCCGTCTTTTGAAGTTGCTGTCACTTTCAGGATATCGCGTGGTTTTACGCCTTCCGCGATGTTTACGCTGATTTCTTCTTCGCCTGTTAGACCAAGTGTTTCAGCGCTTTCCCCATTCAAGAATTGAAGTGGAAGAACACCCATCATGACAAGGTTCGAACGGTGGATACGCTCATAACTTTCCGCGATAACTGTTTTGATACCTAATAGTGAAGTACCTTTTGCAGCCCAGTCACGTGAAGAGCCCATACCATAATCCTTACCTGCAAGAATTGCAAGACCTGTTCCATCTTCCTGATAACGCATAGCTGCGTCATAGATTGGGCAGATTTCTTTCGTCGGCCAGTAAGTAGTGAAGCCACCTTCTGTACCTTTTGCAATTTGGTTACGGATACGGATGTTCGCGAATGTACCGCGCATCATTACTTCATGGTTACCACGGCGGGAACCGTATGAATTGAAGTAACGTGGCTCTACGCCGCGTTCGCGCAAGTATTTACCAGCTGGCGTATCTTTACCGATTGCGCCCGCAGGTGAAATATGGTCAGTCGTGATCGAATCACCGAACTTACCGATTACACGAAGTCCGGAAAGAGCTTCGATATCAGCAGGCTCTTTTGATAAGCCTTCGAAGAACGGTGGGTTTTGGATATACGTCGAGTTTTCATCGAAGTCATATAATGAATCATCAGTTGTCTCGATTGCATTCCAAGCTTCGTTTTCTGTGAATACGCGAGCATATTCTTTACGGAAAAGATCAGGTGTTACAGTTGCTTTAACAACTTCCTTCACTTCTTCCGATGTTGGCCAGATATCTTTGAAGTATACGTCTGTGCCGTCTTTTGCTTTACCGATTGGATCTTTTTCGAAGTCGATATCGACAGTTCCAGCAAGTGCATAAGCAACAACAAGTGGCGGTGAAGCCAAGTAGTTCGCTTTCACAAGTGGGTGGATACGTCCTTCAAAGTTACGGTTACCAGAAAGTACTGAAGAAACTAATAGGTCGTTTTCTGTAATCGTTTTTTCGATTTCAGGAAGAAGTGGACCGGAGTTTCCGATACATGTTGTACATCCGTAACCAACTGTGTTGAATCCGATTTGATCCAAGTATTTGGAAAGACCTGAGTCCTCAAGGTAGCCAGTAACGACTTTTGAACCTGGTGCAAGTGAAGTTTTCACGTATGCAGGAGGTGTAAGTCCTTTTTCAACAGCTTTCTTCGCAACAAGTCCAGCACCTAACATAACGTATGGGTTGGAAGTGTTCGTACAAGAAGTGATAGCTGCGATTGCAAGGTCGCCTGTTTTCATGCCGACAGTACGGCCGTCTGCAAACTCAACTGTAGCTTTCTTTTCGAATTCCTTCGGAGTAAGACCGAAGCCTTGGTTTCCTTCAGGAGCTACAACGGAATCTTTGAAAGAGCGTTGTAGTTCTGTTAGTGGAATCATATCTTGCGGACGTTTCGGACCAGCAAGGTTCGCTTCGATTTTAGTTAAATCGATCTCAATCACTTCTGTGTAAGTAGGTTCTTCATTATCCGGTGTGAAGAACATATCGTTTTCTTCAAGATATTTCTTAACGACTTGGATATGGTCTTCTTCACGTCCTGTTAAACGCATGTAGTCAAGTGACTCCTCGTCAACTGGGAAGAAACCACAAGTTGCACCGTATTCAGGAGCCATGTTTGCGATTGTCGCACGGTCAGCAAGTGGTAATTTAGAAACGCCAGGTCCGAAGAACTCAACGAATTTACCAACAACTCCATGTGCACGAAGTGTTTGAGTCACTTTAAGTGCAAGGTCAGTTGCGGTTGTTCCGTTCGGAAGTTCGCCAACAAGTTTAACACCGATAACTTCAGGAATCGGGAAATATGAAGGTTGGCCAAGCATACCTGCTTCGGCTTCGATACCACCTACACCCCATCCAAGAACACCGATACCGTTGATCATTGTTGTATGAGAGTCTGTACCAACAAGTGTATCTGGATATGTTTCGAATGTTCCATCTTCGTTTTCGATTGCATGGACTACGCTTGCAAGATACTCAAGGTTAACTTGGTGAACGATACCTGTTGCTGGAGGAACAGCACGATAGTTATCGTACGCTTTTTGTGCCCAGCTTAGGAATTGATAACGCTCAGCGTTACGTTCGAATTCAAGTTCCATGTTCAGGCGAAGTGCATCTGCTGAACCGTAACGGTCAACTTGTACCGAGTGGTCGATAACAAGATCTACTGGAATTTCCGGATTGATTTTGTTCGGGTCTCCACCCATTTCAGCCATTGCTGAACGAAGGGATGCAAGGTCAACGACAACTGGAACTCCAGTGAAGTCTTGTAAGATAACGCGTGATGGTTTGAAAGGAACTTCAGCGTCCTTATCAGCGTCCTTGCCCCATTTTGCCAAGTTTTCAACGTGTTCGTCTTTGATCACATAGCCGTCATGTTGGCGCAAGACGGACTCAAGTAGCACTTTTACTGAATAAGGTAGTTTAGAAACGTTCGCAACGCCTGCTTCTTCAAGAGCTTTCAGTTGGTAATAGTTATATGTCTTACCATTCAGCTCGAAAGATTTGCGGCTATTGTGCAAATTGCTTTTTGCCATTTGTAACTCCTCCTTTTTCGACTGAAAAGGCCGTAAATAAGCATCTTTTCTCTACTCCATCATAGTACACCTACGTTCATAAGTAAAATACTTAATATTTATAGTCTTACATAAGAAAATGTAATGACCTTTTTCTTACTGAAATTTTTCTTAAGGTGTGTCATGATAGGAGTATAGACAATTGGAAAGGGTGAGGATATTGGAAAAAGCATTATTGGTGATTGATTATACTTATGATTTTGTTGCGGAAGATGGAGCTCTTACATGCGGTCAGCCGGGTATTGATTTGGAGGATTATATTACAGATTTGACAAGAAAATTTTTGGATGATGGGGAGCTTGTCATCATACCTGTGGATGTACATGAAAAAGATGATTCATTTCATCCTGAAACTAAATTATTTCCTCCACATAATATTAGAGGGACACAAGGACGAGAACTATTTGGCACTCTCCACACATTGTATGAGGAAAGAAAAAATGAAATTTTATGGATAGACAAGACACGATACAGTGCATTCACTGGTACTGACCTTGAACTGCAATTGCGCGCACGTGGCATAAAGGAATTGCATTTGGTCGGTGTGTGTACGGATATATGCATCCTCCATACTTCTGTTGATGCTTACAATAAAGGGTTCGACATTGTTGTCCATGAAAAAGGGGTTGCAAGCTTTAATCCTGCGGGTCATGAGTGGGCGTTAGGCCATTTTGAAAATTCATTGGGTGCTACAGTTATCCGCTAATCCATTCCTTTTTAGTAATTTTTTCGCCTAAAATGTTTGACGTATCGAAATATCGGATATTCATATACTACAGAGGCAATCATGAATTACTAAAAAGGAGATGAAGTATAATGAGCTTTATTTGGTTTTTAATTATCGGTGGAGTTATCGGTTGGCTTGCTGGTCTAATTTTAGGAAAAGATATTCCAGGCGGTATTATTGGTAATATTATTGCAGGTATCGTCGGTGCGTGGGTTGGTGGAATGCTTCTTGGCCAATGGGGACCACGCGTATCTGATTTTTACATCATCCCCGCCTTATTAGGAGCGTTAATCCTTGTGTTTATTGTGAGCCTCATTATGAAATCGATGCGCAGAGCATCTTAAATGTCAAAGCAAAAATAAAAAGAGCGTCGAGTTTTCTCCTCGATGCTCTTTTTATTTTTCATCTTTTCTTTGGTTTTCAAATTCATTGTAAAACCACATAACATCCTCTACGTATTTATCACTACGGTTATAAAGGAAAATAGCTTCTTTTATCTTACCCTCTGCCGCCCCACTTCTTGATAAATAATTAGCGGCACTGAAAATTGCATCTTCAATGTCAAAAGGATCTGCTATCCCATCGCCATTTGCATCTACGCCATACCCGCCGTGCTGTTTGATGATTGCTGGATTGGTTTTATCTTTTTCAGGGATATCACCTTTTCCAAGACCTTCACATCCCGGATAGCTCCAACCGACAAATGTGCATGGCATGAATTGCATATGACCTTCCGCTCCCACTGGCGATAATAAGGGATCCATCGTCGAGAAGCGGGTCTCAATCCGATGATGCGCTGCAAGTAGTGTCCACGGAACACCGTATTCCTCAGCGGCAGCCTTATAAATTGGAATATATTCCTCAGGAATTACAGTCGCGGTATGCCTATCTTGAAATTCAAGTAAAGTACTCGCTGATTTCTTCAAAACGTTTGGGTTTTGTATACCTGTCCAAACAATTGCAGAAAGAGTAAAGGTGACTACAGCTACAGGGGTCAGTAAAACAATCATGAATAGTTTCGTTTTTATTGATAACCCCTTTTTTTTCTTCTTTTTCACTGCACCACCCTTTTCTGTATATCAGTTATGATTTCGGTTCTTCTTTAATAAGTGCCTTAATATCTTTTACCATTTGATCGTACGGTACATCTTCTGCACCGTTATATGTTTTGACAGACACGCCATCTTTATTGACCAAACTAAAGCCAGACCCATGGATGACATCATTAGGTGTCTTCGTTACGAATGTCTTGAATGATCCAATTGCAAGGTTTTCAATTGCTTCCTGGCTATATCCAGTCAACATTTCCCACTTGCTTTGGTCTACTGGATCAAATGCATCCAAGTACTCCTGTAATACTTCTGGTGAATCGAATGCAGGATCTACACTGAAAGAAACGATTTTATAATCTTCAATTCCCTCGTCATGAAGTTGCTTTTGAAGATCTGCCATATTCGCCATCATTGGCAAGCAAACATTATCACAATTCGTAAAGACAAATTGTGCAATCCATACTGTCCCTTTGAGATCGTCCAATGTAACTTGTTCATTATGTTGGTTTGTTGAGTCGAATGACTCAATCTTATACTTGTGATCCGGCTTGAATCCGCCCATTGAACACGCACTCAACACTAACATGAGTGGTAAAATGAATGAAAGAAAAATTTTTTTAGACATAATCAGACTCCTCCACTTTCCATATTTACTTTATCATAGTAGAAGGGTCCATTTCAAACAACCACACTATACTTGCCTTCTTGTCCAATTCTTGACTTTTAAGTGAAGTTCACTTCACTTTTCAATGAAAAAGTGCATTGCACTGTTAATAAGGATACTTTTTCGTGTATTTTTTCCGAAAAGCTTTTATAATGGTGAATAGAATGGAAGAGGTGAAGATAGTTGCAAGATTTCTTTATGTGGTTCATCGTTTTCTGGTGTTTCGTTCTTATCGGTCTTTTTGGGATTGGTGGCTTCTTCATGTTTCGGAAATTTCTCAAGGTATTTCCGAAGGCTGACGGCAAATCTACGCTTGATTGGGAAGAACATTATGTAAATGAATCCCTTCATCTTTGGAATGATGAAGCAAAGGCTATTTTGAATGAACTCGTCAGCCCTGTACCGGAACTGTTCCGTGACGTTGCCAAACAAAAAATCGGTTCTAAAATCGGTCAAATTGCGTTGGAAGACCGCGCGAAAACAATTAGCTTCGACCATATTATCCGTGGATATATCATCGCCACACCTAAGCGCGATCATAAATTTCTGCGCAAGAAATTGGACTCGATGAAGGTTGATTTGACCCCTTATGAGCATTTATTTGAATAATAAAAGAGGCCTTCCACTTGATAAGTTGGAGGCCTCTTTTGTTAAATTAACTAATGTTGCTTTCCGTTCCAGGCAGACGCTTTCCGCGGGCATGGCTTCAGCCTCCTCACTGCGCTTCGCTTCGTTGCGGGGTCTTCAGCTCATGCTATTCCCGCTGGAGTCGCCGCCTTCCACTTCAAACAACGGAATCCTAAGGTACAAATCATTTTATCATTCTACATAGCATTCTTAAGTTTGTAATATTTCACGAGCATCCCTATTCTCCATGGAAGTATCATTGCGAATGCCAAAATCCAAAATATCCCTGCAAGTTCTCCGACATCTATCGTGTTGCTTAATATCAATTTTGCTACGAGGCGGAAAACAAGTAATCCACCTAATATGAACAGAAAAGCCTTCGATTTTTTTACAAATAGCTTTTCTTTTATAACTTCAATATTCGTCGTTTTGATCAATACTAATGAAAATAATAGACCTACGAACACTGATTCCATCACTTGAGGAAATGGCACCCAAAACTCCTCAAATACAAACATAAATGCCCCAGTTGACATGAATAATGGCGGCAAGATGATCCGTTTAGGAGATATTGGTTTTTTAGCTGCCTTCGCCCGTACGAAAAACGCCAACGTTCCCATGAATAAAAAGACTATAGTTGAGCCGACAATTAAGTAAATAGAAGGGATTTCTGTAAAAATATAATCAATGAATTCACGTAACTTAAGCATAGCCCTTTCCCCATTCGACCAATTCAGCCATCCGCTGTTTCAGATCTTCCATCGGAACAAATCTCGCAAACCGTGCTGTTTCTCTCTCTTTATGAAATAAAAGAATAACAGGTGCAGTAAATAACGATAACTGTCCCGCCATTTCAGGTACTTGCGCCACATTCACTTTATAAAAAGGAAACGGATAGTCATCTTCAAGCCCTGCCACTTGCGGGTATAGCCCGTCGCAAACTGAGCAATGATCCGTTTTTACGAATAATAATAATTGAGGTTCAGTTGTTAAAATATCCACCCACTGTTCAAATGACCCGACCTCTTTCATCGGCAACTCCTCCACTTCAATGTAGAACCCACTTTGCCCCCATCTACATTATTATAATGGACGGAGGCAAGTATGGTGAGCGTTTGTATTCATTAAAACCCTTGGAAATCTCCGAAAATCGGGCTAAGTAGGCTTGTTAAGTATGTGATGCCGTCGAAAAACAGCAGAAGACCGAATGCAATCATGATATAGCCACCGATTTTCATAATGAGATTACTGTTTCTGCGAATCCATCCAAGTCTTGTGATGAAAAACGACAAAACGAAAAATGGAATTGCAAAGCCTAATACATAGAGCATCATGTACAGCATGCTGGATCCCGGATTTGCTGCAGCGAGTCCAATAATTGCCCCGATGATTGGCCCCATACATGGTTGCCAACCAGCAGAAAATGCAAGACCGATCAAAGCTGTACCTAGAAAGCCTGCTGGACGATTTTTGAATTGGAGCCTATGTTCTTTCATTAGAAACTTAGGTGTGAACAAACCGATAACCATAAGTCCAAACACAACTATGAAAATGGCACCAATCTGTCTAAGCATATCTTTGTATTGTATGAAAAAGGTGCCAACAAACGAAGTACTGAACCCTAAAAATACGAATACAACTGAAAATCCAAGTAAAAAGAATATTGTGTGAAGCATACCGTTTCGGTTCATCCGTTTTGAATCCGATTTCAGGTCTTCAATCGACATCCCGGTAATGTATGATATAAATGCTGGATACAATGGCAGGACGCAAGGTGATATAAAGCTTAGGAAACCCGCTCCGAATGCAAGAAATATATTCAAATCAGTCGCCATCATTCTCTCCCCTTCATTTTTCTCTCTCCATCGTAACAAATCCCGAACCAAATTACGCTCATTTGAACTGTGAAATGTTTATGACAAGTAAAACGGGGGCGTCAGGCAGCTAAACAAATGAAAAGCGGAAAATGCTACGGATATCTTTCGAATACCGCAATATATCTATTGAATCCACGAATATATCCTTTGAATATCGCAATTTATCTATTGAATTGTGCCTCTTTTTCACAAGCAAAAACCGGCTCGTACTTCATTGGCTAACCAATGCATACGGGCCGGTCCAATTTACTTAAATAGCATCATCCATAATTCCATTTTGAAGCTGGTACATCATATAATACAATCCTTTTTGTGCAAGTAGTTGTTGATGGTTTCCTCGCTCAACAATTTCCCCTTGATGCAACACTAAGATAAGCTCAGCATCTTGAATTGTACTCAATCTATGAGCAATTGCAATCGTTGTTCTACCTTTACGCATTTTCTCCAAACTTGCCTGAATCGCAACTTCTGTTTCTGTATCAATATTAGCTGTCGCTTCATCCAAGACAAGGATTTTCGGGTTCGTCGCAATCGTTCTTGCGAATGCAACAAGTTGGCGCTGCCCGCTTGAGAAGGTTGAACCACGCTCTGTTACTTTTTGTGAATATTTCTCTGGCAACTTTTCGATAAATTCATTCGCTTGAACGAATTCCGCTGCAGCACGAACTTCTTCCGAAGTCATTTCCTGATTATGCAATCGAATATTACTTTCGATATCCCCGTAGAAAAGGAACGGATCTTGAAGGACAAGACCAATTTTCTTACGTAGCTCTGCTTTCGGTAAATCCTTCAAGTTCACACCATCAATAAGTATTTCTCCCTTATTGTACTCGTAGAAACGCATAAGTAAATTGATGATGGAACTTTTTCCGCTTCCCGTATGGCCGACTAATGCGACCGTTTCACCGGCATTTGCAGTGAATGAGATATTTTTCAATACATCATTTTTACCATCATACGAGAAAGTAACATCTCGGAATTCGATAGTTCCTTGTTGAATTTCCTTATTACCCGCTTCTTTTTGCGCTGGCTCCATATCAGGATCATCCATCAATTTAAACACGCGGGATGCGGAAACAAGCGCCTGTTGGAAGATTGACAACCTCTGCATTACTTGCTGAACCGGTTGGAACAAACGTCCGATCAACGTCGTGAATGCATAGATGATTCCGACTTCGACTGCACTATCGAGTGACATGAATCCAAAATATCCAAGGACACAAACGATAGCGAACGCATAAAGCAAGTCGATGAATGGCCCAAGCAGGATACTATCGAATTTAATATTTCGCATACCTGCCCGGAAGTGACCTTCGTTGATGTTGTCAAATTCTTTCGCCAAGCGTTCCTCTTGTCTGAATGCTTGAACCATACCCATACCGGATAATGACTCCGCTATTTTGGCATTCAATTGACTTAAACGTTCCCTTAAATCCTGATAGAAATCGGAACTGTAACGTCGGTATACAATGATGATTGTCAGGAATAAAGGAAGCAAGAGCATAGATGCAAACGTCAACTTCACATCCAGGGAAAACAATGCGATGAAAACACCAATAAGAACAAAAATCGCTTGTAGGAACGTAACAACGACGCTCGTGAACATCTCCTTGATGGATTCCGTGTCGTTTGTTACACGTGATACAATACTTCCCGCTGGAGTTCTGTCAAAATAGCGCATGCCTAAACCATGCACTTTTGTAAAAACATCAATCCTCATCTGCTGGATAATTTTCAATGAAATATCTTGAAAGCGCAGCAGTTGGAAATACGATACAGTTACGATGAACACTTGTAATCCGATATAGACGAGTGCAAGTGTCATCACTTCATTTTTAGGAAAATGAAGCGGTGTTAAATAATCGTCGATAAATGATTGAATGATGAGAGGTCCTACAATGCTCCCGGTTATTGTCAATACAAGCAATGACAATGCGATTGTAATGCTCACCTTATGCGGGATTGTATAACGCATAAGTCGCTTGAACACCTTGAATTGGTCCTTCGCCGTCAATTTGGGCTGTTTTTCCATCTGCATTATTCTTCCCCTCCTTGCTCGACAAGCACTTCCAGTTGTTGCAAGTCATACATTTCTTTATATCTTCCGCCCAATGCAAGCAACTCTTCATGCGTGCCCGCTTCAACAATCGTCCCTTCATGCATAACGATGATCTTATGGGCATGTTGGATGGCACTTAGACGATGCGATGTTATGATTGTCGTCTCCCCTGTTCGCATCTGTTTCAGCGATTCAAGGATTGCCTCTTCCGTCTTGGCGTCGACTGCTGATAGCGAATCGTCCAAAATAAGCAATTCTGGTTCCATGATCAGTGCGCGTGCAATGGAAATCCGTTGCTTTTGTCCTCCGGAAAGTGATACGCCACGCTCCCCGACAACCGTTTCATATCCTTCAGCGAAGCCTTTAATATCTTCATGGATATGCGCAAGACTTGCTGCCTCATGTATTTTCTCGCGATCGATCTTCGGATTTGTGAATGCAATATTTTCAGCTATTGTCGTTGAGAATAGGAAGTGATCTTGCGGCACATAACCGATCGATTCCCGTAAACGTTGCTGTTTGTATTTATTGATTGGGTTTCCGCCATAGACGATGCTTCCCTTATACCCTTCAAATTCCCTTAGAAGCAACTTCAAAATAGCGGTTTTCCCTGATCCCGTTTTTCCGACAATACCAAGCGTTTCCCCACGTTTTAATGTGAAATGCACGTCATGAAGTGCGGGAGTTTTGTCATCTGGGAACTTGAATTCATCGATGTCGAAGTGAAGATCCCCTTCAGGTCTATGGTCAATAGCTCCTGTGACATCCTGAATATCAGGTGTAATCGATAGCAATTCAGTAATCCGGCTATAGGAAGCATTTCCGCGTTCTACGATGTTGAATAGGAAGCCGAATGCAAGCATTGGCCATGTTAGCAATCCAAGGTATGTACTGAATGCAATCATGTCACCGATAGACATATCACCGGCAATGATGAATTTCGTTCCGAAGTAGAATGACAGAATATAAGATACGGCAAAAATTCCAGTAATCGTTGGATCGAAAAGTGCATCGACTTTTGCCACCCGCATGTTTCTTGCAACAACATCTGTTGATAAATCCGTGAAATCTTCAATGTCTTCCTTTTGCTGTCCAAATGTTTTGATTACTTTAACGCCAGAAATGCTCTCCTGTGTCTTATCATTCAGATTGGAGAATGCTTCTTGTGCGAAACGGAAGCGTCGGCGCAGCAATCTTCCATAATAGCTTGTTAGGAAAATCATGAATGGAAATGGGATGAGTGCGATTAATGTTAGTTTCCAGTTGATGGTTAACGCCATTGTCAAAATGACGAACCCACCCGTGGAAAGGGAGTCGACTAGTGTCAGGATTCCCATTCCTGCCGTCTGTTGCACCGCATTGATGTCGTTTGTCGCGTGTGCCATCAAATCCCCGACCCGTCTTTTTTGATAAAAAGAAGGTGACATTCTTGTAAAATGATTGAATAACTTCTCACGCATTGTCCGTGATAATAGTACCGCCGAACCAAAAATCATGACGCGCCAATAATAACGCGATACGTACATCAGAATTCCTGCAACCGCCAAAATAATAAGCCATTTTGTCAGTTGGGATCCCGTCAATGTCCCGAGTGTAATATCATCGACAATATAGCCGATGATTTTCGGTGGAAGCAATTGTAATAAGGAAACGAACACAAGCGCTGCGATTCCTAATCCGTATTGCTTTTTCCGTTGTTTGAAAAACCAACCAAGCTGTAATAAAACTTTCACGGTATTCCCCCTACTCTTTTTCTATGTCCCTGAATAGTCTACCAAAATTCTGAACAATAGAAAAGGTACGAGACTCAAATTATTCGAAATCTGAAATACTTTTTAGGTTGACAAATGGAATTTGGTGTGTTTGATTTGCTTGGGAAGTCAATTGAAACATGCCCTCAAGTATATCGATTTTGCTGACAATCCCGCCCGCTGTCAGTATTCTTTTATCTTGCCAATAGTGAACGGTGATCGGTCGATTTTTTTCGATTGCCTCCTGTATCCGATAGTTCCATTCTTCCATTTGTTGTTCGTCGGGATGTTGCCTTAGTTGATGTTGATCTTCCTTTTGCCAGTCCCGTAGCTGTTCGACATGTTCCGGAAGCATCATTGCAGTCCATTTGATACGTCCTCGGTCACGGATCATTTGATCATCTCCTTGCTAATTAATATAGAAAACAAGTAACCGGATTTCCGTTCCAGGCGGACGCTTCCGCGGGCATGGCTTCAGCCTCCTCACTTCGCTGCGCTACGTTGCGGGGTCTTCAGCTCATGCTATTCCCGCAGGAGTCGCCGCCTTCCACTTCAATCCTACTACTTACATCAAATTGGTCTGATCTAATTATTTGTAGTGCCCGCCTATCAGCTTCGATCGATGGACGGCTGTTCCTGCGTCTGTGTAGGATACTGCACGCAATATGGCTGTGGAGCCGTATTTTTTACGCAATGAGTCCATTGCCTTTCCAAGTTGGCGGTTGCGCCATTTATGTTGATCAAAAAGGCTGAGTTGCATGGCATATTCGTTTTCCAAATTTGCCAAACTGATGGCGATGCGCCTGACGGGACGGCCATCATGGAATTCGTCTAAAAGCTTTGTGCAAAGTCGGTAGATTGCCATTGTGTCATTTGTCGCTTCGTGCATTGAACGGGATCGACCGAAGCCGCCGCCAAGTGAATTTTTCGAGTAACCGATGGATAAATGGACCGTGCGCCCCGCTTTGCCCGCTTCCCTTGCCCGTAATGCGACATCTTCGCACATCTCAAGAATGACTGTCAGAATATCTTCCCGCTTCGTATAATCACGATAGAGGATTTGCCCTTTCCCGAAGCTGATTTGTCCTTCGACAAGAGGAGCGCCAAGATCAGATAGATCGATACCGTGAGCGTGGTGGTACAATTGGTTTCCCATGACGCCGAATTTCTGTTCCAACCGTTCAAGAGGAGTATGCGCCAAATCCCCGACCGAGAAGATTCCCATGTTATTTAATGTCTTTTCGAGTCTGCTGCCGATTCCCCACATGCGGCTTAGCGGTGCAACTGGCCAAAGCCTTGATGGAATATCTTCATACGTCCAGCGGGCGAAACCAGTCTTCTTGGCGTCGAGGTCAAGGGCCAATTTCGACATCAGCATATTCGGCCCCATTCCGCATGCCGACCTCAACTGGAACTGATCGACAAGCTGGTCTTGTATCCGTTGAACTGTCTCTTCCGGAGGCCCCCAGAGCCGCTCGGTTCCCCCAAGGTCAATGAAGCTTTCATCGACAGAATAGACATGGATTGCCTCTTTCGGTACATAGCGGTTCAAGAGTCTGGCAATTTCCATTGAAACATCGATATAAAACTGCATTTTTGGCTCAATCAGCCGTATGGATGGGTCATCCGGGATTTCATAAAGCCGCATCCCCGTCTGCACACCGAATTCCTTTTTCAAGGCGGGAGAAGCAGCGAGGACAATGCCTCCCTTCCGCTCCTTATTGCCGATGATGGCAATCGGCGTATCCATGACATCAAGCCCTTCCATCACCGCCGCACAGCTGGCGTAAAAACTCCGCATATCAAGGCATACAATTTTCCGGTCCGGCAAATCAGTATACATATCGATTCCCTCCATTTAAGAACACTTGTTCTTTATAGTATACTCAGAACAGGCGTTCATATTCAATGGGCGTTATTGGAAATGAAAATAAAAAGCATCCGCCATGGGATACGCCCTGGACAGATGCCAATTTTATATTATTTAGATGTCAGATCCTTAACTTCCTTCGGCAATTCAAAGTTCTCTGCGTCGTTGAAATAACTATAAGTGGCATTCAACTTCTGTTGGGACCTGTACGAATTGCTGTCTTTGTATGTCTTTATATAAGAAGACATTGTAAAGCCGGTTACGTAAAGAGTACGGTTATTGAATGTAATGACAATATCCAATCTGTCAACCATGTCAAACCCTTCTTGACTGGAACCGATATCAGGGAAAATCTCCTTAAATTGCTTTAGCTGATTACGGTCCAATGATAATTTCAAGGCATAGCCATAATCGATTGGTTGAAGAATGAAGTCATCCTCGAACTCTTTGAACTTGGATAGGTCAACGATAGGGTTGACGCCAGATACAAGCGTGCCGAACACTTCAGCAATTGAGCCGAAAGATAGTTCATCCCATTTGTTATTTTTGTCGTCTGTTACAAACACACGGTCGTCAACTTGGTAAACATCCATATTCCATGGCGCTGTGCCACGCGGAGTAACCTTCGTCTCTGTATGAACCTTTACAGGGTCAAGGAAGGCAACCGTGCTCATATCGAATTTGACACCGGCCCTTTCTGGATTCTCCAGATCACCATCTTTAACAGTTACTTCCGTTTCGTCATAGACGATATGCGATTGGACAGATTTCAAAGACGTTTCCATCGCCTCTTGCGATTTATCTAATAAATCTCCGGCCGACATTACATTCTGGGCCTTTCCCGTATAGCTACAAGCAGCAAGCAGAAGCAGCATAGAGCTTACCGCGAGAGCGTTAATTATTTTTTTCACATTAAACTCCCTCTCTACAAAAACCTACATTCATTTTACTGGAAAAACTATTATTCATCAATCTATTCAAAATGCCAGATATCAGTAGTAAATTCATCAATAGCATCAAAATCAGGTGAATAGCCAATTCCAGGAGCATTCGATATGGTTATAAAACCATCCTCCACAACCACTTCCGGCTCAATGATATCCTTTTCCCAATAACGGGAAGAGCCCGCAGTGTCTCCCGGAAAGATAAAATTCGGTAGTGACGTCAAAGCGATATTATGTGCTCGACCGATTCCAGCTTCAAGCATCCCCCCGCACCAGACAGGAATTCCGTTTTCCATGCAATAATCATGAATTCTTCTTGCCTCCGATAGGCCGCCAACCCTTCCGATTTTCACATTGATGACTTTTGTACTCCCCATCTCAACCGCCTTCCGCACATCTTCCAATGAAAGAATACTTTCGTCAAGACAAATCGGTGTTTTAAGCTCCTTTTGTAAGACAGCATGATCGACTATATCATCATAAGCGAGCGGCTGCTCAATCATTAGAAGGTCAAATTCATCTAACTGCTTCAGTAGATCGATATCGTCCAACGAATATGCCGAATTGGCGTCTGCCATAAGTGGGATATTCGGAAAAGCTTCCCTCAACCGACGAATTACATCAATATCGGCACCCGGTTTGATTTTCACTTTAATCCGTTTATACCCTTCATCCAAATAACCTTGTACTTTTTCGATTAAACGTTCCAAGTTTTCTTGGATGCCTATACTGATTCCGACTTCAATCCGCTGTCGATTTCCGCCTAAAGCCTCAGCCAACGGGATTCCCTTCCGCTTTGCATAAAGATCCCAGACAGCACCCTCAATAGCTGCCTTCGCCATATTATTTTTCCGGATAGGAGAAAATAGAGCACTTACCTCGTCCGGATGGTCAATTTCATTCCCAAGCAGGATCGGAATAAGAAAATCGCGGATCATATGTAAATTCGTCTCAACTGTTTCTTCTGTATACCACGGGGCATCGAAAGCAACTGACTCCCCCCAGCCGGCATTCCCCATTTCATCTTCGACTTCAAGCAATAAAAACTGCTTGTCCTGCATCGTTCCGAAGCTCGTTGCAAAAGGTTCCTTCATTCTCATTTTCATTTTACGAACGGTTACTTTTTTAATTAGCATGCGGGTTCTCCTCCATTTCGATCAGGTGAACTCTGTCTGTGCTATTATACACTAACAGAATGGAGGATATGGTAAAATTGAAGTAATGGAGGGATAACATTGAACGGAAATGAAAAAATGCCCGGAGAAGAACGCCGGGAACTAATTTTGGCTACATTACAAAATGCAGATAGACCAATGACCGGAAAAGAACTTGGGGAATTGACAAATGTCAGCCGCCAAGTCATCGTTGGAGATATCACTTTATTGAAGGCTAAAAACGAACCAATCATCGCAACAAGCCAAGGCTATATGTATATGCATGCCCCAGTCGGACCTGGAAAAATCGAGAGGACACTTGTCTGTCACCACGCTCCGGAGCAGACTGAAGAAGAATTGAATATTCTTGTCGACCACGGCCTAACGGTGAAAGACGTAAAAATAGAACATCCTGTTTACGGTGACTTAAGTGCATCAATCATGGTGTCAAACAGGCAGGAAGTAAAAGAATTCATCCGCCAAGTCCAGGAGGCAAATGCTGTATATTTATCGAAGTTAGCGGAAGAGGGCATTCACCTTCATACAGTTATCGCGGAAACTGAACAGCAAATCGAAAAAGCAGAAATCGCATTAAAACAAGCGGGTATCCTCGTTGAATGAAGGATACCCGTTTGTTTGGTGTAAGAGTAGCGGAGAAAAGCAAATGTACGGCAAAACCCCCACCAAATGTCTATGGCAAAGTCTGACAGACTCGGGTCAACACCTGTGTCTTGCACTAAATACATATCAAGACTAACCCTTTCCAGAATAAACGAGCGGTTCCTAAAATAAACGAGCGCTTTCCAGAATAAACGAGCGGTTCCGAAGATAAACGAGCGGTTATGAGAATAAACGAGCGTTTTTCAGGATAAACGAGCGTTTCAAAAAAACTGGTCCGTCAATCCTATAACGGTCGACGGACAGCTTTCTGAAAATCCATTAAATCCCCACTTCTCTCTTCAACTGCTCAAGGAAACCAAGCATGAACTTATGCCGCTCGTCCGCCAGCCTTTTCCCTTCCTCTGTAACCATGAGGTCTTTTAATAATAAAAGCTTCTCATAAAAATGAGTGACGGAAGATGTGTTTTTGGAACGATATTCCGATTCAGACATATTCGTCCTTGCTATTTCATTCGCATCATACAGTTTCCTCCCTCTTGCGCCCCCGAAAGCAAAAGTCCTTGCAATCCCAATTGCTCCAATGGCATCAAGGCGATCCGCATCCCTCAAAATGGCCCCTTCAATCGAAACGATCTCTTCCTCATTTCCACCATTGAATGAAACACTCTTAATCGTTTCCAAGATCCGCTTCGTCATATCAGCATCTACACCCGATGAATGCAACAATTCCTTTACGGACACGCCACTTTCCGTTTTATATTTTGGATCATCCACATCATGAAGAAGAGCTGCAAGCCTCACAATCGCCATATCAGCCTCCGGCAATGTCCTCGCAATCATCTCCGCATTTCTCATTACTCGTAAGATATGATCAAAATCATGACTCGCATCAAACTGCTCATATATTCCAATCACTTGCTCCGTACATCTTTCAATAAACTTTTCCATTTGAACACCTTCTCATTTTTATTTTCCTATTTAAGGATTGAAGTGGAAGGCGGCGACTCCAGCGGGAAAAGCGTCAGCAGAAGACCCCGCAACGAAGCGAAGCGAAGTGTGGAGGCTGAGGCGACGCCCGCGGAAAGCGTCCGCCTGGAAAGGAAATCCGGTGCATCAAGCAAATATCCTATTATAACTCGACTGATAATTCGCACCATATCATTGACGTATAATGTCGATTCATGTATAGTAAATTCAACCATGTCAATAATGGGATAGACATTGAATTGCCGAGGGAGGAATAAACATGTACCAAGGTAAAGTAAAATGGTTTAGCAACGAAAAAGGATATGGTTTTATCGAAACCGACAATGGCGAAGATGTATTTGTACACTACACTGGTATTATGTCAGAGGGGTTCAAGACATTGGATGAAGGCCAGACCGTCTCCTTCGAAATCATTGAAGGCAACCGTGGTCCCCAAGCGGCAAATGTCTTAAGTATTAGCTAAAATGAAAACTGAATTGTAAATATCCCGCCATGTAATTCATGGCGGGGTATTATTTTGTCAATTTATTCATTTCATTCCCTAAGAATTGCAGTTGTTCCCCTATCGTACAGGTCCGAATGCAAAATTGATGTGCGGACGTCTTCCCAATATCCTTCACCTGTTGCCTTTTCACAAAACATCCTTCACAATACGTATCAAGCACTTCATTGATTTCATTCATGATCGTTAATTTATCCATAATAACCTCCCGTGCGGGTCATTCATTCATTTTAATGTCCGTATAATGTAATTGCAACTAAGTCCAAGGAGTGATGAAGATGATTGAATTATACGTAGATGGCGCAAGCGCCGGTAACCCTGGAAAAAGCGGCATCGGGATTTATATCAAAGGAGAAGGAGCGCAAGTAAAGCTATCCGAACCGATTGAACCGACCAATAATCATACAGCAGAATTCATCGCACTACTGCGCGGCATGGAAGAAGCAGCGAAGTTGACGACCGGTATCGTTTCAGCTCGCTCAGATTCAAAAGCAGTCGTTTCCGCAGTTGAAAATGAATTTGTGAAAAACGAGCTTCATAAAGGATATTTGAATGAAATCCTGTCGATTGCGAAGACCTTCGAATTCTTCTTCATCAAATGGATTCCGGATGCTGAAAACCGTGCAGCTGACGCCCTCGCAAGAGAAGCAATCCATCAGCAAACTGATTCCTGACCCTATAAAAAATAGTTGCCGCCAAAAGGATTGGCGGCAAACAATTATTCCGCTTTCATGAAGGTCACGGTATTATGGGTGCTGTCGTATAAAACCCATTCCCGATCATTCACAACCGCACCAACATTGACAAGCGTTTGTCCTTCACCAATTTTATACGGATGTTCGAACTGCACATCTTCTTCTTTTCCGCTCTGTGTCAAACCCGATTTATGGCTATGCCCATAAAACGTCAACGGCCGCACTGTTTCTGCCTTCAATAAGGCCCACGGTTCCCCGCCCCATGTCCATTGATGTCCGTGGATTACTTCAGCCTCTTCAAGTTCAATTTTCTCCGGCATCTCGGATAACTTTTGCAGCAAAGCGTCATCCGTTTCAGTAATCAGCAAAATTCGTTCTTCCTGATTCCCGGCAACAGAAGGAAAAGTAAGCAATTCCACAAAACCATCAGGGATCAACATCACTTCAGACAGACTGCTGTATTTATGTTCAGTTATATACCTTTTACTGATGGTACATTCAAATAAGTCACCCGTGCCAATTAAAACGGCATCAGATGCTTGTTTATTTATATGGTTAAGTACTTTTTCCAAATCTACTTTAGAGGAATGGATATCCCCGATAATCGCGTATTGCATCTGAGGTACCTCCAACCGTTCAACCTTTTTCTACTTCTATAGAATCTCTCGAAATCCAATCGCTGAAACTTCCAACATACAGTTTTACATGATCATATCCATTATGTTTCAGCATGGCGTATAACGGAGTAGCCGTAACCCCGCTGCCGCAATAGACGGTAATTTCGTCTTCCTGATTAACTACTTTTGAAAGTTGATCTTTCACGTCACTTCCGAGGTCATAGACTCCATCTTTCTTGAGTCGTTCCCAGTCGAAATTCAATGCCTTAGGAATATGCCCTGCAATCGGGTCGATCGGTTCCACTTCCCCGCGATACCTTTCCGCAGACCGTGCATCTACAAGTACATTGTTCGTTTCTCCAGCAACGGTCTTTTCAACGAATTGGCGTGAGGCGAAAATCGATTCATTCCATTCCGGGACGACTTTCGAAGGCTCTGGCCTTGTGAGTTCATCGGAAACCGGGACACCTAATGCTTGTAACTGATCGAAACCTTCAAGAGAGATGAATGAATTCTTAAAGCCGGCATATTGAAGAATCCACCAGGCCCTCGTTGCAAAAGGTGCTCCCCCATCGTCATAGACGAGTATAAGATCGTCTAATTCAAGTCCACTTTTCCTGAATAAAGACGTCAAATCATCTTTATCCGGCAAAGGATGTCTACCCGATTTCAATTTCAAATCGGATAGGTCCTTTCCAAGATCCCAATAGACCGCATCTTTAATATGCCCTTCTTCGAATTTCTTTTTCCCCAAATTTTCGTCTTGCAATGAATAACGTGCATCAATCCATTTAACCCCATCGACCGCAATGTCGTTGATCGATTTAAAAACATTTCCCATAGTAAAACATCCCCCTTAACGATTTTTTTCGTAAACTGTACGCCATTCATCCAATTGTTCCGTATCTTGCAATAGAGAACGCTCTGATGCGATTTGCTGAATACTTTGTTGCAACAAATGAAGTCGTAACCCTTCTGCTTCTGCTTCAATCCATTGTTCAGCCCACACTTCAAGTCGCTCTTTCTCTTTCCCTAAATAGATTGAAGCATCCTGCTTCAAACGTTCTTCAAGTTGATCTCTTAAAACCAACCGATCTCCTCTTTCGAAAAACGATTTCTGGTTTTTAAATAGCCGGTTAACATCTTTATACACCATTGGATTTTCAAAAGGCGTTGCAAATGATAGCATCTCTTTATCTTCCGTCTCATATGGCGAAGGTGAAATGGAGGCATCTTTTTCACCTAAGAATCGGACTTCCGAACGCTGCCGCTCTTTCAATTGTTTATTCATAAAGTTAAGCATGCGTAAGTTCGTGACCTTCAATTCTTGCGTCAAGTCAAAGCCAACCATTTGTACGGTTTCTGATAGAGACATGGCCAATGCCTTTTCAGCAGGATAGTTCGCGAAAGTAGATGGACTATAGCCTTCCTTGAAAAAGTCCCCGAATCGCAAGAATACACGCTGTAAAATATAGTAAACCAACTCATTCAACTCATTGGTAGATGCCTTCCGAATAACTTCCGCAAATCCATGTGAGAAGTGAGCACGAATTTCCTGTTCAAATCGGTCTAACTCAAGCATACGTTCCGCTTTTCGGGATTGGTTCATTTCCGTTCTTTCAATCAATGTCGCAAGACGGTTAACCGTTTTTTCAGCCTCTTCAAGGAGCGCCTGGACAGCAAGGCCCTTTAAATCCTCTTTCAAGAAACGCTCAAAATGGCTTTCAAATTCGTTCATGGAAGAATCTTGTTGACCTGTAAGTTTGGCTTCCAACGCTTGCAAGCTCGAAATTCCGTGAACACGTGGATGACGGATTCCGAATGATGTCAATTCCTGTTCAACAAATGATTTTACAGCTTCTGCTTCCTCATCATTTGAGGCGAGGTCGATTGCATTGACGACAAAGAACATTTTGTCCAATTCGAAAGCGTCTTTCACCCGTCCAAGTTGAATAAGGAACTCACGGTCTGCCCTTGCAAAAGCGTGGTTATAATATGTGATGAAAAGAATTGCATCCGCATTTCTAATGTAATCGAAAGCGACGTCTGTATGCCTTGCATTGATCGAATCAGCCCCTGGTGTATCAACAAGAGTAATCCCTTGCCTTGTCAATGCACAATCGATGAATAGATCAATCGAGTCTACGAAGCAGCTACGTTCTTCTTCCGCTACAAATCGGGTAAATTCACTTTCCTCTACATTCACGGTTTTTCCAAGTTTCCCCTTGTAGACAGGATATCCCTTTTCGAATGCCCGGATGAAAGTTTTATGAATATGAAGGCTTTCATCCTCCAACTCCCTTTTTAACACTTCCTCAGATTTCCTAAACGCTTCTTCAAGTGTTGTAATCGGAACACCTAATTTATCGAACGAAAACGCAACGTCCTCTGTCATCTGATCGACTGATTTCAAATGGACATCAGCCGTTCGATCCTCTTTACCCGCGGATAATGGCCGAATTCTATTAATGGCAGCCGTCGTAGGATTTGGAGAGACAGGTAAAATACGGTCACCGATCAATGCATTTGAAAATGAGGATTTTCCTGCACTAAATGCACCGAATAACGCTACTGTAAATTCCTGCTCGGAAAGTCGGTTAGATTTATTCCGCAAATAATTGGCAGTTTCCATAAAGCCCGGAATATCTTTTACCGCTTCCGCAATATGCAATGCATGATCAATCACTTGACTTGCATCAGTTGTAGTAGACACCGTTTCCGCTTCTGTTTGTTCTTCTAACTTAGGCGACTCAGCAACAACCTCATTTTCCGCTACTTCAACTTCATCAAGATCGATAAGCTTAATATCAGATTTCTTTTCCCATTGCGCAAGGAGATGACGGCTATTTTCCTTCAAGATGGCTGGTGGGGTTGTAACGTTATCGTTGAGAGTAGACAGTTTTTTGTTAATCTCTTCAACTTGCGAAATGGCGGCAAGTTTTTGTTCAAGTGAACGAATAATTGAAAACAGCGATTCTGATTGTTCATTTCCAATTGATTCGGCGATGGTCGACATTTCTTTTTTCCATTCATCCGTCCGTTTCCGGATGACTTGTTGGATGGCTGACTTCATCTGTTCCGCCATATTTAGAACTGTATCACCTGTCAGGACATCGGAAACATTCAAATAGGCATCAATTTCCTCAAATGGGACAGTCAAGTCCATTTCATCTATTTCAATTGACCGCTCATCGGTCATGAATCCAGCATCTTTCAGCACTTTTTTCATTAAAGCCTTCAAATGCACTTCAATTTGCGTATGTATAAGTTTGGATAAATTAGCCGTCAGGGCATTCTTTCTTTTTTCTCTTTCTTCCGCTGTTTTTTTAGCTCCAAATAAGAAACCGACCTTAAATCTGGAAGATTTCGATTCAAGATACTCCTTCAGCAATTCTCTAGTTTCAAAAGGACTGACGGACGCGTTTCGCAATAACTCATTTCGTTCCCTTTCAAAAACGGCATAAAATTCATCACCCATCAGAAGGGCTGCACGCTTTGTCAACTCTTTCACTTCTGCCGATAGTTCGTCAAGTTGCCCCCATTCCTCTTCAGAAACGATTTCTGAATAAGTCTGTTTACGTTCTTCTTTTTCTGTTTCAAGATAGTTCAAATGCTCTTCTTTCAACTTTAATAGAGAAAGTTCCGTGTTTTTCAAGAAATGCTCTTTCCAGTTTTCCATTGATCCTTCTACAATCTTTTTAACCTTTTCAAAATCATTATGTGGAAGCTCTTTATTACGTAGGGATGTGTAAAAAATACCTTTCGGTTCGACTCCCCATAGACTAAAAGAGTCTTCAACCGACTTTTTGAACGCCTCAAATGGCAATTCGCTTTCCCGATGCTTATCAATTTGGTTAATGATCAAATAGACATTCGGATTATAACGCAATAGTTCTTTCGTAAACTTGAAATTCAGTTCAGACTGTACATGATTATAGTCCATCGTATAAAAAACAAGATCCGCAAGATGTAATGCCGATTCGGTCGATAGGCGATGTGCATCGTCCGTTGAATCGACGCCCGGCGTATCCATCACAGTTATAGCTTCAGGTAATTTTGACGAGGGATGTCCTATTTCAACAAGGGAGATTTCGGCACCATCTTTACTGAAAGACTTAATCGCCGGCGAAAAACCATGCCCTTCGAATTTATATACAGTACCGTCAGTTCTATGGATAATTGCATACTCACTATCTGTCTTTTTCACCTTAACGATATTGGCGCTCGTCGGAATTGGACTGGATGGCAATAAATCGTCCCCAGTCAGGGCATTGATCATTGATGATTTCCCAGCAGAAAAATGACCTGCAAAACCGATGACAAATTCCTCATCTATTACTTTATGTGCTAATGATGCTGCTTTCTTCACACGGTCTTCATCATGATTTTCTTTAAACAATTGACCGTAAATTGCCACCTGCTGTAAAACATCTGCTTGTTGTAAATTTTGTGACATTGAATTCTTTCCTTCCCTAATTTCTGTTTCTATCATACCATCTTTTCCTAATGAAATGAGCTATAAGAAAGTTGCGAAATATATTGACTTGCATGAAAAAAGCTGTCTCCTAAACAGTAGAGACAGCGGGTTTTATTTCTTAATTGTTGTTTGAATTTTAACAGGAAAAATACCTGAGATGACGTCCTTCATTTCCTTGTCTTGCCCTTCAAGTGGGATATGGATACTTCCGTAGTCATCGCTCGTTCGGATAAGTCGACCTGCACCTTGGCGCAGTCTCAGCAACATAAACGGAAGATCTACCTCTTTGAATGGATGTTCCGCATGCTTTCTTCGCGCATCAAATAACGGATCTTGAGGTGGAAATGGCAAATCGTAAATGATGACTCGCGTTAACGCATCATTCGGCACATCCAACCCTTCCCATAGATGATACGAACAAAGAACCGATATATCCTTGCTCTGGAAGTCCCGAATCATTGAAGACAATTCCCTTTCCCCTTCAAATGCTATTTCTTTCTGTCCATCTCCAATCTTCTCTTTGAATTCCTTCATCGATTGTTCGGATTTAAACAGAATAAGCGTTTGTTCCTTCTCTTTCAATAAATCGAGGACATAATCAGCCTTTTCCCCTTCTTCAAGATCGGCAACAATGACGTCCATCACTTCTTCATAATCAAAAGGCGATTCAACTGATAAAGACAGAAAATCATCGATTCCAAGGCTATCCAGTAAATACGTAAAATCTTGCCCGACTGATAGAGTCGCGGACGAAAATACAATTGGAAGCTTAGAGGAAAATAGTTTTTCCTTTAAAATATCCGTTACAAGTCTTGGCATAATGATGAGCGTTAATTCGCCCTCGGCTTCTTCAGCCCAATCCACAGCGTCGCTTTCTGAAGTGAATAAATCCATTGAGAAGATATATTGTTCCAAGTATTCCTCAACCATTGTTAGATCATATTCTGGAATAATATAAAGTTCACCTTCAAAAACGAATTCCTCCAATAAAGCTGTTGAAATCGCGATAGCTTCTTTTCCAATGGAGAGAAGGTCTGAGGTTTTTTTAATCGCTTTCCGCTCTTCGGCGTTTCCTTTTGAATTCAACCTAAGTTGTCGGAAAAACTCTTCATGCACATCGATCAATCGCTCCATTAACACAAGTGTCTCTTCCCGAATGCCATCAACACTTATACGTTCCAACAAGTTTAACAATGTATTGTTTTGAACTTCATATGTGAGTGCCCGTTGAGCTGAATATTCAAGAAGATGTCCTTCATCGAAAACGATCATGGATACATCTGGAAGCAAAGGGAGCTGTCCTTGACGCTTTCTTGATTCCTTCGTCCAAATATGCTCCATATAGAAGTCATGCGAACAAATGATCACATCAGCTGCATCTCGATAATGATTACGATGGATTGTTTGACCACATCTGTTTCTCACATCGCAAGCTGCACATTGTTGAATCGGATGGAAATTGATTGTTTTCCATTGATCATCATTTATGTCAGGGTAATCGGACCTTTCGCCATACGGAGAAATGGATTGCATGGAAAGGTTGCCACGAACAAAGTCTGGTAAACTGCTTTGAACGTTTTCTGCATACTCTTCAGATGTTGCATCGACTGCATCTTCCAACCTTTTCAGGCATAGATATTGGTCTCTCGCCTTCGCAAGACGGACATCGATATCGATTTGAAGAGCATCGCTGATTTTCTTGATATCGCCCTCTTCTTTAACAAGCTGATCGATCAATGTTTCGTCTGCACAAGAAATAAGAGCCGGCTTTCCTGTATATCTCGCATAAGCAATGGCTGGCAATAAATACGCAATCGTTTTCCCGGTTCCGACTCCCGCTTCAGCAAGGAGAATTTTCTTCTCTTTCAGCGCTTTTTCAATTTGGAATGCCATATAGATCTGTTCATCCCTGCATTCAAACCCTTTTTCAGTCAGATCGTCATATAATGTATCACCAATCCAGTCATTCAAGGATTCGTAGAATGATTTCTCTTTTGACAATGAAAATGGCATTTTTCTTTTCATCTGCGCTTCCCCTTTCTTTACACATGGAAACGGAAGAGGGCGTCCTCTTCCGTTAACTAAATCCTATTTCCGCTGACCCCAAAATTGATAGAAGTCCGTCCGGATAAATCCATTGAATAATTTTCGTTTCTTCGTCGCTTTTTTACCGTACATCGTTTCGAAGTTTTCCAAGGAGGATAGCATGTAAACGGACCATGAAGGATACTTATCCATAATATGGCCCATGATCTTTGTAAGTTCCTCTGCTTCTTCAATTTCCCCCAACCGTTCTCCATAAGGAGGATTTCCGACAAGAACCCCGTTCAAACCTTCAACCGATAAATCTTTGATGTCTCGTTGTTCGAATTGGATCAAATCCATAAAACCTGCTTCGACAGCATTTTGCTGGGCAACTTTCACCATTCTTGCATCGACATCAAATCCTTTAATATCCAGTGGCTGATCGTATTTTGCAAGGTCTTCAGCTTCTTCCCGAATCTGATCCCAAATTGTAGAATTCATCCAAGGCCAATGTTCGCTGCTGAATTCACGATTATAGCCCGGTGCAATATTCTGGCCAATCATCGCCGCTTCAATCGGAATTGTGCCCGATCCACAGAATGGGTCAACAAATGGTCGATCAGGATTCCAACGAGTCAATTTGACGAGGGCAGCTGCCAGTGTTTCTTTCAGAGGAGCATCGCCTTGTCCGAGACGGTAACCGCGCTTATGCAAGCCAGCTCCACTCGAATCAATTGTTAAAGTGACCTTATCTTTTAAAATTGATACTTCAAGTTTGAATAATGGACCCGATTCGTCCAAAAATCCGATTCTGCGATAGGCTGTTTTTAACCGTTCGACAATCGCTTTTTTAACAATTGCCTGGCAGTCAGGGACACTGTAGAGTGTGGATTTGACTGATTTGCCGGCTACCGGAAAGTTTGCGTCGACAGGTAGGTATTGTTCCCATGGAAGTGCTTTTGTTTGTTCGAATAGGTCGTCGAATGTGGTTGCGTGGAATTCGCCAACGATGACGCGTACGCGGTCAGCGACACGAAGCCACATATTTGTTTTTGCGATTGCTGTCTCGTCGCCTTCAAAGTAGATTTTCCCGTTTTCTGTTTGTGTTTGGAAACCAAGTTCCTTCACTTCGTCTGCAACAATTGACTCAAGGCCCATCGCAGACGTAGCTACCAATTTATAATTAGCCAATCATGTCAACTCCAATTCATAACGTATGTAAGACAGTTGCTATATACTTATATAGTCTGTGTAAGTTTTATCAAATAATTTCCCTGTTAATGAAGAAATGCTCTCCATGCGTACGGAGAGCATTGATTGCACTATTAAACCATTGTAAATTCGATAAGCCATGTTTTGTTCCCGTGTACTCAAACGGCTTGCGCCTCGTACTTAGGGTGGTAATCATCTATCTACAGACTAATGTCTGTCCCTTCATCCGTTCATTTCCTTCAGAAGAGTGCCCCTACCATAATTTGGGTTTCTCGCTCGTGGGGTTTACCGCGTTCCACCTTATCCGTTTCCGGGTAAGCTACGTCACTGTGGCACTTTTCAGGGGACCTCATCCATATTCGTTAGACGAACTTAGGATTTATCCCCGCCGTCAATGTGCTATGCACAAAGCCACGGCTTATTTTTTCGCCGAGCACGAACACTACGGTCATCTCAGAACCGTGCGAGCATGGACTTTCCTCTACAACATACGTTGCAGCGATTACCTGAATTCACACTATGGTCTCAACAGTATACAGCTTTTTTCATTAAATATCAATTGATTTATTTATTGCATTTCTTTGCAATATGTTCACTCGTAGTCGTATAGTTTACTACCAAAAACATGCTTTTCTAAATTCGAAATCCGCTTTAACAAGTCAAAGTTAGTTGTATTGGTATTCGTAGCGGCTGGTCGTTTAGCTTGTGAAGCGAGTTCATCTTTCAATCTTTCATTTTCCATTCGCAATTCGGAAATTGTTTTTTTGAATGCTTCATAATCCTGAATGACTGTATCAAGGAATAAATCAACATCTTCCTGATTGTATCCGCGGAGACCCGTTTTGAACTCTTTTTCAAGAATTGTTTTGGAGTCGAGTTTTATTTCCATTAAATAACGTCCTTCCATCTATGTTTACGTACCGCAAGTATAGCATATTTTGTACAATCTTGTCTTTTATTTTCGGCGTTGGACGACGGTTTTTGTCGTTTGATGCGCTTACCCGGGAAATAGCTTCTTTCGCAATCTTATTTCCCTGTAACCGAAATCATTTCCCATACGTATTTTGAAACGTTCTGGCAAGTCGGAATTATTGTTCAGTGTTTCAATCGCCTTCCTTGTATAACGTAATGCCATTTCAGGCTCTTTTACCTTATGCTCATACAGCTTCGCCAATTCCTCAAAAGCTATAATTCTTTCTCTTCCATCAATACCGTCGGCGGCAATTTTAAACGAGTTAATCGCCTCGGTATGCCGATTCTCTTTTTTAAGGATGAAGCCAATATGGAAATGCGCCATCGGTTCCTCAACCCCGAATTCGGCAATGACATCGCCAAGAATCTTTTTGCTACGGTCAAAAGATTTTAAATCTCGATACCATTTTCCGATATTTGTTTGAGCGTTAGCCGAAAACGATTGTTGTTCTTTAAGAAGGAGATCTGTCGATCGAATATATAATGTAACAAGTGAGAGGATATCCCATTCATTATGCATAAGAACTTTCATCAGCATTTCTGCACGTCCGTTTTTTACTGCGTCTTGATAAATGATTGGGGCCATGTATCCCGGGATGTCTCCTTCGCGGAAAAAACCTAACTGTTCTTCTTCGACAGCAGTTAGTTTGAATGTATCCATTTCGTTTTTCCAGATCCGTTTCGAGCCATGCAGCAGATCGATTTCTGTATGTTTCAATAAAGGTGGCAGGATATCCCGATTCAACGTCCATCTTGTCTCAACTTGAGGCATGTCAAAGCTCTTCCCATTATACATGACAACCGACATAGGGGTTTTCCAGAAGTTCGATGCATAAAGGAAAGCAGCCTCGTGATCAGGTCCGGGTAATACATATTGGGTTAACGTGAATTTTGTTTCGGTGTATTCGATAAAGCCCATCAGGAAAATTAGTGTTCCCGCTCCCTTTAGTCCGGTAGTTTCTGTATCGAAGAAAACAAGGGGGCGGGACAAATCTGGAGCGAGTGGATGAATTTCATTCGCCTCTCGCCAACTTTCTACAGTACCCAATAATCCAGATAGTTTATAATTTCCATGAAAATGTTCCGGTCCGTATGTAACTACACGTTTGTAAACAATTCCATATTCGTTTGCCTCTTTTGTAAGGCCAGCCGCGAGCCATTTTTCTTCATAGGGTGGAGAAGGTGGTCTTTTTCGTTTAGGTTCCTCCGACATTTCATTCGATGAGGCAGGTTTCTTTTTCAGAAGCTTCTTCATCTGCATCAATTTGGCTTCATAGGACATCCCAATTCCCCCTTTTAACCCCATACATTTATTGCACCAATTTCTTTAACAACGTACTAACTTGCCGTTTAGCTGTTTTCACGCCTTCTTCCTGGGCTCCAATACAAATCGGACAGCCATATTCACAGACGCAGCCTGCGACATGTTTTGCTGTTCTGTCGATCAGCTCTTTCCACCTACCATAAAGCTTCTCGCTTAACCCGATTCCTCCCGGGTAACTATCATAAATGAAGATTGTTGGTTTGCCCGTATGGATCGCCTTTACTTGCGGCACTACATGGATATCTGTTCGATCGCAGCGGACAAATAGCGGAATGAACGATTGAATCGCATATGCAGCCCCTGTCAGTGCATCAGTCAAGTCGGATTCCTTCCAGCCTTCAGGTGTGTCGAATGTATACCAGGTTGAGGAGGTATGCAATTCTTCTGCTGGTAGAGTGATAGGGCCAGATCCGATATTATCATGTGTATCGAAACGGATTTTTTTGAATATCGTCGGGATGGCCAATACTGCAATATCGCCGAAAGCTGTTGTCGCTTCTCCTAATTGCTCTCTTTCATCCTCGCTGATGACTTTCAACTCCACCGCCAGGTTCGCGTCCGTATAGTAATCGACATCCACTTCCGTTACATATGCCTTCTTCTCTTCCCAATCCAACATCTCCACCTGGTACTGCTTCCCTTGATGGATATAAATCGCTTCTTCATGCAATAGGGTCATCGCGCTATAGCGATCCATCTCCCCTATTACGACCGTCCCTTTTGGAATCGTTTTATCGATAATGACGACATTTTCCTGTGAAGCGGAACGTAAACTGATTTCGCTTGCGGGAAATCTATCTGTCATCCAATGCCATTTGTCTGAAGTTCTGACAAGGACACCTTCACTTTCTAAAAACGCAAGCAGTTCCTGCACTTCGAATTCGCCATAGGTTTCTGTCATAGTAAATGGCAGTTCAAAGGACGCACATTTCAAATGATCCATCAAAATAAGCATATTATCCGGGTGAATCCGAGCTTCTTCAGGAGTTTGTCCCAATAAGTAGTCTGGATGTTGGATAATGTATTGGTCGAGTGCCATAGATTGAGCGACATAAATGATCAACGCATCATCTTGCCTCCTCCCTGCTCTTCCCGCTTGCTGAAAGGCGCTTGCGATATTTCCGGGGTAGCCAGTCATGATGCATGCTTGAAGTTGTCCAATATCGATGCCTAATTCAAGCGCATTTGTACTGACAACTGTTCTGATATCACCTTCGCGTAATCGTTTTTCGATTTTCCTGCGTTCCGAAGGCAAATAACCGCCTCTGTATCCCATAATTGTTTCGTCGAATAGCTTTTTCTTTGTTAATTCTTTCATATAGGTTACGAGCATCTCAACACGTACCCTACTTTTTGCAAAGATGATTGTTTGAATGCCTTCACGATAAAGGAAGGAAGCGATATCCCGTACTTCAAGAATGGCACTTCTTCTAATCCCGAATGTTTTATGAACGACTGGAGGGTTATAGAAAACAAAATGCTTCACCCCAGCGGGAGCACCGTTATTCGAGATAAGTTCCATTTCTGTACCCGTCAATGTTTCAGCCAACTCTTTCGGATTGGCAATTGTTGCGGAAGTACATATGAAAGTAGGATTGCAGCCGTAATAATTACATATCCGTTTCAACCTTCTTAACACATGCGCGACATGGCTTCCGAATACCCCTTTATACGTATGCAGTTCATCAATGATGATATACTTCAGGTTTTCGAAAAGTGAAACCCATTTCGTGTGATGTGGTAAAATCCCCGAGTGTAGCATGTCCGGATTCGTCAAAACGATATGGCCGGACTTTCGGACTTTTGTCCTTAACCCAGGTGCTGTATCTCCATCATACGTATAACTCAGGATTGTCTCTCCACTTGCCTCAATCAGTCCGTGTAAATCCGCCAACTGATCCTGCGCCAACGCTTTCGTCGGAAATAAATAAAGAGCGCGTGATGAATCATCCTCCAAAATACTTTGAAGAACCGGTAGATGATAGCATAAAGATTTACCAGAGGCGGTCGGTGTGACAGCAGTTATCGAGTTACCTGAGTTAGCAAGATCGAACGCTTCACGTTGGTGGCTGTAAAGTTTTTCGATTCCCTTCTCTGTTAGAGCCTTTACAATCGATGGATGAAGACGTGATGGAAAAGGTGCATATGTAGCAGATTTTCCAGGAATCTTTTGATAGTGGCTAATGTTTGGCGATAATTCAGGATTGGATAAGAGGTGATCTACAACCTCCCGGACACTCCCCTGCTTCATTCACTGTCGCCCCTCTCGGACTGCAATGCCTCCAACACCGTTTTAAGCGTGTAAGTGGCTGAATTAATGGATAACACGAATCGTTTTTTTCCGGTTTTTGCATAAAAGGATTGTACGATAAATTGTTTCATTGAATCGTTCAATGAATCAATTTGTTGGATATGGACATATCTCGGTTTTTCAGTGCGTATATATTCCTTCATTTCCTCCGTCCATTCATCTAATAATTTATGGTTTTCATCTGCATATGGCTTAACTTCAGTAAAAAAATCGGGCTCCCGCTCTGTTTCCCGCATCGCTAATAGTCTTGGTAAACATTCCTCACATACCGAAAGGAGCCGTTCCGTTCTCTCTATAAGATTCAAGTGATCTCTTCCTTTCCGGATTCTTTACTTTAGTCTATCAAAATTTCACAAGGACACCAAGTTCCACGAACGTATATTCCTTGGGAATTCATGTTAACACGGAACTTTTATAAGGATAATCCGTCCAATCATTATGGTATGATAGTGAAACGAGGTGGTATGTATGACGATACGATATCCGAATGGGAAGAGATATGTTCCTGTTCAACAGGCGACAACCGGAAGTAAAAACACCAATCCATCATTCAGCAATCGTGGGAAAACGCTTGAAGATGAATTGAATGACACGAATGAATATTACTTGGCCAATAACATAGCGGTTATCCATAAAAAACCTGTCCCTATTCAGGTCGTAAATGTGAGATATCCTGCCCGCAGTGCCGCTGTCATAACCGAAGCATACTTCAGGTCTCCGTCGACAACGGATTATAATGGAGTGTGGAATGGTAAATACATTGACTTTGAAGCAAAGGAAACTAAAAACCGTACATCTTTTCCACTGCAAAACATTCATGAACACCAAGTTGAACATATGAGGAAAGTTTCAGAGCAACAAGGCATAGCATTTTTATTGGTGAAATTTACAGTTTTAGATCGTTATTTTATCGTCCCATATGAGTACTTCGAAAAAATGTGGGAAAGAATGATAGCAGGCGGAAGAAAATCTATAACTCTCACTGAAATTGAAGAGATGTCTATAGAAATAAACGCTGGTTTTCATCCAAGGCTCGACTATTTGGGTGCTTTGAATGCATTAAACCGTAATTTGAATTGAATTGATTTGAAAGGCAGGAATAAATATGAGTGATTCTATAAATTCCCGTGCAGCTCGCCGTAAGAATTTGGAAGCTGAACGGAAACGTGGAAAAAGTAAAAAACCTAAACATAATGGCAATATCATCAAGAAAATTATTTTAGCCATCATCGCCGTCGGACTTGTGGGATTTGTCGGAGGGCTTGGGCTCTTCGCTTTTTACGCAAGCAGTGCCCCGGATTTGGATGAGAGCCTCTTGAAAGATCCGATTACAAGTAATATCGCGGATCGTAATGGCAATGTTTTTATGAAATTAGGTGCTGAAAAGCGAGAATTTGTACCATATAGTGAAATACCGAAAGAATTGGAAGATGCAATTCTTGCTACAGAAGACGTACGCTTCTACAAACATCATGGCATGGACTTTTGGAGACTTGGTGGAGCAGTTTTAGCGAACTTTAAAAGCGGATTTGGTTCGCAAGGTGCTTCCACATTAACGCAACAGGTCATCAAAAACTCTTTCCTAACCGATGAGAAAACCTTAAAGCGGAAAGCCCAAGAAGCTTGGCTCGCCTTCAAATTGGAAAGAGAATATGAAAAAGAAGATATTTTTGAAATGTACTTCAATAAAATTCTCATGTCCGGAAGGATTCATGGTATCGGTACAGCTGCAGAATATTTTTATGGTAAGAAGTTAGATGAACTCGAACTTCATGAAATGGCAATGTTGGCAGGCTTACCACAATCTCCAAATGGATATAACCCGTTCAAAAATCCTGAACGAGCTGAAAAACGTCGAAACACAGTTCTATCACTAATGTACAAACATGAAAAAATAACAAAAGAACAAATGGAAGAAGCAAAAGCCATTCCAGTTACTCAGACACTTCTTCCAGAAGATCAACGTGATGATTCTAATTCACAATATCTTGCTTATGTTGATATCGTATTGGATGAACTTGAAGCCGCTAACATGATGGATCTTCTATCTGAAGGTGTAACAATCCAAACTGCGCTTGATCCTAAAGCGCAACAAGCAGTCGAAAGAGCGATCAATTCAAATATTTACGAATCAGATGAAATGCAAGCAGGAATGACAGTGTTGAATACAAAAACAGGTGAAATCGTTGCAATCGGAGGCGGCCGTAACTTTTCCGGTCGAAATCTGAACTTCGCTTCTGGAGATAATCGTAGGCAACCGGGCTCGATTATCAAACCGGTACTTTCTTATGGCCCAATCATTGAGAATGAAAACTGGTCTACTGCCCATATCGTCAACGATGAACCATACAAATATAAAGGCACAAATGTATCAATTCGCAATGTTGACGGAAAATATTTAGGTCCTATAACAGCAAGGGAAGCTTTATACAAATCGAGAAACATCCCTGCCATCAAAGTCTTTGAAGAGGTCGGGACAAAGAGAGCTGGTCAATTCGCTAATAAATTGGGGCTTAATTACGAAAAGTTGGATTCTTCAAATGCTATCGGTGGTGGGAAGTATGAGTTTTCTACGATTGAGATGGCGGGCGCCTATTCCGCATTCGGAAATGGAGGCATCTACACGAAGCCTCATGCGGTTAAGAAGGTAATCTTAAGGGATGGCAAAACAGAAAGAAATCTTTCCCCTGACCCGGTAAATGTCATGAAAGATTCTACAGCATATATGGTGACTGATATTTTGAGGGATGTTGTCACTTTAGGAACAGGGAAAACAGCAAAAGTATCCGGTTTAGATATGGCAGGAAAGACCGGAACAACAAACTATGACGCCGAAACGAAACAGAAACTCGGCTTGAAAAACTCTGATGTTCCCGATAGTTGGTTCACCGGCTATACAACAGAATATACAATTTCCGTCTGGGGTGGTTACAAAAATTACACGACGCCAATTACAACTTTCGATCGTGGACGCTATGTACCTCAAATCCTATTTAGAACAGTAATGACAGATCTTGTCGCGGGCAAAAAGACTCCACATTTCAAACAACCAAGCTCCGTGGAAGAAGCGACAATTGTTAAAGGTTCAAATCCTATTATCCTGGCAAGCAGATCAACGCCAGATGCATTAAAAAGTACTGAACTATTTGTTCGCGGAACTGTTCCGACGGAAATGGATAAAGAATACTTGACTGAGTTAGATGCGCCTGCTGGATTATCAGCGGTATACGACAATGAGACAAATACAGTAACACTTAATTGGACACATAATGGCCCAGATACAGAATTACTTCTTGGACCTGTACAATTTGAAGTTTCTGTCGCGGTGGACGGTGGCGAAGCACAAAAAATGCCAACAACTACCGATCAAACTGTAACATTCTCCAATGTTGAGATGGGACGAACTTATGTCTTTTATGTCAAGGCAATCGCGGGCGATATAGAGAGTAGTCCTACCTCCACTTCGCTTCTGATTGAAGGGCAAAAAGAACCTGACTTTGACAATGAAGACGGAGACCAAGGCAATGACCAAGGCGAAGAAAATAACGGAAACAACAAAGATAATAACAATAAAGGTAATAATGGTAACAAAGGCAATAATGGAAATAACGGCAACAACGGTTCAGAAAACAACTCGGATGAAGGCTGGACTGACCCAGGTAACAATGGAGATGATTCCGGTTCGGGGGATGATGGCGAACCGGGCGATGGAACGGATGATGGGGGCCAATAAATAATAAAGCCGGTAGAGGATGGAAATCCTTTACCGGCTTTTTATCATGCTTCTTACCAATAGGCTGACCGCTTTTTTCTGCGCTTCAGAATATAAGGCTTTTAGTTGAATAAAAGCAAATTCTCGATTCATCTTTTCACGGATGAACTGTAATCGTTCATGTCCGTTCAATGGTTCGATGGCTTCCGTTGCATCGTCAACTGTTGCAGGCTTAATTAATATGAAAGAACTCAGCATCTCCGTATAGTTTTGAAGAGCCGATTCCATCAAGACCACTACCTTCGGATCTTTCTGCTTCAATGCCGTTCTGATTTCATCACTTAACCGAAGCCATTTTTCCCAATAGGAATTTAAAACTTCGTAATCTCTTGTTTTGGAGTTAGGCAAGGTTTTTCATCCGTTTCTTTCCTTCCCGACATAACGGTAAAAGTGGACATTCCGGGCATGCCGGATTTTGCGCTTTACAATGATATCTTCCAAAGAAGATGATCTGATGATGTGTATCAGTCCATCTTTCCCTTGGTGTCCAACGCATGATTTTTTCTTCGACCATTAACGGTGTATCCTTCCACCGGTTCATTCCAAGTCGTTTTGCCACACGCTCTACATGTGTGTCAACAGCCATAGCTGGAATTCCGAATGCATTGGAAACAACAACGTTAGCAGTTTTCCGACCAACTCCTGGGAAAGTCGTCAACAAATCACGATCTGCTGGTACTTCCCCACCGAATTGATCGATAAGAATAGCACTTAATGCTTGAATGTTTTTTGCCTTATTTCGATACAATCCGATTGACCGAATATCATTTTGCAACTCTTCAATTTCAACAGCCAAATAGTCTTCCGGTTTTTTATACTTACGAAATAGATCAGCTGTTACCCGGTTAACAAGAACATCAGTGCATTGTGCAGAAAGTAAAGTTGCAATAAGAAGTTCAAAAGGATTTTCATGCACCAATTCACAATGTGCATCTGGGAACATTTTGCCAATCTCTTCAAGGCAGACTTCCCATTCTTTCTTAGTCAACATGTCCCATCACCTATTCCCGTTCTTCCAACCAATTATAAAATGGAACCTTTTTAACGCTTGTATCCTGTCTGTTTGTTGGACGTATTATTGCAGTCCTGAATGTTTTAGATTGTTTTTCAACGTCCGATAATGTTTTTATATTCTTTTTCTTCCACTCGAAAAGAATTCGATCAATGTACCGTAAACTTAATTTTTGAGCAAGAACTGCTTCCTTCAACGCTTGCCTAATAATTTGCACGGAATGTCCATCATCATCCAGCCACATCGTGATTGTTTCGCATTCCATCGGGGAGAGCAGCCTACCAAACTCTTGTTCAAATAACGTAAAGATCTCCCCTTCATCATTCGGGGGAGTTTTTTCTTCTTGGTTTGTCTTCTTTTTGTCAAGGGCAACATTAACAAGTTTAACCCATAAGGATTGCATAGATATTTGTTCGTAAAGAACCCCATTGGAATCTTGATCTTGCTTAATTTCTATTAATCCTCTTTGCATGAGCCTTTGCATGATTTCGGATACTTGATTCACATTTAAATGCATACGTCCAGCCAGTTCCAATGGGGTAGGAAACTGGGTTCCTTCTGATTGAAAAGCAAGCATTTGCATGATTAACATTGCATCTAAATCTTTTATATCCAATGCTTTATAATACTGAAAAAAAAGCTGGGAAATGGTGACATTTCCCTGCTCAATCCAAATTCGGAGCCGTTCTTCGTCTTGCATTCCGAACACCTCACTATATATATCTTTCTAATTAAGGGTACAAACGATTCAATAGACGTGGGAATGGAATTGTCTCCCTAACATGCTCCACACCTGAAATCCAAGCGACTGTTCGCTCCAATCCAAGACCAAATCCGGAGTGTGGGACTGCACCATATTTACAAAGGTCCAAATACCACGCGTATGCAGATTCATCCAAATTATGATCTTGAATACGTTGTTTCATCAGTTCGTAATCATAAATACGTTCAGAACCGCCAATGATTTCACCATAGCCTTCCGGTGCGATCAAATCAGCACATAGTACGACATCGTCACGATCCGGGTGCGGCTGCATATAGAATGATTTAATATCTTTTGGATAATGGGTAATGAATACCGGCATATCGTAGCTTTCGGCAATCGCGGTTTCATGTGGCGCACCGAAATCATCGCCCCATTGAATATCGTCAAAGCCCTTCTCATGAAGGAATTCAATCGCATCATCATATGTGATTCGTGGGAATGGAGCCTGGATTTTTTCAAGTTTTGATACATCTCTGCCAAGTCGTTCAAGTTCCAATTGACAGTTTTGTACAACTGATTGAACGATATGCGATACATACTGCTCTTGAATTTCCAAGCTTTCCTCATGTTGGACAAATGCCATTTCTGGTTCAATCATCCAAAATTCGATTAGATGTCGGCGTGTTTTCGATTTTTCTGCACGGAATGTTGGTCCGAACGAAAAGACTTTTCCAAGCGCCATTGCAGCAGCTTCCATATAAAGCTGGCCGGATTGTGATAAATAAGCGTCTTCATCGAAGTATTTAGTATGGAATAGTTCCGTCGTTCCTTCAGGTGAAGAGCCCGTTAAGATAGGTGGATCAATTTTCACAAAACCGTTCATATGGAAAAACTCATACGTTGAGCGGATAATTTCATCACGAACTTTCATGACGGCATGCTGTTTACGGGAACGTAGCCATAAATGACGGTTATCCATTAGAAACTCAGTTCCGTGCTCCTTCGGAGTGATTGGATAATCCACTGCTTCATGGATGATTTCAATATCTTTCACTTGCAGTTCAACGCCGAATGATGAGCGCTCATCTTCTGTAACTTCAGCAGTGACATATAGTGAAGACTCCTGGTGAATGGATTTTGCTTTTGCAAAAACCTCTTCCCCTACTGCTTCTTTTACGACAACGCCTTGAACGAAGCCTGAGCCGTCACGAAGTTGAAGGAATGCAATTTTACCGCTTGAACGTTTGTTTGCCAACCATGCTCCGATGCGGACTGTTTCTCCCACATGATCGGGCATTTCGTGAATCATAATTGTTTTCATAAGTACCTCCGTAAATATCTGCTATTATTCTTTCCAATTCGTTTCTACATATGAATGGATTCGTTTTACTGCTTCTTCAAGTAAGTCAATTGATGTTGCATAGGATAATCGAATGGTATTAGGTGAGCCAAAGCCCGAACCTGGGATGACTGCAACTTTTGCCTCGGTCAATAACGCTGAAGCAAATTCATCAACTGAGGAAAACCCTGTTTTTGCAGCTGTTTCGGAAACTTCCGGCAACAAATAGAACGCTCCTTGTGGTTTGATGACCTTGAAGCCCGGGATTGCCTGAAGCAGTGGATAGATGCGCTCGAGTCGTGATTCAAAATCCTTTCGCATTACTTCAACAGCATCTTGAGGTCCGTTATATGCCTCTATCGTCGCATATTGTGAAGTTGTTGTCGGATTGGATGTTGAGTGACTCGCTAAATTGGTCATCGCACCAACAACATCCTTATTGCCAGCAACATATCCGATTCTCCAACCTGTCATAGAATGCGATTTGGATACTCCGTTGATAATGAAAGTCCTTTCTTTAGCGTCATCCGAAATCTGTGCAATCGATACATGTTTTTCGCTGCCATAGATAAGTTTTTCATAGATTTCATCCGAAATGATCCAAATGTCTTTTTCTTTACAAACCTCTGCAATCTGACGAAGTTCTTCAGGGGAATAAATCATTCCAGTCGGATTACCTGGGGAATTGATGATGACTGCTTTTGTTCTTGAAGAAACTGCTGCACTTATCTGTTGTGCAGTGACCTTAAATTGAGATTCTTGCGTGCTTTCGACAAACACTGGAATACCGCCTGCCAACTTTACCTGTTCCGGGTAGCTCACCCAATAAGGAGTTGGAATAATTACTTCATCGTCCGGATCCAAAATTACTTGGAATAATGTATATAGTACATGTTTTGCTCCGATGCCAATCATAATCTCTTGGCGTGTAAAATTCAATTGTTGGTCTTTATTCAATTTTTCTATGACAGCATCTTTTAATGCTGGTAAACCGCCAGAAGGAGTGTATTTTGTTTTTCCTTCTTTCATGGAGAGATAGGCCGCTTCGAGTATGTTGGCTGGAGTGTTGTAATCAGGTTCACCTGCTCCGAGGCCAATTACATCAATTCCTGATTCTTTCATCTCTTTGGCTTTAGCAGTGATGGCCAGTGTTGATGAAGGAGATAATGCACTTACCCTATCGGCTAATTTCTTTGTCAAATGAATCGTCCCCCTATTATCTTTATCAGTGAATGGATAGGTTATAGGTTTAGGATGCGTTTCCACCATTCGCCATTCTCAAAAAATACATACACATAATTCAGTTTGCCGTTTTCACTTTTAAATGCAACTTCCCATACAGGGTGACCCTCTTCGAGGCCTAATACTACATGCAGAGTTTTGTCCATTTGAAGTTCGGATTTGACTGTTTCAAGTGCTGTTTGTGCATCGATTCCTTCTTCCAAAACTACTTCATCTAAAACCTTTTCCGTTTTTTCTTCAACGAATACCGCCTTTTCATTGCCATCGGCATCTTTTCCGTAAACGGTTACCATAGAAATGGTGCCATTGTAAACCTCCGTACGATCAACCGTTTGGAGAGCGCCATTCTTTAAGGCGATTGCTTCCGCATTGTTTTGTACGGAAGAAAAAGGTATATTCGCATTATATAAAACGATTACGGTGATGAAAAGTGATAAGACAAGAAGGAAAGCAACGATGAATTTGATCCAGTTCATCATAGAGCATCATTTCCTATATACAAAAAAACAAATTCCAAAACTTTCCCATCCCGCTTTCTTTTGGTTTCCTATTCATTATAACAATCTTCGAGCTTATTCACCATATGTTCAAGCGACACGTTCATAATGGGAACCGAAGGCAAAGCATTCAAAAAGCTTTTCCCATAAGACTTCGTTTCAATTCTTCTATCTAAAATGATGAAAAACCCTCTATCTTCCGATGAGCGGATCAACCTGCCAAACCCTTGTCGGAATCGCAATATCGCCTCGGGCAACGCAAGTTCGGTGAATGGATTTCCACCATTCATATTGAGCTTAGCAGCACGTGCCTTGAATATCATTTCGTCAGGAGATGTAAACGGTAATCGGACAATGATGACGGCGGATAGCGCTTCACCAGGAACGTCTACCCCTTCCCAAAAACTATTTGTGCCGAACAAAACCGATTTGTCGAATTGACGGAACGATTTCAACAGTTTTAACCGACTGCCCGAACTAACCCCCTGTGCAATTAATGCGTAATCACTTAATAATTCACTGTCTAAAATCAGTTCATACGTTTTTCGGAGCATATCCTGAGAAGTGAATAAAACGAATAATCTGCCCCCGGTAGCAATCACCGTTTGAACGACTGCGTCTGCCACTGCTTCGATATAATCGTTCTGCGAAACATGTTGAATGGACGGCATATCATCAACAATGAATATTGCAGCTTTATCATAAAAATGCTGAGGAGCAGCAAATGTCTTGATAGGAACATCGTCTGCTATTCCAAGCTGTTTTACTACAAATCGTTCGTTATTACTAATCGTCATTGTTCCTGATGTCCATATGATACCAATGTTTTCTTTCTCCATCCGTGTCGTAAATTCTTTTATCAATATGGATGCATCTATAGGGCTTTTTATAATAGTCAGACTACCGGGTAGGCTCCGTTTATCTTTTTCAATCCAAACGGTGAAATTTTCATTATGATCATCTAAAAATATTTCTACCCATTCGCCAGCTTTGATTTTCAATTCTCTTAGCCAATATTCCCATTCTGAGAGGAGAGCAACTTCACGGTTTGACATTTTAGAAGTGTGCATTACTAATTGTAACCGTATCGTTTCGATGACCTCTAAATAATTCGTCATTTTTTCAGCCACTTTTGCAAAAATCGGGTCATTCCTTACTTCATCCAGTGAAAAGATCACACGATTTCCATGTTGTCCACCACGTACTTTCGTTCGATGGTTTGATAACTTATAAGCACAATCATCAAATACATGTGTGAAATTCTCATACGTCGTGGCTAACTTATTAAATATTTGATGCCCATAATTACTAAAACGATTGTGTAGTTTCATTATTTTATGCAGCAATTGCCCCTCTGCGTCAGACCCAATCTGACCGATGACATATTTCCAGTTCATGTAAGAAAGCACAATTTCATTTGTGCGAATAGCCGTATGAATGAATTGATGGGCCTCATCGATTATTAAACCTGATAAAGAATGGAAGATTTTCTGCTCACGATTCACATCGGATAACAACATCGCATGATTTGTAATAACCAAATTGGAATTGCCACAGGCTTCAATCATTTTTAGATGATAGTCCGCCGATTTTTCATCCTCCAACATCGTGGACGAACGTTTACGGATACGGTCGATAAACAATTGTCCGCCTCCGGAAACATTCAATTCGTTCACATCTCCAGTGACTGTCTCCGTTAACCAAACAAGCACCTGCATGATTGTGAATGTCTCATCATACGATTCGTCTGTTATTCGAAGGAGTTCTTCAAATTTACCAAGTGAAATATATTGTTCTTTTCCTTTCAAAACCGTAGCGGTACAATCAACCGATAAAATCTTACGGATACGCTTCACTTCATCTTCGAGGATTTTATCAACGAGGTGATTTGTAAACGTACTTATGACGACCGGTTTTCCAGTTTGAAGCGATCGGATCACCGCGGGCAGCAAATAGGCCACGGTCTTTCCGATTCCTGTCGGGACCTCGGTAATCACTTCATTGTTTGTGTGAAGGGCGTCCCAAACAGTGTCCATGAATGATAACTGGGATTTTCTATATTCAAAGGAAGGATAACCTTCCTTTAATAACTGCACTTTTTCATCTTCCGTATTAGGAAACATCGTCCGAACAGCGATAGAGTTAATCGGTTTTTTCACGTCTCTATAAGGAATCCCTCTGAACATCGGTAATTTTATAGAATTACTTGCCTGCCGGACTGATTTCAAAGCTTCATAAAATAACGATGAGATATCTGAACGTAGAGAAAACGATCGTCTGTGTAGAAGGTTCAATGTCTCTTCCGGCAATGTTTGAAGTTTGGATAGAGCTGCCAATAATAAGTGCGCTGTTGCTTCAGCATCATCATCTGCTCGATGCGCTGTTGGAAGCGGGATATCTAATTCTTCCGCTAAATCCTGTAATCTGTAACTTGAGGAGGAAGGGAATAGGATTTTAGATAATTCGACTGTGTCAATTTTGTTCCCGGACCATGTTGGAGCTTTGCAACGTTTGAATTCACTTTGTAAAAATGATAAGTCAAAGTCGGTATTATGCGCGACAAAGACAGTTCCTTGAAGAGAATCGGAAACTTCTTGTGCGATTTGTTCAAATGTAGGAGCTGAAATGACTTCATTATCCGTAATTGAAGTCAATTGTTGGATAAATAAAGGGATTTCACGTTCCGGGTTGACAAAACGGGCATATTTTCGAGAGATGATGCCGTTCTCTATGAAGACAATTGCGATTTGAATGATCCTGTCGCCTTTTGAAGGTGAGTGTCCGGTCGTTTCTAAATCGACAACTGCGTATGTACGGTTATCCATTCAATCATCAACTTCCTGTATCGAATACTACAGCAGATTGTATCATATTCCGTGGTGTGATTGCTTATTTAGGTGTTTGTTCAGTGATAAAGTTTTATACACTAAAAATTAGGCAGTTGATTTGCGCTTCAGGCGGACGCTTTCCGCGGGCACGGCTTCAGCCGCTTCCCTCGCTTCGCTCAGTCCAGGGTCTTCAGCTCGTGCTGTTCCCACAGGAAAAGCCGTTACGAAGAACGGCTTTTGCGAACAAAAGCGAAGCGTTGAGAGCACATCTTTGCACTTCGCCGCCTTACGCTCCAATCAACAGAAATCACTATTATAAATCAGGTCGCCAATCTAAAAAGCTGATGAGTTGGCTATGCCATTTCACCAGCTTTCTTCCTTTCAACTTATGCAATTACTCCAGGGGCTTCGGTGATTACTTCTTTGATGCTGTTTTTCTCGTCCATTAGAAGGACTGTTGGTTGGTGAGTTTTCGCTTCTTCATTTGAAACATACACATAGGAAATGATGATGACGATATCACCCGGTTGGACTAATCTTGCTGCGGCTCCGTTCACGCAGATTTCGCCAGTGCCCCGCTCTCCAGCGATGATGTATGTTTCAAATCGGGCACCATTGTTGTTGTTGACGATGTGGACTTTTTCATTTGGTAGCATTCCCGCCGCGTCCAATAAGTCACTGTCAATTGTAATGCTTCCTACGTAATTGAGGTTTGCCTCCGTGACAGTTGCTCTGTGTAGTTTACTGTTCATCATCATTCTGAACATTTGAACCATCCTTTGTTTACATAATAATATTATCTATCAATCTGGTTTTTGAAAATTTGACGGCAACAGCTAAAATGACTTCATTTGTTTCGTTTGTTACAGGCTGAAGGTTTGGATAAGAAAGCATCTTAACATAGTCAATTTGCCCGGTGCTGCCTTCTGTTATATAGTTTGCTACCTCTATTTCGATTTGTTCGGGTTTCATCCCATTTGAATGGAGTTTTGCTCCTTTCAGTAATGCCTGATGGATGATTGGAGCCTGATTGCGCTCTTCAGGTGTTAAGTTGACGTTTCTTGAACTTTTAGCTAAACCGTCAACTTCACGGACGATTGGAACTCGCATAATCTTTGTTCGTAAATTGAAATCACGGACAAAAGTTTCGATGATCGCAAGTTGCTGGGCATCTTTCATCCCGAAATAGGAGCGGTCAGGGTCAATTATGTTAAAGAGTTTTAAAACGACTTTCAAAACACCGTCGAAATGCCCCGGTCTTGATGCGCCGCAAAGTTCGTCAGCTTGTGGTCCCGGAAGAATCCGGATTCCGCCCTCAAACGGATACATTTCTTGAACTGATGGGATGAATAGGATATTGACTCCTGCTTCTTCCGCTAATCTAACGTCTCTCTCAAGATCACGTGGATAGGATTCAAAGTCTTCCCCTGGACCAAATTGCGCAGGGTTAACAAAGATGCTCATCACAACAATATCGTTTTGCTCTTTGGCATGTTTAACAAGTGAAAGATGTCCTTCATGCAAAAAGCCCATAGTCGGTACAAAGCCGACTGTCTTACCATTTTTTTTATTGATCAACTGCTGAAGTTCCACAATCGTTTCTGCAACTTTTATGCTATTTAATTCAATGTTCAGCATCCTTCATTCCTCCGTAAAGTGCCACCAATTCATCTTCTTTCATCGTAAAGCGATGAGCTTCAGACGGGAATGCCCCGGATTTAACTGCCGCAACGTATTCTTCGAGTCCTGCCCGAATATCATCCCCAACATTGGCATAAGTTTCGACAAATTTCGGGATATGATGGTTGCCGTATTTAACCGTATCATGGAAAACTAACACTTGGCCGTCTGTTTCAGCGCCTGCCCCGATACCGATTGTCGGAACGGAAACCGCATTTGACACTTGCTCGCCCAATTGGTATGGAATGCATTCCAATACGATCATACAAGCACCTGCAGCTTCGCAAGCTACAGCATCACGGATGAGTTGCTCTGCAGCTGCTGCGGTCTTTCCTTGTACTTTGTAACCGCCTTCAACTGCAGCGGACTGAGGCAGTAATCCAAGATGAGCGACAACTGGAATCCCTGTGCTTGTTAAAAGACGTATTGTATCTATTATCTTGCCGGACCCTTCCAATTTCAATGCATTCGCACCAGTCTCCTGGAAAATACGAACTGCAGCTTCCAAAGTGCGATCTTCCGAACCATGATAAGAACCGAATGGCATATCAACAACAACAAAAGTCTCTTTCGCTCCCCTTCTTACCGCTTTCCCATGATGGATCATATCTTCGACTGTTACAGCAGCTGTCGTATCGTATCCCAAAACGACCATGCCCAATGAGTCCCCCACAAGAAGGACATCGATTCCGGCTTGTTCTGCTAACTGGGCAGACGGATGGTCGTAGGCAGTCAGCATGACAACCTTCTCATTTTTTTGTTTCATTTTCTTAAAATCAGCCGTGCTTTTCATTCTTACCCCACTCCCTTTCATTTAATTGAAAGGAGAAAACCGAAAAATAAAACCCTTCAAGCCAAAATGGACAGAAGGGTTGCGTATGATAGCAGATTGGTTTCCTCCGTCCCTGTCTTTCGCAAGATCAAGGCAGAACCTATTAAGTTAGATGTTTCTTCTTAGTTGAAAGGTGCAGTTCCGATTGATACTGCCCTTCGCCACTACTATAGCAAATCAAAGTTTATTTGTATAGATTCTATTTCAAGAGTTTTACTTTTCGAAAACACTTCCCGTAAAACGACAATATATTCCTATTGTCTGCCTACAGTACAAAAAAACAGGTAAAGGAAAACATAGACGCTTTCCCTTGCCTGTTCTTAGTGTATCTCTATATCCGCCGAATAAATCCCTCTCACCGACCCATCATCCAATTGAAGTTCAAGCAAACCTTCTTCGGAAATACCCATTGCTGTACCTTCAAGCGTTTCATTCAGCATCACTGCACGAATCCTTTTTCCTGCTGTGTTTGAATAGCCTTCCCATAACAGCTTGATCGGCCCGAAGCCGTGTTTTTCATACATGTTTGTATATTGTTCTAAATAACCTAAGGTACTTGCAATGAGTTTAGCACGGTCGATTTGCTTGCCTGTTGCTATTTTCAATGAAGTTGCTATAGATCGAAGTTCTTCCGGAAAATCGTCTTCTCCTTGGTTGATATTCATCCCAATCCCGATGATGATTGCCTTCACCTGATCAGGGTCTGCTTGTAATTCTGTCAGGATTCCTGTCATTTTTTTACCGTTGATCAGAATATCATTCGGCCATTTTATTGTCGCTTCAACCCCCGTGACCTCTTCGATAGCTCGAACGATTGCTACAGCTGTTACTAAGGTCATTTGGGGAGCTTGTTGCGGTGTCAATGTGGGTCGGATGATTAAGCTCATCCAAATCCCTTTGCGCGCGGCTGATGCCCAAGGTCTAAATAATCTTCCCCTTCCTGCAGTCTGCTCTTCGGCGACAACAAGGGTCCCATCAGGCACTCCTGCCTGCGCAGCGTCATGCGCTATCGGTTGAGTGGATTCTACGGTTTCGTAATAGTCAACATGTCTACCGTATGTCGATGTTTCGAGATGATTTAGGATATTGGCCGAATTCACCCGATCCGGCGAAGCAATCAGGGCGTACCCCTTCTTACGGATTGAAGTGATTTCATAGCCTTCTTCTTCAAATTCCTTGATGTATTTCCAAATGGCAGTTCTCGATAACCCGTATTCATCAGCAAATTCCTGTCCAGAAACAGGTTCGCCTTTTGCTTCAAAGAGTCTGTTCAATAATTCATTCTTGACGTTTGTATTCACTCAGAAACCATTCCTTTATCTTTTCCGTGTCGTTCGGGCATTTACGATGGAGAACCGACTTTTCAATTCGATTCATCCATTCACCAAGCCATGGACCGCCCCTCTGTCCGGTCCATGCCATTAAATCCTTACCATTGACTCTCAGTTCTTCTTTCGAACGGATTGGCAATTCACTTTGCTTCATTGCAATTTCATGTTGAGTGATTCCAGATTCCGAAGGATTGAATGCTTGCCAGATTTTCTCAGCAGCACATAATACGTTAAACGTAAAACGATAATAGTCATCCGTCGTATAACATTCCATCTGTCTACGGTCGAAGGAAGCTTGAACAGCTGATAAAAAATCCTTTTCGTGGTTGGACAGTTTATAGGCTCTTGCAAGCTCAGAGGCAGAAAAACCTCCCGAAAGCATCAATGCTGCCCACCCCTCGAGCGCACTTTCATATGGGACACTTTCGGATATAATACGGATATCCTGCGGGAAAAGCGGAAGGTGACGGGACAGACCAGTTTCAGCGATTAACGCGAATCCCCTGTTCGGCTCTTTACCTTTCATCAACTTGTCCATCTCAACTTTAATGCGTTCAACTGAGACATGTCGGATAGTTTCAGCGTTGACTGAAATGGCTTGACGCGTATTAGCTTCCACTTCAAACCCTAAAACTGAGGCAAATCGGACTGCCCGGACCATTCTCAACGCGTCTTCCATAAAGCGGTCATGGGCATTGCCAACAGCCCGGATCACTTGCCCTTTTAGGTCATCCCTTCCACCGAACGGGTCAATCAGTTCTCCAGTTACAGTTAATGCGAGGGCATTTATCGTGAAATCCCTCCGCCTTAAATCTTCGTTTAGTGACTTTACAAATTTCACTTCGTCAGGTCTTCGATGATCTGTATATGTACTTTCCGTACGGTATGTCGTCACTTCGATTGGCTCCCGGTCCATTAACACCAAAACAGTTCCGTGTTCAATTCCCACATCTATAGTATTAGGAAAAACCTGCTTCACTTCCTCAGGTGATGCAGATGTGGCGATATCTATATCGGAAGCATCCTTTCCTAATAGATAATCACGAACGGAGCCCCCAACAAATACCGCCTCATATCCTGCCTCTTCTAGGACCTTTATGACCTTACGACTTGAAGCCGATCCAAATTCAATCATGGGTTCAATCCCGCCACTTTGTAATAAAGTTCTTCGTATTCATTCACAATGGAAGTTGAGTCAAATTTCTCATGTACTGTACGGAGTGCATTTTCCCGGAAGGTTTTATGTTTAACCGGATCCTGCAATAGCATAATTGCTTTCTCTGCAGCCGCTTTCACATCGCCCAATTCAACAAGATAGCCGTTTTCCCCATCCTCAATCACTTCAGGGATGCCACCGATATTTGTTGCGATTGCAGGTACCCCACAAGCAAAGCCTTCCAATAAGACAAGACCGAAAGCCTCTTTCTCCGACAATAGATACATAAGGTCACTGATTGCCAACAATTCAGGGAGGTCGTCGCGTTTACCTGTGAATATGATTTCGTTTTCCAATCCTTCTCGTCTTGCTTTATCCATCATTTCAATCTTTTCCGGACCCGTACCGACCAATAATAATTTCGAATCAATTGTTTGACGGATTATCTTAAAGCTATCAATTATATCACCGACCCTTTTGACGCTCCGGAAATTGGACACATGGATTATGATCTTTTCATCTTCATCTATTCCTAATTCTTTTTTCAGTGAACCAGGATTGACAGGCTTGTATTTTTCTTCATCGATGAAATTATAGATCGTTAAAATCTCCTTATCTGGATCAATCAATGAAAATGTATCTTGGCGAAGTGATTCAGAAACAGCCGTCGTAATTTCTGATTTTTCGATTCCATAACGAACCGTGTATTTCAGCGCTGGATCATGACCAAGTACTGTTACATCCGTTCCATGTAAAGTCGTAATGACGCCAATAGACGATTTCGCCATATCCTTCGCAAGCGCCGCTGAAATTGCATGCGGCACTGCGTAATGGACATGCAATAAATCGAGCTCCTCCTTTTGGATGACATAGGCAATCCGATTCGCCAGCGCAATGTCATAGGGGGGATATTTGAATACCGCATAGCCGTCTATTTTCACTTCGTGGAAATGAATATTCGGATGGGCGTCTATTAAGCGGAATGGTTTTCCAGATGAGATATAATGCATCTCATGTCCTTTCTCTGCCATTTTCATCCCAAGTTCAGTCGCCACAACACCTGAACCTCCTAATGAAGGATAACAAATTACACCGACTTTCAATTTGTTCATGTAATCACCTCTTGTACCAAACTTAATCGATAATATTTTCCAATCCGTAAATTAAATCATTACGCCCTATTACTTTTCGAATCGCCATCATAATACCAGGCATGAAGCTTTTTCGGCTCATTGAATCATGTCGAATTGTCAATAATTCACCTTCTCCCCCTAAAAGCACTTGCTGATGTGCAAGCAAGCCAGGCAGACGGATACTATGGATTTTCATGCCTTCTACGTCCCCACCGCGGCTACCTTTAAGGTGGATTTGTTCTTCAGGATGGCCTTGAATATGGGGAGGTCGGTTTTCCATAATCATTTCTGCTGTTTTTACAGCAGTTCCAGATGGGGCGTCAAGTTTTCTATCATGATGCATCTCTAATATTTCTACATCCCCTAAATAACGGGAAGCTTGAGCAGCAAACTTCATCATCAGTACTGCGCCTACCGAAAAGTTTGGTGCGATGATTCCACCTACATTAGTCGTCTCCACCATTTCTGAAATCAGTTGCAATTCCTCTTTTGTTAAACCTGAAGTTCCGACTACTGGATGTATACCCAAAGACAAGGCATCTTTCACGTTATTAAACACTGCATCAGGATCTGTTACATCAAGAAGAACTGTTGGTTGATGTTCTTCAACTAATTTCTTGAGTGATGTGTAAATAGGGATTCCTTGTTTCACTTCATTAACAGAAGCATTATGTAAATGCAATCCATCAAATTTATAGTCTAGCGCTGCAACAACTTCAGCATCCACTGCCTCTTCTATCGCTTCGATAGCTGTGGTCCCCATTCTTCCTCTGGCACCCGCTATGGCTACTTTAATTTTCATCAATGGTCATCCTTTCTTGTCCAACGGTCGGCATCACGTTCATTAAATTTCTTTAATACAGTAGTTAGTGCATCCTGTAGGTCAATTCCTTGTGAATTTGCAAAACAGATGAGGACAAATAATAAATCCCCAGTCTCCTCCGCAAGCGATCGGATTTCTTCGCTCTTTTTTTTCTTTTTCATCCCATGCACATGTTGTACTTCTCTTGACAGCTCTCCTAACTCTTCGGTAAGTCTTGCCATCAATTCCATTGGTGGAAAATACCCTTCCTCGAACCCCGATATATATGCATGTACTTCTTCCTGAAGATTCTTTAGCGTTCTAGCTTGTTCCATTTGCTTCATTCTCCTTCATTTGCTATCGTATTCATTCATAGGACTGTTGTCAAAAATACTGGAATGACTGATAATGTAAAATGTACCAAGAAAGGTGGTTATCCCTTGTTTAGTGGAATTAAATTTAAAAATATCTTCTTCATCATACTTGGAGCCGCAATTTTCAGTTTTGGGCTTGTGCATTTTAACATCCAGCATGAGCTTGCAGAAGGTGGCTTCACCGGAATTACACTTATCCTGTTGTTCGCTTTCAATTGGGATCCTGCCATTATGAACCTTGTGTTGAACATCCCGATGTTCATCATCGGATGGAAGCTATTAGGAAGAAAGGTTTTTATTTATACGGTTATTGGAACTGTCGCTGTATCAATCTTCCTAAAAGTTTTCATGAAATACCAGTTCAATATTCACCTTGAAGGAGATATGTTCCTTGTTGCCCTATTTGCCGGTGTGTTCATCGGTATCGGTTTGGGGATCATTTTCCGATTCGGCGGAACAACTGGCGGTGTAGATATTATCGCACGTTTGGCGCATAAGTACATAGGCTGGAGCATGGGAAAGACAATGTTTTTGTTCGATGCATTCGTTATTTTGCTATCTTGGGCAGTGTATTTGGATCACCGTTCCATGATGTATACGCTAGTCGCCCTCTTTGTTGGCGCTCGAGTCATCGATTTTGTACAAGAAGGAGCCTATGCAGCGAGGGGTGCTTTTATCATTTCCGATTCCCAAGATGCCATTGCCACTAAAATTACACGGGAGATGGACCGGGGTGTTACTGTTTTTAGGGGCTATGGACATTTCACAAAATCCGATCGGGAGATTCTATACTGCGTTGTCGGTAAAAATGAAATCATGCGCCTTAAAGGCATCGTGACAGCGCTTGACCCTCATGCCTTTGTATCTGTTACAGAAGTCCATGATGTACTTGGAGAGGGCTTTACACTGGACGATCAAAAACAACCCCTTGATCATTAATATTGTTCAATATTATTTTATTATGGCAAAGTAAAACCCGACCACTTAAATTGGCCGGGTTTTCTTTTAATCCCTATTTGTGAAGATAAGAATAAGTCGTAGCAATTCAAGAACAGCAACTGCTGTAGCTGCTACATATGTCATTGCTGCAGCACTTAACACTTTTTTCGCATGAGGTTCTTCCTCATTACGAATGATACCAAGTTCGACAATTTGGTTCATCGCACGGCTTGATGCATTAAACTCAACAGGTAACGTTACGATTTGGAAAAGAACACCGACTGCCATTAAGACGATACCGATGCCAAGTAAGGAATTCATGCTTGAAAAGATTAATCCAATCATAATGAAAATCCAAGATGCATTGGATGTAATATTAGCTACAGGTGCCAAACGATGGCGGAATCGCAAGAATGAATACGCTTCTGCGTCTTGGATTGCGTGTCCTACTTCGTGTGCCGCGATAGCGGTACCTGCTACAGAAGCCTCATGATAGTTCTGAGATGACAATGCCACTATTTTAGTCATTGGGTTATAATGATCGCTCAAAAACCCTTGACTCTCCACTACTTTCACATCTTGCAATCCGTTCCTATCAAGGATAAGACGGGCTACTTGTGCACCTGTCATGCCGGAAGTCGAACGTACAGTAGCATATTTTTTATACGTGCTTTTCACTTTGAACTGAGCATACAATGGTAGCAAAATGATGATACCGAGGTAAATCAAAAACATTCTTCCTATCCCTCCCTTTTCTCTGTTTCTATTTTATAATGCTCTTCGAATAACCGCAACCTTTTGATATTATACTAAAACAGTTTTACTTTTTATTCTTGTTTTCCAAACTTTATACGCTAGGAAAATGCAAGCGATGGATAGCCAAAATGTAAAGTAACCGATTTGTTGCATATGCTTCATCAAGTCATAGTAAATCGGCATTTGACCAAATACATAATCGATGACATCGTTATGCAGAGTCCAGATAGCAGCAAGTACAATATGTTTAAAATCGAATTTGTACAATCCACTATAAAGGATTGCTTGTACAGCCATTGCGAAATGCGAACCGACTAACATCCAACCTTGCCATCCGATTTCTCCCACTTCGTTAAGCGTAAGTAAATTCATTACAACTGCCCATAATCCATATTTCACAAGTGTAATGAGTGCAAGTGCTTCAATCAATTTAAAATTTTTACCAATAAGCCAACCAATAATAGCTATTGAAAAAAACAGACTTGCTGTAGGACTGTCAGGGACAAATATCCAAAAAAGTGGATCAGTCATTTCCAATTGCCACATATACCAGTCATAGCCGTAAACCGTTCCAAAAATATTGACAAACAATAAAATCCATAAAAATGATTTATGGGTCAAAATTAGCCACGCCATATTTTTAAGAGAACTCAAATACATCTCTCCCAACGCTTGTTTGTATATTATGTATAGTGGAGCCGCATTCCGCTTTTGTGTATAGCAAAAAAGAGTCAGTTGCCTGACTCTTTTTGTTCGTAATTATTTCAAGTTTTCAAGGAAATCAGCAAGTACTTGCAATTCCTCTTCGGTACCTTTCCATTGACCTCCTGGCATATCGTTAAGTCCATTATGGACAATGTCAATAATTTCCTCAGAAGTAAGACCAGTATTGACTAACGAAGGTCCTAAACCGCCCTGGAAGGCATCACCGTGACATCCGATACATGATGCACCTGGTGCACCTGTATATAACTGATACGCCTCTGATTCTTTGTCAAATTGAACTTCTTCAACAATTGCACCTTGTGCTTTTGCTTTTTCCCAGTCATGGTTCGCAACTGACTCATATGTCAAATAGAAGATTGCTGCGAATGCAAGTAGCATGAATGCTGTCGGAAGAGGGCGCTTAAATGGACGACGCTCTTTTGAAGTATCCATGAATGGTACAAGCATTAATGCACCGATAGCCAAACCAGGAATGACGATAGCCCCGATAACGTTATATGGACCGGAAGCAAATTCATATTTCAGTAATTGATACATGAATAGGAAATACCAGTCTGGAACCGGTATGTACATTGTATCCGTAGGGTCTGCTTGTCTCTCAAGCGGAGACGGATGGGCAACTGTAATGATTAAATATCCAATAAGGAAGATTGCACCAATCATCCACTCTTTCAAGAGGAAGTTTGGCCAGAATGCCTCTGTTTTACCTGGATATTCTGAGTAATCCTTCGGGACGTTCGGCATCTTACCTTCCGCTTTGATGCGCGAGTCACCAACAAATTTCATGCCTTTTCCGCGTTGCATTATGTCCCCTCCTTATTCTAATTTCAGACAATCAACAACAAGTGGATGTTGATCTTATAGCGGTCCGGAGATACCTTGTCTTCTGATCATGATAAAGTGTGCTGCAAGCAACCCAAGCAAAGCAGCAGGTAAGAAGAATACATGAATCGCGAAGAAACGAGTCAAAGTTTGCGCACCAAGAATTGTGGAGTCACCTGCAAGAAGAATCTTGATCTGTTCACCGATGAACGGTACAGATGCGGCGATCTCAATACCAACTTTAGTTGCGAACAATGCTTTCATATCCCATGGCAATAAGTAACCTGTGAAACCAAGACCTAACATTGTAACGAAGATAAGAACTCCGACAATCCAGTTCAATTCACGAGGTTTTTTATACGAGCCTGTAAAGAATACACGCAGCGTATGTAGGAACATCATAACAATTACAAGAGACGCTCCCCAGTGGTGCATCCCACGCACAATTTCACCGAATGCTACTTCGTTTTGAAGGTAGTAAACGGATTTCCATGCATTTTCGATATCCGGCGTATAGTACATTGTAAGGAACATACCTGAAAGAATCTGGATGACCGTTACGAAAAACGTCAAACCACCGAAACAATAGATGAATGCAGAAAAATGATGTGCAGGGTTTACGTGCTCAGGTACTTCATGGTCAGCGATATCCCGCCAAATCGGGGTGATATCCAACCGTTCGTCAACCCAATCATAAATTTTATTTAGCACTTCGGTCGTACCCCCTTACATTTTAAACTAATGTGTTTGGAACCGTTTTTCCAAGATAAACATAACCATCCACGACATTTACCATATACTCATCGAGTGGTCCAAGTGGTGGTGATCCAGGTATGTTTTTCCCGTTCTTCTCGTAACGTCCATCATGGCAAGGGCAGAAGAATTCATTCTTATGTTTCTCAGACCCTTCCCAGCTCACCGTGCATCCAAGGTGTTTACAGACAGGAGAAAGTGCGATGACTGTATCGCCTTCTTTATAGACCCAAGCAGTGTTCGATACATCAGACTTGTACCATGCATCTTTTCGATCCTTAATAGTAAAGTCAACACGTACAGGAGTTTCGGTCAATTGATCCACTTTTTGCGATGTGGGAATAAATTCACCTTCACTTTTTGGTTGCAATACTGGATCGACCGCAAATCGTACCATCGGCATTAACATAGCAGAAGCCATGAATCCGCCGACACCCATCAACGTATAGCTCAGGAATTGGCGTCTAGACACTTTGCTGCTCATCAGTTTCCCTCCTCTTACTCCAAAATCAGTCCAACGGACATACTTTTGCTAATTGTAATACTAGGACATATCTATGATATATCAATCGTAGTCTAAATTCAATCATGCGTTCTACAGTAAAAACAGAATGTGAACAATTCATGAATTTTACATTCACCGTTTTAGAATAGTTAGATTTTTAATTCAGTATTTTATAGATGTTTTTCTATAGTTTTTGTTAAACCGACCATTTCTCGATGAATTTCGGTAGCACTTGTCGCAACTGGTCTTCAAGTATAGATTGACGTAATGAGGCATCCATACTTTCGAGTGGGATGGAAGGCATCCATATAACTTGTCCAGGTAAATCCAATGATGACCAGGCATGGTCAGTCGTCAAGAAGAAGACATGCTTGAATGGTGTAGCGGAAAACTCCTGCAATGTTGTTTTCGACATACTTGGCAGATCCGTTTCGGATGTATAGCTGAATGGTGGAGCAAACATCATCCTACCTTTAAATTGAGTTTCTATTAATGAAGAGAGATGCATGACAAATTCCGTGGAAGAAGCGCTTGCCTTCATATTATCCAATTTCATCTCAATTTTTACAAGCGGTATCACTAAAGTATCAATATATTCTTTCTGTGTTAAATATGTATCCATGTCCTTACCTGTCCAATTCATTTTAACTCCCCCTAAAAAAGTCAAGCAAATGACTCCATCATGAAGATGGAGTCATTAGTCTTTTGTAATTTTCATATCATTCAACATTGCCGATAGAACAAGAAAACGTTCCCGATCATTTGCATCCAAAGCTTCGTCTACCCGTTTCATCAGAAGATCCAGTGACATAGATGCGACACTTTCCTCTAACAGTTTTTCGGCAATTTTCCGGTCCCTAGCACTAACTTGCAGTTCTGCAGGCAAAAATGGGTTTTCCTCCCGAACACTTGCATAATGCGGGCATGTATTGCTATTAGGAAAGTTCAGCTGTATATACATTTTTTCATCCGGATGAAGTCGTAAATCATGGAATGACTTTTCTGCATCTGCCGTCATCAAATTACCTTTGTAAAAACGAAATGGTATGCTCTCTGAATTTATTGTGGAGATCACCATTGCGCGAGGACAGTAATGCACCTCATCCGTGAAGTGTACATTTTGAAGAAGCTGTTCATGGCTTAGAAGATAGTTCAGAATCCAAACACATTCCCGACGCTTTAATTTATAGCGCTTTAAAAACCACCGAACAAAGTCTTTTTTGGCAGCGACAGGAACCATGGCTGTCATATCACACCTCCTTGTCATTCAACATTTCAAGAAAAGCGGCCCATTCATCATGTTGTGTAAGTGACACAAGTGTCTTAATAACTTCGATTGCTTCATCCCGTTTTCCTTCATCTAAAAGGAATCTCGCGAATTTATCCAAAAATGATGGATCATCTTTCAATCCAGTATATGCCTTGCGGTAAGATTGGTATGCATCAGCATATAATTCCTCTCTTTCTAAAGCAAATGCTTTAAATGCAGAAAGTAGTGGAAGTTCCATTTCTTCCTCTTTCATCTCTGCCAAAAGTTCAAGGAGTTCCTCATCCTTCTCTCTTTCGTTATAAATCGAAGCGAGTGTGATGATAGCATCGATGTATTCCGGGTCAAGTGCAATCGATTGTTTCAAATGCTCCTCTGCTTCATCAGGAAGGCCTAACTTTAATGCAGACTTTCCTGCAGCCAAGCACAATTCTTTGTCGAACTCATCACGTGCAATGCCTTGCTTGAATAGCTCATAAGCTTTTTTGTCCTCACCCAATAGGGATTGGCCCTGCCCAGCTAACATATAGGCAGAAAAATAATCAGGATCCATTTGTATAAGGTTTTCGAGTAATTGAATCGAACGTTTTAGTTGACTGCTTTGGAAATAGGCATATGCTGCTCCAAATAACGTATCAGGATTTTGCTCATCCGCTAACAGATCTTCATAATAGGGTAAAGCTTCTTCATATGCGGCCCCAGCACTGTATGTTTCTGCTATTCGAAGTGGGATGCTTGTGCCTGCTATCTCCTTGTTTCCATCATTGAAAAGTTCGGAGAATAGCTTGGCCGCTTCGATATACCTTCCCGCATCAAGTAGAAGTTCAGCATATGCAAAGCGGATGACCGGAACGTGCGGGGCTAATTTATTTGCCTCCTTCACCTTTCCAAGTGCGGCTTCCGCCATGCCGATCATTTGATAGTAATCTGCTAATGCCATCAATGCTTGAACGTATTCTTCCTGATCAGGCCTCACCTCGGATAGCAACAGCAATGCTTCATCTTCATCGCCAAGTTCAAGCAATGTAGATGCCCTATCGATTTTCAGTTGTGCTTCATGCGGCATAACTTGACTCAACGTTTCATAGATATAATCCGCTTGACCGATATAACCGTATTCAACCAGTAACCCCGCAGCATCATAGAGAAGGTCAAATTCTTCCACTTTTTCTGCTCGATCAATTAACTCATTCATTAAGCGAATATCACCTTCAAAAATCGCTTTTTCAAAATCATGTAACTGCTTCATATTTTCACCTGTTCCTTCATGTTGTATACATTAGGAAAATTATTAATCCTCGTCTTTTTTAATGAGGTCAGATAGTTGTTCAAAGAAATTCGGGTAGGATATCGCGATACAGGAAGGGTTTTCGATTTGGACAGATCCTTCCGTGATTAATGCAGCGATGGCCGCCATCATTCCCAGTCGATGGTCGCCATATGATTTCAAATTCGCTCCCTTAAGTGGAGTAGGCCCTGTGATGATCATCCCATCTTCCGTCGACTCTATTTGCGCCCCCAATTTAGTCAATTCATCAGTAACTGCAGCGATACGATCTGTTTCCTTAACACGTAATTCTTCTGCATCCTTTATGACCGTTACGCCTTCACATTGTGTTGCCAGTAAAGCGATAATAGGCAATTCATCAATTAACGTAGGGATAATATCTCCCTCAATCACTATTCCTCTTAAATGTGAATTGGAAACCCTAATTGTACCATAAGGTTCCTCGTTTTCCCCGTACTTCTCAAGAATCTCTACGGTAGCACCCATTCTCTCCAAAACTTTGATAATTCCGATTCTCGTGGGATTCAATCCGACATCAACGAACTCGATGGAGCTGCCCTTGATCATCGCCGCTGCTGCCATGAAAAATGCAGCGGAAGAGATGTCTCCAGGAACAACAACATTCGTTCCCTTCAAGTTCTGTCCGCCATGTAAGCTTACTACATTCCCTTCTTGTTGGATAGTCGCTCCGAATAGTTTGAACATCCGTTCTGTATGATCCCTTGAAACCGCGGATTCCTTCACGGAAGTCAATCCATCTGCATTCAATCCTGCAAAAAGGATAGCCGATTTCACCTGAGCGCTCGCTACGGGCATTTCATAATCGATTCCTTTTAATGCCCCTCCTTTAATAGTAAGGGGAAGGAAGTCTCCCTCACCAGCCCCTGAAATTGAAGCTCCCATTAATTGTAATGGACCCGTCACTCGTTTCATCGGTCTTTTTGACAATGAGTCATCCCCAGTCACTACGGATTTGACTCGTGAGCCCGATAAAATTCCAAGCAATAATCTTGCTGTTGTCCCAGAGTTACCAGCATACAATTCCACGTCAGGTGTTTTCCAATTATGAATTCCTGGGCTGTCTATCAATACATCCGTTCCATTCCGCTCTATGGAGACGCCCAATTGCTTGAAAATGTCGATTGTGCGTAAACAATCTTCCCCTTCAAGAAATCCTTTAACGCTTGTTTTTCCAGTAGCGATCGACCCCAACATGATTGCTCGGTGTGATATGGATTTATCTCCCGGAACTTTAATCGAACCTTTAATAACTGGCTTATTGAATTGTACTGTTTTCACTTCACTCACAGTCATCAACCCCTTTAAAGAATATGCATGCTATAGTCCGTCGTTCTTGAAAGGACAGCCCTTGCTGCTTTGCGGTCATCGGCATTTTGGAAACTGATCACAAGAATTCCGTATACATCTGTTCTCGTTTCCACAATTCGGATATTCGTAATGCTGATTTGTTCATCGGCAAGTATTTTTGTGATTTCTGAAATGACACCAGGATGATCGGGAACATCAATATGCAAGTCGAATGTCATATACAAAGCCCCTTGTAAAGCTCCTTCGGATGTAGAAGGCAATCTGTCTCTAAATTTTTTGGCTTCTTCAAAGAAGCGGAAAATTAGGTCCGGATCATTTTCGTCTATCAGTGTACGAATAGATTCCATTTCCTGTAACCAACCATCGATTTGTGTTAATAACTCATCCCGATTTTGCATTGTTATGTCACGCCACATCGTAGGGTCAGCTGAGGCGATACGGGTTAAATCGCGAAAACCACCAGCCGCCAAGTTTTTAACGAAAGGTTGCTGTTTTTCCTGATCAGCCAGTCTACCGACTAGTGATGAAGCGATGATATGAGGGAAATGACTAACAATAGCAGTCATCCGATCATGCTCCTCTGCATTTAAAACAACTACTTTCCCCTTTGTCGGCTTCAGTAAATTTGATAATTCATCGATTTGTACTGAGCTTGCATTTTCATCAGGTGTCAAAATATAATAAGCATTTTCGAATAAATGCTCTTTCGCTGCAGTGATACCACTTTTATGGGACCCGGCCATTGGATGACCCCCAATGAAAGTCAATCCCTTCTCTGTAAGAATTTTGGCGGCCTCCATAATTGGCTTTTTAGTACTTCCAGTATCAGATATGATGACCCCATCTTTGAATTCCCATAAAGACGCCTCTTCCAACAATACAGCTGTCGTATTAACTGGAGTCGCAAAGATAATGAAATCTGCTTTTTCACAAGCAGATTTTGCAGACGGCGCAATCGTATCGATTATCCCACGTCGGTAAGCTTCGTCTGCAGTTGCATAAGATCGGTCAAACCCAATGATATGTATTTCTTGTTTATTGCGTTTCAGTGCAAGGCCAAGGGAGCCCCCTATTAGCCCAAGTCCCACGATTGCTACGTTTTTAGTCATATTTATCTACCTTTTTCTTTTAATAGAAGATCGAATGCAAGAAAAATACCTGTATTCTGCTCTTCGGTACCGATTGTGATTCTAACATGCATTGGTGTACCTAATGCATTACCACTTCGAACGATGAACCCATTTTTCAATAGAAATTCCGATGCTTCATCAGCATCACATGGGACTTCCATTAACACAAAGTTAGTTTGCGTATCATATACGTGTAGGCCATTAAGAGAAGCATAAGACTTGAAACGCTCACGTTGGACTTCATTCTTTCGTCGGCACTCTTCTATGAATCCGTCGTCTTCAAGGGCGACATTCGCTACCGCAAGTGCAAGCGAGTTATTATTGAATGGATTACGTACTTTATTCAATTCTGTAATGACGGAAGGAGAGCCGATTGCATAACCAAGACGGAAAGCAGCTAATCCATACGCCTTGGAGAAAGTTCTGAGTATGATAATATTCGGAAACTGATTCAATAAGCGAACTAAATCAATATGATTTGGATCAGTCACATATTCAAAATAGGCTTCATCCAAGACCACAAGGATATTTCTTGGAACTTCTCTTAAAAACTTAGTCAAAACATCATTAGGTATTAAATTTCCAGTGGGATTATTCGGGTTACAGATCCATATGACTGCAGTACGGTCATTGACCGCCGATAGGAATGCATTAAGGTCATGAAGGCCATCGACCAAAGGGATTTCTGTAATATCCGCTCCCTCTATCTTTGCGTTATGTGCATATTGCGGAAATGTCGGAGCTGGCATAATTGTATGGGTGTTTTCACGAAGCAACGCCCTTGAGATAATGGAAATGATTTCGTCAGAGCCATTCCCGAAAAGAATGGAAGAATCATCCACATTATATTTAGTAGCCAGTTTACTTCGAAGATTTGTTGCATGACCGTCAGGATAAATTTGAAAAGGCATAGAAGGACTCTTTAAAAACTCCATTACGGATGTTGCACAACCGTATGGATTCTCGTTTGAAGCTAATTTTACAACTTCTTTCAGCTTGTATAAATCCTTAACCTCCTCGATTGACCTTCCAGGTTTATAAGGCTCCATTTCTTTTAGGGCTTCTTTCCACTTCATAATTAATCCTCCAGTCTCTGTGGGGTTATTGTTGTAAGTCAGGACGAAGCTTTATCGCTTCATTATGATAAATATGTCGAATATCTTTTTGCGAAACATCACTGTTTACATGCATTAGAATTCTAATGCATAGTGGCATGGAGCCTTGTACATCCATCTCATGTGTACACATGACGGGAACAAACTTCCAACCGTCCAACGTTCGAACTGCCTTAGCCGGAAATGCCGATTTCACATCCGGAGTCGTTGAAATAATAACTGAAATAATGTCTTCCGGATCTACTCCGTTCGATTCTGCCATTTCAATCACTAATGTTCTTGTTGCCTCATGGACATTGTCCGAATGATCCTGTACAACTGTTGTAGCCCCTCTTATCCCTCTTACTGTCATTCTTTTTCCCCCTAACCTATCCTAAGCTGCAAATCATTAAAGACACGTTCGCATTCTCTTTTTGTAACGCTCTGTACGAAAGGGATGCCTAATTCTCTTAAAACAATAAAGTTCATCTCGCCAAATGTTGCTTTTTTATCCTTCTTCATGAAAAACAAAAATTCTTTGAATGTATGGTTCAAGACTGGTTCAAATGTATAGCCATTCTTCATGGCAAAGTCAATGAAACGATTTGTGAATGTTGAATCTATATTGCCATATTCCTCACTCAGGATGAAACTATAAGCCATGCCAATCATGACACTTTCACCGTGACTTAATCCGCCAAATCCGCAAACAGCTTCTACAGCATGACCAAACGTATGGCCGAAGTTTAGATATTTTCGAATGGAATGCTCAAACTCATCGGCAGCAACGATATCCGCCTTCACTTGAATCCCCTTTAGAATTTCTGTAGATAGCCATTTTAGCGATGGATTGGAAAATGCATCTTCCTCCATTAGCCGGGTCGCCCAGTTCGCATCTGAAATGAATGCATGCTTTATCAACTCTGCCATTCCTGATCGAATCTCTCGCGGCGGTAATGTTTCTAATAAGGCAGTATTGAATAATACTGCGGAGGGTTGATGAAAAGAGCCAACCATATTCTTCCCTTCCGATAGATTGATGGCTGTTTTTCCACCTACTGCACTATCATGAGCAAGTATAGTCGTCGGGCATTGTATGAACCGTATACCTCTCATAAATGTTGCGGCGACAAATCCGGCTAAATCCCCGCATGCCCCACCCCCAAATGCAAGCAATAATGAATTCCGTGTGAAATTCTCCTGCAGTAAAAATGATTGGCATTCAATATAGACCTCTGATGTTTTACACTTTTCACCTGAAGGAACGATTTTCACAATTGGAGACACCCCTGCATTTTCCAGAGCTTCAACTAAAATCGGCAAATGTTTGATTGCAACCGTATTGTCAGCAATGATTCCAATTCGGTCAGCGGTTTTCAGCAATTCCTTGTAATCGGATGAAAAAAGATCATAAACGTGATCACCCACATGCACTTCATATTCGGCATTCGGTAATTGAACGGTCAGTTTTCCCATCTTAGAACCCCTTCACATATTCTCTATACCGATTAATTTCCTCTTGTAAGCCATCCATCGTATCTGAACGGAATTCATCCATGATCGCTTTAGCTACTTCAGTTGCAATAACATGTTCAGCTACTACAGAAGCTGCAGGTACTGCACATGGATCGGACCTTTCAATCGTCGCTACGAAAGGTTCTTTTGTTTCAATATCGACACTTTCAAGCGGCTTGTACAATGTTGGTATTGGCTTCATGACTCCCCTGATTACGATTGGCATTCCAGTTGTCATACCACCTTCCAGCCCCCCCAGTCTATTCGACTTTCGATAGTAACCAAGTTCCTCGGACCATGCTATCTCATCATGTACCTTGCTTCCGGGGTTTTGGGCCATCTTAAAGCCCATTCCAAATTCAACCCCTTTAAATGCATTGATGCTCATCATAGCGCCAGCAAGTCTGCCGTCCATTTTGCGATCGAATTGAACGTAGCTGCCAATTCCAGGTGGGCACCCTTCGACAACAACTTCTACGACGCCTCCAAGTGTATCACCGCGCTCCTTAATATCATCAATTGCGGATACCATTTTGGCTGAAGCAACTTCATCTGCACAATAGACTGGGTCTTGCTCTATGATTTCGCGGATTTCATCTGCGTTTAAGCTTGCATACGATTCAGGATCTGTCGTTATTCCACCGATTTCCGTAACATGTGCTACTGTCTTGATACCAAGTTGACGAAGGAACTGTTTAGCTACAGCGCCTATTGCAACCCTCATCGTCGTTTCCCTTGCGGACGACCTTTCCAGTACATTCCGTAAATCACGATGACCGTATTTCATGCCTCCTACAAGATCTGCATGCCCCGGTCGCGGGCGGGTAATCCGTCTTTTTATATCTTCAGGATTCATATCATCCGGCAGCGGTTCGATACCCATAATATTTGTCCAATGCTTCCAATCATCATTTTCGACTGTAAGTGTCACTGGCGAACCGAGGGTTAAGCCATGCCTTACACCGGAAGTAATCAATACCTTATCCTTTTCAATTTGCATCCTTCTGCCTCGCCCATGTCCCCCCTGGCGTCTTTTCAATTCTGTATTAATCATTTCTGCAGTCAAAGGCATTTGAGAGGGCAACCCTTCAATAATTGCTGTCAATTGAGGACCGTGTGATTCTCCTGCTGTAAAAAACCTCATTCTAAATTCCTCCTTTTATCTCTCTTTTAAAGGTTGGATAAATATCCGCTTCATAGCACCTTAACAGAGTATTGCAATTTTGACTATAGTTATTATAAAAAAAAGATGAATTATTACTACAAAAAGAAACTCACTTTTTCTTATAAAAAAAAGTTTCAACTGGCTCAAGACCATATTTAGATGGGTTGAATATTTGTTCAGTACTTCCGACAAAAAGAACCCCATTTGGTCTTAGAGCTTTTGAAAAGTTTATGTACAATTGCTCTTTAGCTTTATCAGTAAAATAGATCATTACGTTTCGGCAGATAATAAGGTCATAACCATATCCATAATAATCGTTCAGTAAATTATGTTGCTTGAATTGAACGGTACGCTTAATTTCATCTTTAACTTGATAATGTTGACCCTTATTTATAAAATAACGATCCAATATCTTAGATGGAATTTCCTTTAGTGATCTTTCAGTGTATACGCCAACCCTCGCCTTATCCAATACTCCGGCATCAAGGTCAGTAGCTAAGATGGAAATATCTCCAAGTGGAACATGCGATGCTAAAACCATGGCAAGCGAGTAAGGCTCTTCTCCTGTAGAACATGCGGCACTCCAGGCTTTTAAAAATCTATTCTCAGAAATAAGCTCAGGAAGAATTTTTTCATCGAGCACCTCCCATCGTTGAGGATTTCGATAAAATTCTGAGACATTAATAGTTATCCTATCTAAGAACTCTTCCAATAACATCTTGTCTTGATATATGGCTAAATAATACTCAGTGAAATTGGCAAACCCTCTTTTTTCATAAAGTGAAGTGATTCTTCTCTTCATTTGGGCCTCTTTATACAAAGAAAGGTCTATCCCGATTTTGCTTTTTATATTTATGACGAAGTTGGTGTAATCTGACAATCATATCCCTCCAAAACCAACTTTTTTCTATTATACCGAAAAATACAGTAAAATTGGTAAACAAAAACAGCCATGCAGTTATTTGCATGACTGTTTTTAAAAGTCGGTGTTACAATCTTTAATTAGTTGATCCAGCTAAGGATAGATTTGTCATAGCTGACAAGCTCTTCTTCTTTGAAGAAAAGGTTGATTTCACGAACTGCCGATTCTGGTGAGTCAGAACCGTGGATGATGTTTTTGCCTACTGTTACAGCGAAATCTCCACGAATTGTTCCAGGTGCTGATTCTTTAGGGTTTGTTGCACCCATCATTAAACGCGCAGTAGAAATGACGTTCTCGCCTTCCCAAACCATTGCAAAAACGGGTCCGGAAGTGATGAATTCTACAAGCTCTCCAAAAAATGGACGCTCTTTATGCTCGCCGTAATGTTGTTCTGCAAGCTCTTGAGAAATTTGCATCAATTTACCGCCAACTAATGTGAATCCTTTGCTTTCGAAACGGCTTACAATCTCACCGATTAAGTTACGTTGCACGCCATCAGGTTTTACCATTAAAAACGTTTTTTCCATTTATAACACTCCTTCATATATGTATCGGATTTTATCCTTACCGATCGTATCAAACAGAAGCCAATCTTTCAACTAACAGCCCTTCAACTAAAACTTTCTTTTGCCGATAAATGCTGCGATTTGAAGTAAAGCTTTCTTTGCGTCCCCATCCGGCAATGATTGAACTTCTGAAATCGCTTTTTCAAGGTACAGTGTGCTTACTTCCTGAGCCTTTTCAATAGCGCCAGACTGGCGAATATAGCGAAGCATTTCCATACGCTCCTCTTCGGTCAGTGTACCATTAAAGGAACGAATTAAAAACGGTTGGAATTCCGGATTATCTTTTATGTATAATGTCGGTAATGTAATATGGCCATTCAGCAAGTCACTACCCGCTGGCTTGCCTAACTTTTCATCAGTCGAAGTGATATCCAAGATGTCATCGACAATCTGAAATGCCATCCCTGCAAAATAACCGAATCTTTTCAGCTTTCCTACAGTATCTGGACTTGCGTTTGAGACAAGTGCACCTAATTCACAGCTAGAGGATAATAATAATGCTGTTTTTCTCTTGATACGCCGTAAATAATCACGGAACGTCTGGTCCGTTTTTTGCTGATATTCAAGCTGAATGATTTCCCCTTTGCAGATTTCCAACATTGTTTCAGCCAATAGTTGATGAACTGCAGGCATTTCAATTTCTCCAATGGAAACGAGCGCACGGGAAAAGATATAATCACCGGTATACATGGCAATCCTATTATTCCACCTTGACTTAACCGTCTCAAAACCTCTCCGGAAATCGGAGTTGTCTATGACGTCATCATGAACAAGGGAAGCCATATGAATTAGTTCCAGTGATACTGCAACCTTCGCCACATTTTCTATTGAGTATTCACCGAACTTTGATGATAGGATAACAAAAATCGGTCGTATTCTTTTTCCTCCAGCCCGTAATAAATGCAAGGAAGCTTGACGGATGACCGGGGAAGAGGAGTCAACGGATTTTTCAAGTTCCTTTTCGATATATGACAGATCCTTTCGGAAATCTGCGTAAAGCGACATTAACTTCAATTTCTCCAAGACGATTACCTTCCCCTACTTGCAATTATTTGTAAGCGATATGCCCTGCTGCTGCACCACCGCTATATTTCTTGAATGATACTTCCTGAAATCCGGCGTCAACAAACATTTGCGCAAGTTGCTTCGCTCCAGGGAAATCATCCGCAGATTCTTGAAGCCAAGAGTATTCTTTATAACTTTTCGCAAAAATCTTTCCGAATAACGGCATGATGTATTTAAAGTAGAAGCGAAACAATTGTCGGTAGACCGGTATTTCTGTTTGGGATGTTTCCAAACACGCTGCCATGCCTCCTGGTTTAAGTACCCTATGTAGCTCCCTCAATACTTGTTCATAGTCCGGCACATTGCGTAAACCGAATCCAATTGTCACATAATCGAAGCTATTATCCGCGAATGGGAGCTCCATTGCATTTCCTTGAATAAGATTGATGGAAGGATATCCTTGAACTTTTGGCCTTGCGGATGCGAGCATCCCCTCACTGAAATCAAGTCCGGTTACACTGCCATCTTTACCGGTCGCTTCAGCTAATGCAATCGTCCAATCTCCCGTTCCACAACAAACATCTAAAGCTCTTGAATTCGGTTTGACATTCATGCGCTTCATAATATCGTTTCGCCATTTTTTGTGTTGATTAAAGCTGATGACGGAATTCATCTTATCGTAGTCATCCGCGATTCTTTCGAAGACGTGATGGACTTTCTTTTCTTTGGATGTCTCCATATGTCTTCCCTTCTTTCCTTAGAGAGGCTTTCCTGATAAAGGAGTAGCCAACCTATGTATTTCCTGCTTTAAAAACGGAGCTAAAAAGCCGGCATTTGCAAGTTCGCTTTTCATCTGTGTAGACAATGCAGAAATCGCTGAGTCGATTTCTTCTTTTTTTAGCCTGTTTTTTGATCGATCCCAATTGTTGTTTACACCTTTTGTCAACTGTTTGAAATACCAAATTAGTCCCAATGCAGTTTCAGATATCGTTCTATATTTCGTAAAACCATATCTATTGTGGAATTCGCCAATGCACCCAGATTCAATTACAGTCATCGACGCAATATGCATACATGTATCTTCAATAGGCTCCATGAATAAATCTGTTTTAATCTCGTTGATACGCCCAATCATTTCCGACATCGATTTAATAAATTCGAAATCAGGAATAGAAGATAATAAACGATAATGGATTCCACTGAAATGATCTCCGGATAATACCATAAGCTGCTGTTTTGTTGTAGAAGCGTCAAGTAGGTCAACCTGATCATGAATATCGAATGCGGCATGAACAGCACCCACAGCAATAGCTGATCTATTCAGCGTAGGTGACCATTTTTCACCATTCAGCAATGGCAAAAGAAGGAAGAAAGCTTTCGCTTCATCCAAAGGCATCTTTCCAAGCTCCCTATTTACAATCGGTTCTTGGATAGATTGCTCGACTTCCCTTATATAATTTTCGACGTATCGATTAATTGTTAGTCTGTCCATCTTCGGTTCTCCATTCAAAGACAATGTGAAAGGTTGATCCGTTATGAGTTATTCTTTCCCATCGCTGTAAACAATACCGTGCGCGGAGTGAATTTCTGCCTTGCCACGTATTTTCATGGCGGATGTATGTTCAGTGAATTGGGCAATCATCACTTCACCACGGTCCAATTTTTCGGTGTGATGGAATTTTGTATCATTGCCTCTTGTAAGTCCAATGACATTAACTCCATCTTCTTGTGCTTTTATAACGATAAAATCAGGTTGTGGCATATTTTCAACTCCCATCATTCATATACAATTCATCATATCATAGAAATGAATTGAACCGCAAAGTCATCGGTCTTATTTAAGAAGAGACAGAATTTCTGCTCTTTTCACATCATCGTGTTCATAGATGCCCCGAGCTACTGTTGTAACAGTTTTCGCTCCAGGCTTTTTGATTCCTCTCATTGTCATGCACATATGTTCCGCCTCTATTATTACGTAGACGCCGATTGGATTTAACATTTCCATCATTGCGTTCGCGACTGTGGAAGTGATTCTTTCTTGCAATTGTGGTCTTTTTGCTGTTGTTTCGACGGCTCTCGCGAGTTTGCTTAGACCAGCTACTACTCCATTTCGTGGTATGTATGCGATATGAGCGTGCCCGAAGAATGGGACTAAGTGATGTTCACACATTGAGTGAAATGGTATGTCTTTTACTAATACTACTTCGTCATGGTTTTCATGGAATACGGTTTCGAAATATTGTCGAGGGTCTTTGTCGAGTCCTTCGAATACTTCTGCGTACATTTTGGCAACGCGTTTCGGTGTGTCTAACAAGCCTTCCCTTTGTGGGTCTTCCCCTACGGCTTCAAGAATCATTGTTATTGCTTTTTCTATTTTTTCAAGATCCATCTTAGTCATGTTGATAACCTCCCTAACCCAATCAATGCTATTCCTTCAAAGATAGTAGCATACTCCTACCAATACGTACAGTTCATAGATTCGATATTACACCGTTGCTTTACGTTTCAGGCTGACGCTTTCAGCTGGTGCTATTCCCGCCGGAGTCGCCGCCTTCCACTTCAAGCAACTATAGATATCAATTCATTAGTAGAGCTAATTAAAAATAAAAAGGAGCCGCCCCTATGATCTGGTTAGCCAGATGTAGCGGACGGACTCCTATGTAAACTTAAAGATTATTTAACAGCGTCTTTAAGTGCTTTACCTGCTTTGAATGCAGGAACTTTGCTTGCAGCAATTTCGATTTCCTCACCAGATTGAGGGTTACGTCCCTTACGTGCAGCACGCTCGCGCACTTCGAAGTTACCGAAACCGATCAATTGTACTTTATCACCATTAGCAAGTGCTGATTGGATTGTATCGAATACAGCTTCAACCGCTTTAGTAGCATCTTTCTTAGTTAAATCTGCTGCTTCAGCTACTGAGTTGATCAATTCTGTTTTATTCACACCATTCACCTCCTCTCAAAGGTAAATTACATTTGCTTTTAAAAGAGTAACACACTAGAAACCGCGGTGCAACAATATTATAGGGGTTTTCCGTGGTTTTTGGTCATTTTCGGTAAAAATAGAAAAAGACCCGTGAAATACGGATCTTTTAAGGTTCTTTCGACTTATTTGAGGCCCTAATTTTTAAACAATAAATGTTATCATGCCTTTGTTACCATCGTTGACCATTTGCTCAATTGTTTCTCGTAGGCGTTTTCGCGCATTTGGTGGAACGGAAGACGTTTTAAAGCGGATGCTTTCCTTCAGTACTTCATGTAACGGTGTTCCGAAAAGCTGTGTTTGCCATAGGGCATCCCTGTCATGAAGATAAGCGTTCTTCAATTCCTTCAGCAAATGATGGCTATGGAATTCTGATCCGATTAGAGGGGAAAACTCCGCGTCCATATCGATACGAATAATATGAAGCGATGGTGCTGTTGCTTTCATCCGTACACCATAGAAGTTATTTTCTTTAATAAGTTCTGGTGGAGATGGTTGGAAATCATCAATTGTCGGCAATGCGACGCCATATCCGCTCTTCTTTGCCGTATCAATCGCTTCGGCATACATATCATATGACTTTTTGGCTTTGACAGCGTCTTTTACGAATAGGAGCCAATCTTTTTTCGTTTTCAATTCCTGCTGCATGATTTCTTCGCAAACTTCAAGGAATGCCTGTTCATCCATCGTAATGTTAACTGTCGCTTTTCCCTTACCTGCATCAACATCAATGACCTCAGCATTTCGTACAAACTTTTCATCTTTCAATCGTTCTGCAAGTTCTTGAATTTTACGGATTTTCGATGCCTCAAGGAATCCTTCGTTGATGACATTGTCGATAGCTGCATTTAGCTCATGATCCGATCCAAGCACGTCCATCCAGTCAGGCTTTTGCAATTCGATATCAGTAATAGGGAATTCGTAAAGCGCCTCTTTTAGGATGAGTTGGATTTCTTGGGCGTTTAACTGGTCCGCGCTAATTGCGATTACTGGTACACCGTGTTTTTCATGCAACTGTTCCTTTAAAGCTACTGTTCTTTCATTGGCAGGCATCTTGGAATTCAGGACAATAACAAAAGGCTTTCCGATATCTTTTAACTTACCAACAATTTCATCTTCGGCAACTTCAGCTGCGGCTCGTGGAATGTTGTTAACCGTACCATCAGTTGTTACGAGAATGCCGATTGTTGCATGGTCTCGGATGACTTTATCAGTTCCAATGCGAGCTGCTTCTTCGAAAGGTATCGGTTCATTATGCCAAGGAGTGTGGACAAATTTCGGACCATCCTCATCCTCATATCCTTTCACTCCATCAATCACATAACCGACACAATCAGCAAGCCTTACTTGGAATGACAATTCCCCTTCTCCGATGGACACTTGGGTTCCTTGAGCGGGAACGAATTTCGGCTCAGACGTCATAATAATCGGACCTGGCGAGCTTTGAGGCAATTCGTCCTGTGCCCTTGCCCTATCGCCTGCATCCGTCATATTCGGTATGACGACCTCCTCCATCACCCTTTTGACGAATGTCGATTTACCGACACGAACAGGGCCGACAACACCGATATAAATATCCCCATCCGTTCGTCTTGCCAGATTTTCATACAACTCCTCTTTCATACATAGCCCTCCTTTTTTCGCGCATATTAGTTTATGTAAATGAAAAACGTTTCATGCTAAAAAATGCATGAAACGTTTTAGATACTCTATTAAATTATTTCTTTTTCATAAACACTGGTTCATTTTGATCATTTACAGTATAAGGCAATGAATAAGCCGGAACGATAGGAAAGTCTTCGGTAAGGAGATGGCGTATGTCTTCCCCTTCCTTGACATCTGGTTTCTTCTCCTGAAGGATTCTGTTCAGATCGATAGAGTAATCCACATAAAACTTCCCATCCCCACCAACAACTATCGGAAGAAGTACGTCAGAATATGGACTTTCTACCTTCAAAGGTTCTTTAAAGCCCATTGCCTCGAAATCTATTTCATAAACATTCTCACCGACAGCTTCTTTGAAAGGCAGTTTTCCGTTTATATGTTTACGTAGGTTCAACTCGCGTAATCGTTCAGCAATTCGCAGATCAACAAGTTTAACGGTTGGATTTTCATCCACATTCATTAATACATATTGAAAAATTCCTCCTGTCTCAAATGCATTGGATGGAATTTTTTCCGTATATGCCGGAACAATCTTTGAAAATTCAATCGGATACTTTATGTACTGGTCTGTTTCATTTTCCCTTGTTTTAATAGGTAATAATCCGCCGTTATTTTCTTTATATGCGTTAACAGCCTTTTGAATCGCTTCAATTTGATCTTCATACGGGATTTCTCTTTGTTCTTTTTCATCACCAGGATACATGCAGCCAGAAAGAATCATCATGATACTTAAAGAAATTAATAATGTAAATCTTTTTTTAATACTCCTCATCTTGCTCCTCCTGTTGGCCCGCTAAATACGAGATATACCATAGCGAAAAAAGAAAATATTAATAACGCGTATGCGATTAGGGCAAAAATGAATTTTAAAAGCTTATTCGAAATCTTATGACGGCTAACATAGATGAGTCCCATGGAAATCGCCATGAAACCCATCGCATAAAATGATAGCCACATTTTATCCAAAGAGGACAAAAAGGATCATCCTTTCGTATTATACAGGATATCTGTTATTTATAAAAAATATCCTCTATCTCTTGTTTTTTCATTCTATTCATTAATTGATCTACGGCTTCTTTTGGTGGAACTTCTCCGAAAAGCACTGAATACAATGCCTCAGTTAAAGGCATTGAAACATCATATTGTACGGACAGCTGATAAGCAGCTTTCGTTGTTCGAATTCCTTCGATAACCATTCCCATTCCGGAAATGACTTCATCGATTGACTTTCCTTGTCCTAATAGATTTCCTGCTTTCCAGTTACGGGAATGAACACTTGTACATGTGACTATCAAATCACCAAGTCCAGTTAGGCCAGAGAATGTTAGAGGGTTTGCCCCCATTTTCATGCCAAGTCGAGTGATTTCTGCAAGGCCACGGGTTATTAGAGCCGCCTTAGCATTGTCTCCATAACCAATTCCATCAATGATTCCGGCAGCAAGTGCAATGATATTTTTTAAAGCTGCGCCCAATTCTACCCCGATTAAGTCATCGTTCGTGTAGACACGGAAATATTGATTCATAAATAGGTCTTGCACCTGTTCTGCGGCATTTTGGTCATTTGAAGCGGCAGTGATTGTTGTTGGTTGACGAAGGACAACTTCTTCAGCGTGGCTCGGTCCTGAGAGTGCCACAATTGAACGAAGTTTACTTGGTTCGATTTCTTCCTCGATCATTTCAGAAATGCGCTTCAATGTATCTGGTTCGATTCCTTTTGATACATGTATTATCAGTTTTGGTGTTTCAGTTAACTCATTAATTTGCTTTGAAATTTCTCGGATGGCTTTTGTAGGCACAGCAATGACAAGGATTTGAGCATGTTGAATAGACGCCTTTAAGTCAGATGTTGCCTTTAAATTTTTGGGTAATGAAATATTAGGCAAGTAAGAAGAATTCGTATGCATTTCATTAATTTCATTAGATTGTTCAGACCTTCTTGTCCATAAGAGACAATCATGACCATTTTCCGCAAGAACGAATGCGATAGCAGTACCCCAACTACCTGCTCCTAAAACAGAAACGTTTCTCAATACATTTCACCTCTTTTAATCAGCTTCTTGCTCGTGTAATTAGACGGACAGGTGTACCCTCGAAGCCGAATGATTCCCTCAAACGATTCTGCAGGAAGCGTTCATATGAAAAGTGCATTAGTTCAGGTTCATTCACAAAAACAACGAAGACTGGAGGCTTTACAGCCACTTGGGTTGCATAATAGATACGAAGTCTGCGGCCTTTGTCTGAAGGTGCTGGATTTCGTGCAACAGCATCCTCAATCACTTCGTTCAATACGCTTGACTGGATACGTAATGCGTGGTTTTCGCTAATCATTTTAATGGTATCAAATAAAGTTGTAACACGTTGTTTTGTTTTCGCGGAGACATAGGCGATCGGAGCGTAATCTAAGAATAGGAAATTCTTTCGGATATCCTCATTGAATTTGTTCATCGTCTTGTCGTCTTTTTCGACAGCGTCCCATTTATTCACAACAAACATGATTCCTTTTCCTGCTTCTTCCGCATAACCAGCGATACGCTTATCCTGTTCACGTATCCCTTCTTCACCATTGATAACAATTAACACTACGTCTGAACGATCGATTGCTTTTAATGCCCTTAAAACACTATATTTCTCCATATTCTCGTACACTTTCCCTTTTTTGCGCATTCCGGCAGTGTCGATGATTTTGTACTTCTGCCCCTCATACTCATAGGATGTGTCTATTGCATCAGTTGTCGTTCCGGCTACATCACTGACGATGACCCGGTCTTCTCCAAGCAATGCGTTCACAAGGGATGATTTGCCGACATTAGGTCTACCGATCAATGAAAAACGGATGACGTCATCCTCAATGGCTTCTTCTCCTGGTTCCGGGAAACTAGCTGCAACAGCATCAAGCAGGTCTCCGAGCCCGATTCCGTGTGAGCCAGAAATCGGATATGGATCGCCAAAACCGAGTGAATAAAAGTCATATATCATATCACGCATATCTGGGTTATCGATTTTATTTACAGCGAGAACAACGGGTTTCTTTGTTTTATAAAGTATTTTGGCGACATGTTCGTCTGCATCCGTCACGCCTTCTCGCCCGTTTGTCAAGAAGATGATGACGTCCGCTTCTTCGATTGCGATTTCCGCTTGTGCTCTGATTTGTTCAAGGAATGGCTCATCGCCAATATCAATACCGCCTGTATCGATTAGGTTAAAGTCATGGGAGAGCCAGTCAGCGGAGCTATATATCCGGTCTCTTGTTACGCCGGCTACGTCCTCGACGATTGAAATACGTTCTCCGACTATTCGGTTGAAGATTGTCGATTTTCCGACATTCGGTCTTCCAACGATTGCTACAGTTGGTTTACTCATTATTAAACACCCTTCCAATATATCTCCTGTGTATTATACACAAAAAAGATGATGATGCCTATTTAAGCACCATCACCATAAGACTTAAGAGATAATCGACATCTATTATCGTTAAACTGTTGCTTTACGTTCCAGGCGGACGCTTTCCGCGGGCATGGCTTCAGCCTCCTCGTCGCTTTGCTCCTGCGGGGTCTTCAGCTCATGCAATTCCCGCAGGAGTCGCCGCCTTCCACTTCAAGCAACTGTAATTCCCTTCTATAAGAGAAAGATACATCATATCGAAACTTATTCAGTAAACTTTTTAAGTTGGTCTCCGATGACGTCGCTTAAGGAGAATCCTGTTTCTTCTTTCATCTCATAATCGCCATAGGAGTTATCTTCTTCCTCTTTCTCAACCAAGTCTTTAATGCTAAGAGAGAGTCGCTTTTCGTCTGCGTTGACGTCAACCACCTTAACGTCCACTGTTTGACCTTCTTGCAAGACTTCGTGAGGTGTTCCAATATGCTGATGGGAGATGCGTGAAATATGAACAAGCCCCTCCACACCCGGGAATACTTCTACAAATGCACCGTAGGAAACGAGGCGTTTCACTGTACCCTGTAAGACGGATCCTTTTGGAGCACGATTCTCGATATCTTCCCATGGTCCTGGCAACGTTTCTTTGATCGACAAGGAGATTCGTTCGGAGTCACGGTCTACAGATAGTACCTTGACATTGACTTTGTCTCCTTCTTTAAGGACATCCGAAACTTTTTCAACATGTTCGTGTGATAGTTGAGAAATATGGACCAACCCATCAACTCCCCCGATATCGACAAAAGCACCGAACGAAGCGATACGTTGTACTGTACCTTCGAGAACTTGACCCTCTTTCAGTTCAGTAAGGGTTTCCTCTCTCTTATTCGCTTTTGCTGCTTGAAGGACGGCACGATGAGAAAGGATCAAACGATTTTTCTCCTTGTCCATTTCAACGATTTTGAATTCCATTGTACGTCCCTTGTAGTTTTCGAACGATTCGACAAAATGATCTTCTACAAGTGATGCAGGAATAAATCCACGTACACCTAAATCTACTACGAGGCCGCCTTTCACAACATCCTTAACCTCTGTTTCAATTGTTTGTTGGTTGTTAAACTTTTCTTCAAGTGAATCCCATGCGTTTTCCGCATCTACTTTTCGTTTCGATAGAACAAAATTCTCATCTTCAACTTTTGTGATAAGCAATTCAAGCTCATCTCCTACTTGAACTGCATCTGATGCTTTTTCAATGTGAAGGCTTGACAGTTCGCTAATTGGGATGACACCGTCAAACGGCGCACCAGAAATTTCGACCATCACCGATTTATCTTCGATTTTTGTTACCTTACCAGTTACACGGTCACCTTCTTTATAACCGTTCAATTCATCCAAATTCATCTCTTCAGTCATATGTAGTCCTCCTCCATAATGAATCCTATCTCTATATTATTCGAATCGATTCATAAAAACAAAAAATTACGCTTATAAATTTATTTATTCTGTTCTAAAAGGGTTCGGATTTCACTCATAATCACTTCTGTTACTTCTTCTGCGGATGCTTTTCTCTCCCGATAGCTCGTCATGTCAATCGGCTGTCCAAAAACGACTTTCAGCTGTTTGAATGGTTTGTAAGGGCCCACGATAGCACATGGCATTACGACTGCATCACCTTTGAGGGCGAAGAATCCTGCACCAGCAAGTCCCTTACCAAGTTGTCCTGTTTTACTTCTTGTACCTTCAGGAAACATGCCGACTACATGACCACCCCGCAGAAGTTTTAGGGTAGTTCTGAACGCTTCGCGGTCACTCATGCCCCGTTTGACAGGAAATGCGTTCACACTTGGGAGAATTGATTTCAGGATCGGTACATTAAACAGCTCTTCCTTTGCCATGAAATGTACTGTTCGGGGACTAGATATTCCAACGACCGGCGGATCGAAATTATCAATATGGTTTGTACAAAGAAGTACCCCTCCATCTTTCGGGAAGTTTTCTTTGCCAATAACCTTTATCCGAAAAAGTGGAAAGAAAATAGTACTAACTAAAAATTTACCGAACGGGTATAGATTCATTGGTTCATCCTCTTTTCCGCCAGTTCAATTACTTTATTAGCCACTTCTTCAATAGACATGGATGTCGTATCCACCAAAACAGCGTCTTCTGCCATTTTCAGTGGAGATAATTCTCGCTCACTATCTGCGCGGTCCCTTTTTTCGATTTCCTCTTTCAGTTGTGCAAGAGGAACATGAATTCCACGTTTTCCATTTTCGATAAAACGCCTTTCAGCCCTTTCATCGACAGAGGCTGTCATAAACACCTTTAACTCCGCATTCGGAAGTACTGCAGTCCCGATATCGCGACCGTCCATCACTACGCCAGTTCCTTCTGCTAATTCTCTTTGTTTCTCCACCATAAGATGTCGTACTGTTGTGTGGGCAGCGACCTCAGAGACATTAGCCGTTACTTCTTGGGAGCGGATCTCCTCGGTGCAATCGACTCCGTCAATCCAGACCGCTTGGCCATTTTCCACAGGAACTAATACTATTTCAGTATGTTCAAGTAAATCCGCTAAATCCTTATCACTACCCATATTTATGTCTGATTTGATAGCTTTATGCGTCAAAGCTCTGTACATCGCACCTGTGTCTATATACGTATATCCCAATTTTTGTGCAATCCTTTTTGCAATAGTGCTTTTACCTGCAGCTGCAGGACCATCAATTGCAATAATAATCCCTTTACTCATATCATCTACCCCCGTATTCAGTTCGAAAACATTGTATCATAATCTAACTTTGGTGGCACTCCACCTTCTGCTTTTTAAGCAAAAAGGGAAAAGTCCTGATTTGATAGGACTTTCCCCGTTGAACTGTGTGCTATGCTTCATTCCTTGCCTGCAATTGTCTTTCAAAGCAAAATCGGATAATGTTCTGTCTATCCTTAGGCGTTGTCTCCACAAACTGCAGGGATGCAATATCACGCTCATTCTTCTTCCAAGTACGTATTGTTTTCGCATCCGTTTTAATGTACTTAATCTCATCATTCATGAAAGGTAAGGCAATCGTTAATCTCACCTTTTCACCATCTTCGAATGTATCATTTGGCCCAAGGTTTAACGCTATGCCTCCAGCACTGATATCATCCGCGACGAATTGTTGAAAAACACCCCTATAGCCCACAGCGACATCTACGGCCGTTTCCACACGTACAAATTCTCGTCTTTGGATTTTAGTTAGCATTTGATCTCCTGGATAGGAGATTTTCAACATTGGGATGCCTTTATTTGCCCTGCCTGTTACTTCGGTTTTAAATAGATAAGAAACATTATTTCTAACAAAAGTAACATTCAATTTTGTACCATCGATCAAGAACGTCGTCCGATTCGTTTCAACATTGACGGGATAGTCAATCATGACAAAATTTTCACCCGCGTCAACAACCTTACTTTTAAATTGCTCATTTTTTTCTTCCCTGTCGACTTTCACGATGGTTAACGTTGTACCAATAGAAAGGAACAATGTAAACACCTACCCTTGAATGGTTACTACCATTATGTCATGGGTAGGCATTAATTCCAACATCAAATTTTCAGGTCTATCTTCCTAAAGAATTCAATCCAACTTTTCGGTCTTTATAACTTCCGCGTTTTCAGTATCGACAATTATCGTGTATGTGCCGGTATGACCATTTTCATCTCGGGTCACCTTTAGATAGTGGGTAAGTCTTTGTTCCAGCTTCTCGTTTTCAACATAAGCCAATTCTTCCTCAACGACTTGGACATCCTTATGGAAGAACTCTCTCCAATCGATCTTTTTAATTGCTTGTCTTGCCAACTTTTCTTTTCGGATGTACTCTGATGCATCCAATCCGATAATATCTCCATTATCTTTTGCTACTTTCAAATGGATCACGTCCGAAAATACTTTCGCTCCATAGAATGGTTCCTTCCTTACAAATACGAAATGCCAAGCTGTACTGTTTTCCCTAGATTCTTCATAGACAAGATCCTTGTAGTCAGCATTCTTTAAAAAATCTTCCGCTTTCTTTTTTATGTCATCAAAAGATAAGGATGCCTTTCCAAACGGTCTTTCCGAGAGATAGGAAAGTACATGTCCGCCTTTTTCTGTAATATCGATGTAACCGATCGACTCACGATCCGCAAAACGGATGTGGAAAAACGGGTAAGGTGAGCCTGGTTTACTCTTCTCTACACCAATAACGTCATTGGACACATTTGGAAATAGCGTCTTGAATCGATTAATCGCTTCAGCTTGTGTGACCTTGGCATCTTCGAGATGTTTTAGGTCTCTTTTCTTCATGGCATCAGATTCACTTGCAGTTAGTGGAAAATCACTTTCCGTATAGGATTTAATGGAAGCCCCCATATTGGTCCAATCTACATCAGGGTTCGATACGTCCAATTTTCGTGTCCATTCGTCCATAGTATATTGACCGTCCAGTAATCCTGAGGTTGCAAGTTTCCACTCATCCTGCATAGCCCCTAAATTTACCGAAGCCTGAGACATTACTTTATAATACTCTTCAGGCTGTGCGGATCGGTCGGCTTCCTTTGCGTAATTTCCTATTCTGCTTAAGTAATTCATCCACGAAGTTGTAAAACTTGCATCAAGTGGTAATGACGCAATCGAACTTTTTATGTCTGAAGAAAGCCGCCAAATGTCCTCTCTTGACTTCTTGGAGCCTTCTGATTTATTAAACAATAGAGTTTGTTTTACAGCCTTATCAAGTTCTCCAAGTTTATCGGATGCATCCGCCATTTTCATTGCATACTCATTACTCAATGCCAAAGATAGTTTATTATTTTCCGTCGCCTTCGTAAAGGCAAATACTGAAACAGCAATTAACGCGTAAGCAAGAACAAATACAGTTTTTTTCATTTGGATTTAAACAGCACTATATGCTGTTCTTCGATCCTCCTTTATCAATTGCAAAAGATATGCAGGCCAATCTTTTTAATTTGTGGTCTGGACCAAATCCATTTACTTGTTGCGGTTATCGGGTTGAAATAATAGATGGCATTTTCTGAAGGGTCCCATCCATTTAAGGCGTCAAGAACAGCCTCTTTTGCTCTCTCATTCGGAGTTAACCAAATCTGTCCATCTGCAACAGCTGTGAATGCTCCTGGTTGGAAGATAACTCCACTGACCGTGTTAGGAAAATCGGGATGCTCTACCCGGTTCAATATGACAGCTGCAACTGCTACTTGCCCTTCATAAGGTTCTCCTCGGGCTTCACCATATACGGCATTTGCCATTAGTTTAAGGTCTTGCTCAGAGTACTTGGAAGGCAGATGGATGTTTTCCGATTTACCTCCTCCTTGTTTTACTTGTTGAGCCAATGGTTTACCACCGTAGTGTGTGAACTGATTACCTTTCCTCAAATTATCCATTACAAATTTTTCATCGTAAGAGGAAGCGGCAGTAAGTTTCTTTTTTGTTTGCGAACCGGCGATTCCGTCGATAGGTAAACCGTATTGTTCTTGGAAGTTTCGCAACGCCCAATAGGTCCCATAGCCAAACTTCCCATCGATTTCACCTTTATAGAATCCAATGTATTGAAGTCTTGCCTGTAGTTCAATAACATCGTCCCCAGTTGCTCCCCTTCCTAAATCCCGCGAGCTGAAAGCGTCGATATGGATAGGAGATGTTGCGTATACAGAACCGATCAGCAATACAATTATTAATAGACGTTGTACTATTTTTTTCAATACAATCCCTCCTTTCTTTCAGTTTGTCCAAACAATTTCTTTTTAGTATCAATAAAAAACAAAAAAGATCCGGATTTACTCCGAATCTTCGTAGGACTCATTTATCGTTAATAATTAATATCATTTTAACGGAGTCTTTCTTCTGAATTGTTGCATTGCAAATGTATGCGCATATTTTACTCGCGTTAGTCCAAACCACCATAAAAACAACATGAAAGGAATGATTAAGTATAGTGAGTGGTCATTGACCCCAAGGATTCCATTGTATATGAAATGGAGAATGAATGGTGCGAAGAAGGCGAAGAATAACATACCTCTCTTATTGGATTTTGTTGTGAATTTGGCTCTACCAAAGTAGTATCCCATAACAACACCGAATAGTGCATGACTTGAAACTGGTAAGAGAGCACGTAAAAAAGCTGTATCTAATCCAAAAATGAGTAGATAGAGAATGTTTTCGACTGTAGCGAAACCAAGGGATACGCTTGCACCGTAAAGTATCCCGTCATAGGCATCTTCGAATTCCATATGTTTGTAGATTGCGACTAAGAGGATGAGCCATTTGAAAAACTCTTCAATCCAACTGGTAAAGATGACATTTCGGAAGAATTCGTTTGGGATGATATTTTCTTCTTCGAATACGTGTTGTATGAACATGATTGGGAATGTCATCATTGTACCGTAGATGAATGTATGGAACAGTGTGCGTGAAGGTTCTTTTGCTATTTGTTTCCGAAGGTAAAAGTAGCTGAAGAGTGCCAAGCCTGGCGCAATCGCTACTGTAAGTAATATGATCAAACCAAACCGGCTCCCCCTTCTGCTTTATATTACCAATATAAACAACATGTGATTTACGCTACAGACGGAAGCTTTTCGCTTCGATCAACGGAAATACCTAATCTCTTAATGGTACATGTTTAAAACAAACCATATTTACCACTATAGTAGGTTTAGTGATTGGCAACAATATGATTAGCTATTAATCCACCATGGTGGCGTCCGTTTTCGATGAAGATTTCGTTTGTATTGTTACCCGCTGCAATGACGCCTGCTATATAAATCCCTTTAATATTAGTTTCCATTGTAGATTCGTTGTATGTTGGTCGGCCGGTTGCTTCTTCGATTTCGATGCCAATCCGCTCTAAGAAACTATGGTCGGGATGGTAGCCGATCATGGCGAATACATAATCATTCTCGATAGAGTGTTTTTCTCCGTCTTTTTCAAACACTACAGTATCAGGTGTGATTTCTATAACATTTGAGTTGAAATGCATGTCGATTTCACCATTACGAACAAGGCTGTCAAAACCCGGGAGAATCCATGGTTTTACACTTGGGGAATACTCCGAACCCCTATAGATCACTGTAACCGATGCACCTGCACGAAATAGTTCGATTGCCGCATCGACAGCTGAGTTTTTGCCTCCAATTACGACAACCTTTTTTCCGAAGTACGGATGGGCTTCCTTGAAATAATGGGATACTTTCGGTAAGTCCTCTCCAGTTATTCCAAGCCTGTTCGGATTGTCATAGTAACCTGTTGCAATAATTACATGTTTCGCAAAATAGCTCTTCAGGTTCGTTTTTATGATAAATCCTTCTTCTTGTTTTTCGACGTTCTCAACTGTTTCAAAACTATTAATGGAGAGTTTCTTTAATTCCGCGACTTGCCGATAATAGACAAGCGCATCGTTTCTTTTAGGTTTTTCTTTCGCGGTGATGAAAGGGATATCTCCAATGGATAGCTTTATGCTTGAACTGAAGAATGTTTGATGTGTTGGGTATCGATAAAGTGAATTGACAATATTTTCTTTTTCAATTATTAATACATCCAACCCTTTGTTTTGTATTTCGATAGCGGCGGAAAGCCCGCATGGCCCCCCACCGACCACTATGGCGTCTTTCGTAATCAATTTCTATCAATCTCCTTATTAACTCTAACAGTGAGTGCCTCACACTCACCAATTGATGTTGAGTTGACACAAGACCCAACATCAATAGTATATTTTAATAACATGGCTTTCCGGGGCTGCCCCTAACCGTAGAGGAATAATAGATGTCCCATAACCATTGCTTATCAATTTCGCTCTTCCGTCTTGCAAACTGAATCTGCCTAATGCATGCATTGAAAATTTACCTAATCTAATTTGCCCTCCATGGGTATGACCTGCAAGCATCAAGTCAGGACTACAAACAGCCTCTATTTTTTTGAACATATAAGGGTTATGCGTAGCTACAATCAAATACGGATAAGAATTGGCATTTCTTAGGGTAGCCTTAATATCAACACGGCCGCTTGACGGATCGTCAGTACCGCAAATCCTCCATAAAGGATGGTTTGGGATACTTGCATCGCTGTTGTCTAATATAATTCCACCATGCTTACTAATAATTTTTCGAATTTCTTCTTCCCCGACTTCACGATCATTATTACCCCAGATAAACAATAATGGTCCAAGGGTGGAAAGAGCCTTAACATTTTGTTCGATACGATTCAGTGGAACGCCTGCTTCCGCAAGATCCCCGCCTATAACGACTACATCAATTGACTCATGCCTTTTAACTTTTTCCAACAAACGTTTATCAATATGGCGCCTGTGTATATCCGATATAAAAAACAGGGAAAGCTTCTTGCCTCGATTTATTTCTTTTCGGACAGTGTAGGAATGTATAATTACGTTTCTGCGTTTTGCAAAAGCGAACATATACACTAAACCAGCAATCATCAATACTGCAATCCCAAACAGACTGTTAAAAATTATTCTCATTACACACCTGCCATGAGAAAGAGGCAAAGTCACGGCTTTGCCTCTTTCAAAATTTCATTTTATGGAATGATCAACTTTTGTCCGGCCATTATGTTAATCGTAGTCAGACCATTCGCTTTCATAATCTTTTCAATGCCAGCGTCACTTCCATAATAATTCATCGAAATTCGATAGAGTGTTTCATTTTCGGCAACGATATGGGTTTTAGATAGTGTTTGCTCAGTCGTTTTTTCTTCAACTTTCGGTTTCTCCGTCACCTTTGTTGAAACTTCCTCTTCAGATGTAGGAGGATTAGTATTTACAACAGGATTTTTAGATTCTGATTCGTCAACCGTTTCTTCATCAGCATTCCCTTCAGTAGCATTTTCATCCTCTTCATCTTTCGGATCAATGCCGACCGAGTTATTATCTGTCTTGCCTGAAGAATTTGTCCCGACTTGTACTACTTCGTTATTAGCAACTTTTGCTGAGCCGCTATCAGGTCCATTATAGTAATTATATATAACATATACGAATATCAATATCGGTATGAATGTAAAAACACCAAGGATGACATTGATCATTGTATATCTTGACGTTTTTTTCTGCTTTCGTTGGCGGCCATATCGTTCCACGCGTGAAAGCAAAGTTGCATCATCATTATGACCAAGCTCTATCTCTTTGCGACTATTCTCGAATTCTACTTTATAATCATCATTTTTCATCGACAAATTCTCCTATCCAACGATGCTCTTCCTTATATTATGACGAATATTGTCGTAAAAGTAAACGTTCATCAGATATGTTAACCAAGAAGCTTGGTAATTCTTTCATCCCAAGTAACTTTTTCACTCCATTTTTTCTTATTTGTTTTTTCTTCAAGCCATTCTAACCCGTTTAGACCGCATGTTGAACAGCATGCTTCAGGCTTTTCTCGGCAAGTTTCGCCAAAATATGACAATGCGGTTTCCCGAATACAACGATCAGATTGAACGAGATTAATCATTTTTTGAAGTTCTGATTCTTTTTCTGCGGAAAGAGTTTTCATTCGTTCATTGATTTCATCCAATGAATATCTTTCCAAGTAATAGTCTACAATTCTTCTTCCTGTATCCGATAAGCCGGCCAATTCAGCAGATGTAGATGGGTCATGGTCTTCAGTAAGCAACTTCATATAATGTCGCATCTGACTTTCATCCGGTCGATCAGATTGAATGATGAAACTTGTCATTCTTTCGTCTCGTGGCATATAAAGCAGCGTGGCTATGGAAGGTAAACCATCCCTCCCAGCCCTTCCCACCTCCTGAAGATAACCAGCTATGTTTGACGGTAAATGTTCGTGAATAACTTGTCGAATATCACTTTTATGTACACCCATCCCAAAAGCATTGGTTGCACAAATCCATTCCAGTTCATCATTTAAAAATTGCTCTTGGATGATCGCCCGCTCATCTTGTTCTTTTCCCGCATGATACGACTGGATACGCAGACCAGCCCCCTGCAATTCAGTCGCCAGTTCATCGGCACGTTTGCGTGAAGACGTATAGATGATTCCTGGGCCGGTAGTTTGAAAAATTCGTTCCTTAATCCAAGTTGTTTTCTCCGTAGTAGAATTAAGTTGAATAATGGAGTAAGAGATATTAGGTCGATCCAATGAGTGTCTTTCAATTGCCGGCTCGTCCATTTTTAAATAGCTCGTTATGTCATTAATTACTTTTGTATCGGCTGTTGCCGTCAGCGCCAATATTGGTGACTTCCAGCCAGATAAATATTCGCCGATACGTAAATAATCAGGTCGGAAATCAAAACCCCACTGTGAAATGCAATGTGCCTCATCTACCACAATTAGGCCAATTTCAATTCTTTTAAGTTGAGAGCCGAAAAATTCATGTGAAAGCATCTCGGGCGACACAAAGATAAATTTATAGTCTCCAAGGCGTGAGATAACTCTGTTTCTCTCAGCAAACGAAAGAAAAGAATTTAAAGCGACAACCCGCTTCTCCCCATTTTTCCTCATTTGCATGACCTGGTCTTCCATTAGGGATACAAGAGGTGAAATGATTAAAACGGATCCAGGTAAAATATAACCGGGTAATTGATAACAGAGTGACTTCCCCATTCCCGTAGGTAAAATAGCTACACAATCATGTTTATTTAAAACATGTTGAATTACTTCTTTTTGGCCTGTACGAAAATGAGTGTAACCAAACCGTTCTTTGAGTATCAAATGTAAATCCATCAAGACTCACCTTCCCTGTTAGCAGTTAATATTAATCGAAGTTCGAAATAGGAAAGCTCTTCAAATTCATTTTTTAATAGCTTAAGTCTTTTCGTCCCCCATTCTTTCGATTTAGATAAGACCTCTTCAATAGAATCTTTCGAAACAAAATGAGCAACAGGGAATAGTTCATCATTCATAGCCATCTCGATAATATGATCCTCAATTGTACTAATTTTTAATTTTCTAACTTTAGCTATGTCTTCCATCGAATATCCTTGGTCAAAAAGTTTTTTTGTTCTCATTGCTGATTCTGTTAAATAGGAATGGACTTTGATGCCCGATGCGCATTCTTTTAAAAAATGATAGTTATTGGATGATTCAATGACCGGTAACAGCATATGTAGACTCTCTATAAATAACAAGTAGATACCCGTTGTCGTCCCGTTCATTTCGGAGGCAAGCTGATCGAATGTTTTTGCCGTTTCTCCATTTCCTGTCAACCTGTTCGCAAATATGTATTTATGTGTATCGCTCATGCCACTCTCTATAAGTGATTCTTTTAGTTCTTCGCCAATTGTTCTCCCGAATTCCGGTTCAGTAATTGGTTTCCCTTCAAGAAGACGTTTCACAAAAAGTTGTATTTCACGATCCCTTTGAATAGGCGTGAATGATGTGGAACCTGTTCGAAAATGTGAAATGGTTTGGACAGCCAATGCAATTCGTCCAAAAAACATCATTTCCCTACCCCGATAATCCCAGCCTTTAAAGTGGGGAATCTGATATTTCTTCACTTCCATGTTCCCTTTTTCAGTAAGACGACAAAACCTCTGGTCAGAGGTGATCAGTTCCATGTTAACCAATTCATCTACTGTTTGTGTGTATAAATACTCGTCCAATTTTGGCCAGATTCCAAAAAAAGGTCTCAAATCGAAATAATCCACATCTTGTAGGGTCTGGCCTGATTTTTTGCCACGCAAGAGGTACAGACCTGCATTCAACGTTCGTTCTCCGTTCATTTTGCTTATGATAAATAATAGGATTGAAGACAAATTCATGTCAGATTCCCCCTAAGTAAACGTTTTATATTGTTTTATTGTTGAAAAGTAGTGAAAACAGCTTTAGAATAGTAAGGGAACTAAATAGATTGTGCGGAGAAAAGAGGAGAGAACGTCAATGACTAGCAAAAAATACACCATCGTTGACCAAGATACATGTATTGCCTGCGGAGCTTGTGGCGCAGCGGCACCTGACATCTATGATTATGACGATGAGGGGATTGCGTATGTTATTTTAGATGATAACACGGGTACGACTGAAGTTCCAGAAGAACTATTGGAGGACATGGAGGATGCATTTGATGGCTGCCCTACAGATTCTATCAAAGTCGCGGATGCATCTTTCGATGGCGATCCATTAAAATATGAAGATTAAGCAATCGGCTGCCCTTTATGAGGCAGCCTTTTTTTATAGTATAAATCAATGTGTAATATTTGACTAAGGCTTAAATCCCTCATACTTGTCCTCGAACGCTTCAATCCATTCCATATCGATCGGCCCATTAAGAACTTTGTAATACGAGGTTTTATTGAAGGATAGTATCCGATTTTCGTATATGGATGCGCCTGTCGTTTTATCCTTCAAGTAAACCATAACCACAAATCCTTTCTCTCCGGAAACATTTCCATTCCACTCGGAATCCTTCATCTTCTTTACTCTATACTGGCTCAAGAATTCCAACAATTCTTCAACGGGTTCCTTTTCTTCAATTCGCCAATCGGAGAAATTGAATTCCATAGCTTTGAATTTATCTTCTTGATATGTGTTTAATTCATCCAAACCCTTTTCCCTATGGTCGTCATATACACTCCACGAAAAAAACAGCAAAACACCAATAACCCCGATCATGTGATATGTCATTGGTATTTTAATCACAAGAAATCTCGCGGTTAAAAACGCAGCAGGAAGCACGATTAACATGATGGAAATTAGTCCGAGTGGTTCGGGTATAAGGCTACCGAAAACCCACTGATTCCATAGGTATGAAAAAACCTTAAAATATAATAAGAAAAACAGGATTCCCCAGAAGTAAAATGCAAATTTGCCCTTTATCGTATCCAATTCAACTCCCCCCTTGTATGCTGTTAAATTCAAAAAGCTCATGATGATCTTTATGCAACACTGCATAGATTTCTTCTAAAAGCCGCTCCACCTTGTCAAACGCTTCACATTCAACAAGATTTTCCAATGAACTATCATTGTGTTTAATCTTAGTAAACCATAATGCAGATGATAGTGAATAAATGTCACTTAACACACCTTTTTCATCATCCGACAAAGGTCTTTCAGTAATATAGCCTTTATAGAAGTATATGAATAGCTCTTTTCGATCATTATCAGTTAATCCATCCGCTAAATCCATTTCACAAGCTGTCAACAATCCCTCAAGCACCATGTCGCCAACAAGGGTTTCATCACCAGCAATATTATAATCGTAAATCCCGATATCCCCTTCTATGTATGACAAATTGTTTATAGAAATATCGCCTTGTGTGGCAAACCTTGGTAACCTATTCCAAGCCAACTTTACGGTCTCAAGCTTTTTTGTATATAGCTCGTTTATTTTCCGATACATAACTGTATCAATTGCGCCTGAATCACCTAACTTACAAAAAGCATCATATCCACTGACTTCGTTATACCCAACAAGATTAAAAATAGTAGGGCTACCAATTAGACAGTTCCCTTCCTCCGATATTCTATGGATTTTCCCCAATAATTGGCCCAATTTATAGGCAAGGGTAAGGTCGATTGCTTTGATCTCTTCTCCTAAATAATCCTCAACAGTAACAGCAACTTTTAGATGATTCAATTTATAATTTTGGCAGTACCTTCCCTTACTGACATACCTTTTAGGTGTTAAAATACCATGTTTCCTTAAATAGTCGGAAAAGACACTTTGGGACTCAATAATATGAGTTGGATGTTCTTTTTCCCTGACAAATTTCACAACAAGCGGATTTCTATCAGCGAATTTCACTTTGCATATTATTTTCACTTCCGCATTTGTCTCATCATAATAATGAATAAAATAATGAATGTTAGTGACTTGCCCATTGATTTTATACATTGCTAGTACTTCATTAATCGTTTCCAAATCGATTTTCATGTTACACCCCCTACTAACTTTGAAATTCAGAAATTATTTTGTGGGTTTTATTCAAAGTATTGTCTCCTCAATAACTTGAAGCGCGTTACTTTTACACCAACCATATTATACCACATGGATATTTAACTTATTTGAAAATTGAATACAAAATTCATGTAATTTTTGTAAGTTTCTTCGTTGATTGTAGTGGAGGGAATATTTTTGTACACTAAAAAGGCTATCCCAAAACAACCGGGATAGCCTCTTCCTTACATCGATAACTTATGCTGTTGTTGGTTAATCCATTTATACATACTCTTATATAACAATAACGAAACAACCATTAACATGATTCCTTTTATTAGATTAAATGGAAGGATCCCTAATACGATTACATTAAACATTGCGTCACCCGTATAGGGTGGCATATTTAAAAAGTAAACGTACATCGGTAGGAACACTGCATAATTCAATACGCTCATTCCGATAGCCATTGAAGCAGTTCCTACAATTAGACCCACCGTAAGTCCTTTAGTAGATTTAATTTTATTGAAGATGAAATAGATTGGCATAATGAATAGAATTCCTGTAACAAAGTTTGCCATCTCTCCAACAGGTACACCTGTGGGACTTCCTGATAAAAACCAATGCAATACATTCTTCAGAAGTTCTACTGCAATACCTGCAACTGGCCCCATCGTCATAATTGCTAATACTGCCGGGATTTCACTGAAGTCGATTTTCAGGAATGATGGTAATGCCGGCAGGGGGAAATTCAACTGCATTAAAACTGTTGAAATGCTCCCTAACATCGCGATGAGAATCATTTTTCTTAACTTCTTGTTGTTCATTTTGTTCCTCTCTCCTTTTACGATTCACTTCAAAAGAGGAAAGGTCTGACCGAATATTGTGTGTCCACTAAAAAACCCCAAAGCTAAAATAGCTTCAGGGAGAGTTTAAAAGGCAACATTAAATAAGGGGTTGATTATAAAGAAATTTTCTCCATATATCCCCATACTTAAATAAGCACCCTTTTTGTAGACAACACAAAAAGACGGCTGCACCTTCACCTTCTCCCATCCAGACTATACTGTCGGCTCCGGAATCTCACCGGAATCAGCTGTTAAGCTCGCGGGCTAAGAAGAATATCTTCTATTTCCGCCGGTCGGGAATTGCACCCTGCCCCGAAGATGAATCAATATTATATTACTACTCTATTGTAGATTAAAAAAAGCATTTTGTAAACTCACCTGTTTACAAAATGCTTTTCATTATGGTAACCAAATTGGATTTGCGCCGATCGGCTTTGGTAACGGTTTTGTTAGATCATAATTTTCAAAATGACTTTGTTCAATATTTTTCAATTGGACCTGTACGTCGTAATTACTTGCCGTCAACATGAAGCCCTCTATCATTTGCAATACATCGTGTTCAGGTATTGTTGTAAAATCTAAAGGTGAATCAAAAGTCACAACAGCAACTCCATGCGATTCGGTAACTTGGTAGTCAATTCCTGTTGGAATAACCTCTTTCACAATGTCGTTGTCCGCCTTCTTCATTGAAAGTAAAGCTTGAGTTACAGTAGAGGAATCCCCATTTTCATATGGTACTAAATAAGTTTCCCCTGAAGGCATGACATACTTGAAATAAGGCAGCTGACGTTTTAAGGAGAATTCCATAGCTTCTCCTACATAATCAAATACCAGTGGATTTCCGCCTTCATCGACTACTTTAAATTCATCAAAATCAGTAAAAGTTTCCTTTGTTGAATCAGTGTATGAGTTTAAAATAGCTACTGCCATATCATATCCATGATTCTCCGGAAGTTTATGAATCACTGTCTTTCCAGTTGTCGTCAATTCCCCTTTATATGGATGATAATTATCAAAACCATAACTTTCTTCATCAAACAGTCCTGCATATTCCTTATATAGCGCCACACTATCCGGATGATCAATTTCTAAATCAGTTTGAACCCTGTCTTTATCAATAAGAATAGTAACCGGTACTACATTCGCTTCATGAATAAGTCCAAGATTTAGGGAGAACGTATTATCGTTTTCTTTTGCTAAAACGACATGACTTCTCATACCCATAATATCCATTGAAGAAAATGTCGTCGTTTCAAAAGATTCTGAGTCACTATCTTCTTCAACTGATGCCTTTTCAGCTTTATTATCCATCGTAATCGATTCCTTATTAGCTGATCTTGCATTATCCATCATTGGTTCGGATACCATGTCTTGGTTGCCTTTTAACATGGACGGCAAAAGCAAGCTGAGTAATAATAAGGCGGCAACTGCAACGATACTTGGTATCCATTTTTTAACTTTCGGACGACGGTCTTCTTTCAATCGATTATCATTTTTCAGACGTTCCAAGATTTCTGATGAAGGGCGGCCATCCTTGATTTTCGGCATTGAATGAAGGAGTTTATCTAAATTGTCGTCATTCCATTGATTGTTTGCCATTCAACTTCCCCCTTCTTCCGAAAGAGCATTCATTTTCTTTTGTAAAGCTTTAATGGCACGGTGCTGGGTTGTCTTCACTTTTCCTTCCGTCCAACCAAGTGTTTCCGCTGTTTCGGCAATGGACAGCTCTTGGAAGTACCGTAAGACAATTACCATTTTTTGATCGCCCGTGCATGTGTTTAATACTGAGAGCAATTGCTTCATGTCTTCATTCAATGATAGTAATTCATCAGGAGTACTGCCGCCAGATACAAGCTCGCTTTGCTCCCAATCAAATTTATCGAAATGATGTTTTTGCCTTACAGATTTCTTTCTGAAATGGTCAATAGCAACATTTTTTGCGATTGAAAACAGCCAAGTTTTTTCAGAACTTTTACCTTCAAATCCGGAATATGCACGCAACACCCGAATATATACCTCATGCATTAGGTCTTCAGACTGGGTACGATCTCCGGTTAAATAGATAAGAAAGTTGAAAATATCCTGATGATATTGCTCATACAGCCTGTGGAAAACGGAGTCATCCACAAAATCCCCCCGTTCAATACATTAGTCGTAATTCAAGATGAAAAGTTTCATCTTTGGGTATTGATTTTTGATCGATAGTTAGGAATTTAAATCGGCTTGTTTCGGGCCTAATGGCAATGTGCAATTGAAGACAGTCCCTGATGGATGAGCCAATTCTGCAGTTATTCGGCCATCATGTGATTCGATTATTGTTTTTGCAATCGCCAACCCTAAACCTGTTCCGCCCTTTCCTCTCGTCCTTGCTTTGTCCGCCTTATAGAAACGCTCGAAAATGAATGGCAAATCTTCTTTAGGAATTCCACTGCCTGTATCTGCTACCGTAATGTCAACGGTCTCCTTCTTCTTTTCGACACTTATTACCACTTTTCCTCCATTAGGAGTGTGGCGAATTGCATTATCAATTAGGTTTGTAAATACTTGCTCCAGTCGATCATCGTCAGCAAACAAGATTGTTCCATTATCATTCTCCTCATAGCTAAGAGAGAGTTCGACATTGGAGTCCCTTGCAATTTGCATGAACTTGTTCAAGACTCTATTTAAAAACGGGATTAGAGAAAAATGATCTTTATACAAACGCATATGACCCGATTCCATTCTTGCCAGATCGAGTAGATCTGTAACAAGACGACTCATCCTTTTTGATTCATCATGAATGATTTGGACCATTTCGTTGCGTTCCTCTTCACTCGTTACTACATCGTCAATTATTGCCTCACTGTAGCCTTGAAGCAAGGATATAGGAGTTCTTAGCTCATGGGAAACATTGGCGATGAAATCGGATCTCAGCTTATCTAATTTATGCTGTTCAGTCATATCTCGTAAGACCGCAACGGCTCCACGAATACTATTTTCACTATAGAGTGGGCTAATTGAAACACCATAGAACTGACCAGCTAATTCCAATTCATCCTCCACTTCTTCTGAAAAGGAAATAGCATGTTCTAACATATGGAAAATTTCGGGCGGCAGTACCTTTTCATCTGCTCCATTTGCAAAATACCACTTTTGTAAAAGTCGTTCAGCCTGGGGATTGCTAAGTAATATTGAATAATCCCTGTTAAATGTAATGACAGCATCTGTCATGGACGTTAGAATACTTGATAATTGTTCTTTTTCCTGCTTGATTAGTTCCATTTGGTATTTCAACTGTCTTCCCATTTGATTGAAAGCTGTTGCCAACTGGCCAATCTCGTCATTTTGGGTCGATGGTAGGCGAGTGTCAAAATTACCCTTAGACAGTTCAAATGCTGCCTGTCTCATCCCTCGTAAAGGAGACGTTATTCTGGTTGAAAGGAAGAATGCAAAGATTGTTGTTAAGATGAAAGCGATAAAAGCTGAAAGGAAGACGATATGTGTAGTTCTCTTCGTTGTTCGATGAACAGCATCCAAACTTTGGTACATTATAATTGAATTGAAAATGCCTTCCGTCACTTCATAGGGATGAACAAGAACCAAATATTGTTCCATGACATCAGAATCTTTAAGAGAAGGTAAAATCATTTCTTTCACAATCTTTTCATTCACCTTTAAGTTTGTGAAAAACTTGGATTCAGCTAAAATTTTCTTTTCTATTTTTTTTTCATTTAACCCTTTATGAAATGAGTATTGAACATTCTTGTCAGAGCTTACGATCAATGCATTCGTTTCATTATCCAATATATCTTGAATAATTAGCTGCATAGCCGATTCGTTTTCATGATCTACAACGATTTTTCCTATAGTAGTAGCTTCCCTACGAAGAGAATCCTCTGCTTGGTTCGTATGGAAATTATCGAGAAACTCTAAAAGAAGTACGGTCACGATAAATAGGACAAAGGAAACGAGAAGCAATATGGTTGCCCATAGCTTCCCGACGATTGAATTCCATATCCTATTCATTAGGTACCTCGAATTTATATCCAACTCCCCAAACAGTTACAATCATTTTAGCGGCACTTTCAGATACGCGGCTAAGCTTTTCTCTAAGCCGTTTCACATGTGTGTCGACTGTGCGCAAATCTCCGAAAAACTCATAATGCCAAACTTCTTTCAATAGTTGTTCTCGGTCAAAAACTTTATCCGGTGCCTTCGCAAGGAAATACAATAACTCATACTCTTTAGGAGTTAAATTGACTTCCTTCCCTTCCGCAGTTACGCGATGGGCATCGTGATCTATCGTCAATTGAGGGAAGACAACAAGATCCTTTGAGCTGTTCGCTGCATTTGCATCAGGGAAAGTTACAGAGCGTCTAAGAATCGCTTTCACACGAAGAACGACCTCTCTAGGACTGAAAGGCTTAACGATATAATCGTCTGCCCCAGTTTCAAACCCTGCTACGCGGTCGGATTCTTCACCTTTTGCAGTTAAGAGGATAACAGGCGTCATTTTTTTTGCATCTCGCAATTCCTGCAAAACTTGTAGACCGTCTTTTTCCGGCATCATTAAATCCAATAAAATGCAATCATAATGATTCGTTAGAGCTTTTTCTATTGCCTCTGCACCATCAATTGCTTCTTCAATTTCAAAGCCTTCTCGAGAAAGATACATATTCAGAAGACGACGGATACGATCCTCGTCATCAACCACTAATAACTTTACAGTTTCCTCCATAATTAATATCTCCTTTCGACAACTCTCCTGCTATTATTGTACAAGCTGTTTGAAAAAAAAGAAAGACTGCACAGCCCTTCGAAAGCTGTGCAGTCCAATCGGCTTATGCATAAGAATGCAAACCGGCTATAATCAGGTTCACCGCGATTAAGTTGAACATGATGATAACAAATCCTATAACCGCAAGCCACGCTGATTTCTTACCCTCCCAACCTTGTGATAGGCGAACGTGTAAGAATGCTGCATAGAAGAGCCAAGTAATAAGTGCCCAAACCTCTTTAGGATCCCATCCCCAGAATCTTGACCATGCTTCATGAGCCCAGATCATCGCGAAGATTAGCGCCCCTAGAGTGAAAACAGGGAATCCGATTAAAACAGAACGGTAACCGATTTCATCCATAAGTTGCGAATTAGCTTTTTTCGCAAATGGCTGGAATACACTTGCAATCGATTTACGGAAAATTAATCGTAACAACAGATAAAGGATTGTACCCGTAAATACTGACCAAACAAAGGTAGTCAATGTTTTCGCATTTACAATTGCCGGCATTTCAAACCATGGCGTCATTGCTTCAGGTGTCTGCGCTTCATATTCGTTCATTCCGAATAATGGCGGGTAATTATACTCGATTTTTGCGGGCACCTGATTTTTATCGATATACGTAAAATTAGCTTCATACCCAGTCATTTTGAATGTTGTAGAGGACACTACAAATCCAAGTACAAGTACAAGTGTAAACATGACCGCTTCAAGCCAAAACCGTTCTTTCGATTTTTTTGTCAAATCTACGTTCTTCAAAAGGTAAATTAAACCCGCTACCGCACTAATCGCAAGGATCGCCTCTCCTAATGCTGCAGTTATAACATGGATTGCCAACCAATGGCTTTGCAGAGCAGGGATTAATGGAGTAATCTCTCTCGGGAACATACTAGCATAGCCAATAATAATGATTGCTATAGGCAATGCGAATAGGCCAAGAGACGGTGTTCGATACAAGAAGAAAATAAGAATGAAAGCCCCTACTAACATCATTCCGAAAGCAGTTGTAAATTCAAACATATTACTCATTGGTGCATGTCCCGAAGCTATCCATCTTGTAATAAAATAGCCGATATGTGTGATAAAACCGATAATTGTTATCGTAATACCAATTTTACCCCATCTATTATTTTTATAAGACGCTTCTGATTTTGCACCTTTCACCGCCCCACCGAAGAAAAGAGTGGCTACCATATAGGCGATAAAAGAAACTAAAAGCAGATTAGCACTTAGTGATGCAAGATTCATAATTATTTTTCTCCTTCCTCTTGCTCGATTGGCTCATTATCCCGTCTATCTTCATATTTTGGCAAGTTGGCAAAGTCTTTGACTTCATCCAATTCCTTTTTCAACATGAACCAGTTTTTATTTGTATGGGCTGCGACAAGCAATTCCTCGCCTTCCCCTTTTTGAACCCAAATACGTCTATGGTTCCAGAAGGATCCTTGACAAACGCCGATCATGAAAATGAGTCCACCAAAAAGAAGTATATATAAAGTCTTATCTTTACGGATTGTTAAACCTGATATATCACGAGTATCTGCACTGACAAATTTAACAGCATATGCATTTTCTTCTGTTTCTAATGTTTGCCTAATGGCGACAAAACTTTTTTCACCTTTTGGCTTGTCAGGCGTTCTCATATCGAATATAAATGCTGGGTTGTTCGGTATTGGAGACTTAGAAACCGGTTCGCCGTTTTCAACACCATCATAGTCTGCATAATATCCTATCAAGTTAACTTGCGCACCATCATTCAACTTATAAACACCTTCGGGATCATCAAGGTCAATCGTAAACTCACCAAATGACTTCCCAGTTTTCTTTTCCACTAATTGCATCGTCATCGATTTAAGTTCATTCAGACGGTAATCCATTTGGAAAATGCTGTATCCCTCAAATTTTAGTGGCTTATTAACGACTATGGAATAATCTTTTACAAGGTCTAAATCCGTTGAGCCAGGCAGACTGTCTTCTTTCTTTTTGTATAATGTTACATCGGTTTGATAATTTTTTACGATAGTACCTACTCTATCAAGGGCATCACCAAAGACTTCTGCGGCCTCTTCTTTTGTATAATACTCCATACTGAAATCATTACTCTTCAAATAGAACTCGGGTGCACCGGGTATCGAACGTAATTCACCTTCCCGGATCCACATTGTCTCATCGACATAGAAGCCAGGAATACCGCGCAACAGAATACCGAATAAGAAAATGATTAACCCCGTATGATTGACATATGGGCCCCAACGAGAAAAACGTCCTTTTTCGGCTAATATTGCGCCGTTTTCCGTCTTTACGTTATATTTCATTTCCTTCAATTTTTCCTCTGCTTTTGTTAGAGCTAAATCCGGGTTTTCAGATGAGCCTATGCCATAGACACGTTGTCTTTTCATGAAGGAAGTATGACGTTTGGTCCGCTGTTTCTTCAATGATTTATATAGAGGGATGACCCTATCCACACTTGCGATAATGATGGACGTTCCAAGCATTCCGATTAGTATCTTAAACCACCAGCTATTGTACATATCATAGAAGCCTAATTTATAATAAAGCGTCCCAATGAAACCATAAAGTCGTTCATAGTAAGCTAACATTTCATCTTCTCGAACAGGCACGTAAAACTTTTGTGGGAATAACGTCCCGATAGCCGATGTCGCAAGCACTGCGACTATAATGCTGACACCAATTTTCACACTTGAGAAAAAGTTCCATATCTTGTCGATAATTGATCTTTTATAGGTTTGTGATCTCCGCGCTGATCCCTCATAGCGCATATCAACGACATCCGCTTTTTTCGCTTCCTCCGTCATTGGTCTGCCACATTGTTCACAAAGTACGATTCCAAACGGATTTTCATGACCACATTGGCATTTGATTTTACTCATGATTATGAACTCCTTATTAAGGTTGGATGCTTTCCATGTAGGAAATTATTTCATCCCTAGTCATTTCCGTAATGATGATCTTTTTTATTCTTCCATCTTTATCGATAAGGAAGGTTGTTGGAAGTGGTTGAATATTGTATAGGTCTCTTATGTCCTTCGCCTTGTCTATGACAATTGGAAAAGTAAGACCATATTGATCACGGAATGTTTCCACCTTTAAATTAGATTCACCACTGTTTATGGATAAAACATGAACCCCTTTTTCTTTAAAAGCATTATACTGTTCTTCCATATCTGGCATTTCCCGTTTACACGGCGGACACCATGTGCCCCAGAAATTTAAAAACACACCTTCACCTTTATAGTCAGATAATCGTTGAACATTGCCATCTAAATCAACAAGTTCGAAGTTCGGCGCCTTATCGCCTACCGAAAGGACTTTCACCTTGTCTTTTGAAACTATAGAAAAAATAATTGCAGCTGCCAATAATAGAAGAACAACACTTCTAAAAATAAGGCGTGACTGTTTTTTATTCGCTTTGGACAATTGAATAGCCCCCCTACGATAATAATATTCCAACTCTAATTATAGCAAATCAACCATAGGTAAATTTAGCAATACGTGATAGGTTTGTGACAAATCAAAAGCGGAGGGTGGCGGTTAGCCTCGACAGTAAGTGCAAAGAGATGCTCGTAACACTTCGCTTTTACTCGTAAAAGCCGTTCTTCGTTACGGCTTTGGCTGCCACCCGGAGTCTGGACGTCATCAAAAGCGGAGGGTGGCAGTGTTGCCACCCGCTATGATTAGTTATCCGATTTTGCCTGTTTCAGCAAGGACTCTTAGTTGCTTGACTTCATGAGTGGTGAGTTCACGTGCTTCTCCCGCATTTAATCCGTGCGTTGTCAACATCGCGAAAGACTCCCTTCTCAGCTTCTGTACAGGACAACCGATAGCGTCAAACATTCTACGGACTTGTCGATTCCGTCCTTCATGGATAGTGATTTCAACAATTGCCGTACCCGTTTTTTTGTCAAACGACTGAATTTTAACTCTTGCAGGTGCCGTCATGCCGTCGTCCAGTTCAATACCTCGTTCAAGCTTTTTCAATGCGCTACGTTCTGGGATCCCCTTTACTTTTGCCACATATTTTTTGTGAATACCAAATTTCGGATGCGTCATCAAATAAGAGAAATCACCATCATTTGTTAAAATGATGATTCCAGACGTATCAAAATCAAGTCTGCCGACTGGGAATATACGTTGTTCCACCATCGGGAGAAGATCGAGGACCGTCTTTCTGCCCTTATCATCGCTTACAGTCGATATGTACCCTCTCGGTTTGTATAGTAAATAATAGACGAACTCCTCCTTAACAAGCTCGACTCCTTCTACTTCTACTCTGTCATTACGGGTAACTTTCGTACCTAATTCAGTAACGACGATTCCATTCACTTTTACTTTCCCATCGACGATTAGCTTTTCCGCTTTCCTACGGGATGCAACGCCGGCTTGGGCCAATACTTTTTGTAGTCTTTCCAAATCGTCACCTTCTTTCTACCTCAAAAAATTATGTCATATTTCCGTGCAAATGAAAAGAAGACCGACCTGTATACAGTCAGTCTTCCCGAAATTTTATAGTCAACACAATTATTTATGATTGTTTTTGAATCTTTTTCCTATTTTCTTATGTCAACTTGGGTTGTAGCGAGTACTTCGTTGTCTAATGAGACGGTCCATGTTCCGGTACCTTTTTTCCCTTGGTTCCGTGGAATGTATATGACATGGGATACCTTTTCCTCCTCGTCCTTATTCAGCAAAAGGACAATTGGTTTTTTCAACTTGCCTGTAATTCCAGGTAAAATGCGGTATTCGCCTTTTTTCGCAACAGTCACAAGATCATAGTTGTTAAATGTTTCATTAGCCAAATATTCATGTGTATTCCAGTCATTCCCATTATTTAGTGTGACGACGATCAATTTTTTTCCATCCTTTTCGAAATACGTTGCAAGAGTTCTTCCGGCCGCTTTTGTGAAACCGGTCTTTCCGGCAATGACTGTTTTATTCGAATGGACAAGACGGTGTTTGTTTCCCCAACTTCTTACTTCGTCGCCTTTTCGATAGACAAATTTCTCGGTCGAGGCAATTTTTCTAAACTCTTTATTTTTCATTGCAAAATAGAGCATGAGTCCAGTCTCATAAGCAGTTGAGAGATGTTCTTCATGATGAAGTCCTGATGGATTTTTAAAGGTTGTCCGTTCAAAACCATATAATTTTGCTTTTTCATTCATTAAGTCAACAAAGCCATCCACTGATCCTCCGGCATGTTCCGCCAATGCAAAGGCTGCATCATTTCCCGAACGTAACATCAAACCGTACAGCAATGCATCGCTATCCCATCTTTCACCTATTTGCGTATAGATGGACGAGCCTTCCGCGGAAGCCGCTGCAGCTGAAATGGTAATTTCACCCTCTGCTCTACCACTTTCAAGGAAAGTAAGGGCAGTCCACATTTTAGTTAAACTGGCAATTGGCAACTGAAGATTTTCATTCGATCCACTCAACAAACGGCCAGTGTCTCCATCAAGTACGGCCCATGCACTACCACCCATTGCCGCATCTTTTTTGTCAGTTGGTAGTGGTGTCAATACAAGGGATACGAATAGGACAATTGCTATTATCGTCCGCTTCAATCACTGTTTCCTCCTTCATCAGTCATTTCGAATGCTTCTTGGAATTTTGTCAAAAACAAATCTGTGTCTCCAAACGATTCAACATCACCTTCCAAAAGCGGTGGCAACATATCAATGGACTCTAACCCGAATTTATCCAAAAACAATTCTGTTGTCCCATAAAGGATTGGTCTTCCGCTACTTTCCAAGCGCCCTTTTTCCATAATGAATCCTTTAGCTACGAGAGTTTGTATTGGACCATCGGATTTCACGCCTCGTAGATCATCTATTTCTACCCGTGTCACGGGCTGTTTATACGCTATAATGGCCAAAACCTCAAGTGAGGCTTGTGTAATAGGATTTCTTGTCGGATTTTCGAGCATACGCAATATATCATCTGCATATTCAGCCTTCGTTACGAGGCGATAGGAACCACCGTATAGGCGCAAGGTAATGCCCGAACCCGATCGATTTTCATAGTTTAAACGAAGTTGCTCAGCTATGATGGCGGCTGTTTCGTCATCGGTTTGAAGCAATGTTGAAATATTTTTTAATGTTAAGCCGTCGTCCCCTGCTATGAATAAAAAACTTTCAAGCATGCCGATAATCCGATCATCGATTGTTTCCATAGTTCTCCTCCTTCCCGGTCGATACTGTCATTTTGCCGAAATTACTGTCTTGTAAAACTACGATATCCGACCGTTTCATCAACTCTAATAACGATAAAAACGTTACGACTAACCCTTCTATATCCCCTTCTTCGAAAAGTGAATCGAAAGCACAGCTGCCGCCTTGCCTTTCAAGTATAATCATAATATGATCCATCTTTTCACTAACAGAAACCTCTGCCCTCATTATACTAGCAGTAAGTGGTGCACGAAGTTTTTTCCTTTCAAGCATTTTTTGAAATGCTCCGATAAGGTCAAACACACTTAGTTTGTCCTCTGTTTCAGGGACGGTCAATTCTCCGTATTGAGATAGGTCCTCGGGAAGTTTTGTAAAATGTACAGATCGTTCTTCTGCCGATTCTTTTAGTGAAATTGCTGCTTCTTTATATTTTTTGTATTCGACCAATCGGGCGACCAGTTCGTCCCGTGGGTCCTCCTCCATTTCAAAGTCGGACGAATCATCCAACGCTTCTCCTTCATGTACAGGTAATAGCATTTTGCTTTTTATTTCAAGTAAAGTGGCGGCTAATACAAGATACTCGCTTAGTTCATCTAGTTGCAATACACGCATAGCATGGAGGTGTTCGATGTATTGATTTGTGAGTTCTGCCATTGGTATATCGTAAATATCGATTTCAAGTCGGTTGATTAAATGTAATAATAGATCGAGAGGCCCTTCGAAGGCTTCAAGCTTTACTTTATATGTCATATTATTCCTCCATGCACTTTTTACGTTATTATGTATAGTTACTTTTTAATATTATTATTGAAAGGATTGGTTTGTTTGATGGAATTTTATTATCATCCGTTATTCTTAAAGTTTATTGGTTATTTTAATTGGAATCAAGACTACTTCGAATGCCATGAAGTGTTGGAAGAATATTGGAAATCTATCCCTAATTATACGAAAGAGCATCCGCTAACTGCATATATTTTATTATCTACAGGACTCTATCATTGGAGAAGGGGGAATTTCACCGGTGCTTATCGTACACTTGTAAAAGCACAGAAAAAGATGACAGCTTTTCCCTTATCCAATGGTATCGAATTCATCAATTACAAGAAACTATTAAATGACATGGAGCAATCGATAGAAAAAGTTAAGAAAAAAGAGTCTTTTTTTCCATTTACTTTATCTTTGAACTCCGAAAAACTAAAAAAGGTAGTCGATGAAACCGTAGCTACGATGGATTTACTCCCTCGAAACAGTGATGCTGTCATTCATAAACATATGCTAAGGGATCGTACTGATATTCTTCTTGAACGGGAAAAGAAAAAGGGCAGACCAAATTGATCTGCTCCTTTTTGTTATTCCGATTTATCTTCCCTGTTTAAACACTTGATCATAAAGGATTTTGTATAATCATTGCCCTTACATTCCAAACCGGGATATAGTGCTGCTAACTTCAAAATCATTTCCGTACCAATTCCCTCGCCACGGAACGACGGATTAACCGATAAATGTATGACCGTATATGAACTTTCATCCACTACTACACCAACAAGGCCAATGAAGTCTTCACCTTGTTTTAGAAGGTATAGATGCCAATGTTCATCATTCTCATATTTATAAATCGTTTCCTGCAGTTTTTTAACGACCTTTTCTCCCGGCATATATGAGAGCAAGCCCATTGCAATTTTTTCATATGCCTTTTTATATCGTAAAAGTATCATTAGGAATCCCTTCTTTTCAAAAAATCCTCAATTGCTATCTATTCATCATGGATATGGATACGGCAACTTCCACTGAACAAAACTAATCGTACATGATATATGAGGATATATCAATGACCGAGGAAGTTTAAATATCCAGTCCTGTTAAAGGGGCGATAAAATACCAGTACACTGCCCCCCAGATAAGTGCAATGAAAATTATGATTAAGAAAAGGATGAAATTACGCTTTCTCATAATGATACTTCCTGCCCCGTCTTTTGAAGCGGTACGTCCAGTCTAATAATATCTTCATAAGTTTCCCTTCGGACAACTAATTGGTGCTGTCCGTTTTCACAAAATACAATTGCTGGCTTCGGGAGACGATTATAGTTGCTGGCCATGGAGTATGTGTATGCTCCTGTACAGAAAACAGCAAGGAGGTCGCCATCCTCAGGTTCAGCAATGAAGGCGTCCTCAATGATCTTGTCACCGGATTCACAGCATTTTCCGGCAATCGTTACTTTATCGGAATGTGGAGCCATCATCCGATTAGCTGTAACAGCCGTATATTTCGCGCCATAAAGAGCAGGCCGAATATTATCCGACATACCTCCATCGACAGCAACATAAGTCCTTACACCCGGCACTTCTTTCATGCTTCCGGTTGTGTAAAGAGTTGTACCAGCATCCCCTACAAGTGATCGACCCGGTTCAATCCAGATTTCAGGTAGTGGATAATTATGCTTTCTTGTCATCGATAAAACGACATTTTCCATTTCCTCTACGTATTTAGATGGAGGAAGTGGTTTGTCTTCAACCGTATAGCGAATTCCAAATCCGCCACCAAGATTAAGGACAGAACAAGTGAATTTAAATTTATCGCGCCACTCAATCATTTTATCCATTAATGCCTCCGCCGCAATACGGAATGCATCTGTTTCGAAAATTTGTGAACCGATATGGCAATGCATTCCTAACAAAGTAATGTATGGATGGTTGTACAATTGCAAGAATGAATCATCTGCCTGTCCGTTCTTCAAATCGAAACCGAACTTGGAATCCTCCTGTCCAGTAGTGATGAAATCATGTGTTTCAGCATTGACTCCAGGAGTAACACGTAACAAGACTTGCATTTTCTGTTGACGCGTTTCCGAGATTTCCTTAATCATTTCTATTTCAAAAAAGTTGTCAACTACAATACATCCTATTTTTTCGTCGAATGCATATTGTAACTCGCTATAGCTTTTATTATTCCCGTGAAAATGAATCTTTTCGCGTGGGAAATCAGCTGCAACCGCCGTATATAATTCTCCTCCTGAAACGACATCGAGAGAGAGGTCCATCTCTTTTGCAATCTCATATATCGCAATGGAAGAAAAAGCTTTACTTGCATATGCAACCTGGGCTTTGATGCCAGCTTTTTTAAATGTATCTTTAAATCCATTAGCACGTTCCCTAAATAGAGCGATGTCATAGACAAGCAAAGGCGTCCCATATACCTGGGCAAGGTCAACCGTATCCACGCCGCCTATCGTCAAATGGCCAAGTTCATTCACCGATTGTGTTCCATATAGGTGCATATTCCATTCCTCCAAGTCTTATTGATAAAACTTTATCATATCATGAAGGTTGGAGGCAATCCCTTACGACAGCCTATCCCTATTAGGAGAGTCAGCTATAAAAGGTCTTGGCGCATCTATTGTCATCGGATATCTAATAATTACACGCTGCATCGCCCGCGGGAAAAACGGTAAAAGTGGCCATAAGTATGGAATACCCATCGGTTTAAGGCATGCCAAGTAGTAGACAAGGAAAACAATTCCTAAGAAGAATCCTGGGGCTCCCAATACGGCGGTTAATACTAAGATGAAGACTCTGAATATTTTTGTTGTTAGACTTAATTCGAAAGATGGGATTGCAAATGTAAAGACCGCACTAACAGCCACATATAAAATTACTTCTCCTGTAAACAAACCAACCTCGATCGCCACTTGTCCAATAACGATAGCCGCTACTAGTCCCATTGCAGTGGATAGCGGATTCGGTGTATGGATGGCCGCCATTCGGAGTACCTCAATGCCTATATCTGCCAAAAGTATTTGTACGATTAATGGAACAGACCCTGGATCATTTGGTCCAATATAATTTAACATTACCGGCAAATATTGTTGATGGGTTGCAAGCAAATACCAAAACGGGAGGAGAATCATGCTGATTAGTGCTCCAAATAACCGTAGCCATCTTACAAAAGTTCCGGTAAATGGAGATTGTCGATACTCCTCAGCATGTTGTAAATGATCAAAAATGGTTGTCGGAACTAAAATCACGGATGGAGAAGTATCGACAATAACGGCGATACGGCCCTCTAATAAGTATGCGGCAGTAATGTCTGGCCTTTCCGTAAAACGAACAAATGGCATTGGATGAAATCTTTGCTTGAAAAGAAATTCCTCCAAAGACTTATCAGTCATCGTCAGGCCATCGTGCTTGATCTCATCAAGTCTCTTCCGAATAAGTGAAAGATGCTCCTCACTGGCAGCACCTTTCATATATGTGATTGCAATATCCGTTTTACCATTCACTGATGTAGAATGCATTTCAAAACGGAGATCTTCCGTCTTTAATCTTCTTCTTACAAGTGCAGTATTAATGATTATATTTTCAGTAAATCCGTCCCTCGAACCTCTAATGACCTTTTCGGTATCGGGTTCCTCTGGATTTCTCCCCGGTGAACTACGTAAATCCGCGACGAACGCAAATCCGTTCGGTAAAATAAATCCTACTAAACCGCTTAAAATAGATGTGAGTAATGTATCCCGTTCATCGACATCTTCTAAAGCGTAGTAAGGGAAATAATTTAAAAACCATTCAGGATCATCTTTATTCTCATCGTTTTTTTCGAATCCTTCTTGCATCTCTACCAAAAGAGTTGTCAATGTCTGTCCATCAATGAGGCCATTAATATAGAACATCATTACCGGCATGCCCCATAAGTGAACCGTTTTTGCGGTCGCATCGAATGTTTCGCCTTTGCCAAATTTACTTTCAAACCATTTTTCTGATTCCTTCAAAGATGTAAATAACTTCGCCATGCTTAGTCAGCCCTCACTTTATTGTCACTTTCATCTTGTTGTGAGCTCATCCATGTCTTTAATTGGGCAAGTATCTTTTTTTCCAACCGGGAAACCTGAACTTGTGAAATGCCGATCCTTTCGGCAATATCACTTTGTGTGTAGTCAAGGTAATACCTCATATAGATGATCGTCTGATCTCGTTTATTAAGTTTTGAAACTACATCTCTAAGAGGAATATGATCGAAGAATCTTTCAGAACGGTCGTCCCGAAGCTGATCCATCAATGTCAAACTATCTCCTTCATTTTCATATAGTTGCTCATGAAGGGATGCAGGGTCTCTTAATGCGTCTGATGCTAAAATCACTTCATCTACAGTCACATCTAATGCCTCTGCTATTTCAGAGACGGAAGGCGATTTACCATGATGCTTAATATAGTTATCCGTTGCATGTCGGATTTTGAAGCTTAATTCACGAATCGATCTACTTACTTTCACCATGCCGTCATCCCTTAAGAATCGTTGGATTTCCCCTACGATCATCGGCACCGCATATGTGGAGAATTTCACATCATAAGTCAAGTCGAATTTGTCTATCGATTTCATAAGTCCAATACAGCCAATTTGGAACAGGTCTTCAAGATCCGCTCCACGAGAAGCAAAACGCTGTACAATGGACCACACTAATCTTGTATTGCCTTCTACCATCATGCGTCTTGCGTCCTTATCCCCCTCCTGGGACTGCTGGATAAGAACCCTCATTTTTTCCTGGGACAAAAGAGCATCTTGTCTTTCAACAGATGTATCCATCGGTCACCTCATTCTGCTTACTTCCGTGACCGGAGAAAACGTTTTCTCAAATCGTACTACCGTTCCGTTTCCAAGTGTTGAATCTACTGATAGACTGTCGGAAAAGCTTTCCATAATGGTGAATCCCATTCCGGATCTTTCCATTAATGGCTTTGTAGTAAACATCGGCTCCATAGCTTGTTCAACGTCAAAAATCCCTTCACCTTTGTCCTCTACGGTCATTGTAACTTTGTTGTCGTCAATTACAGCGTGAATCGTAACTAAACTTTTACCGTCGCAATTATATCCATGGATAATTGCGTTAGTGACGGCTTCTGAGACAATTGTTTTGAACTCTGAAATTTCTTCAAGTGTCGGATCGAGTGGTGTGATGAAACAAGTCATCGCCATTCTTGCCAACGCTTCATTTTCTTCAATCGCAACGAACGATAATGTCATTTCATTTCTCATATAAGACCCCTCCGATTTCACCGATTACACTGTCGACTGAGCCATGCCTGATATTAGAACCCAAACCTGAAAAGTTGAAAATCTTTTCCATCGTAGGAGATGGATTTACGATGATGGTTTCTCCATTGAATGGTGCAAGATCGCGCATTCTTCCTAAAATAAGTCCAATCCCTGCGCTATCCATGAATCCAAGCCGGCTCAAATCCCAAACGATTCCCCGTATTTTCCCCGTGAAGATGGAGGAAGATATAGTGGAACGAATCTTGTTTGCTTCAAGATTGTCCAACTCCCCTGCCAATGTTACTACCATAATGCCATCAATTTGTTTAATTTCAGCCATGCTGAATCCCTCCTTTATGCGGAACTATTCAACACGGGAAGTGGAAATCCCTTCCGACCGACAGAAGTAGTCATACAATTCTTAAATATCCTATCTTTCGACATTGCGTTCTACCTTAAAAGCCTATCCATTTTAAGGTCGGTTTACACATGAAAGGAAATAAATTCTTATCAGTGTATTGATCGCTAAAGACAAATAAAAACCACCCCTTGAACATTTTCTGTTCAAGGAATGGTTTACATCATTCTGTTATTAATTTCTTAATTAACTCAGGTTTTTCTTGTACGTTGTCTGAAATATGAATATGTTTTTGGATCAATTCAATGGATTTTGCTACGTTTTCATTATTTGAATGAATAGTAGCTAAAGGCTCACCCGTTGCAACAGAATCGCCGATTTTTTTATTCAAAATAATACCGACAGCGAGATCGATTTCGTCTTCCTTCGTCGCTCTACCTGCTCCAAGAAGCATTGCAGCGACACCAATTTCATCTGCCTCCATTTTTGAAATTGTGCCGGAGGCAAGCGCCGGAACTTCGATTTCGTATTTAGCTGTTGGCAATAAAGATGTGTCGTGGATTATACGAGCATCTCCGCCTTGTGCTTCGATTAACTTGCCGAACAATTCTAAAGCCGAACCATCCGCAATGACTTTCTCTAACATCTTTCGAGCCTCTTCAATTGAATCAGCCTTCTTGCCGGCTACAATCATTTTGCTGCCTAAGACGAAACAAAGCTCTGTTAAATCTTCTGGCCCCTGTCCTTTAAGTGTGTCAATCGCCTCTTTAATCTCAAGAGCATTTCCGATTGCGTATCCTAAAGGTTGACTCATGTCCGAAATGACGGCAACTGTGTCACGACCGACTTGATGGCCAATCGATACCATAGAATGTGCCAATGCTTCAGCGTCTTCCTCCGTTTTCATAAATGCCCCGTCACCTGTTTTGACGTCCAAAACGATTGCATCGGCACCTGCGGCAATTTTTTTACTCATAATTGAACTTGCAATTAGTGGAATGCTATTTACAGTTGCAGTTACATCCCGTAAGGAATACAGCTTTTTATCAGCAGGTGTCAAGTTGCCACTTTGCCCGATGACAGCAAGTTTAAGATCATTCACCTGTTTGACGAATTGTTCTTCTGTAAGTTCGATATGAAAACCTTCAATTGATTCAAGCTTGTCAAGCGTTCCTCCAGTATGACCTAAACCTCTTCCACTCATTTTGGCAACAGGTACACCGCATGCCGCCACTAACGGCACAAGAATAAGAGTTGTTGTATCCCCTACCCCACCTGTTGAGTGCTTATCTACCTTGACTCCTTCAATAGCAGATAAATCGATTTGATCGCCTGATTCCACCATGGCCATCGTCAAATGCCCTTGTTCTTCTGCAGTCATCCCATTGAAATATACTGCCATTAGAAATGCACTTGCCTGATAATCCGGTATGGACCCATTTGTATATCCATCGATGAAAAATGTTATTTCTTCTCTCGTTAATGTTTCCCCGTCCCTTTTTTTCTCAATAATATCAACCATTCTGAACATAGTCATCTCACCTTTTCCGTTATTAAACTTAAAAAGCTCTCTCCAAACTGAGGTAACTTCACACTGAAATTATCAGCAATTGTTGCACCTACATCCGAAAATGTATTCCGTAAAGGCAGCTCGCCACCCTTTGTAAACAATGGCGAGTAAATTATTAGCGGAACATATTCCCTTGTGTGATCAGTCCCGCTATGAACTGGGTCATTGCCGTGATCCGCAGTTATGATTAACAAATCGTCTTCCTTTAGAGCCTTCATGATTTCTGGAATTCTTGCATCAAAATCCTGTAATGCGTTTCCGTAGCCGATTGGATCTCTGCGGTGTCCATATAAAGCATCGAAATCAACAAGATTTGTAAAGCTTAGCCCATTAAAATCAGATTTCATGACGTCAAGCAATTTATCGACGCCGTCCATATTGCTGATAGTTCGTACCGCTTCCGTCACACCTTCACCATTGAAAATGTCGGAAATCTTACCCACTGCAATAACTGCTTTACCTGCGTCCTTCAATTCATTCATGACCGTTCTTTCGAAAGGCTTTAATGCATAATCATGACGGTTTGTCGTACGGATGAAATTTCCTGGTTCGCCGACAAATGGTCTTGCGATTACCCTGCCAACAAGAAATTCCGGTTTTAATGTAATCTCTCGTGCGATTTCGCAAATGTGGTATTGCTCTTCAATAGGTATGATTCCTTCATGAGCAGCGATTTGAAGAACGGGATCCGCTGATGTATAAACAATAATGGCACCTGTTTTCATATGTTCCTCACCAAGCTCCTCGATGATTCCAGTTCCGCTTGCAGGTTTGTTGCCAATTACCTTTCTTCCTGTCTTTTGCTCCAACTCATCAATTAATTCCTGTGGGAATCCGTTTGGATATACCTTAAATGGTTTATCGATATTTAGCCCCATCATTTCCCAATGTCCTGTCATCGTATCTTTTCCAACTGATGCTTCTTGCATTTTTCCATAAAGTCCAATCGGATTTGGTTCGACAGCGATTCCTTTGATTTCTTTAATATTCGATAAACCCATTTTTCCCATGTTCGGCATCTTTAGGCCGCCCATTTTTTCTCCAATATGTCCAAGTGTATCTGCTCCTACATCCCCGAATTGATCGGCATCTGGTGCTTCTCCAATCCCGACTGAGTCGAGAACGATTAAATGAATACGCTTAAATTGTTGTTTTTCCATATTGATTCCTCCAGTTTGTTATGCCCAGCTCCAGATGGCGCGTACATATTTCTTTTAAGCTCTTGGATGGAACTTTACATATACATCCTTCAGCCTCGCCTTACTTACATGAGTATAAATCTGTGTAGTTGAAATATCCGCATGCCCTAACATTTCCTGTACTGCACGAATGTCAGCACCATTTTCAATAAGATGTGTGGCAAAAGAATGACGTAAAATATGCGGTGTCAGTTCCTTTTGTATACCCGCTTTCATGGCATATCCTTTTAAAATTTTCCAACAACCTTGCCTTGTCAAGCGAGTCCCTCTCATATTAACGAAAAAGGCATTCGCCTCCTTCGTTTTTGCAATGAATTCGGGACGCGCTTCTCTTAAGTATGTAGAACACGCCCTTAACGCACCACCGCCAAGTGGTATAATCCTTTCCTTACCGCCCTTTCCGAAAACGCGGACGAATCCCATTGATAAGTGGACATCCTCCACATCAAGTCCTATTAGTTCACTGACACGCATTCCGGTACCATATAGCAACTCTAATAATGCTATGTCTCTTTTTCCCTGAAGTTTACTGCTCTCTGGCATCGATATTAGCTTGTCCACTTCTTCAACTGAAAGTACAGATGGTAATTTTTGCTCAAGTTTAGGCATTTCAAGATGAACGGTAGGATCTTGTGTTGTCACTTTTTCACGTAACAGGAATTGATGAAAGGACCTGACCGAAGAAATATGACGAGCTATCGTCCGTGAAGATTTCCCTTCTTCTTTCAATTTATGCAAATGTCGTAAAATGCAAGAACGATCTATTTTGTCTATTGACTCCATACCGATCTTTTCCATTGCATCGATATATTCAACAAGATCTCTTTTATATGACGAAATTGTGTTTTTGGAAAGTTGCCTTTCCACCTTAAGAAAATGCATATAATCTTCCAACGCAAATTTTCCATCTTTCATGGTAAGCAGGCAAAATCATTCATGCCATTCTCTCCCCTACTCTAAAATGACAAAAAGGGACAGCATCTCGCCATCCCCCTTTCACTTTTTACTATCATTTCCCGAAGACTTGCAACTTTGACAAACACCATGGAATGTCAACCAGTGGTCCTTAACTGTAAAACCGTAGCGGCTTTCGACAATTTTCTCCACATCGCCCAATAGATCTTCTTGTATTTCTGCGACTTTTCCACATTCAATACAAATAAGATGATGGTGAAAACGGGATGCCCCCTCTTGTCGTAAATCATACCGAGAGACACCGTCACCGAAATTAATCTTATCGACAATTTTCAGTTCAGTCAGCAGTTCCAATGTACGATAGACAGTTGCCAGGCCAATTTCTGGCGCTTTCTCTTTCACAAGTAAAAAAACATCTTCAGCGCTTAAGTGATCTTCTTCGTTTTCAAGAAGGACCAAGACCGTAGCTTCCCGCTGAGGCGTCAACTTATAGCTGGCCCCGTGCAATTGCTTTTTGATCCGTTCAATCCGGCTCTCCATATGACGCCCCCCTCAACACTAAACCCATTATATCAAATGGGCCTTCAGTGTGACAACAGAAAGGGAATATGAAACTATTAAATGAGTTATTTAATAAGAAAATGAAATATTGTCATTTCTATTAAAAAGATCAACAAACATAGGCCGGCTAAGTACGGAACCGCCTGTAAGTTCCGTCCTCTCCTTGAAATCCGATTAAAAAATGGCGGACTCAAAACATTGCAGTATACTAAATAAAGATAGCAAGACAGGAGTTGAAACGGGAACCACCAGATTGTATATGCCCATAATTTCATTCCTGAAGAAAGTAAGTAAGATGATGATAATCCAAACAAAACACATTTAATAGCTCCTACAAAAAGAATAGCATGTCTTGTTTTACTATTCATCGAAGTCAGAAATGCAACAACGAAAAATATAATTAACGTCAATAAAGGTCTAAAAAATGTGCCTTCACTGGACGAGATAACTCTTGGATCGAAAAACCCGATCCATTTTTCGGATGCAACGACTGGAATTTCTCTGAATAACAATGCCCCGCCAATATAACCGACGGCTAGTACGATAAATAGATGGATAAATGATAAGGAACGGACCATAGGTTTCACCTCCGCATCGTTTCTATAACGTATGCTTGTCCGTTCCTAAATAGCTCATTTATTTAAAAGTTTTTTTGCATAAAGAATCGCAAAGGCCGTTTTGGCATCGAAAATCCTTTCATCTAACACCATTTGCTCGGCTTCTTCGAGAGTACTTTCAATAATATTGATGAATTCATCTTCGTCACCTTGTGCGGGCTTGTCTATTTTATATAATCCTTGCGCTACGTAAATATGAATGATTTCATTTGCAAATCCGGGGGATGTGGCAAAGGATTGTAGGTATTCGAATTGATTTGCCCCGTAACCTGTCTCCTCTTCCAATTCTCGGAGTGCTGTCACTTCGATATCCTCACCCGGTTCAATCTTGCCAGCAGGAATTTCGATAATGGAACGGTTTAATGCTTTCCTGTATTGCTCAACAAGAACAAGTTTCTTGTCGTCGGTTATCGCGATGACTGCTACTGCTCCGGGATGACCAACTAATTCCCGCTTCGCACGCTTCCCGTCAGGCAGTTCAACTTCTTCGACACGAAGGGAGATAACTTTCCCTTCGAATAAAACATCGCTTGCAACAGTTTTTTCCTTAAAACGATTATTCATTTTGACACACTCCTTTTTCCTTCCAAGTAACAATACTTTCCCTATTAACCTCTACATTGTACAGTGAAGTGTAGTGGATGAAAACAATTGTGGAGGTGCTCTGATGAAAAAAAGAGAGATTGGTAAAAGTGGCTTATATGTATCGGAACTTGGACTCGGGTGTATGTCTTTCCCTGATAATTTAAATGAAGTGAAAAATATCGTAGACGCAGCGCTGCACTCTGGCATTAACTTCTTTGACACTGCGGATTTATATGCCGGTGGCAGAAATGAAGCACTGGTCGGCGAAGCATTGAAAGGCAGACGTGATGAAATCATTCTTGCGACAAAAGTCGGGAATCGTATGGTCCCCGGAGAGGAAGGCTGGCGCTGGGATGCATCGAAGAAATATATAAAAGAGGCAGTAAAAGAGAGTTTGCAACGGCTTGGAACGGATTATATCGACCTGTATCAATTGCATGGTGGGACGATGGAGGATAATGTGACGGAAACGATTGAAGCTTTCGAGGAGTTGAAAAAGGAAGGCGTCATCCGGCAATACGGAATTTCATCCATTCGACCGAATGTCATTGAACGCTTTTTAACAAGCAGTTCTGCGGTTTCGGTTATGATGCAATACAGTCTGTTGGATCGTCGTCCAGAGGAATGGTTCCCGATGATTCTTGAAGCTAATGCATCCGTCATTACAAGGGGAACATTAGCAAAAGGTTTATTGACAGGGGAAGGTATTTCGAGGGTTGATAAGATGGATGGCTTTGTTGAGTATGGTGCAGAAGACTTGAAAAGGATGGTTGATGAGTTGCATGGAACTACCAATAATCTTAGTGCCCATGCGATAGCATTCAATCTAAAGGAAGATATAGTAGCTTCCGCATTAATCGGTGTTAGTTCAATGGATCAGCTTTTAGATTCGATTGTTGCGTATGATAATGCAGTGAGTGAGTCGGAGTTAGCGTCCATCGCTGAATTGACCGATGTGCATCAGTACAAACAACACCGAGTATAAACATGTAATATTCTCGTAATAAATCTGTAATGATTAGGAGACTATTTCAAGGGTATCTAACAAGTAGGCAACAAATAAAGATTACACCTTGGAGGAGATTTCAATGAAACTACTCACAGAAGACAAGAAATGGTTGAAACTTGGAGCAGCGACATTCCTATCCGTAGGATTACTCGCAGCTTGTGCAGATGGCGATGATGATACGGACGTAGATGTCAATAACCCACCTGCTGACACAAATGACGGTACAGATACGAATGTGGATCTTGATGTGGATGATGATGCAGATACTGACACGGATACTGATGACAGCAAATAAGCTAATGAAAACGAGACCCTATTATGGGGTCCCGTTTTTTTACGGTAAATATTGTTCTGCCAACATTACTACCTTGCCATCAATAATATAAAGGTTGAAAAAGCGATTATAGTCATTTACCACTTCATTGAATTCCTCAATAGTTTGTTTAAATTGAATTTGGTTGCCTTCTAGAATATAATAACTTGCGCCTAAATCTACGGAAATAGTTCCTTTCTTTTTCTCTTCAATAATAAATCCATTTGGCGCGTTATTGTCCTCTGTCATTTCAGCATAGTTAACTTTAAACGTAATATTAGCTTCATTTATATTAATCTCATCAATAAAACCTTGCTTCTTTTCTATGTTAGGAATATGTGACACAAGGCTTTCCAACATGTGGATTTTGGTATTTAATTCTTTATAAGCTTCGTTTTCAATGCTATTTATACCTTCTATTATTGTATACAACTCATTTATCTTTTTATCATTTTCTATAAGTTTATCATTCAACTCAAATATTTGTTCTTTCCAATTATCGTTTTCATTTGTGGCTATGGATTGTTGTGGCAAGGCGTCCTTTACACAACCGACTAATAGAAGTAATAATATACCTACGTAGATGAGATGAGTTTTTTCCAAATTACTCTTCCCTCCTATAAAAAGAATTACAGACAGCACTTGAAATTTCAAGACCATCTGTAAAAGGTAGTTAATTAGGAACCAGGAATAGGACTTCCATCATCAAGAATCTTATTATATCTAATCGGAAGAAATTTATGTGTTGATTCAAGCCAATGCCAAGTACGTGAATAGTTTTGAGCACCTTGTGTACCATCTTTTGCGGCCTCTTTAGTAATAATACTAGTTAAGCCGCCATTTACATAAAGTAGAGTATGGAAACCGCTGTCATTTAAAGCATCCATATGCTTAAGTTGTGGTTTAGTAATAGCGTGACTTATATTACTCAAAGTAGATGTTCCATACTTTAAATCAGTCCTAAACCAAGCAAGTCCTACAAATCCAGAACAATCTAATCCAGTAACACTCGATACCCCATAATCATTCCAATCAATGTCACCTGTTTGAAAGCCCTGACTTTGATACGTTCCAAAGTTACTCCTTCCTCCCGCACCATAGTCGTGCGCGTCCGCTCCGCCCCATTTATATGGAATTCCAATTATTGTTGAACCCACCGAAGCATTTCTAACATGATCAGGAAGTAAAGTTCCTGATGCCCTGTTGTTTATTACCACTAATAACTTTCCATGAGTAACCAATCATTCTATCGGCTCTATTAGCAACATCAGATCTGTGTAAATATCCATTCGGGCCAGTATTTGCTGCAATAGTTACTACTTGTTCTTCTGTCTTATTCGTAGCTGTTTGAGATTTCCATGCGCTATATTCCTTCGACTCCTTGAACCTCTCAATTCTATTTTTCAAATGCTTGGCAAATATTTTTCCAGGTTTTATTTCATAAATTGAAAGGTTTCCTTCTTGCGGTGATATCATGTAGATTGAATTATTATCCACCCTAACAAGTTCATCGGGTGGAAGGATCATCTTCTCTAAGGGAATTCTAACAGCGCCTAATGTATGTCCTTTTTTGCTTGCTATATAAAGATGCATTTCTGCCATAATTTTAGGAATATCCTCACGCAAGTTGATGATTTTTGTACAAAGCTCTTTAATTTCATCAACGTCCACTCTTTCAACTGAAGGTTTTTCTGGAAAAGATAACTCCAATCGATTGAAAAGCATCTCCACAACCTCTTCATTTGGCTCAATTTTGCCATTCTCAATCCTGCTCAAATATGAAATGGAGCAAATCCCTTTTGCCAAGACAGCTTGTTTCATTTTTTGTGTACGTCGCTCCATTTTTAATTAAAGTTCCTACGTCCATAGGTATCACCTTCACTTGGGGATATTTAACATTAGGTTTGCATAATCGATGTAAGAATAGAAGGACAATAACAAAAACGAGACTCTAATTCTGAGTCTCGTTTTTGTATGCCGTATAGTATTAAGCTTCTTGCTCAGTCAACTGAACCTGCGCAGCCTTAGCTTGCTTTCGCTTTTTCGAAGGTAGCATATTGAATATAATATTTAATGTAATTGCTGTTAAGCTTCCGGCAACGATGCCGTTGCTTGTAAGCATTTGGAAACTCGCAGGAAGGTTTGCAAAGATATCGGGAACGACAGATACGCCAAGACCAAGGCCAACTGAACAAGCGATGATCATTGCGTTTTCTTGTGATTCCCCTACTACCTTGCTCAACATTTTGATACCTTGTGAAATAACCATGCCGAACATCGCCACCATTGCCCCGCCCAACACAGAAGTTGGAATGACTGTTGCCATTGCCGCGACCTTCGGCATGAAACCTAAAGATACAAGCATGATCGCTGTGATTAAAATGACCTTGCGTGATTTGACTCCTGACATTTGGACCAAACCGACATTTTGTGAAAATGTCGTGTATGGGAATGCATTGAAAATCCCGCCAATCAACGAAGCCAGCCCTTCTGAACGGTAACCCTTTTCCAAATCTTTTTTAGTTATTTCCTTCTCAGTTATATCGCCCAATGCAAAGTACACACCCGTGGACTCTACTAATGAAACCATTGCTACCAACGTCATCGTTAAAATCGGAACAAGATGGAACGTCGGTGTAGCAAGATAGAATGGCGTTAGTAAATGAAAAGCCGAAGCTTCTTTCACAGCACCGAAATCCACGATACCCATCATCATAGCCGCGACTGTACCTACAGCCATTCCAAGCAGAATCGAGATTGATCGAAGAAAACCTGTTGTAAATCGATATAGGAGGATGATGCATAGAAGAGTTCCAAACGAAAGAAGAATATTGATGCTTGATCCGAAATCCGGTGCGCCCATTCCACCACCCATATTATTCAAAGCGACAGGGATTAAAGTGATACCGATAATTGTTACGACAGAACCTGTTACGACTGGTGGGAAGAACTTGATCAACTTTCCAAAAAAAGTGCTAATGAGAACAATGATCAGTCCAGAAGCGATGACTGCCCCATAAATTGCAGAAATTCCGTATTTATCTCCGATAGAAATCATCGGACCGACTGCAGTAAATGTACATCCTAAAACGACAGGCAATCCGATTCCGAAAAACCGGTTGTTCATAATTTGTAGGATCGTTGCAATCCCGCACATGAGAATGTCAATTGACACAAGATACGTCAATTGTGTGGAAGTCAACCCGATCGCTTGCCCAACTATAAGAGGTACTAATATTGCCCCCGCGTACATTGCCAATAAATGCTGGAAGCCTAATACGGTAGATTTCATATAGATGTACCTTCTTCCTTAAATGTAACTTGATCATTTTGAAGCGATTCGATAATTGCCAAAGACTCGACCCGAATGCCTTCTTCACGAATCATTGTACCGCCCCGTTGGAATCCTTTTTCAATAACAATGCCTACCCCAGTTAGATGCGCCTTTGCTTGATCAATGATCTCTTTTAATCCTAAGACGACTTGGCCATTAGCAAGAAAATCATCTATCATTAACACCTTATCTCCATTTTCAAGAAAGTCTTTTGAGACAGAAATTTCGTTTGTTTCATTTTTCGTGAAGGAGTGTACACTCGCTGTAAGCAAGTTATCGGTCATCGTCAACGACTTTCGTTTACGGGCAAAAATCACAGGGACACCTAACTCTAAGCCAGTCATCATTGCTGGTGCAATACCCGAAGATTCGATCGTAAGTACTTTTGTCACTCCGCTATCTTTGAATCTGTTTGCGAACTCTTCTCCGATTGCCTTCATCAATTCCGGATCGATTTGGTGATTCAAAAACGTATCCACTTTCAACACCTGATCGGAAAGTACTTTGCCGTCCTTCATGATTTTTTCCTGTAATTGTTTCAAGCTAATGCTCCTCCTTTGATTTATCACGATCACAACACAAAAAACCGGATGATCGTGCATCCATTCATTTTCATGAGTGGAGCAAGGTCATCCGGTTTTATAAATACCGAATATAAAGCGAAAAAATATGCACTAATAGCATATGCTTTCACTTCTTGCTTCTCATAGTCGGTCCATTTACGGTGAACCGGTAGAAACTTGCGGGCCATATTCCCGCGATTATATGAGTGGATGTTTATTAATTAGGCTTTAATTATATCACGCTTTCGACAGTTTTCAACAAAGTTTTTATCAATCTATCATTCGCGGAATAGTATATAAACATCACAAATTCAAAACTTTTATCTCGAAATCATTACCAATATTTCAATAAGGTTAAGTCGACTGGAATACTGTTTAATCTTTTCAACTTCGGCTATATATGGACTGTAGGCCACTACAAATATATCAAACTTAAAGGAGAGATATTTCAATGGCTAAAAACAACAACAACAACAACAACAACAATCGTGGAAAAATGTCGTTAGAAGAGGCAGGCCGTAAAGGCGGAGAAGCAACTGCAAGAAACCATGACAGAGATTTCTATGAAGAGATCGGGCGTAAGGGTGGAGAAGCGACGGCTGAAAACCATGATAGAAGTTTCTACGAAGAGATTGGGCGTAAAGGTGGAGAAGCTACCGCTCGAAATCATGACAGAGATTTCTATGAAGAAATCGGACGTAAAGGCGGAGAAGCCCGCGCCCAACAAAATGATAATGATAACAACAACCGCTAAGCAGGAAAACACTATTAGTATATAAGCCTAAACAGCCGGAAGAGGTTAGAAAATACCTCTTCCGGCTGTTTTTGTATAGCTTATGCAGTTGTCACGGCAACGTCCAATTCCAACACAATCGGGCAATGATCGCTTCCCATAATATGCGGATGAATGTCAGCAGTTTTCAATAAATGTTTGATACGGTCTGAAACGATAAAGTAGTCAATACGCCAGCCAATGTTCCGCTCCCTGACATTACGCATATAGGACCACCATGTATAGGCATGTTCAACTTCTGGATTTAAATGACGGAACGTGTCGATGAACCCCGCGTTTAATAATGCCGTCATTTCCCCTCTTTCTTCTTCGGTAAAGCCAGAATTCCCTACATTCGTTTTAAAATTTCGGATGTCGATATTTTGATGTGCTACATTTAAATCGCCGCAGAAAATGACAGGCTTTACTTGATTAAGCTGTATTAAATAGTCTCTCATTCTTGTTTCCCAATCCATTCTGAAAGGAAGTCGTGCCAAGTCCCTTTGTGCGTTTGGTGCATAGACATTCACTAAATAGAACTTCGGGAATTCCAATGTCAGAATTCTTCCTTCATCTTCAGAGTCCATATCCCCTACTCCATATTTAACGCTTAATGGTTCTTCTTTTGTGAAAACCGCAGTGCCTGAATACCCCTTTTTCAGTGCATAGTTCCAATACTGGTGATACCCTTCCAGCTCAAGCTCGATTTGGCCGCTCTGCAGTTTTGTTTCTTGAATGCAGAAAATATCTGCGTCCTGTTCTTTAAAATAGTCAAGAAACCCTTTTCTTACACAGGCTCTTAATCCATTAACATTCCAAGAGATTAATTTCATGATAAAAGCTCCTTCACCCAACACACAATACATTATATTGTACTAGAAATAGGTGTCTCGTCAAAGATTAATAGCTGAGGATAGCTTGATTAGTGTTCAGGTAAAGATGTTTTGAGCGTTAGACAGGAACCATTAGCGCGGGACGGCTATTGTTGAGCGCGAATCGGAAATCTTGAGCGCCGGACGGCTATTCTTGAGCGCGAATCGGAAACCTTGAGCGCGGGACAGCCATTGTTGAGCGCGAATCGGATATCTTGAGCGCGGGACAGCCATTGTTGAGCGCGAATCGGAAATCTTGAGCGCGGGACAGCTATTGTTGAGCGCGAATCGGAAACCTTGAGCGCGGGACGGCCATTGTTGAGCGCGAATCGGAAACCTTGAGCGCCGGACAGCCATTCTTGAGCGCGAATCGGAAATCTTGAGCGCGGGACAGCTATTGTTGAGCGCGAATCGGAAACCTTGAGCGCGGGACAGCCATTGTTGAGCACGAATCGGAAACCTTGAGCGCGGGACGGCTATTGTTGAGCGCGAATCGGAAACCTTGAGCGCCGGACAGCCTTTCTTGAGCGCGAATCGAAAATCTTGAGCGCCAGATGGCTATTCTTGAGCGCGAATCGCGAACCTTGAGCGCGGGACAGCCTTTCTTGAGCGCGAATCGGAAACCTTGAGCGCCGGACAGCCTTTCTTGAGCGCGAATCGGAAACCTTGAGCGCGGGACAGCCATTGTTGAGCACGAATCGGAAATCTTGAGCGAGGGACAGCTATTGTTGAGCGCGAATCGGAAATCTTGAGCGCGGGACGGCTATTCTTGAGCGTAGAGGTGTACACCAAAAAAAAAAGCTGTCCAGACTAATTCTTGGACAGCTTCTTTACAAGTTCTATTATTTTGCGTTTAATGCAACTGCGATTTTCGCACCAACTACAGCGTTGTTTTTAACTAAAGCGATATTCGCTTCAAGGCTACGGCCTTCTGTAAGATCTTTCACTTTTCCTAACATGAATGGTGTAACATCTTTTCCTGCGATATTTTGCTCTTCTGCTTCTTTGAGTGCTTCATTAATAATACCGTCGATGAATGATTTTTCCATAGCATCTGCCACTGGAATTGGATTTGCAATAACTGCGCCGCCTTTTAATCCAAGATCCCATTTCACACGAAGAACGTCTGCGACTGTTTCCGGATCATCTACGCGGATATTAAGTTTGAAATCACTTTCACGTGTGAAGAAAGCTGGAAGTACATCCGTGCCGTATCCAATGACTGGTACACCGTTTGTTTCCAAGTATTCAAGTGTCAATCCAAGGTCCAGGATAGATTTCGCACCCGCACAAATAACAGCAACATCTGTTTGTGAAAGCTCTTCAAGGTCTGCAGAAATATCCATTGTTGTTTCAGCACCACGGTGTACGCCACCGATTCCGCCAGTTACGAAGATTTTAATGTTAGCAAGCGCAGCAGCAATCATCGTCGTAGCAACTGTTGTTGCTCCAAGTTGCTTCGTAGCAAGCAAATACGCAAGGTCACGTCTTGATGCTTTTGCAACACCTTGGCTATTACCGAACATTTCAAGTTCATCGTCTGAAAGACCGACTTTTATCTTGCCATCAATGAGGGCAATTGTTGCTGGAACTGCACCGTTATCACGAACAATTTGTTCTACTTCGCGTGCAGTTTGAACGTTTTGTGGATAAGGCATACCGTGCGAAATGATTGTGGATTCTAATGCAACTACCGGTTTCCCAGCAGCCATAGCCTCTTGTACTTCGTTTGAATACTCTAGATATTGTTTCATCATAATTCCTCCAATTCTTTTTTAAGAAGCTCTCTGTTTAATTCAGGTCTTACTGTGTAAGGGCTCTCCAATGTCTTTGCGGCATTCATTAATCCCATTCGGACATTTTCTTCAAAAGAACCTTCAACTAAATGTCCATGAAGCAATCCTGAGACAAAGGCATCCCCTGCCCCGGTCACATCTTCCACATGCACATTTTGTACAGCTGGGAAACGGATTGGCTCGCCGCCGGACGTAGCCGCCATTATACCTCTTGATCCGGCTGTTACAACAACATTTTCAGCACCAAATTTAAGCAATTCCTGGACAGCTTTCTTCCAGTCTTCTTCATTGTCAATGGTTATACCTGTATAAGTCTCTGCTTCATCCTGATTACAGATGAACCATGTAACTCCATTTAGGTCACTCGGCATCCTATTCATCTTTGGTGAAGATACAGGAATGATCACAAGTTGATTTCCTTTTTGTCTTGCCAAGTTTTTAACGTAATCGACAGATTCTTTTGGACAGTTTAAATCGATGATGATCATGGAAGCGTTTGAAATGACCCTCGATTTTTCCTCTAAATAGATAGGATTCAAGGAATCATAGATTTCCATATTCGCTAATGCGATGACAAGTTCTCCCGTGGGATCCAAAACTGCTGAGTAAGAGCCTGTCGACTTGCCAACCAGTTGGCCAACATCCGAAACATCCATGAAGGATGAGGAAACCCTCGAGATTACATCCCAGTCACTATCATTTCCAGCAACCGTCAACAGTCTGACTTGATGCTCTAAACGCCCTAAGTTTTCAGCGATGTTTCGAGCGACTCCCCCGACCGAAACAGTCATTGAAGCAGGATTGGAAGTTCCAAGTTGAGTATGTTCATTCAAATGGTATTTCCTATCTATATTGGCACCGCCTATGCAGATAACTTCCTTTTCTTCCGGAAGAATATATGCCCGACCCGTTATTTTCCCCTGTTTGATTAAACCGGAAATATGATTTGCTAACGTTGGTCTTGACATGCCAAGGGCATCAGCCATTTCTTGTTGCGATAAATAAGGGTTGGCTCGAATTAAGTCAAGAACAGCCCTTTCCTTTTCATTCAATTCCATCACCCTTTAAACATTTGTTTTTATTATAAACTTTTGTTTTTCATTTTACAAGAAAAAATTTCATCGACACTATATAAAGTTAAGTCAATGTCCAAAGGATGCCCAAGAGCCATATTGGCTAACTGCTTTCCAAGGTATGGGCCAACAGTTAACCCAGACGACCCTAAACCATTTGCAAAAAGTAATTCGGCATGACCGGGCACATTACCAATTACCGGCAAAAACCCCGGCGTGAATGGGCGCAAACCTACCCTAACTTCTTCAAAGGTCGCTTTTACCAAACCCGGCGCAACTTTAAGTGCCTTATCTAAAACTTCAAACATTCCACCTGCAGTAGGTTCAAATTTATTTTCCACATCATCTTCATGCGTGGCACCAACAATTATTTTACCCTCATCTGATGGCACGATATATTGGTCCGTAGGCGGCATGACTACCGGCCATTCTGACGTTTCTTGAAAGGGCAACCGCAAATGAACGATTTGCGCCTTCTGTCCTGTCACCGATACATTTAATCCAAGTGGTTCCAACAGTTCTCCGGCCCACGCACCAGCAGTAATAATCACTTTAGATGCTTTAACCTGTTCTCCATCTACAATGATTCCATTTACCTTATTTCCCACAGTTGTCAGTTTCGCATCGCCAAACTTCACAGTCGCCCCATGCTTTCTTGAAGCATTGATAAGTGCATCCCGCAACGCTCTTCCATCGACCCGTGCCGCTCCCTCTACAGAAATCGATGAAAACCTTTCCGAAAGTAAGGGAAATAAATTTGACGTCTCTGTTTCATTCAACAGGTTGACTTCACCGATTTCCGGAGCCTCTCTCCTTCTTATAAGTGTTCTCGCTTGCATCTTCTCAAGCTTACCCATTTCACTATGTAAACTAATCGCACCTACCCTCCGGTAACCCGTTTCAGTCTCACCATCTTCCTCCAATTGTCTGATCAATTCCGGGTAATAGGATGCTCCACCTCTTGCCAAAGCATACCAAGCCTTATTTCTCCGTTGTGAAATCCAGGGGCAAATGATTCCCGCTGCGGCATCAGTTGCTTGTCCTTTATCCTTACGGTCGACAAGGTGTACATCAGCACCCATTTTCGCCAAAAAGTATGCAGTTGATGCCCCTAAGATACCCCCGCCGATTATAATGAAACGTTCCATATAAAACACCTTTTCTTTTTAGGTATAGTGTACAACCTAAAAATCATACATACAAACATAGTCAAAATGAAACCGTTCTCACAATTGAAATAATAATGAAATAATTAGAATCTTTATTTTCAACTGAAAAAGAAGTATAATTATTCTTATTACTTAGTACATAACAAAAAATTAAAACGAGGAGATTTGATCAGCATGAGAAATTTACCCATCCAGATTAAACTGAGCGATTCAAGAAAAGAGAAGCCGAATCCAGAGACGCTTGTTTTTGGTAGAACTTTTACCGACCATATGTTCACAGCTGAGTTTGATGAAGGGATTGGATGGCATAGTCATCGAATTGTACCTTATGCCCCTATCACTTTAGATCCTGCAGCAATTGTTTTCCATTACGGTCAAACAGTTTTTGAAGGTTTAAAAGCGTATCGTTCGACTGATGGAGTCGTGAGGCTATTCCGTCCGGAAGAGAATATGAAAAGGATGAACCAATCGTTAGACCGGCTTTGCATGCCTAAAATTGACGAAGAAATGGCATTACAAGCACTAACAGAACTCATCCAAATTGAAAGGGACTGGATTCCGACAGTAAAAGGCACGTCACTATATATCCGGCCATTTATGATAGCAAATGAGGCTTTCCTTGGAGTTGCTCCAGCTAAAAAATATCAGTTCTTCATCATTCTATCCCCGGTAGGCTCGTATTATAAAGAAGGCATTCATCCTATTAAAATTCTTGTCGAGAATGAATTCGTAAGAGCAGTGAAAGGCGGTACTGGCGGGGCAAAAACAGCAGGGAACTATGCATCGGGATTAAAAGCCCAAGAAGTTGCGAACGAACGCGGACTTTCTCAAGTTCTTTGGCTAGACGGTGTGGAACGTAAATATATCGAAGAAGTCGGGAGTATGAATATCTTCTTTAAAATAGATGGAGAAATCATTACCCCTGCTATTAATGGCAGCATTCTTGAAGGTATTACTCGTAAATCTATTCTTCAGCTGCTGCATCATTGGGAAATCCCTGTTACAGAAAGGAAAATTTCTATCTTTGAAATCAGGGAGGCTTTTGAATCAGGAAAACTTGAGGAAGTTTTCGGAACAGGAACTGCAGCTGTTATATCACCTGTCGGAGAATTGAACTGGGATGGCTATAAAATGATTGTTAACAACGGAAAAACCGGTTCCTTGTCAAGACAGCTATTTGATACGTTAACGAATATTCAAACTGGGATTTCAGAGGACCCATTTAATTGGGTTATTGAATTGAAAAATGAGTTGGCTAAACTCGCATAAATAAGGCAGAGAAGAAATCTTTCCTCTCTGCCAATTTCAATAGGCTTACAATCTATGCGATCTTTTGATAACGATTCAATAATATGTCAAGTTCTTGGCTGCACGCTACCACTTCAGGATGTGTCAATCCACGATTTTTTGCTTTTTCGACCATCTCTGTCCTTTTGATGTAAATCATTACAGATAGTATCTGTTTATCTATCAATCCCATTTGCAACTAATCCTCCATCAATTTATTATCCTTGCTCATCATAATCGACTTTAACTGAAAAAAATGTCGGATTATGTAACTACAAACAAAATTTTATACTTTCGTCACAAAGCTGTCACAAACAAAAAGAATAGGCATGTATATTTAGGTACATACCCATCCTTATCAAATAGAAAACACAATTTATCGAATTATTTTGCTTCCGGGAACATGCGATTGATACTTTCGGTCACTTCGTCAAAAAAACCTTCAACTGGATGCCCCTCACGGATTTGTTTGCCGTAATCCATAAAACTTTGTGCAACATCCGGATTAAAGGAAATGTAGACATTATTGAAGTCGGGATGGACATTTCTTACTTCATCCGAGATTTTATTCTTTAATGCCTCATCCTCATTGACTCCATCCTTTAAAACAACCCCAACATATGCATTGTTGTTTGTCACCAATACATTTGCACTTTCAACTTCATCAAGTGCGGCGATTTTATCTGCTGCATCATCAGCCACTTCGACTTTCGACTCTACAGAATTATCGTTCATAGTTCCATTAGTGTTATTGTTCGATGTATCGTTTGTTCCTGCTGCGCTCTCCCCGGTCCTATTCACGTCATTGGTTGCGTTGTTATCTGTCGTATTCTTATCATTATTCGTGCCGCACCCAAATAATAAAACCACCATAACCACAGTTAGTGGAAACAAAGCTATTTTTTTCATTGTTATTCACTCCTTTTTATAGTTCACCTGTATGGTGTGTAAAATCTGAAATTCTATACAGGCAACAAAAAAACGGATGAGAAATCCACCCGTTTTTTTTGACCATCTATTAATATTTCGAGCCACTGTCTCCATATTCATCCAAAAGTTCTGCAAAAGATTTATTCTTTTCGCGTTCCGCTTTTTCTTTCCGAAGTTTTTCGAGACGTTTTTCTTCCTTCGCTTGGGCGCTTGCCATCAACTCTTTTTTGGTTTCTTTCAACTTAGATACAATATCATAATCGAGTGAATCCATCAGAGTTGCCTTTTCGCTTTCTTGCTTTTTAGGCGCAAGTTGCTTCTTCTCTTTTTTCTTTGCCATACGGTCCACCTTCTTTCTTATGGAAGTTGAACGATTGTGGCCACCCCTTGTCCCCCACCGATGCAAAGTGTAGCAAGTCCTGTTTTTGCCTCACGACGTTTCATTTCATGCAGCAATGTAACGAGTATTCTTGCACCACTTGCCCCAATTGGATGACCAAGGGCAATTGCCCCACCATTTACATTCAATTTCTTTTTATCGAATTGAAGTTCGCGATCTACTGCGAGCGATTGAGCTGCAAATGCTTCATTCGCTTCTATCAAGTCAATATCAGCAAGTTCCAATCCAGATTTCTCTAATACATTTCTCACAGCTTGTACAGGTCCAATTCCCATTACAGCTGGATCTACACCGGCATTCGCATTTGCCTTGATGATTGCGAGAGGTTCAACTCCAAGCTCTTCAGCTTTCTGTTTAGACATAATGACGAATGCAGCAGCACCATCATTAATACCCGATGCGTTCCCCGCAGTCACACTGCCGTCTTTTTTGAAAGCAGGACGTAATTTTGTAAGCTTCTCAATAGTAGTCCCGTCTTTCACATACTCATCTGTATCGAAGATCACTGGTTCACCTTTACGTTGAGGTATTTCAACCGGAACAATTTCTTCTTTGAATTTTCCACTTTCAATTGCGGCAGCGGCTTTTTCCTGTGAAGCTGCTGAAAACGCATCCTGCTCTTCCCTTGTTAATGAATAACGGTCACATAAATTCTCCGCAGTAATGCCCATATGATAATCGTTGAATGCACACCAAAGTCCGTCGGAAATCATGCTGTCGATCACCTTTTGGTCACCCATCTTAAATCCATCTCGTGCATTTTTCAACAAGAACGGGGCTTGGCTCATATTTTCCATTCCACCCGCGACTACGATATCCGCGTCACCTGCGATAATTGCCTGTCTTGCAAGGTGAACAGCCTTCAATCCAGAACCGCAAACTTTATTGATCGTCATTGCGGGTACGGTTTCCGGAAGACCTGCTTTGATAGCTGCTTGGCGTGCTGGATTTTGACCAAGTCCAGACTGCAGGACATTCCCCATGATTACTTCATCAACTTCCTCTGCTTTAATACCCGAACGCGATAGAGCTTCCTTAATAACAATTCCTCCAAGCTCTGTAGCGGATACATCTTTCAAAGATCCTAAGAACGAACCGATTGCTGTACGAACTGCACTAACGATTACGACTTCATTTGACAAAATAATTCCCCCTATCATTTAATGACATTTTCATATTCCCGAGATTTTCTTCATTCTGAATTGCCCTTTATCGCATCCCTTCAGTACAATAGAAGTAGGAGGGATGATATGTTCATTTTACCAAAGAACGTTACAATTATCGAGGTTGGACCGCGGGATGGTCTTCAAAATGAAAAGAATTATGTGGAAGAAACAGAGAAAGTTAGATTCATCCACGCACTTCAAGAGTCTGGTATTGAGGAAATGGAACTCACTTCATTCGTATCGCCGAAATGGGTACCACAATTGGCGGATGCTAAAAATATCGTAAAAAAGTCTGTTAAAAACGGTCGACAGTTTGTCCTCGCTCCAAATGAAAAAGGCGCTGAACTTGCAATAGAAGCCGGAGCAGAAAGTATTGCGGTTTTTGTTGGTGTAAGCAATACTTTCAATCAGAAAAACATTAACCGAACAACTGAGGAAAGCATGGATGCACTTGAACCTGTTATTAATCGGCTGAAAAACAAAGCTGTTTTCGTAAGGGCGTGTATTTCGACCGCATTTTATTGTCCATATGAAGGAAAGATTAATAAAGATGATGTCATCGCTTTATGCCGACGCTTCGTTTCGTTAGGGGTTGATGAATTAAGCGTTGCAGACACAATCGGCATGGCTAATCCTGTTGAAAGCTACGAATTATTCAATCTGCTTAAAGGGGAGTTAAATAATAAAGTTCTCTTAACCGCCCATTTTCATGACACACGTAAAATGGCACTTGCCAATATTTTCGCAGCACTGCAGGCAGGTATCGACCGATTTGATACATCTGCCGGTGGTCTTGGTGGATGCCCTTTCGCACCCGGAGCGACAGGAAATGTCGCAACTGAAGATGTCGTGAATATGTTAGATTCAATGGGCATCATAACAGGAGTCGATGTCGATAAAGTATGTGAGGCTGTTGAAAAAATTGCTCCGCATGTTTCACAACCGATAGAAACAGGTATGTACAGATTATACAAAAACCGCGGTTTTTAGAGGAGTTGAATGAAATTGAAACGGCGCTTCCTTTATATAACGGGTATTATAGGAAGCATTTACACCGCTATTCTTACAATATTAGGGTTTTATGCAACCAGTCGATTAATGTACATGAAATTGAAGGATAATGATGTAATTCTTAAACGTGAAATAATTGCAAAGCGTTTTGACCAGCAATGGTATGAAACTGTACGAAAAGAAAACTTCTGGGTAAATTCTCCGAACGGCTATAAGCTTCGGGCAGTTTACTTGCAACCATTGGATACTACACGAACGGTGATTATTTGCCACGGGGTGACTGAAAATAAGATCAACTCTGTAAAATACGCAAGATTATTTGAGCGCTTAGGTTTTAATTCTGTTGTCTACGATCACCGACGTCACGGCGATTCAGGTGGCAAAACGACAAGTTTCGGATTTTACGAAAAGGTTGATTTAAACGCTATAGTTACAGAAGTTCGGAATCGTATCGGAAGCCGAGCTCTCCTTGGAATCCACGGCGAGTCCATGGGTGCTGCGGCGACGATTTTATATGGTGGAGATTTTGAAGGTGAAGCCGATTTCTATATCGTCGATTGTCCGTTTTCTGATTTCACCGAGCAGATTCTTCATATATTGCGATCAACCACACCTCTACGTACATCGATGACACTGCGTGCAGCAAACCTAATCTTGAAATTAAGGGACGGCTACACAACAAATCTTATTTCGCCCAGAGAAGCTATCAAGAATATTTCATTACCTATGCTTTTCATCCACAGCATGGAAGATGATTTCATCTTGCCTGAAATGACGAAGGAACTTTTCGGTTTAAAAAAAGATAAAAAGATGATGAAACTGTTCCCTAAAGGCGCACATGCCAAATCATTCAATGAAAATCCAGAGGAATATGAAAAAGCAGTGCTTCAGTTTTTACATGAGTTTGGATTTAATTCATAACAAACGAAAAAGACCTTCTCTTTCTTTGCTATAAAGAGTGGGTCTTTTTGAGGTACTGTCATAAAATTGAATGAAATGTCTTTATTTTACAGGCGTAATCTTTTCTTCTATTTAGAAAGACTAATAATTTCTTTTATAATAGAGCCAATCTCATCACCATCTTTAATGACGAATAAATAGTCAGCTTCGCCTTCATCCGGATCAATGACATCTTCAAGCTTGGATTCTTTCTGCTGCCTCATTAACACATCCTTAAAAGTAGTGTAATTGCCCCTGAAAATGTTTGTACTGCGTTGGCTATTGGCAATCCGTTCAAGAAGAATTTCATCCGAAATATCGAAATGGACTAAGATACGGACAAATTCATCTTTAGGATACACTTCTTCCAATAAGTACCTTCTTCCTGATATCGTCCGATTTGCACTGCTTGCAATAATATGTAAGTCTGTATGTTCCTTTGCGTACTCGACTATTAACTTTGAAATGGAATGCTTTAGCGTATTAGGACCTGATTTCGGTTGCAACTTTTTATAATGCAAATTAATAAATTCAGCGTGATTATCTTGGTCCATAACAAAAGAGTTGTCCAACGCTCTTTCTAAATCCCTTGCAAATGTACTTTTTCCACTATGTGTCTTTCCAACAGTAATGATCGCTAACCTTTTCACTCTTCCACCCCATTACCAAACATCGAGTACAATGTCCTGTCAATATATTCCTATTATAACATGAAAACAGAATCAATTTCCGACTAACTCAGTGGCGGAAAAAAGAAACACAGTTTTCTACACTTCAAACGCTGTAAAACTTCCTTCGTCATCAATATCCTTAACTGTGACTAACCTATCACTGAACTGCTCCACAGTTTTACTGTTGCTTCCTATGATGAGGGAAAGTACTTTAAAGGTCCTCTTGCTTTTCTCTTCATTGAATAATTTTAGGAATGAATCCGTTACTCGATCTTCTCCATCTGTGATAAAAACGATATCCGCTTTTTTAAAACGACTTTTACTTATTACCTTCACTGCGGCATTCAGTGCAAATGCAAAGTTTGTTCCTCCCCCTAAAAATGTCTGTGCAAGTCTGACCATTTGAGTGATCGCTATCTTCCCTTTTCTATATTCAAAAACTTGAACATTCGAAGAGAATAACACCAAGCAAAAATCTCTTCTTTGCTTCTTTGCAATTGATAAAAGTGCTAATGCAAACCCTTTTGATTTGGCGTCAAGGCTACTCATACTGTCGGATTGGTCAAGACAAAGTACAATTGGACCCTTCTTCAAATCCTCGCATCCTATTTGTTCATATTGCATCGTTTGTTTTTCCGCAAATCGGCGAAGGAAATCCAGTTTCGTCAGCCGATTTGCATATAAGCTTAATTCAACTGAAAGCAATTTTTCAATGTCGTTTCCAATAGTCACTCCCTTTCTTTCTACTGATTGGTCTTGTTTTGTCTTTTGTTTTTTCTGTGCAATCTGTTTAAAGCGACCTGCCCAATCAGCTATTTTTCTCATGTTTTTTGAAGATGCAAGTTTCTCTGCTAAGATGATTTGATCGCGTAAAGGCACTTTCTTTATTGTTGTTTCGGCATTCCCAGCACTTATACCGCCTAACAATGATTTTATGCCATCATTTACTTGCTTCGATTCCTTTCGGGCTTGATCCATCGACTGAAGGAAACAATCGCTATTACCTAAAATAATCTGCTGTAATCCGGTATTTAATTCACTCATTGCATCCACAAGGCTTTTCTGCTCAACATCTTGAATTTGCTGCTTTTGTTGTTTTCTTAGTAATTGTTGAACATAGCGGACTTGATCTTGAAGATTTTTGTCCTCTTCTACTTTCTGATTTAACCAATCATTTATCATTTCTCCAAATTTTATAGTACAGATGGTAGATGCCAAATCATTTAAACGGGTAAAACTTCTGTAATAAGTAAAGTACTCATCTGCCATAATGACTTTCATAAATAATTTATTTACCGAAAATATCTCATCAACGTCCTTATCGCGTATTACCGGTTTCATCTTAAACTGGGAAGCCCATATATCACTCAGCAATGGTTCAAATGTAGGTAATACAGACTCATCGCTTAACTTTTGTAGCCTTTGTGACATCTCAAGAATCTCTTTGAAACGTCTTCTGTCAAACGCATCCGTATTCAACACTGAATTATTCTCTTCATAGATTTTGCTCCTTCTCACTCAGGTACCCCTTTCACATTCTGTAAAATATACCAGACGACTTTTCTATTTCATTTTTAGAGTGTAATGCATCATAAAACATTGGCTCTAAAACTGAGTTAAGGATTTCTTGCTGAATCGATTGCACTTTAACAAGCAAGGCGTCAATTTCCTCATCCCGACCCTGTTGATTCAATTTAAGCTTACTTAAATCCGCCTCCAATGCCTTCATTTTTTGTGTTGCTTCCATTCCGGCTTCTACCGAATTATCCAACTTTATAGCATTGTACACATCTCTCAGTTCATTTTGTATCGAATCAATCTTTTGAATCACAGTATCTTGTGCATACTTGCGAACAATGAATGACACTGTATCTTTTTGGTCAATCGTTTCCCAAACAATATTTTCAAGGATAACAAGGTCTTCAACCCTCACGATATTTCTTTTACGGATCAACGCTCGAGCCTGCAAGACGCTTAATGACTGTTTAAACCTTCTGTCCGACGGTCGTATCCCCTCATCCCGCAGCTCTTGTCTTATTTTTGAAATAGCCTTAAATACTTCATCCGGGATAATCACAGAATCTGTTAAGGATTGAAACTGTTTCAAGTTCTCCATAGTTATGGTTGGTATTTGCACGTTATGTCCTGTATTTTTCATCATAGAAATAAAATTTGAATTATCCGCTATGTACTCCACTTCAAAGCGAAGTAGAAAACGATCGAATAACGCTTCAAGTCCTTCGCCTTCTTCCGGATATTCATTCGAAGCACCTATTACTGATATCAAAGGGACTTTAATCGGAGACCCATCATTGTAAAAAACCCTTTCATTAATGATTGTCAATAAACTATTTAAAATAGCACTATTTGACTTAAAAATTTCATCTAAAAAAACTAAATTTGCCTCAGGCAATTTTGTTTCTGTATTACGCCTATATACACCCTGTTCCAGATCCTTCAAAGATAAGGGACCAAACAACTCATCAGGTGTACTAAACCTCGTTAGTAGCCATTGAAAATATTGTGAGCCTTGTATAATTTTCGCGAACTCTATGGCTAATGCAGATTTTGCAGTACCCGAAGGGCCAACCATGAGTACATGCTGCCGCGACAATAATGCAATCAGAATTGCTTCAACTTCTGCCTCGCGTTCATAAAATTTAGCATTTAACGCGGCCTTAATTTCTTTTAGTAAACTGATCTCCATTAACGACTACTCCTATCACTTACCAATGTTTTTCTAATAAGCTTCTCCATCACTAACATCTGTTATTCTGTTCGTCATACCTGTTAATTCCCTTTATATGATTAATAATTGCTGCAGAGGGTACTATATTCTCATAAACATTAACGAGGTGATGTAATGGAACAAAGTGAAATTGAAACATTAAGAGAGTTAATTAAAGACGTGGAAATTGCAATGCTTACAACACAATCTGAAGAAGGGCTTATTTCTCGTCCAATGAAAACACAAGAAGTTGAATTTGATGGCGACTTGTGGTTTTTTACAAAGAAAGAGACAGATAAATATAAGGAAATATTACATGATAAAGATGTGAATGTGTCATATGCAGGTAAATCATATGTTTCCGTCCGTGGACAAGCTGAAATCATTGAAGATCTCAACAAGAAAGAAGAATTATGGAACAAAGCATATGAGAAAATAATGCAAACTTCGTATGATGATCCTAATGTTATTTTAATAAAGGTTAAAGCTGATGCTGCCGAATATTGGGAAACCGGAAACTTCACAAAGAAAATAGCCTATTTCTACAAACGAATGACAGGGCAAAGTGCAGAATCGACCAATATTAATGAAACGCTTAAGTTAAATGACTAAATGCAAAATGGGTTGTCTGGAAATAGGACAACCCATTTTGCGAATATAAAACCGACCGAGAATGCTTGACCCTCAACTTGACATTTTTTGAATAATATCCAAATGAAAAACCTATATAGAAGTGGGTGTCTTAATGCGTTTATGGCATGAGGAATTGATCTCGAAACTTCCGAGGCAACAATTGCTTGGCCAACATCGGGAGTGTTGCGCTTTAAGGGGATTAGGGTGGAGGAAGAAGCATGCTACAGTTGATTATGTATTCGAATATTCTCCCTTGAAACTATATCATTACCATATGAAAGTAATGGGTGAAATGAAACGAAGGGGCTATCAAAATGATCTAAAATGGGAAGATCCAGCCTACCGAGGAAAAAATTGCCCCCCATACGATCACTTAATAGAGAGTCCAGATGATACACTAAAATACCCTGAACACAACGGAAAGTACCTAACTGAATGTCTTGAAAACTTAGCCGATAAAGGCATTCATATTCCTCAATGAATTCTACGATTGTTGGCTAAATCAAACAAAAGAAAAAAGACCCTTAAAAAGGTCTTTTTGTGTCAATTATTTTTTATCATTCAATTTGTTCATCTGATTCATCATCTGGTTAATCTTCTTTTGTGAAGGTTTTTGTCCCATCTGCATCATCATCATACGTAACATTTGCTCATTAATCGGCGGGTTCTCTTTCAAATATTTCATCATATATTGGCGTGCGATGAAAAATCCGAGGGCCACACCAGCTATTAATGCGACAACGACGATTAGGATCCACCAAGTCGTGCCCATTCGCTATTCCCTCCTTCACTTTCCTAAATCAAGTTTACTCTACCAAGATGGATTATACAACAAAGGGGTGGAAGATAGCAATGACTGGCACCAAAATTATTCCATGAATTCCTACAGTTTCTTTCTAAAAAAGGATTGTCCCTTCTGTCATCAACCGGTTATCTTGTTTAATTGGCTTTAGCCAGCCCCATTCACCACGCTCGTCCATTACAGCGAAAAATCGGTCTTCAGATCCAGACAGCGCAACAAACAAATCAAGATCCAACATTCTTGACCCATCGCAATAAGCTTGAAGGGAATACGGAGTCAATGAAATATGAATGGATCCCTTCATCGGATGGGATAGCCTATATTCTCCATCATCACTTTCCACTTTTGTAAAGCTTTTTCCCAAGTTACCAAGGATTGCCTGGTCAATCGTTGATTCTTCAATTTCATCACATAGGTATTTCACTTCCTGCAAAGGTTGCTGTTGCTCGTAATCCTTTAATAAATTGTATAGAAGTCCTTCTCTTCCAAGTATGAATGATTGATATCTCTTTTTCACTTTATAGATATCATAAGTCCTCATGACCGCCACCTCCTTAGTTCATATCATACCCTAACTAATGCGAAAAGTTTGTCAAAACGCGTTAAAAAAAGACACTAATATTGTCGGATGTTTCCAAATATTGAATCAGTCATCAAAAAACGCTTCATGGAAGAAATTATTTGCTCCATGAAGCGTTCAATTAATTATTTAGATAAAATGTCTTTCATTTTCTGAATAACATTTTCTTCTGTGAAACCATATTCTGCAATAACCTTTTCACCCGGTGCACTTGCTCCGAACATATCGATAGCAAGGCTCGCACCTTCGTCACCAACATATTTATGCCAGCCGAGGGAAACACCCATTTCGATAGATAGACGTTTCTTAACTGCCTTAGGCAAAACACTTTCCTTATAGGCTTCATCTTGTTCTTCAAATAAATCCCATGAAGGCATAGATACAACAGCCACATCTATTCCTTCTTCACGAAGTTTCTTTTGAGCAGAAACAGCAAGGTTAACTTCTGATCCTGTCGCAATTAAGATACCGTCAGCCGATTCTTTTTCCGCTGGAGATACTGTATAGGCACCACGGTTTACCCCGTCCATTGCAAGCTCACCGGTTGTCGGGAGTACTTCCAAATTCTGACGAGATAAAACAAGAACAGTTGGTCTGTTTTTAGACGTCACCGCAATATGCCAAGCAGCAGATGTCTCGTTACCATCTGCAGGGCGTATGACTGTTAAACCTGGCATTGCACGTAAAGAAGCAAGATGCTCAACAGGTTCATGTGTTGGCCCGTCTTCCCCAACTGCAACACTGTCGTGCGTGAACACATATGTTACCGGTACTCCCATTAGAGCTGATAATCTGATTGCAGGTCTTACATAATCACTAAACACGAAGAATGTTCCGCCAAAGACATTTACCCCACCATGTAGCGCCATTCCGTTCAATGCAGTTCCCATTGCAAATTCTCGGACACCGAACCAGATGTTGCGTCCTGAGAAGTCCCCAGGAAGGAAATCCCCAGCTCCTTTAATTGTAGTCTTATTTGAACCTGCGAGGTCAGCACTTCCTCCGAAGAAAGAAGGCACCACATTAGCGATTGCATTGATTGCGTCCCCGGAAGCGGAGCGTGTTGCGTGGGATGATCCCGCTTCATATTTCGGCATTACCTCTTCCAGTCCCTCAGGCATTTCTCCTTCAATTGCGGCCTTGAGTTGCTTGGCAAGATCAGCATGAGTGTTTTCATATTGTGCGAACAAGTCTTTCCATTGTTCCTCTTTTTTAACACCCAATTCATCCGTTGCTTCTTTAAACGCTTCATAGACTCCTTCAGGGACACAGAAATCCTCTTCGTAAGTCCATTTATAGTATTCTTTAGTAAGCTTCATTTCATCCTCGCCAAGTGGCGCACCGTGAACATCGGCCTTCCCAGATTTATTTGGAGAACCATATCCGATAACTGTCTTGACTTCAATGATTGTAGGACCGCCACTATTTCCTTTAGCTTCTTCAATCGCCTGAGAAACAAGGCCGATATTATTTCCGTCATCCACACGGATGTAATTCCATCCGTATGATTCGAATCGTTTTCGAATGTTTTCAGAGAATGACTTATCAAGGTCGCCATCCAAGGAGATATCATTGCTATCGTAAAGCACGATCAATTTATCCAACTGAAGATGCCCTGCAAGAGAAATAGCTTCAGCAGCTACACCTTCCATTAGGTCTCCATCTCCGCAAAGCGCAAATGTATAGTGGTCAACAATGTTAAAATTAGGACGGTTATAAACAGCTCCCAAGTGCTTTTCTGCCATCGCCATACCAACCGCCATACCGATACCCTGTCCAAGTGGTCCAGTTGTGGCTTCGACACCAACTGTATGGCCATACTCAGGATGGCCAGGTGTTTTGGAACCCCATTGTCTAAAATTCTTTAATTCGTCCATTGGAAGTCCATAGCCACTTAGATGGAGCAAGCTATATAGCAGCATTGAACCATGTCCAGCTGACAGTATGAAACGGTCCCTATTGAACCAATGTGGATTTGATGGATTATGATGCATATGCTTCGTCCAGAGTGTGTAAGCCATTGGAGCTGCACCCATTGGCAAACCTGGATGGCCGGAATTGGCTTTTTCTATTGCATCGATGGACAATGTTCGGATTGTGTTAATTGCTAACTGATCAACATTTACGGTCATTAATTAGACATCCTTTCCCGACTTTCTCTTCTCTTCATGATTACCTTCTATAGTGTAGTCAAAATAGGGATGAATTACAATCCACGATATGTGACTCTATATAGTTATTAGTTCAAATACTTATTTGTTCGTGCATCTTTCACTTTTTTAGGTGTTACGTCATTTCCTTTAGGGTCAATTACTTTTACGTGTTCGATAGTGTCACGCATTGATGAACGGAAAGATTCCAAGTACTCTTTTCGTAATTGAGTTTGTTCTTTTGCTTCTTCAATCGATAATCCTATTGTCTTTGATTTTTTTGATAGCTCATTGATACGTTTTATCTTATCTGGTGTTAACATCAAATTCCTCCAATAAAAAATACTAAAATTAAAGCGTTTAACGCTTTTATATACTTTGAAGGTATACAAAAAAAGCAGGAAGTGCAACAAATCAGCCTTCCTGCTTCATTTCATATTCCTTATATCTTCGATGTACCGTTGCTTTACTAATATCGTGACCAAGTCCCCTCAGTACACTTGCAATTTCTTCAAACGTCAGACCTTTTGTTCGCAGTGAGACGATCTCCTCTAACGGTACGTCTATTCTTTCTCGTCCTTCGAGATTTCCTTTATTCTTTAAGTTTTTTTCGGGCCTATAGCCTTCACGAACTGCCCTTTTCATGCCTCTTCTAATTTTAGCATTATGTAATTTACGTTGGTACTCCTCGACTATTGCCAGTATTTCAAGAAGCATTGTGTCCATTTCGTTCAGTTTCAGTGCCCCGTTGTCATGATTCGTAATAATTGTTGTATTCGTTTTTGCTAATAAGTGAAGAATGGCGACTCTTGCATTACCCCTGCCAAGTCTTGTCTCATCTTGAACAAGGACAGCGTCCACTTTTTTATCTTTGATATAATCCAATAAATCAAGCAGCCCTTCACGATCCATATCATAGCCGCTATGTTTCTCTTTAAAAACTTGCAATGCTTTCAATCCAAGGCTATTGGACAGTTTTATTAGTTCTTCTTCCTGCCTTGTTAAGGAAGTTTCCTGTGCCTCTTTGTTTGTACTAACTCTACAATAGATAACACAAGTCTTTAATTCAACTGTCATTATTTTTCCCCTGCCATTTCAACAAGCTTTTCATCGATTGATACAGGAGCGGAAACTGGCAATTTAAGTTTCTCACCGGTTTTAATCATTGGTGTCTGAAGATTATTTAATACCATCACTTCGTCAACCCATCTATTCGTTCGTTTATTTTCCGAAAAGTCTTGTGCCAATCCCCATAGTGTATCTCCTTCATTGACCGTAATCTCAATGAATATATTTTTTTTCGACTCTTTTATTACACCTGCAATAGTGAAGGCTGTGCAAAGAAAAACTATTAATAGAATGTAGCCGTATTTTCGAAATAATAAAGTCATGTTTTATACCTCCAAGAATATATGTTCGGAATACATGTTCTCATTATAAGATAAGTATTTTAATAAGTCAACAAAACATTCGAACCTTTGTTTGCTAACGACCCGAACACCTGTTATACTATTCTTAAGCAATTAAACGGGCGCGGGATACCAATCGCGTATATCCTAACTATTAATTTTCTGGAGGGGTGGAAATATGAAAAAAATTTCAAAACGGCAGCAGGATATCTTATCATTCATTAAAGAAGAGGTTAAAGCAAAAGGGTATCCGCCTTCGGTACGGGAGATTGGGGAGGCAGTAGGATTGGCATCCAGTTCAACTGTTCACGGGCATCTCGCACGCCTCGAAAGCAAAGGTTTTATACGAAGGGACCCTACTAAACCACGTGCTATAGAGGTATTGGATCCTGAAGGACTCGAAGCTATGAAATCCGGAGTAGTGCATGTACCTTTAGTCGGAAAGGTAACTGCTGGCTTACCGATTACTGCAATTGAAAATATTGAAGAGTACTTCCCATTGCCAGATGCATATGGAACTTCAGACGACAAACTATTCATGTTAGAAATTGTCGGTAGCAGTATGATTGATGCCGGAATATTGAATGGTGACTATGTAGTTGTTAAACAACAGCAAACAGCGAACAATGGCGAAATTGTCGTTGCAATGACAGAAGAAGATGAGGCAACTGTGAAGAGATTTTTCAAAGAAAAAGATTATTTCCGTTTACAGCCTGAAAACGAATCAATGGAACCTATTATCGTCAATAATGTTTCAATTCTTGGCAAAGTCGTAGGCGTTTACCGGCAAATCCATTAATAAAAGAGGGTGTCCCAGTCTTATAGCATCGACCAGGACTCCCTCTTTTAATTTCTTTCAATCAATTTATCTTCAAAAAGTTTCTCTACAGATGACATGACAGCAGCTTTTACATGTTCATACGTTAATCCACCTTGTACATAAGCAGTATACGGGGGTCTAATCGGGCCATCAGCCGTTAGCTCTATACTGGATCCTTGTATGAATGTACCTGCAGCCATGATCACATCGTCGGTATATCCTGGCATATAGGACGGTTCAGGCGCATAATGAGCGTTAATCGGAGAGTTTTCCTGAATGGTTCTACAAAATGCAATCATTTGATCCGCATTACTAAAATTAACTGATTGGATCAAGTCTGTTCGCTTGTTTGTATAATGCGGAGTTGTATCAAATCCGTAACTTTCAAGGAAGCCCGCAGTGAAAAGTGCACCTTTTACGGCTTGGCTGACAACATGCGGGGCAAGGAAGAAACCTTGGTACATTTCAAGTAATGTATCAAGTGATGCCCCTGCCTCTGCTCCAATTCCAGGAGAAGTCATCCGATAGGCACATTTTTTCACAAGATCCTTACGCCCAGCAATATAGCCACCCGTTCTTGCAAGTCCCCCACCCGGATTTTTAATAAGTGAACCTGCCATCAAGTCGGCACCAACTTCGGTTGGCTCTGTCGTTTCCACGAATTCACCATAACAATTATCAACAAATACGATTATGTCGGGATCAATCGATTTAATAAATCGCACCATCTCCCCAATTTGACTGATCGTAAATGAAGGACGGTCTGAATACCCTTTGGACCGCTGAATACCGACCATTCTTGTTTTACTATGAATGTTCATTTTCACTTCTTCAAAGTTAACTGAGCCATCGTCAATCAAGTCGACATGCTTATAAGAGATACCAAAATCATTTAACGAACCCGTGTCCTCCCCCTGACCTGATACAATCGAGTCAAGTGTGTCATATGGTTTTCCTGTTATATATAGAAGCTCGTCCCCTGGCCTCAGTACACCAAATAAGCTAAGTGATATTGCATGCGTCCCTGAAATAATCTGATTGCGTACAAGGCACGATTCTGCACCAAATACATCTGCATACACTTGTTCGAGTGTATCCCGACCACTATCATCATAGCCATATCCCGTAGAACCAGTCAGATGAAAATCGCTGACCATGTTTTTTCGGTATGCTGATAGAACTTTCCTTTGGTTGAAGAACGCTATCTTTTCAACATCTTTAAAATATGTAATAAGTTTTTGTTCGACCTCTTCAGCTGTTGTAGCAATCTCTGTCGTAAATTCATGAATCCTCATTGTTATTCCTCTTTCCTACAATTAGTCACCTCATTATCTTATCAGTCTGACGGTACAGGTCAATGAGAAAGAAAAAAGAACAAGGAGTATTTCCCCTGTTCTTAAGCCAATTACTTATTCTTCATCCTTCAATAGCACCGGTTTTGCAGGTACGTAGGTTGAAATCGCATGTTTGTAGATCAATTGCTGCTTACCATCCGATTCAAGCAGAACGGTGTAATTATCATATGATTTGATAAGTCCTTTTAATTGAAAACCGTTCAACAGAAAAACAGTGACAAATGTATTGTTTTTCCTCAAAGAATTCAAAAACACTTCTTGCATATTACCTTGTGACATACACCCCAGCCTCCAATTACTTCTATATTTCTAGTGCTCTTTTACTTATTCGATTCGTTTCGATTAAAATCCTTTAAAATTAATAAAATTCCATGAACAATTTTTTTCGCATCTAAAAGCGCGTCCACCCAAAAAACATCCATTTTATTTCTGAAATAGGTCATTTGCCGTTTTGCATAATGACGTGTATTTTGTTTTATTAAGCTTGTAGCATCATCAAGCGACAATTTACCCTCTAAATACATATGAATTTCTTTATAACCGATTGCCTGGACAGATTGGACATTCCGGATTCCGTTATCCCATAAATCACTCGCTTCAGCAAGTAACCCTTCCTCCATCATTTGATCTACCCTTCGATTGATTCTATCATAGAGGACTTCTCGGTCCATATCCATTCCAATGATCAAATGATCGTATACCGGGATGCGTCCCTTTCCTTTTTCATGTTCATTTTTAGTTTTGCCCGTAACTTCTATAATTTCTAACGCACGGATTATTCTTCTGTGATTATTAGGATGGATTTTTTCTGCACTGTTTGGATCTAACGCAAGTAGACGATTATACAGACGTTCCGGCCCGCCATCAGTTGCCAATTCAGTTTCGAGAGCCGTTCTTACAGTCTCATCAGATGCCTCATCCGTAAACCTGAAATCGAATAGAACAGACTGAATATATAGCCCGGTCCCCCCGACGATAATCGGTTGCTTTCCCCTTCTCAGAATATCATCGATGCAGTTCCTGACTGCAAATTGGTATTCAGCAACAGAAAATGACTCCGAAGGCCCTTTCACATCGAATAAATGATGGGGAACTCCGTCCTTTTCATCTTCTTTTATTTTTGCTGTTCCGATATCCAAACCTTTATATACCTGCATTGCGTCCCCGTTGATTATTTCGCCGTCCAACATTTTGGCAAGCTCAATACTTAATGCAGTTTTGCCTGATGCCGTGGGACCGACGATTGCTATTACTTTAATTGCCTTTTTCATTTTTATCGATCCAGCCTTTTATAAAATCATACACTTCATCACGATTTACTTCCTGTAACATTTCATGTCTGCCGCCTTCGTAAAGCATGACCGTTACATTTTTTAGTCCTTCATTTTCAAGTTGACGCGCAACCTTCCATATACCGTGTCCCTGTTCACCAACAGGGTCGTGCAAACCCGATAAGAGCAAAATGGGTAAATTTGCAGGTGTTTGACGAATTTGTTCACGTTTATGGATTGTGGAAATCCCATTAAAAAGTTCAAGGAAAAATCCTGTTGACGGTACAAATCCGCAAAGTGGATCATTAATATACTCTTCAACTGTTTCTTTTCTTTTCGACAGCCAATCAAATGGAGTTTCAGGAGAGGTCACTGAATTTTTAAAAGAGCCGAACACTAATTTATTGATAAAGTAATCCTGTTTTTCAAAGTCCGTAATATGTCCTTTCAACTTCGCAAGGGCTTGTCCCGCAAGTCGGCTCACTCCCGTATCCGACGCAGTTCCCGAGCAAATCAATATATCCAGTTCATTCCCGAATAATTGTGCATATCTCCTTGCAATAAATGACCCCATACTATGGCCAATTAAAATGAAACGCGGTGCTTGCAACTTATTCATATAATAATTTGCGACTTCATGTGCATCTTCAACGATACGGTCGAATCCAACACCAACGCCAAAGGAACCCAATTTGCCGTTCAACTGGGCAGTTTGGCCATGCCCCCGATGATCATGGCCAGAAACCGCGTATCCATTTTCAACAAGGTATTTGACGAAATCCTTATACCTTCCGATATGTTCCGCCATCCCATGAAGGAGATGAATATGTGCGATTGGCTGACTCGCAGGCTTCGCATAGATTGAATGGATTTTTACACCATCGTTCATTTCCAATTGAATTTCATGCAATATTGATCCCCTCCAGTTCAGAGCTTGAACACTCTTGCTGCCTCGACAGCTTTTTTCCATCCTGTATATAGCACATCCCTTGTTTCTGGTTCCATTTTAGGCGAATAGGTCCTTTCCTTTGCCCATAACGACTCAACTTTTTCCTTCGAATCGAAGAATCCTGTTGCAAGACCCGCGAGATATGCAGCACCTAATGCGGTCGTTTCCAAAAATGCCGACTGCTCTACCTCTATTTGCAAAAGATCACTTTGAAATTGCATAAGGAATGTGTTGGCAACTGCACCACCATCAACCCGTAAGATATTTATCTTTTTCTCCGCGTCTTTTTCCATTGTCAGCAAGACATCATTTGTTTGGTAGGCTAATGCTTCTACCGTCGCCCTGATGAAATGCTCTTTTTCAGTCCCCCGGGTCAGTCCAAATACGGCTCCCCTTGCATCGGAGTCCCAATACGGGGTACCAAGCCCGACAAAAGCTGGAACAACATAGACCCCGTCCGTCGATGCGATACGTGTTGAATAGGTCTCTGAATCCTCCGCTTTCTGGATCATTCGCAGGCCATCCCTTAGCCATTGGATGGCAGATCCGGCAACGAATACGCTGCCTTCCAACGCATAGGTGACTTTCCCATCTATTCCCCATGCTATAGTAGTCAGTAATCCATTATTGGATTGAACAGGTTTTTCACCAGTGTTCAACAACATGAAACAGCCCGTGCCATACGTATTCTTTGCCATTCCTTCATGGAAGCAAGCCTGCCCGAAAAGTGCGCATTGCTGATCACCCGCTGCACCCGCAATTGGTACTTCGGCTCCAAAAAAGACCGATGGAGCTGTATATGCATATATTTCTGACGATTCTCTCACTTCAGGTAACATATTCATCGGGATATCCAAAAGGTCACATAAGTCTTTATCCCAAGTAAGCTCATTTATATTAAAGAGCATTGTCCGAGATGCATTGGAATAATCAGTGACATGGACTTTACCGTTAGATAGCTTCCAAATCAGGAATGAATCGATTGTGCCGAATAGTAATTCACCTGTTCTCGCACGTTCTCTCGCGCCTTCAACTTCATCCAATATCCATTTCACCTTAGTTGCTGAAAAATAGGGATCCAATTGCAGTCCTGTCTTTTCACGAATGCTTTGTTCAATTCCCTTTTCACGTAGCTCTTCAACTATCCGTTGAGTTTGCCGGGATTGCCAAACAATTGCATTGTAGATCGGTTGGCCAGTATTCTTATCCCAAACGACAGTCGTTTCCCGTTGGTTTGTAATACCGATTCCGTCAATATCTTCCGGCTGATTTCCACTTTCCGTAAGAACCGAAGCAATGACGGATAATACCGAACCCCAAATTTCATTAGCACTATGCTCTACCCAACCTGGCTTAGGGAAAATCTGACTGAACTCCCTTTGTGCTACATGAACAATTTTACCTTCTTTATCAAAAAGAATGGCCCTTGTGCTAGTCGTTCCCTGGTCGATGGCTAAAATGAATTTTCCCATTCCCTATTCCACTCCCTTAATCCGTGTTTCAATTAAAGTTTACATTACTCTTTTAAACATTTTCTCTATCTCATATGTTGAAAAGTGTACAAGTACCGGCCTTCCATGCGGACATGTATATGGGTTTTCGGCGTGTGACAAGTCTGATAGCAATTTCTCCATATCATTAAACGAGAGATGATGGTTTGCTTTTATCGATTTCTTACAACTCATCATAATGGCCGTTTCTTCGCGAAGTCTTCCAATATCTGTTTTCCTTGTCGTTAAAACTTGTTCAATCAATTCTTCGATAAGGGATGTCACTTCTCCTGCTGGAAACCATGCCGGATATTCTTTCACTGTATAAGAAGACGGGCCAAATTCTTCAAGGAAAACACCGACTTCATGCAATGCCGCCATATTTTCTTCAAGTTTCACTTTTTCATTGCCTGAATAATGGAATATGAGAGGCATTAAGAGCATTTGCCTTTCATCTACTTCAACTTTACTCAATTTATCTCTAAAGAATTCATATTTAATACGTTCCTGAGCGGCATGCTGATCAATCATGTAAAAACCATCTTCATTTTGCGCGATTATATAAGTCCCGTGCACTTGACCGACAGGAACTAGTGAAGGGAATCTCTTTTCAGGCTCTTCTATTGTTGCACTGACAAGCTCTTCTTCAGGCTCTTCCATTATTTTTTCCGGTTGTACAGTTCTATTTATTTCAGTTGGAGTGGGTGGAACATAAACGGTTTGAGCTAAAGCATTTTCTTCAACAAATACTGGCCTTTTTTGTTCAACTATTTGTTCTTTCTCTTTTCTGGCAGGTGCTATATCGCTCCAAATCGTTGTTTGTTCTGATTGAATCTTTGTGACGGGTTCTTTTTTAACCGCATTCGGAACGATTATAGTTCGCTTGACTGCATCACGGACAGCTGAGTTAATGAGCGTTAGTAATTCGCCCTCTTTGCTTATACGGATATGCTGCTTGGATGGGTGAACATTCACATCGGTAAGAAACGGATCGCTTTCTACATTTACGACCGCAATCGGATACCTTCCAATCGGCAAGTATGTGTGCATCCCGTCAAGAATTGCCTGGGTCACAGCATAGCTTCTCACCCATCTACCGTTCACGATAAGAGTCATATAATTTTTGGAGGCCCGTGTCATCTCGGGCAATGTGATAAATCCGTTCACTTTGAAATCGGCGTTCTCTCCACTAAAAGGTACCATTTTTCGCGCTACCGCCATCCCATATATATCATTTAACACCCTTCTTTGGTCTCCACTACCGGAAGTTTGAAGGATCAACTGACTATGATGCGATAATTTAAAAGCAATATCCGGATGACTTAGAGCCAGACGATTGACGAGGTCGATTGTATGACCAAGTTCAGTCTGTATCGTTTTCATATACTTCAATCTTGCTGGTGTATTGTAGAAAAGCTGTGAAATCGTCATGTCTGTTCCTTTTCTGAAGGCAGCTTCCGATTGGTCTAAAACAACTCCACCATCGATTTGTACTTTAGTTCCTTCCGTTTCGCCGTCAGATGTCCATAGACTGATTCTTGAAACAGAAGCGATACTTGCCAATGCTTCTCCTCTGAAACCGAGGGTTTTGATTCTGAATAAATCATGTTCATTTGAGATTTTGCTTGTTGCGTGACGTTCAAATGCAAGGATGGCATCATGGCGGGACATCCCTTTCCCATTATCCGTTACACGTATGGACGTGAGACCCGCTTCTTCCAATGCAATTTCAATTGATGTACTGTCTGCATCGATTGAGTTTTCGACGAGTTCTTTGACGATTGAGGCGGGTCTTTCTACGACTTCACCTGCTGCAATTTTGTTTGATAATGAATCGTCCATTACTGAAATGATGTCCATCGAAATCCCTCCTCGTTGCTTATTCTTAAAAGAAATACAAAGTCATGTTATCTACTTCTATATACTTTTAAATCTTTTTTAGTTCTTTTTGCCAGTCCATTATTAGGTGCATTGCTTGCATTGGGGTTAGGTTAAGTAAATCTGTATGCTCCAATGCTTCAAGTACTGATTTGTCGTTTTCTGAAATCGGTTCGGTTTCATCTGGTAAGTCAAAGAATGATAGTTGAGTGGCGCTTGTTTCATTAGTGAGCTTTGTCTGTTCGCTCTCAAAGTTGTCCAATAGCTCCTTCGCCCGAATCACGATAGAATCCGGAAGTCCAGCAAGTTGAGCTACGTGAATTCCATAGCTTTTATCCGCTGCACCAGCCATTACTTTATGGAGAAAGACGACGCGACCTTCCCGTTCCATAGCCGCTACATGGACATTCACTAAACGACTTAAATTCTCATCAAGTTTTGTCAGCTCATGATAATGGGTAGAGAAAAGTGTATTCGCTCCAATTTCATCATGGATGAACTCCATCATTGCTTGAGCAAGTGACATTCCATCGTACGTCGATGTTCCACGACCGATTTCATCGAATAGAAGAAGGCTTTTTTCAGTGGCATTTGCAATGGCATATCTGGATTCCATCATTTCCATCATGAATGTGCTTTGCCCTGATGCAAGGTCGTCAGCTGCTCCTATTCTTGTGAATATCTGATCAGTAACAGGCAGTTTAGCGAACTCGCAAGGAACATAACAGCCGATTTGTGCCATAATTACTGTCAAAGCAACTTGTCGCATGAATGTACTTTTTCCTGACATATTTGGACCGGTGATTAACAACATATTGGCGTCTTCTGCCAACACACAACTATTCGGTACATATAGCGACTGATCCATCATTTTCTCAACAACGGGATGACGACCGTTTTTAATTTCCATCGCTCGTCCATTATGGAATTGCGGTCTTGTATATCGATATTTTTCCGAGACTGTTGCAAAAGATAGAAGGACATCTAACTCAGATAATACAGTTGCTAATTGCTGCACTCTTCGAATATGACTTTTCAATTCATCGCGAACATTGCAGAAAAGAGTGTATTCAAGATCTTGTCCTTCAGCTTCTGCATTTAATATCAATTCTTCTTTTTCTTTTAGCTCAGGAGTAATATATCTCTCCGCATTGGCAAGAGTCTGCTTTCGTTCATATCTTGTTAAATCAGCAAGATGAATATTTGATTTTGTAATCTCAATATAATAGCCAAATATGCGATTGTACCCAATCTTCAATGATTTAATGCCCGTGCGTTCACGTTCATCACGCTCAAGTCCCGCTAACCATTCCTTGCCGTTTCTTGAGGCATCACGGTATTGATCTAATTTTTCATTAAAGCCGTCTTTTATGATGCCGCCTTCTTTAACCGATAGGGGTGGGTTTTCGGAGACGGATGCTTCCAATAGTTTCAGTGCTACTTCACATGTATCAAGTCTTTCAGAGAAACGTTGCAGACGTTCGTGGCCGGATTGGGATAATGCGTTTTTCAAATTAGGAATGCATCTAAGTGAATTCCTTAGCTGGGCCAAGTCTCTTCCGCTTGCGCTGCCCATCGAAATCCTACCTGAGAGCCGTTCAAGATCATAAACTTCTTTCAAAGAAGACTTCAATTCATCTCGTAGAAAATAATCATCTATCAAATCGGTTACAAGCTCTAACCTGTCTTCGATTGCGGACTTGTCTGCAAGTGGCTGATGAATCCATATTCTTAACTTCCTTGCGCCCATAGCTGTGGAGGTTTCGTCCAACAACCAGAAAAGCGTTCCTTCTTTACTTCCATTTCGTATAGACTTTATTAGTTCCAGATTCCGCATCGAGTTGGCGTCGATAGAAAGTTTGTCTGTCTTTTGTATGTATTCGAATGGTTGTAAATGATCGAGGCTCGATTTTTGTGTGCGTTTTAAATAAGATAGGAGAATAACGCAAGCTTCCATCATCTTCAAAGGAATTTCGGACTGAGTAAGAATTGGGTTTTCTTCTTCATCTCCGTTTTCCATTGAAAGTACGATGTCCCTTTTTGCCATGTCTTCATTTAATGTAATATGCAGACGTTCACGGACAACGATTTCCTTCATGCCTAACGCTTCGATTTCACTAATTAAGGTTCTTTCATCACCTGAAACAAATTCCACTTTTCCTTCTCCTGTTGCAAGGTCGACATAAGCAAGGGCATACCGACCATCTTCCAGTTGGTCTGCAGCTCCTATGAAGTGGTTTGCATTCGCATCAATTGTTTTACCTTCGGTGATTGTACCTGGAGTTATCACTTTTACGACTTCACGCTTTACAATTCCTTTAGCGGCTCTTGGGTCTTCTGTTTGTTCGCAGATTGCAACTTTATGGCCTTTTTGCACAAGTGTTTCGATATATCCTTCTGCGGAGTGATATGGAATACCACACATTGGTATTCTATCTGCGCTGCCTCCGTCTCTGCTTGTTAGTGTGATTTCGAGAATATTGGATGCTTCGATTGCGTCGTTGAAAAACATCTCGTAGAAGTCACCGAGGCGGAAAAATAGAAAGGCGTCTTCGTATTCGGATTTCACTTGTAGGTATTGTTGTATCATCGGTGTATATGTTGTCATTTTAAACCTCACTCACTGTATCTACGTTTTCCCCTATTATATCAAAACAAACCCTATCACAGTAACAAAGCTCAAAAGTTGATTAATTTCATATAAAACAAAAAAAGCCGGGTGCTTATTCCGGCTTAGAATGGTCGAGAATCTTTTCCTCTATCTTCCTGATGCTTACCTTCCGCTTTGAAACTTGGTTTGTGATCATGCCCATCGTGGGAAGATGACTCATCGGAGATTGCCCACTCCTCCTCAAATTGATGAGGATGGATTGTAATAGCCACTTTTGTTTCTCCAATGACTTCTGCTACCAATTCCCTTTCTACTTTAATAAGGAACTTTTCGCCCTCTTCAGAGATAAGTGCTTCGGTGCAATTAGGATGTTGGACGACGTTGACAATAATATCTTCCTGCCCGGATACTGGCTCATCACGGTAATGGAGCCTAATACGATCCTTATACGGTACGGTTTCGGAATAGACGGAAGTCTTTGAGTGGTCATGATGCGAATACCAGACGTTAACATCAAATTTACCTGTAACTTCGATGTATTTGCCAACTTTTTTCGCTTGATGTGTGTGGTTAATTACCCAACAGCCTAAAATACTGGATGGATTATTCGGTGGCCTAAGTGTTACAGTCGATTCCGTGCGCTTTCTCCCTTTCGCAATAACAGTCTTCGTCACAATTTGCCGTATGTTTTTCAGTTCGCTTCCTCCTTCATTGACTTCTACCTATCCTATGCAACACGAGCCCAGAAAGTGAAAAAAACCGATGAGGAAATTTATCCTCATCGGTTTTTTTATCATTTAGCTAAACGCGCCCTGCGCTTTTGTTATGATCCAGCTCCAGGCGTCAGGCCCTCGAGTCGCTTCAGACATGCCAAAAAGGCAAAGGGCGCCTTTCCGGCTTGTCTTCCAGCGCTTGTCGGGCCTAACCGCCGCCCTGCGCTTTTGTTATCATCCAGCTCCAGGCGTCAGGCCCTCGAGTCGCTTCAGACATGCCAAAAAGGCAAAGGGCGCCTTTCCGGCTTGTCTTCCAGCGCTTGTCGGGCCTAACCGCCGCCCTGCGCTTTTGTTATGATAGTGGTTTTCTTTTTGTGTTTTCAACGTATGATCCAGTTTTACCGCCACGGACATCGCCGCCTGTGGATTCTATGATTTCATCTGTAACGCTATTTGCAATCGTGTTTGAGACCAATTGAAGAAGGTCATTCACTTCAACTTGGGATTGTTTAAATTCCTGAACAATCGGCACTTCGTCAATCTCCTCTTGAATCTTTTCGATTTTCCCTTCGATAATTTCAAGAGCACGTGCTTTTTCGTACATTTGGAAGTTTACAGCTTGTGTTTGTAAAGATCTTAGGCTTGCAATTTTCTCACGAATCTTTTGGTTTTCATTGATTTGTTCTTCAGCACGTTTAAAAAATTCAACTTGCTCTGTATTAGCAATCATATGGGCAATTTCACGTGCTTTTTCAATGATTTCTTCTTTTGTATATAATTTTTCCATTATGACATCACCTTATCCTCTTCTTGAACGCCGATATATTCGCCGTCGAGTGACCATGTTTTGGCCTCTGTAATTTTAACATTGACAATTTTACCAATAACAGAACGTGGAGCTCTGAAATTTACAAGTTTATTCTTTTCGGTGTAACCCGCAAGAACTTCAGGGTTCCTTTTACTTTCACCTTCAACAAGTACTTTAACCACTTTACCAGCATACGGTTTCATTGCTTCTGCCGACATTTCATTCACCAATTTATTCAGACGTTGGAGCCTTTCCTTCTTCACTTCCATCGGAATATTATCCACCATTTTGGCAGCCGGAGTTCCTTCCCGCGGTGAATAAATATACGTATAAGCCATTTCAAATCCAACTTCTTTGTATAAAGAAAGTGTTTCCTCGAATTGCTCGTCTGTTTCGTTAGGGAAACCGACAATAATATCAGTTGTTAATGTCACATTCGGAATGGCTTTTTTAATCTTCCCTACAAGTTCCAAGTATTGCTCCCTTGAATATTTACGGGCCATGATTTTCAATATAGCACTAGAACCTGATTGGACAGGTAGATGGATATGATCAAGCAAGTTTCCGCCTTTTGCAAGCACTTCGATTAAATGATCATCAAAATCTCGCGGATGGCTCGTTGTAAAACGGATTCTTGGGATGTCTATCTTGCGAAGATCATCCATTAAGTCTCCGAGACGATAGTTCAAATCCTCGAAGTCTTTTCCGTAAGCGTTAACGTTTTGACCTAAAAGCATAATTTCCTTGTATCCATGTGCAGCAAGCTGTCTAACTTCTTGAATGATGTCTTCTGGACGTCTGCTTCGTTCTTTCCCTCTTGTGTAAGGGACGATGCAGTATGTACAGAACTTATCACATCCATACATAATGTTTACCCATGCTTTGATATTGCCGTGGCGTACTTTTGGAAGGTTTTCAATAATGTCCCCTTCTTTTGACCAAACCTCGACTACCATCTCTTTAGACATATATGCTTCATGAAGGATATTCGGTAGTCTATGGATATTATGTGTACCGAAAATCATATCGACTTGATCGTAGGTTTGAAGGATTTTATTGACGACCGACTCTTCCTGAGACATACATCCACAAACACCGATAAGCATGTCCGGGCGTTCGAGTTTTAATGGCTTTAAATGACCCAACTCGCCAAATACTTTGTTTTCCGCATTTTCCCGAATCGCACATGTATTCAGGAGTACGACATCTGCGTCTTCAACTGTATTTGTAGATTCATACCCTAAACTTGTGAAAATACCGGCCATCACTTCTGTATCATGCTCATTCATCTGACAGCCATATGTACGGATATAAAACTTCCGACCTTTTCCCATGCCTAAAAAACGATCTTCAATTTTGAAATCATCGTGATAAGCGATTTCTTCCTTCCCACGTTTCTTGGCGTCTTTCAAGGAAGGTGGTGTATAGACGGTCTCAAAATATTTACTATAGTCTTTTTCCGCAGTTGCGGTCGATTTCACAAGCCCCGATTGCAGGCGTTGCTCTTCATTCATAAAAAAACTTCCCCTTTCTTCAAACCCTGTGGGAATTGTACAGACTTGAGTACATTATACATGAACTTCTATTTAGTTTGAAGTGACGGCTTTGTGATTTATGGAAAACCTGGAGTTTTAGACAACTGTGTGACATTCATATGAAAATAAATAAATAAATGAAGCCCGCGGAATGAATGCTTCCGTGGGCTTCATAGATATTGATCATTGTCGTTTTCGTTTTTCAACGAGCAGTTTCAAAGCTGTTCGTCCCTCGCCATTAATTTCAATATCAGTAAATGCCGGTGCACATACAAGATCGCTTCCGCTTGGTGCGACAAAACCACGAGCAATTGCAACTGCTTTAATCGCCTGATTCAAGGCACCTGCACCTACAGCCTGCATTTCCGCATACCCTTGATCTCTGATGACCGCTACAAGTGCTCCTGCGACAGAATTCGGATTAGAGCGGGATGATACTTTCAATGGACTCACCATGTTTCCTCCTTGTTTTCACGATGTCTATGGAATGTACTTATCCATAAGTCATCTTATGAAAAGAAGGAGATGATTAGACGCAACTCATGCTTGGAATACATGATCGTCGTTGATCATGATTCTCTCAACCGATACTGCTTTTCCAGTTTTGTCATCTAATTCTACGAAAAGACCATTCAGTTGACTACGACCTTTTTTAGGAACTTCAAACCGGACGGGGAGATTTGTTTTAAATCGGTAGATGACATCTTCTTTTTTCATCCCCAATATTTCATCATAAGGGCCTGTCATTCCTGCGTCTGTTAAATAAGCTGTTCCGCCTGGGAGTATGCGCTCGTCGGCTGTTTGAACATGTGTATGGGTTCCAACGACAACAGAGGCTTTCCCATCAAGATGCCATCCCATTGCAATTTTTTCACTTGTTGCTTCGGCATGGAAATCGACGAAGATCAATGGAGAGATTTTAGATGCTTCTTCTATTAACTGCTCCGCTTTTTCAAATGGATCCAAATGCGGCGGTAAAAATGTGCGTCCATGTAAATTAATTACTGAAAGCGTCACACCGTTTTTCGTAATAGTGGTCATTCCCTTGCCGGGTGCCTCATCCGAAAAATTCGCTGGACGTATTAAATAATCGGTATCATCGATGAAATCATAGATCTCTTTCTGATCCCATGTGTGATTTCCCATTGTTATCACATCAACACCCGAACGTAGAAGATCGTCGAAAATAGCTTTTGTAATTCCTCTTCCCGATGCAGCATTTTCTCCATTGGCGATGATTACGTCCGCCCCATATTTCCTTTTTAAACGTGAGATATAAGTAAACACCATATCCCTGCCAAGTGATCCAACAATATCGCCTATAAATACTACTTTCATAATTTAAATACCTCTTCCTTTTTTTGACGATGACAAAAAAAACACTCCTGCACCATAATGGACAGGAGTCATTTCACATCATTTTGCATATTCGACAGCACGTGTCTCTCGAATCACAGTCACTTTGATATGACCTGGATAATCGAGCTCTTCTTCAATTCTTTTACGTATATCCCTTGCCAATCGATGGGCTGTTATATCATCGATTTGATCCGGACGTACAATAATACGGACTTCGCGTCCTGCTTGAATTGCGAATGATTTCTCGACGCCATCATATGATTCCGAGATTTCTTCAAGTTTTTGAAGTCTCCGAATGTAGTTTTCGAGAGTTTCACTTCTTGCACCCGGTCTGGCAGCAGATAATGCATCAGCTGCAGCAACCAATACTGCAATTACCGAAGTAGCCTCTTCATCACCATGATGGGAAGCAATACTGTTGATAACAACAGGATGTTCTTTGTACTTTGTAGCTAACTCTACCCCGATTTGGACGTGGCTTCCTTCAACTTCATGGTCAATTGCTTTACCAATATCGTGAAGAAGTCCTGCACGTCTTGCAAGCGTAACATCTTCGCCAACTTCTGCGGCTAAGAGTCCTGCAAGATAAGCAACCTCTACAGAGTGCTTCAAGACATTTTGGCCATAGCTTGTACGGAAATGCAAACGTCCAAGGATTTTGATAAGATCCGGGTGAAGGTTATGGACACCTACGTCAAAAGTGGTTTGTTCACCTTTTTCGCGGATCAATTCATCCACTTCACGTCTTGACTTATCGACCATCTCTTCAATTCGGGCTGGATGAATCCTGCCGTCTTGTACAAGTTTTTCAAGTGCAAGTCGCGCGGTTTCACGGCGGACAGGATCGAATCCTGATAGGATGACTGCTTCAGGTGTGTCATCGATAATCAGATCGATACCAGTCAATGTTTCCAGAGTTCTGATATTGCGACCTTCCCTTCCGATGATTCGTCCTTTCATTTCATCGTTCGGCAAGTTCACTACAGAAACAGTCGTTTCTGCGACATGATCTGCGGCGAAACGTTGTAATGCAAGAGAAAGGATTTCACGTGCTTTCTTTTCTGATTCCTCTTTAGCACGCTGCTCCGATTCTTTCGTCATTACAGCAATATCCGTGGAAAGTTCCTTCTCAACATCATCAAGGATAATTCGTTTTGCTTCATCCCTTGTGAGTGCAGAGATTCTTTCAAGTTCCGTCTGTTGGACGGCAACAAGATCTTCCGCCTTGCGTTCCATTTGTTCAATATGCTGTTGTCTACTGGAAAGCGCGTCTTCTTTACGCTCCAGTCCCGCTTCTCTTTTATTGAGAGCATCATCCTTGCGGTCAAGATTTTCTTCCCGTTGTAAAAGGCGGTTTTCCTGCTTTTGCAATTCCGCTCTTCTTTCACGGATTTCTGATTCCGCTTCAATTCTCAGTTTGTGATTTTCATCTTTGGCTTCTAAAAGTGCCTCTTTTTTCAAAGCCTCCGCTTCACGATTTGCATCTTCGATGATTTGTTCCGCAGAGTTTTTGGCACCCGTCACTCTTGATTCATTCACCTTTTTGATAACTAAATAGATAACAACTGCACCGACGAATAGACCTACCAAAGCGGAGATGATGTTTATAATGATGTCTGGCATCCAGGTCACCTCCTCCTGCTATTCTTTTCGTTTTCAGTCGGCCCGTATATCAACATTCAACATACTGCCATAATGATTTCATTGGTGTGAAATTATACAATTCTAATTGTATCGATGAAAAATTAACATGTCAAGGATTGTAAACAAAAGCGCAGGGCGGCGGTTAGGCCCGACAAGCGCTGGAGGACAAGCCGGAAAGGCGCTCTTTGCCTTTTTGGCTTATCCGAAGCGACTCGAGGGCCTGCCGACCGGAGCTGGATGAAAAACAAATAGGTTGGTTTCCCTTAATAACAAAAAAGCCAACTTGCACAAAGGCAGGTTAGCTTTTTAGTATTATTTTTCATCTTCAAGGAATAATTCAAGTTCTTCATCTTCATCTTCATTATGACCTGCAATGACATAATTAGCAGCTGCCAATCCGTATGAACCACGAATCTTATTGGCAATTTCAGCACGGATATCAGGGTTCTCTTTCAAGAATGTTTTAGCGTTCTCGCGACCTTGTCCAAGGCGTTCTCCTTCATAGGAGTACCATGCACCACTTTTTTGTACGATTTCCAGCTCAGCACCAAGGTCGACAATTTCCCCTTCTCTCGAGATACCTTCTCCGTACATAATATCCACTTCAGCAGTTCTGAATGGTGGAGCCACCTTGTTCTTAACAACACGGATACGGGTTTTATTCCCCATAATATCGTTTCCTTGCTTAATCGCTTCTCCGCGTCGAACTTCAAGACGAACAGATGAATAGAATTTCAACGCACGTCCACCTGGAGTCACTTCAGGGTTACCAAACATAACTCCAACTTTTTCACGGATTTGGTTAATGAAGACTGCAATTGTTTTCGATTTGTTAATTGCACCCGACAGTTTACGAAGTGCTTGTGACATTAATCGCGCTTGAAGACCAACATGCGCGTCACCCATCTCACCTTCGATTTCAGCTTTAGGTACTAACGCCGCAACTGAGTCGATGACTAATATATCGACAGCTCCACTTCTTACAAGAGCTTCTGCAATTTCTAATGCCTGTTCACCTGTATCGGGCTGGGATAATAGCAATTCGTCGATATTAACGCCTAATTTTTGTGCGTACACTGGATCTAATGCATGCTCAGCATCAATAAACGCTGCTTGTCCACCTGTGGCTTGAACTTCTGCAATAGCGTGAAGTGCTACAGTCGTTTTACCCGAGCTTTCTGGTCCGTAGATTTCGATAATACGGCCTCGTGGATATCCCCCTACTCCTAATGCCGCGTCAAGCGCAAGTGATCCGGATGAGGATGTGGAGATTTCCCGGTCCGTCTTTTCTCCTAACTTCATGACAGAGCCTTTACCAAATTGTTTTTCAATTTGTTTTAACGCTTGCTCCAAAGCTGCTTTACGATCGCTCAAAAATGATTCCTCCCTAAAAGGTAATGTTCTTTTTCTTCCTATCTCTACTATACTCCTTTTATGAGAAATACTCAATTAAAAAACGAACGCTTATTCGATTTATTTTATCAAAACTCATTTTTAAATGAGAAAAGGGGGGGAAAACTCATTTTTAAATGAGAAAACCACCCCAAAAATCAATTTTCAACCCTACTGTTTTTCAATTCTTTTATTAAGTAATAGAGTGCATATTGGGAAGCACGTCGACGGTTTGTATTCCGATTGCCTGATAGATCGAGTTTAAATGTCTTTACGCTGCCATCCTGAAGAGCGATTCCTATCCAAACCTTCCCTACAGGTTTACCGTCATGAGGATCTGGTCCAGCGGCACCTGTTAACCCTACCCCTATATCAGAACTGAATTTGAGTTTTGCACTCATCGCAAGTGCTTCTGCACATTGAGAGCTAACAACTCCATACTCAAGAAGCAATGAACGTGAAATACCAAGCTGTTCAACTTTCATGTCATCATTGTACACCACAACTCCACCCTTTAAGGATGAACTGATACCCGATTCACTCGCCAATTCCGACATGAATAGTCCAGCGGTCAAACTTTCAGCTGCTGCAATGGTCAATTGTCCGTTTTTTAATAGACCTGCTGCTTTCGATGGCAATGTATCATTATCGATTCCAAATATAAATTCACCGACAAGATCACGGATTTCCCTTTCCACCTGAGCAATCAGATTCTCCGCTTCATCTGAAGAATGCGCTTTTGCAGTTATTCTAAGAATGACTGCATCTGGGGAAGCTAGTGGCGCGATAGTCGGATTGGATTGTTTTTGTAAGATTTCTTGAATACGATCCTCGAGCTCCGCTTCGCCAATACCAAAGAATTTCAATACTCGGGAAACAATTACTTCCTGTTTTCCTAACGTCCCAAGTAAATAAGGGATAGCCTCCCCTTCAAACATCGGTTGCATTTCATGCGGGGGACCAGGTAATAAAATATAACATACGCCACTTTTATCAAGAGCCATACCTGGCGCCATTCCCATATGATTTTTCAATACAACAGAATCCGCCAATACGAGTGCCTGCTTTTTATTGTTCTCTGTCATCATTCTGCCAGTGCGTAAAAAATAATCTTTAATGGAAATAAGGGCATCATTATTCATCTCCAAATGGGTTCCCAACATTTCAGCAATCGTTTCTTTCGTCAGATCATCTTTTGTTGGACCAAGCCCGCCGGAAAAAACTATTAGATCCGCACGGTCTTGTGCGATTCCGATAGCTTTTTTTAACCGATCAGGGTTATCCCCTACAACCGTATGATAATATACATCAATTCCTATTTCGGCAAGACGGGCCGAAATGAAAGTGGCATTCGTATTCGTAATTTGACCTAAAAGAAGTTCAGAACCTACTGCAATGATTTCTGCCCTCACAATAATGCCTCCTTACATCGAGTCAAGCAGGACGCGACGATTCTTATAGAAATAATCAGCTCCGGACCAAATAGTGAAAAACAATGCAATATAGAGCATGATTGATCCAAATGGTATGTTAATCAATTCAAAGAAGATATTGTTCATTAGAAGGAAAGTGATTGCGACTAACTGTGTTGCAGTTTTAATCTTCCCTAATTGCTGGGCTGCGACCACTTCACCGCCACCTGCCATTATCATTCTTAAGCCTGTTACAGCAAACTCCCTGCTAATGATGATGATAACGACCCATGAAGCTGCATGCCCTAATTCCACTAAAACGACTAACGCTGCGGAAACAAGTAACTTGTCTGCAAGTGGATCGAGGAATTTCCCCATATTCGTAACGAGATTATGCTTTCTTGCTAAATGGCCATCAAACCAATCCGTTAAACTGGCTACAATGAATATGATAGCTCCTATTAAATGCTCGGTTGGAAGTGTAGTACCCCCTATATTCAAAGTCCCCATTCCAAAATCGACAAGCATGAAAATGATAAAGATAGGGATTAGAAAAACACGGGAAACCGTAATTTTATTCGGTAAGTTCAACTGTCTCATCCTCCTGCAAAAATAATTGCGGTATGTATGGTGAATGAAAATAGTCATCCATATAGATGACTATTTTCACTTCTTATATTCAATGTATATATTTTGCGGGTTAACATCCGACTCGTATTCCAACTTTTCGCCATTCACATAGATGTTTGCATATGCAGGTACGGCAACTCGAATTCGGATATACTCAACAGCTGAAACATCTAACTCAAGCGTTTCCCCATTTTTCATGACTCGGGCAACTGGCGTTAGTTCTTCTTTCTTTTCGTTCTGCACGCCAATCCACGTATCTCCAAATGTATCAATTTTAAGCTTGAATTCATCTGCATCTGTTAAAGTGTATTTAAAATCCGCTCCAGTTGAACTTTCAAATGCAAGAACCTGTTCTTTAACTTCCTTTTCAGGTTCAGGATCTGGTTCAACTGTTTCTTTCTCAATTGGATCGTCAACTACTTCTTCAGTATTTCCCGGTGTTTGATTGTTATCCATTGTAACCAGTTTATCTTCAGGTTGTACATCGGTGCCTGTTTGCTTCGAAGCGGCTTGTTGCCAAAAAACCCAAACTACTACAATGATTACAATTATGAAAAATGCCACTATGATTTTCGGTATTGTTTCATTCAGACGACTGTTGCCTTTTAAGCCACGGCTCCTTGTCAATTGAGGAGCGATTGTTTCTTCTTCGAGATTATCATGAATAGCTGATTCTTTATATAACGCCAACATTTCATCAGCGTCCAAGCCGACTGCTTCTGAATATTGTTTGATAAACGCACGAACGTAGAAAGCTCCAGGCATCATACTGTAATCTTCATTTTCAATACCGGAAAGGTACCGTTTCTGAATTTTTGTTATGGTTTGCAAATCATCCAATGAATAGCCTTTTGCAGTTCTAGCTTCTTTTAGACGATCACCTAATCCGGTCATTTCAGTCACCTTCCTTCTTAAAAGTTTAAGTTTCCAAATCCGCCCATCGGACCTGTGTCGGACATCATATGATTCTTTTCCATCATCTCATATGAGATTTCCTGATCTGGATCTGTCCGTAATTCGATAATATAGTCAAAGTCTTCCATGTCGTATTCGGAATGCTGAACAAACATGTCCGGATGTTCGACAACTTTAATAGAAGGCATACCCATCATTTCACGAACAAGCTGCATATGCCTTTCATCACCTGACTTACGTGAGACAATGCCATCTAAGATGAAAATATTATCTCTGGAGAATTCATCTCCAGCAAGGGTGCTTCTAACGGTCTGTTTAATCATCGTAGAAGATAGAAAAATCCATTTCTTATTCGCACACACACTCGCGGCAACTACCGATTCCGTCTTTCCGACTCGTGGCATTCCACGTATCCCGATTAACTTATGTCCTTCCTGCTTAAACAATTCCGCCATGAAGTCAACGAGAATGCCCAATTCGCTCCGGAGAAATCGGAACGTTTTCCGATCATCGATATCCCGTTGGATATACCTTCCGTGCCTTACAGCTAAAATATCACGTAATTTTGGCTCGCGAATCTTCTTTACTTGAATGGTTTCCATTGTGGATGCGATCAATTCAAAACGTTTGATCTGATCATCATTTTCTGTCCTGACCAGCATTCCGCGATGGCCACCATCCACGCCGTTGATCGTAATAATATTAACGCGAAGCATCCCTAAAAGTGAAGCGATATCTCCAAGCAAGCCAGGTCGATTCACTTGTATCTCGTATTCGACATACCATTCACCCATTCGACACACTCCTATCGTTCCCTATATCCAATCCGAGATAACAACAAAATAGAAACCGTTCATTTGCAACCCTTTTAAAGTACTTAGGGTATAGGACGCGCAAGTCGCAACTTAGTTCTATAATAACGGATTAATGGGTTGAAGAAAAGTAAAAAAGAAAAAGGAGAACATTATCTCCCTTTTTCAATTTAAATATACCAGCCGCCGTTTAACTTTACTATTTCGCCTGTCATATAATCCGCTTTTCCACTGACTAAAAAACTAGTAAGTTCTGCGACTTCTTCAGGTAGTCCAGTTTTTTGCAATGGAATCTGCTGAATTATCATCTGTCTATCTTCGTCTGATAATTCTTCATTCATTACTGTATCTATCCACCCAGGCGCTATTGCATTCACACGAGTCCCCGTATATGCCGCCTCTTTAGCATACGCCTTAACAAAAGCATGTTGGGCACCTTTTACAGCAGAATACATGACTTCACCGGCAGCTCCTGTATTTCCCCAAATCGAACCGATAAAAACAATATATGATATTTTGTAACTTCGTAGTTGAGACGATATGTAACTTATGAACAAGGATGGATTTTGCATATGCACTTTCCAAAGAGCATCCATGTCTTGTTGAGTTGTATCCGTCAAAAGTTTAAGCATAGATTGTCCAGATGCCACAACTACTGTCTGGACATGACCCACCTGGGCAGCAAGGATTTCAGCTCCATTTTCTTTTGAAAAGTCCGATTGGACAAGTTGAAAATCCCCATTGGGGTAAGTTGCGGATAATTCTTGTTGAAGACGAGAAACCCCTTTTTTATTTTTATTGAAATGAAGGTACAAGGACCAGCCATCAGCAGCTAACTTTCGGCTGATGGCTTCTCCAATACCCCCGGATGCCCCAAGGACTACCCCATAGCGCTTCATAGTCAGTTTTCCTTCGCTTTAGGAACGATTGTCATAACTGTATGACTTTCAACGCTCGAAATCGTAGAGAAGGCATCTTTAAGGTCATCTAAGGTCATCTTTTCAAGGGTCGGAACAACGTCGAATAAATTCATATCATTAAAATTATAAGCTGTGAATTGGTTGGAAATGAATTCAATCGAATTTAGCGAGCGCATAAATTGGCCGATTCTTCGCTTTCGTGCACGTTCCAAGTCCGCCTCAGTAATTGTCCAATTTTCAACCTCTGAAATAATCGTTTTTTGGATTGCAGCTTCCAAATCTGTCGGATTTTCTGTATCTGACTCAACAGTTGCAAATCCAAAGCCTTTTTCCAAAGTGAAATCATAATGGAAGGTTTCATCAATCAAATTGTTTTTGTAAGCGTTCGTGTAGAATTCGGATGTCCTACCGAATAGGATGTCGAGAACAAGATTAACTGCCAAATCTTGACGTAGCATATCTTCTCCCTTAAGATCTGTACGGTTACACTTCATGCCAAAATTGAATTTCGGTCTTTGGACATCCATTTCAAGAACTGTTTTCTTCGTAGCAGCTTCGAGCGGCTCTTCCGGAAATTCCCTTGTAATCTCTTCAGGTTCAGAAAACTCCTTCCCCTTCTGATCTTCCTTGATGAAATTCATCATTTCATCCGGGTCAACAGCACCAATGACGAAAACAGCCATATTCGAAGGGTGGTAGAATGTTTCGTAACACTCATACAAATGTTCAGCAGTAATTTCCTCTATTGTATCAATAGTTCCCGCGATATCGATTCTAACTGGATGTTCTTTGTATAGGCTTTCAATCGTACCAAAATAGTTACGCCAGTCTGGATTATCATCATACATTGTAATCTCTTGAGCGATAATCCCTTTTTCCTTATCAACCTTTTCCTTCGTGAAATACGGCTCTTGGACAAAATCCAATAATACTTTCGTGTTTTCATAAAGGTTTTCAGTCGTCGAGAATAAGTACGATGTCCGTGTAAAAGAGGTGAATGCGTTCGCACTCGCTCCTAAAACCCCAAATTTCTGAAAGACATCCCCTTCTTTTTTATCGAACATCTTATGTTCTAAAAAGTGGGCGATTCCATCCGGTACTGTTACAAAATCCTTCTTCCCTCTTGGGATGAATGTTCGATCAATTGAACCATATTTTGTAGTAAATGTGACATATGTCTTGGAAAATCCTCGTTTAGGTAATATATACACACTTAATCCATTATCAAGCTTCTCGTGGAATAAAGTTTCTTGTAAATTGTCAAAGGTGATCTTTTCCATCATTATGCCTCCCTTCCCGATAACAAGTAGATGAGCTCCAATTTAATCTGTGAGGCCATCTGTTTGATGTCTTCAATGGTTACCGCCTTCCACTGTGCAATCCATTTATCAGCGGAGAAATCCGCGTCAAAGTATTTATATTGATCGTAAATTTCGATTTGCCCTCGTGCAGAGTCAAACGCACTTCGAATACTGTTCGATAATAACGCAACGGTTTGCTCAAGTTCCGTATTTGTAACATCACCGTTCTTTAAAGCATCAAGTTGTTCACCAATTAATTTTACCGCCTTCTCCTCAAGCTCTGCATCAATTCCAGCCATTACATATACTACGCCATAATACGCAGCGTAGGCACTATTTACAGTGTACGCCATGCTCTCTTTTTCACGGACATTCATGAATAATTTACTATGTGCAAATCCGCCGAAAACCCCATTTGTAACTTGCATTTTAGGATAGTCTGGATGATAAAAGGATACGGGTGTGCTATATCCAACTTGCAATTTCCCTTGCTTCATATCCTGTTTCTCAAAGGTCGTTTTGACGTCTTTCACATCATACACGTCAAGTTCGGAAGGCTTACGGACAAACTCCCTCTCTTGAAAGTTAAACATCTCTTTAAATTTTTCAACTATTTCTTCCTCTTTGACATCCCCGACAATATAAATGTCAACCGCATCATTTTTCAACATATTCTCATATGTATCGAGAAGAGTTGCACCAGTAATACTTTCTACATCTTCTTCGGTTCCGTTAGCTGAAATAGAAGCCGGGCTATTCGGACGCATTAAATCGAACATTCGCTTATGGGCATATCTTGCTTTATCATCATAGATTGATCGGATACGTTCAATCACAGTTCGTTTTTCACGACGCAAAACAGATTCGTCAAATGTACCATCTTTAAAATTCGGTTTGAAAATAACAGTTTGTATCATCTTTAAAGCATCATTAAAAACACCGTCTGTAGACAGGTACTCATCGTTCACACATTCCATATTAAGCGAGATAATATGTGTGTTGTCACGTTTAGATGCATCCAGGTAAAGAACGGTGCCATAAAGTTCATCCAATGCCTTTCTCAATTCACTTTGTTCTCTATATTCGGCATTTGAATCCTGTAGTACATTCGATAATACAGCACGATGCGCGGCTTGCTTTGCATCTAATTCCGAAATCCATTTTATAGACATTGTAATTGTCTTGAATTGTTCTGTTTGTCGAATATAGAGGTTGACGCCCTTTTGCAGCACAACTTTCTTAAACATTTGAACACCTCGTTTTTCCTTTATTATACGAATACCTTTCTACACTATACATTCCACAACGATCTTAGAGCAAAATATACGCTTTATTATTAATCTTTGCATAAAAAAACGCCCGGATTCCATAGTGGAGTCCAGGCGGCAAATTATTTTTATCTGCTTCCCTTAATATAAGGTACACCATTCGCCTTTGGTGCGTTCGCTTTTCCGATAAATCCAGCGAGCGCCAAGATGGTCAAGACGTACGGTAGAATGTGGAAGTAAACAGCTGGTATTTTTTGAATGAAATCGATATCAATTGATCCGGCACTGATTGCAAGAGTTTGAGCAAAACCGAAGAATAAGGCAGCTCCAAGTGCCCCAATCGGATGCCATTTACCAAAAATCATCGCAGCCAATGCCATGAAACCTTGGCCGTTAATCGTTGCGTGACCAAAATCACCTGTCATCGTTTGAGAGTAAATTGCCCCGCCGATACCTGCAAGACCACCAGAAATGATTACCGCAGTATAACGGATTTTCGAGACATTGATCCCCATCGTATCAGCGGCCATCGGATGTTCCCCTACTGAGCGAAGCCGTAGGCCGAATGGTGTTTTGTAGATGACGAACCACGCGATGAAAGCGATAGCGATTGCCAAAACGGAAGTACCATAAAGTGATTTGAAGAACATCGGCCCGATGATCGGGATGTCCTGTAAGATCGGAACATTGATACGCGGAATTTTTTGCTGAATGAAATCAGTCTGTCCTTTACCGAACATCAATTTTACAGAGAACAACGCAATTGCAATCCCTAACATATTGATCGCTACCCCAGAAACTACCTGATCAGCCCGGAAGGAAACGGAAGCGACAGCGTGCATGATAGAGAAGATTGCAGCAACGAGCATCGCGGCAAGAAGTGCAATCCACGGTGTCCACCCGCCAAATACGTTAACAAAAGCTAAATTGAAAACAATACCTACAAACGCACCCATTACCATAAGGCCTTCAAGTCCAATATTGACAACACCGGAGCGTTCGGAGAAAACGCCACCTATTGCTGTAAGGATTAGAGGGGCGGCATAAGCGATTGAAGTCGGGATGATAAAATAGAGAACTTCTAAAAAGCTCATGTCATTTCGCCTCCTTTTTCTTATTCAGACGTTGCAGTCCAACACGGATGATATATCCTGAAGCAACAAAGAAAATGATAAGTGCAACGACGATTGAAACAATCTCAAGCGGGATATTTGCGGCATTCGGCATATTATTCGCACCATACTTGAGTGAACCGAATAAAGAAGCACCGAAAATTACACCAAGCGGAGTGTTTGCACCAAGTAGTGCAACCGCAATTCCGTCAAATCCAATACCCGTGAAACCACCTTGGCTTGTCATGCTGCCGAAGGTTCCAAGACCTTCCATTGCGCCAGCAAGCCCGGCAAACGCACCGGAGATGACCATGGAAAGGATAATGTTCTTTTTAACATTCATCCCTGCATACTGGGAAGCATTTTCGTTGAAACCGACTGATTTTAACTCGAAACCAGTTTTTGTTTTTTCCAAGATGAACCACATTACGACAACCATCGCCAAGGCAACAAAAATACCATAGTGAAGCGTTGAGTAATCTGTTAAATTCGAAAGGAAATCTGACCGCAATGATGCTGTCGGTTGAATTTTTTCTGTTTTATAGTTTCCGCCTGAAACTGTTTTGATCAATGCATTCACAACATGAAGGGCAACATAGTTCATCATGATTGTTACAATAACTTCATGCACTCGAAGCGTTGCCTTCAAAAGTCCAGGGACAAATCCCCAAAGGGCACCTGCTGCTGCAGCCGCTAACAGAGTAATTGGTAAATGGATGATCATAGGAAGTTCAAATGCCGCCCCGACATACACAGCAGTAAACCAACCTACCATTAACTGTCCTTCAACACCAATATTGAATAGTCCCGTACGGAATGCGAATGCTACAGCAAGTCCCGCAAGTATATAAGGGCTGATTTGCCGTATCGTTTCGCCAATAGCATAGCTATCTCCAAAAATCCCATTCCAAAGTGCTATATATCCGTTAACCGGATCATAGCCACTGAAAAGCATAACAATTGCTCCGACAAGTAAACCAAGTATGATCGAAATGACCGGAACTAAAAGACTAATAACTCTATTTGACATCTCGATCCACACCTTCTTTCAATGCGTCTTTACCTTTGATGGCATGCCCTGCCATCAATAGACCTAATTCCTGTTCATTTGTTTCAGCTGGAATTACAGTGTCTACTATTTGTCCATCGTGGATAACCGCAATACGATCTGAAACATTCATAACTTCATCTAACTCGAATGATATTAGGAAAACTGCCTTCCCATTATCACGCTGTTCAATTAGACGTTTGTGAATAAACTCAATCGCACCTACATCGAGTCCTCTTGTAGGTAATGCCGCAATGAGCAAATCTGGATCCCTGGATACTTCACGGCCGATAATCAGTTTTTGTTGGTTTCCTCCAGATAATGCGCGGGAAAGTTCCCACTCTCCTTGAGTACGAACGTCATATTCTTCTATGATTTTATTAGCTTTTAATGAGATTTCCTTATAGTTCATGATTCCATTTTTCGAATATGGCTCATGGTAATATTCTTGCAATGCGGCATTATAGCCGACCGAGAAATTCAGTACAAGACCATGCTTATGTCTGTCTTGAGGGATATGTCCAAGGCCAGATTGCGTTATTTCTCTTGGAGTTTTGCCAGTAATATCTTTAGAATTAATCGTGATTTTACCGCTTTTCACTTTTCTTAGGCCAGCAATAGCTTCAATCAACTCGGTTTGGCCATTCCCATCAATACCGGCAAGTCCGACAATTTCACCTTTTCGAATTGATAGATTCAAACCTTTTACTCTTTCAATCCCCCGGTTATCTGTAACAACAAGATTCTGTATGGACAATACTTCATCAGTGGGGTTTGCAGGACCTTTTTCAGTTTTAAAGGTAACTTGTCTACCGACCATCAATGTTGCCAATTCTTCTGGGTTCGTTTCAGAAGTGACAACTGTCCCGATTCCCTGACCCTTTCGGATGACCGTGACGCGGTCAGATACATCCATAATCTCTTGTAACTTATGAGTGATTAATATGATTGACTTGCCTTCAGTTATCAACTTCTTCATGATAGCAATCAATTCTTGAATTTCTTGTGGGGTTAGTGAAGCCGTCGGTTCGTCAAATATGAGAATGTTAGCACCGCGATATAGTGTTTTTAAAATTTCCACCCGTTGCTGCATCCCAACAGAAATGTCTTCAATTTTCGCAAATGGATCTACATTCAAACCGTAAAGTTTAGAGATTTCCGCGACTTTTTTTGCAGCGTCCTTGATGTTGACAACACCCATTTTTTTCGGCTCACTGCCAAGAATAATATTTTCTGTAACAGTCAGATTTTCTACAAGCATGAAATGTTGATGAACCATACCAATTCCCAAATCATTTGCTACGTTTGGATTCGAGATATTGACCCTTTTTCCATTGACACGTATTTCTCCATCTTCAGGTTGATATAACCCGAATAATACGTTCATCAATGTAGATTTCCCGGCGCCGTTTTCACCTAATAACGCATGGATTTCTCCTTTTCCCAATTGTAGGGTGATGTTGTCATTCGCCCGGAATTCACCAAATTTCTTTGTAATGTTCAACATCTCAATGACATATTCCAATGGTTTCACTTCCTTGTATAATGATATAACGTTAATCTATAGGAAAAAATTAATACAATAAAAGATTCTCTTTCATTCCTTAAGCGGAATGCCCTAATATAAAAGGCTTATGATTTAATCATAAGCTAAGTTATATTGATAAAGAACCTTTTAGTCTATTAATTTACTACAAACTTTCGTTCCCCAATTAAATGGATGAATCCCACAATATCCTTATCCACAACAAAGGCCGGATTAAACCGGCCCTTATTGCTGATTATCAATTATTTTAGGGATTCAGATACTACGATTTCACCATCAGCGATTTTTTGAGCATATTCGTCAATTTGTTTCAGAACATCTTCAGGAATCGCACCACGAGAATCTGCAAGTTTTATGCCATCGTCATGAAGACCGTAAACTTTTGTTTCTCCGCCTGGGAATTTACCTTCCTTAGCAAGTGCGGAGATGTCTTGTACCGCCACGTCAACACGCTTCAGCATAGACGTCAATGTAACGTTGTCAGATCCAACTTGACCTTCGTCGTATTGGTCAGAGTCAACACCGATCACCCATACATTTGCATTTTTATCAGCTTGTTTACGTTCCTTCGCTTCAGAGAAAACACCGTTACCTGTTCCACCAGCTGCGTGGAAGATAATGTCTACGCCTGAAGAATACATACGAGCCGCTTCAGCTTTACCAAGTTCAGCTTTGTCAAAGAATCCAGTGTATTTCACGTCAACTTTAATGTTAGGATTTACTGCTGCAACACCTTCAACAAATCCAGCTTCAAAACGGTTAATAACAGGGATATCCACACCGCCGACAAATCCGATTTTATCAGTTTTTGTCATTAATGCTGCAGCGACACCTGCAAGGAATGCCCCTTCTTGCTCTTTGAACAGAATGCTTGCTACGTTCGGTTCATCAACAACACCGTCAATGATTGCAAATTGCTTATCTGTTTGTTGGCTTGCAATCGTGCCGATTGCTTCTTCCATCATGAAACCTACGCCAAATACGAGGTTAAAATCACGACGAACGAGTGCATTTAAGTTTGTTGTATAGTCTGCTTCACCTTTTGATTGAAGATATGTGTAACCGCCATCTCCTTCAGCCAAACCGTTGTCCTTACCAAACTTTTGAATCCCTTCCCAAGCTGATTGGTTGAAGGATTTATCGTCAACACCACCGACATCCGTAACCATCGCTACTGAAAAGTTTGATTCATTTCCACCTTTTGATGATGTAGAATCTTTTTTGTCTTTGTCCGTACCACATGCACCAAGTAATGTACCTGCTGCAAGAACCAATGATAATGCAAGTCCGTATTTACGTTTGCTCACTGATTTGGACCTCCCTATGTTTTATTTTGGTATATAAATTTGACGTATGAACGTCTATTAAAGGACTCTTGGGATACTGGCAAGCGCTTACAGACAACTTGACAGGGATGACTTCACTCAGTATCTCCGCCTGCAATTGAGTAAGTGCCTACTTATCAGCTTTCCAATCGACCTTATACCCTTTTTCTAACTACATGAAAGCTGAACTTATCGGCCCTAAAATAATTCTTAGAGTAAAGGACCATTTCGCCTTCTTCGCTGTAGTGATACTGAATTAAAACAAGCAAAGGAATATCCACTCCACATCTTAAAATTGAGGAGGCTTCATCATCGTACCCAAGTGGTTCAATATTCGCTATAGCTTGGGCAATTTTAATCTTACCCGATTTTTCGAGCGAATCAAAAATTGATTCTTTCAATAAGTCCTCTGCCCCAGCATTTAAATTCTTGGAAAGTACGTGATCGATACAATATACAACTGGATCTCCATCAGCCGTTCTAACCCTTTTAATTGTAACAAGACCATCTTCCGTTTCGCAATCAAATTTCGCCTTCAATTCATCAGTAGGAAAACTCTCTTGAACCTCCATAAATATAGTACCTGGTTCCATCCCAGCATCTCGAATCATTGACGAAACGCTTGATAGTTGTTCGATACCTGATGAGAATATTGGGCGCGGATTCACGAAAGTGCCTACTCCATGTTTGCGAATAATCACTTTTTCTTCTTCAAGAACACGCAAGGCTTCCCTTAGTGTCGCCCTACTGACGCCTAAGTTCCTCGCAAGCTCAAATTCCGAGGGGAATTTCTCATTTTCTTTGAATACTCCGGATTCAATATCATCCTTTAAACGTTCAATTACTTGCACGTATAAATGCCTTTGATCCGTCTTAACCAACATGTTCAATCTCCCCTTAGTGAGGTTAGACCTCAGACGTGTAACATCTTTCCTAACCATTCATACTATATCATCTTCATCCTACAAAATAAACAGTAGATTTTATAAAAACAAGATTTTTAGATAGTAAGTTGTTACAATCTTGCTTCGATAGTCATAAATTTTGTTAATGAATATCGACTTCCGTTCGAGAAACAAGGACTTGTCTCGGCTTACTGCCCTCCGGAGGACCTACGACTCCACGCATTTCCATTTGATCGACAATCCGGGCCGCCCTTGAATATCCAATTCGGAAACGTCGTTGCAACATAGATACTGAGGCAGTCTGCATCTCTATGACCAATTGTACAGCTTCATCATACAACTCATCCGTTTCTTCATGTGGTTGTACTTCCTCGATATCTGTAGGTATCATTTCTTCTTGATATTGAGCCTTTTGTTGTTCTATGACGAAGTCGACAATACTTTGCACTTCCTGATCGGAAACGAAGGCTCCTTGAATTCTAACTGGTTTCGATGCACCAGCAGGCAGGAATAACATATCACCCCTACCCAAAAGCTTCTCTGCTCCAGAGCCGTCTAAAATTGTTCTTGAGTCTACAGCAGATGAAACAGCAAATGCGATTCGTGAAGGAATGTTTGCCTTAATAATCCCTGTAATGACATCTACACTTGGACGTTGAGTCGCAATGATTAAATGGATACCAGCAGCCCTTGCCATTTGGGCAAGACGAGTAATAGAATCTTCGACATCACTCGAAGCAACCATCATTAAATCTGCAAGCTCATCAACAATCACTACGATATAAGGCATTTTCGGATGTTTTTCATCGTTTTCTACATTCCATTGCTCGATATGTTCGTTGTACCCTTCAATATTCCGAGTTCCTGTATGAGAGAACAATTCATATCGGCGTTCCATTTCAGATACAACCTTCTTTAGAGCCTGGGAAGCTTTCCGGGGATCGGTTACAACCGGCGCTAACAAATGGGGAACTCCATTGTACACATTCAATTCAACCATTTTAGGGTCAATCATCATCATTTTAACTTCGTGGGGCTTGGCACGCATTAAAATACTAATAATAATGCCGTTGATGCATACACTTTTCCCGCTGCCCGTCGATCCTGCTACAAGAACGTGTGGCATTTTATTCAGCTCAGCCATCATTGCTTGTCCAGTCACATCTCGACCAAGCGCAATCATCAATTTAGAATCGGGGCGATTATTTTCTTTTGCTTCAATAACTTCCCGCAGACTCACAATAGCGACAGAACTATTCGGCACTTCAATCCCGACAGCAGATTTCCCAGGAATTGGTGCCTCGATTCGAATGTCACTTGCTGCGAGGGCAAGTGCAATATCATCCGCAAGACTAACGATTCTACTAACTTTCACACCCGTGTCAGGGAGCACTTCATACTTTGTTACAGCAGGACCTAAATGTACTTGTTCAACCGTAGCTTTCACACCGAAACTTAAAAACGTCTTCTCAAGCTTTTCGGCATTGGCTTGGATGGAAACAAACTCTGCAGATTGGTCATTTGAAGGAGTCTGGCGTAGTAATGAAGGCGACGGAAGTATATATGAAACATTCTCCTCCTCACCTGCAACCCCAGAATACGTGTCCATCTGATTTTGTTCAGGGCTGTTCGTTTCTTCCCTTTTCTGCTCTACTGGTCTTTCCAACTCTGATACAGCGGCTTGTTCATCGTGGGTCGACTTATTTACATTTTCCATGAAGTTAGAAATAATCGGTTTAGAGATAATTTCTACATTCTCATCCACGTGAGGTGTAAACTCTTGCTCGTTTTCACTATCAAGTTGTTTCCCTTTTTTGGATCGGGACATTCTTGATGGTAAAGGTGAATCCTGTTTTTCTTTTGGTTTCTTTTCGTTCTTCCTGCTCTTTTCGTTTCTTTCGAATTTCGCTTTAAAAGATGTTGCTATTTTCGGATACATCTCTAAAATATACGGAACGAATGCTTTTCCTGTTAATAGAATGATACCGACCAACAAAAGAAGTACCCCAGCAACAGTCGCACCAGAGGAATCAAATAATGTATGGAATAGAGCAAATAGGATAGCACCAACTATGCCTCCTCCAAGCGCACCACTTCTGGAAGTTACTCCTCCGTTAGTTACAAGGACTTTCCATGTCTCTTTCAAAGCCGAATTGGTCATGAGTACTTTACTTTCATACAATTCTTTAAATAAGTGGATATGGCTAAAGAGTAATAAACTTGCAAGGACGAATAGACTACCCCCAACAATACGATTTTTCCACGCTACTGTTTTACGATTGATCATGAAAAGAAGCGCTTGGACAATCAATAAAAATGGGACAGCTCCATGCCAATTACCAAATAGCAGTCTCGCAAACGAGGACAGACCTCTTCCTACTATTCCAAACTCGAAAATAATAATAATGGCGAAACCGATCATTGTTAAACCTGAAACTTCATACACTAATGGATTAATGCCATCTTTCTTTTTCCGTGAAGCACTTGCCTTTTTTCTTTTCTTCGATTTTTTGGACATGTTCCTCCTCCTTTCACAAAAAGGATTTCCCGCCGTCCGGTCGGCATGGAAATCCTCAGTTGTAATTGTTGTTAGTGTTGAATTAGTATTCCATGATGATTGGAATGATCATTGGTCTTCTTTTTGTTTGTTGGAACAAATACGAACTCAACGTATCACGGATCTCTTGCTTTATGTTTGTCCATTCGAATGTATCTTTATTCACATATTTTTCGACAATCTTATGGACAAGTTTTTTGGACTCCTCTAACAGCTCTTCTGACTCACGTACATAGACAAACCCACGAGACACAATTTCAGGACCTGCAGCAATTTTTTTCTGTCTGCGACTTAGTGTGATGACCACAGTAAATATTCCATCTTGCGACAATAGCTTTCTGTCTCTTAAGACGATATTCCCGACATCTCCTACCCCGATACCATCGATAAGGATGTTCCCTGCCTGCACCCGACCACTCATTCTCATTTTGTCATTTTTATATTCGACAATGTCACCCTTGTCCGCAATGAAAATCTGGGATTTCTGTAGACCGACCTGTTGGGCAAGCTTAGAGTGTGCAATTAGCATCTTGTATTCACCCTGAATTGGGATGAAATATTTAGGTTGCATCAGATTCAACATGAATTTCAAATCTTCTTGGCTTCCATGCCCCGAGACGTGAACGTTGCGTGATGAAGTAAGAACATTTGCCCCTGCCTTAGACAGTTCATTGGCCATCTTGAACATGGAAACTTCCATGCCAGGAGACGGAGTAAACGTGATTAGGACAGTATCAGTCTCTTTTATCTTAATGTCTTTATGGTATTTTCTCACAATTTTTTCAAGCGCATCAAGTGGCTCGCCTTTATTTCCAGTAACGATGATGACGATTTGATCATCAGAGTATTTTCCGATGTCTTTCACGGAGATGACCATATCTTCTTCTATTTGCAAATAGCCCAAGCGCATTCCTACTTCGAAATAGCTTTCAAGACTTTTACCGACAACCGCTACTTTTTTGCCAGTTTCCAAGGCTTTATCGAAAACTTGCTGAATCCTTATGAAATTCGATGCGTAAAGTGCAACAAGGATGCGTCCCTCTGCTCCATGAAAAGTCGTGGAAAGCTGTTCTTCAATAACCAACTCAGATGTCGTATATCCAGGGCGTTCCGCCTCATTGGAATCAGACATTAGAATGAACACCCCTTCTTCTCCAAGTGCAGCCATTTTTGAGATATCCGGACGGTATTTACCTTTTGCCGACTGATCGAACTTGAATTCTCCTGTATGAACGATTGCTCCTTCACTCGTGTGGAAGACGATGCCAAGTGAATCAGGAATACTATGAGTTGTATGGAAAAATGTTACGTATGTCCGTTTAAAATTCATACGGCTTTTATTTGTAACTTCAAAAAACTTAACACCAGCAGGTGCCGGCATATCCTTCAAATGTTCTTTCGCAAGTGCAAGAGTCAGTTTCGAACCATAGACAGGTGCTTGCACTTTTTGCAGAAGGTAGGCGATGGACCCGATAGCATCTTCATGACCGTGCGTCAGGAAAATCCCTTTAACCCTCTCCTTATTTTCCTCTATATATGTCAAATCAGGAATTACGATATCAATCCCAAGCATCTCACCTTCCGGGAACATTAGCCCTGAATCCACTATGAAAAGCTCGTCGTCAATTTCAACGACATACATCGCTTTTCCAATCTCCCCAACTCCTCCAAGAGGGATTACTTTTATCACTTCATTTTTTACCTTTGTCAATTTATTTCCTCCTATACATGTTTGTAAAAAGACTGATATTGGATAATCGTCCGTCTATGTATGCTTTTAAGGGATTAGTGTTTTTTACATTCAATTAACATGTGCACTCGTAAATCCCGAATAACCAGTATCCATCAAACCTAACATATTTGTTGCTTACCCGTCCACAACGACTACGTTTCATTATACGTGAGAACGCCCCTACTACACAAACAAAAAAAGCCGGTATTGTGCAACCGGCTTTAGTTTATGGGGAAATTTGTTGGCTATTTTTAAATTCATTCCAAATGGCGTCAAATGTTACGGACTCACGACCGAATTCTGTTAACGGCATTCTTACTCCTCCAGTATTAATCCCAATTTTCTTTAGAGCATATTTAATAGGGACTGGATTTGGAGCGGAGAAGATTGCATGGAATAACGGAAGAAGCATACGGTGCATTTCCGCTGCCTTATTCGTGTCACCTAACTTGAATGCATTCATCATCTGTTGCATTTCCGAACCGACAATATGAGATGCAACCGAAATGACTCCATCACCACCGACCGATAAGACGGGTAATGTAAGGGCATCATCTCCGCTGTACACCTTGAATCCCTTATCGGTGCCGGAAATGATGTTTGAAATCTGATCAAGGCTTCCGCTTGCTTCTTTTACAGCTCGGATGTTCTTGATCTTTGATAATTCGATGACAGTTTCCGCCTGCATATTGACTGCCGACCTTCCGGGGATATTATAAAGCATGATGGGAAGATTCGTTTCATTTGCAATATGTGAAAAGTGGGCAACAATCCCCTTTTGATCAGGCTTGTTGTAATAAGGGGTCACAAGCATGATGCCGTCCGCCCCAAGTCTTTCAGCCTGCCTCGTCAGCTTGACGGTTTCCGCAGTATTGAATGTTCCTGTACCTGCAATAACAGGTATTCTCTTGTTTACGATTTCGATTGCGTATTTAAATAGATTCGATTTTTCCTCATGATTAAGAGTGGGCGACTCCCCTGTTGTACCACATACAATCAAGGAATCCGTCCCAGTTGCTATAAGATGTTCAATTAACGTCTCCGTCAAGTCATAATCAATGTATCCTGATTCGGAAAAAGGTGTGACCATTGCCGTTCCTATATATCCAAGATCCATACTGATCATTCCTTTTCGTAGCTTACTCTTGATGCAATTCTCTTTAAACCTAATATAACTTTACTTAATCAGCTCTTCAGCAATCTGAATTGAATTCAAAGCTGCTCCTTTTAGCAAGTTGTCCGCAACAATCCAGAGATGGAATCCATTTGGATGATTTGGGTCTTTTCGAATTCTGCCAACAAACACCTCATCTTTACCTTCTGAATATAAAGGCATCGGATAAAGTTGGTTAGATGGGTCATCTTGCAAGACGACACCTGATGCGCTCTCAATTGCTGAGCGAATATCTTCAACAGTTGCACTCGTTTCCGTTTCGATATAAACAGACTCGGAATGTCCAGTAACAACAGGTAGACGGACACAAGTTGCAGAAACAGCTAATTTTTGGTCCCCAAAAATCTTTTTAGTTTCATTCATCATTTTTAGTTCTTCCAATGTATAGCCCGAATCATCGAAAAGATCGATTTGAGGAATCGCATTGAAAGCAATTGGGAAATGACGGTCAGCGGAAGCCGAAGGAAGTATTTCGGCTGTGATACTTGACCGGTTAGCGAATTGCTTACTCTGTTCCTCCAACTCATCAATCGCTTCAGATCCTGCACCAGATACGGCCTGGTATGTCGAAACGATGATCCGGCTGATTCCTAACTTTTCCTTCACTGGTTGAAGTGCCGCCACCATTTGGATTGTTGAACAATTTGGATTCGCGATGATTCCATTATGATCTTTTAATGCAGATGAATTTACTTCTGGAACAACTAACGGCACACCTTCATCCATCCTAAATGCACTTGTGTTATCTATGACTACAGCCCCTCTTTTAACGGCTTCGTGTGCAAACTTCTGGGAAATGGAACCCCCGGCGCTAAAGAAGGCGATATCAATGCCCTCAAATGATTCGGGGACAGTTTCTTCTACGATGTATGTTTGCCCACCAACAGAAATCTCTGTTCCCGCAGAACGTTTTGAGGCAAGCATTTTAATGGTTTTTGCCGGAAACTTGCGTTCTACAAGCTTTTCAAGTATTTTCGAACCGACCGCTCCAGTTGCTCCGACAATTGCCACATTTAGATTTTCATTTTTCATTGCTGTCTCCCTTTCATTACAAGTAGTAAGTACTCCTGAATAAATATACAAGAGTTCATTGGAGAGATTATATCATATACATTAATAATCTGCTTTGGATTATTTTTCATGAATGATCAAGAGGGGTTGAAGTTGTTTATATTCAAGTGCTGCGGCCGCTGCTGGTACCATTTTTGTGAAGTCGGAGATAAGGGAGTTTGGTTTTTTGTATGGATCATCCTGGCCGAATGGGATGAAAAAGACATTTTTCATATTCAGGAGCTTCATAACGTTTTGTCCGTTTAAACCTAAAGCGTCATTCGTGGAAATACCAAGTAATACTGGACTACCATTACGCAAAGTAGCCTTTGCCGCCATTAAAACTGGTGAATCCGTTGCTGCATTTGCAAATTTACTAATTGAATTTCCAGTCATCGGAGCGATAATCATAATATCTACCGGAGAAGTGGGGCCAAATGGTTCAGCACCTACAATAGTCGAAATAACTTTTTCGCCAGTTGCTTCCTCAATTCTTTTTATCCATTCTTCACCTGTTCCGAATCTTGTTGCTGCCGTTAGTACTGAATGGGTAATTACCGGTACTACAGTCGCACCATTTTCTTGCAACTCACTTATCACAGGAAGTATTTGGTCATACGTGCAATGTGATGCCGTTATACCAAGGCCTATCCTTTTACCTTGTAGCATCTATTTTCCCCTTTCATCTACTATTCATCCTCAGCAATGCATCAGCAAGTGCTTTTGCCGCATCAACCGGAAAATGCTTACCGGGTAATCCGAGGTGTATTGTATAGTATTCAACAGGGTCATTGTCCTTTAGGCAGCCCGGCGCTGAAGCCAAGTCAAAAATTCGAATTTCAGCATTTTCGCCAGTACGCATCCATTTTGCCGGGATTGTGTTAATGAAGTTTCCATGCAAATTAACATCACCCGTTGTTAACGGGATTGTCTTATATCCAACTGCAGATGCTTCACCTAATTGATCATGAGAACGAGCCAAAATGGTAACCGAAGCCCCAAGTGAAGAGAGAACCTCGGCCGTCATTTTAGCCACCTTTCCAAAACCAGCAATATAAAAATGTTCACCAGATATACGGCGTTTTGTTGAGGAATAGTACTCTATTAAAAATCCTTCCGCCGTTAACCTTGCATTCTCCCAAACGTATTCAACTTCCTTTTGATAGGACTTTACAGTAATCCCCGCTTCAACGAAATGATTTATCCAATCCTGAGTAGCCACTCCAGGATAAAGAATGGTACCTTCTTTGATTTTTCCAACGGGAATGGTGCCTTCCATTTGAAGAACCGGAAAGACAATATGTGTAGGAGCAAACTCCTCAAGCACAGTGGATAGCTCATCTGTATACGAATTTCCATTGTAATGATATGTTTCAGCACCCGATTCCTTCATAATTCTACAACATTCCGATAATCGCTTATCCGTTCCGATGAATAGCCATTTCCCGTCAATTGTCGTCAATGTCGAAATCCCCCATACTATGTGTTTTTCCAAAAAGGATACGGTGTTCGCCTATCAATACAATTTCACTCCAAGGAATAAATTCCG